>CAJMPJ010000010.1 GCA_905215155.1 uncultured bacterium | reverse complement strand
AAATGCCGGCGACCGGAATCGAACCGGTACGGGAGGTAAGTCCCGCAGGATTTTAAGTCCTGTGCGTCTGCCAGTTCCGCCACGCCGGCATTCTCATATATAATCGCAGTCAACTGACGTTATATGGAGTGGGCGGAGAAGGATTCGAACCTTCGAAATCGTCGATAACAGATTTACAGTCTGCCCCCTTTGGCCACTCGGGAATCCGCCCATGCTTCTTAACAAGCGTCTGTTATTTTATCATATAGACAAGCAAAAATCAAGGGTTTTTATAATTTTTTTAAATTTTATCCACAGACAGCAGGACAGAACTGGTTTCCGGCATCCATATCCTTACAACACCATCCTTTGCTTCATAGGTGACTTCGCCTGCATTATAGCCCTTCTCATACGTAAACATATGCCTTGTTATGGTGTCCCCGTCCTTTACCCCAAGCTGCCATACAGGGATTTCCACTTCCCGTTCTCCCTGACAGTGGTTCACTGCTACTGCACAGATGCTCTCTCCACAGAACCGTCCATAGGAGATCAGATGTTTTTCAGCCAGAAGCTGCTTGAAGGACCCCAGCCGGAGTGCCGGCAGCCGGTGATGGAGCGCCGTCATATACCGGTGGAATTCTATAAGTTCAAAGTCCTCACTGCCCCAGGGGTAGGTTCTGCGGCTGTCAGGGTCCGTAAAACCGCACACTCCGGCTTCATCTCCATAATAAATGGTGGGCGCGCCCGGCCAGGTCATCTGGATCATAACGGCTTCCCGAAAGATTCCATAGTGTACTCCCTCAGAAGCTGCCTCCGGTCCCAGAGCCGAAGACCGCCCCACCTTTTTATTGGTCCTTGTGAGGAAACGGGAGTGGTCATGATTGGATAATTCATTCATGGCTGCATAAAGAGAACCGGTGGTCATACGGCTCATATGTTCTTTCATAGACTTGAAAAATTGCTCTCCGTCTCCAAACAGAGCGGGATTGCTTTCGTCGCTGTGCTTTTCCATTCCGGTCAGGAACCAGCTGACCGGCTCCATAAAGGCATCGTAATTCATGACCGTGTCCCACTGGTCGCCCTTCAGCCAGGCAGAAGGGTCTCCATAATGTTCTGCCAGAATCAGAGCCTTAGGATTCGCCTCCTTGACCGCTTTTCTGAATTCCCTCCAAAAGCTATGGTTATACTCGCTGCTGTATCCAAGGTCCGCTGCCACATCAAGCCGCCAGCCATCTGCATGATAAGGGGCAGACACCCATTTCCTTGCAATGCAAAGAACGTCTTCATACAAGGCCGGGGAATCTTCATAGTTTAGCTTGGGAAGGGTCAAATGGCCCCACCAGCCATCGTAGGTGTTATTATAAGGCCAGCCCTGTCCGTCGGAAAATTTAAAAAAGGAATGATAGGGGCTGTCTGGCGAAACATAGGCTCCCGGCTCATAATTCCCCGACATTTCATAGATTCGTTCCCCATCAAGCCATTTATGAAAAGATCCGCAGTGGTTAAATACCCCATCGAGAATGACTTTCATTCCCCGTTTGTGCACCTCTTCCACAAACCGGGCAAAGAACAAGTCGCTGGCTTCCAGGTTTTCTTTCTCTGTCGTACGGATCATATATTTTGAAGCACTCCGGTTATCGGCTTCACCGGGCGGAACTGCCTCTCCTCCATCTTTCACGATCACTCCGTAATGAGGGTCTATATGGTCATAGTCCTGGCAGTCATATTTATGATTGGAGGGTGATACAAAAATGGGATTCAAATAAAGCACATCGACCCCAAGGGTTTTTAAATAATCAAGCTTTTCCCATATTCCCTTCAAATCTCCGCCATAAAACCGCCCCACATCCACCGGCTCGGGATATTCTTTCCAGTCTTTCACATGGGTGACTGGCTTTCCGATGTAAATGTATTCCCGGTCCGTCACATCATTTCCCGGATCCCCATTGCGAAACCGGTCCACAAAAATCTGATACATGACCGCTCCCTTTGCCCAGTCTGGCACAGAAAATCCCGGAACCACACGAAAATGATGAGCCGGTAAAGTCTCCTTACAAGGGCCCAGACGGTCATAATACCAGCGTTCTGTTCCCTTATCTATCCGAAAGGTATAAAAAACGGTCTCTGCTCCAACCACCTGTCTGTGTTCATAGTAATCAAAAAGCTCATCTGACCTGATTTTATCCATGGCTGTCTCACTGCCGCTTCCTTCTTCTATAAAATAGACCAGGTCCGCATTATCCCTTAAAGTACGGAAAAGAAAGCTCACTTCATCTCCGTTTTCCGGCTCTGCCGGAAAACGGAAATTCTCTGTCTCATCGGTAAATAATGCTTCAGTATTCAACGTTTCCGACGGAATGCACATAGGAACTCATTTCCTTTCACCACTGCTGTTAGTTCTATTTTATCCGATTGACGTTCAAGATACAACCTGCTTTTTTCCAATCAATGGACAGAAAAAACGGTCAGCGGGGTAGCTGACCGTTCTTCGGAGAAGGTATTTCGTTTCTTATGGGGTGTAGCAAAAACTATATAATGTATTGGGGGGGTTTACGTTTATAAATATACCATGCTCCGTAAAATAAGTGTGCACAAACATCATTTTTTTCAATCTGATTTTTTATGCATATTTCCGCATACGACCCATACGTTACAAAAAAGTGCAGAATCAAAGGCAAAAACATAGTCACTTTACCCGATCCTGCACTTTTATTTTGATTAAGCCGCCAAAAGCTTCTTATGCTTCTGCTGAAGCAGAGAACAGACTTTCAAATTCCTGCTGGCCGATTTTTTCTTTTTCCATAAGCAGCTTGCAGCAGGCATGAAGTACATCTTCATGTTTCAAGATGATCTCTTTTGCCTTCTCATAGCACTCATCAATGATTCGTTTTACTTCATTGTCAATGGTGTTGGCAACCTGGCCGCCGTAATTCTTTGTATGAGCCAGATCCCGTCCAATGAAGACCTCATCACCGTCATTATCATAATTGATCATGCCCACCTGTTCGGACATGCCGTACTGGGTCACCATGGCGCGGGCCAGGGCTGTGGCCTGCTTAATATCCTGGGAGGCCCCGGTGGTAATATCCCCGAAGATAATCTCCTCTGCGATCCTGCCGCCTAAATCCACCATAATATCCTGCAGCATCTTTCCTCTGGTGTTAAACATATGATCATTCTCCGGCAATGGCATGGTATATCCGGCAGCACTCATTCCTGTTGGTATAATGGAAATGGTATGAACCGGTCCCTGATCCGGAAGAAGATGGAAAAGAATCGCATGGCCTGCTTCGTGATAAGCCGTGATCTTCTTTTCTTTTTCCGTTATGATTTTGCTCTTTTTCTCGGCTCCGATGCCGACCTTTACAAACGATTTTTCAATATCGGCCTGACTGATGAATTTCTTGTTTTGTCTGGCCGCATAAATGGCTGCTTCATTCAATAGATTCTCAAGATCTGCACCCGTAAATCCGGCTGTGGTCTGAGCGATCCTTTTTAAATCCACGTCTTCTCCCAAAGGCTTTTCCTTGGAATGTACCTTCAGGATATCTTCTCTTCCCTTTACGTCAGGTCTGCCTACCCCTACCTTCCGGTCAAAACGGCCGGGACGAAGGATGGCCGGGTCTAAAATATCCACACGGTTGGTGGCTGCCATAACGATGATTCCTTCGTTGATGCCAAACCCATCCATCTCCACCAGGAGCTGGTTTAAGGTCTGCTCTCTTTCGTCGTGTCCTCCGCCCATACCGGTTCCTCTCCGTCTGGCTACGGCGTCGATCTCATCAATAAAGATGATACAGGGCGCGTGTTTCTTTCCTTCTTCAAATAAATCCCGGACTCTGGAAGCACCTACACCGACAAACATTTCCACAAAGTCTGAACCGGAAATAGAGAAAAACGGAACTCCGGCCTCTCCGGCCACTGCCTTGCCAAGAAGGGTCTTGCCGGTTCCGGGAGGTCCTACCAGAAGGATTCCCTTTGGAATTCTGGCACCTACGCTGGTATACTTCTGGGGATTCTTTAAGAAATCCACTACTTCTTCAAGCTCTTCCTTCTCTTCTTCCAGACCTGCCACCTTGCTGAAATTCACTTTGTTGGCATCCTTTGCAAGAAGTGCCCGGCTTCTGCCAAAATTCATCATCTTGGAATTGGCACTTCCGGCTCCTGCCCTGGCATTCATGACCATAAATAAAAATACCATGGCCACGGCCGTAAGTATCAGCGGCAATGTGATGGTAAAGAACAGATTCTCCTTCTGGACTGCGTCCACCGTATAAGTGATGCCGCTGCGGTCCAGACGGTCCTGTATTTCAATTACATCGGATACATTGGCCTGTTTTGACGTCCCGTCGGTCATAGACATCTCGATCTTACCTGTTGGGGGCGGATCGTTCTGCCTGATCGTAGCCGAGGCTATGGTCCCATTGTCTATTGCCTGCATCAACTCCTGATTGGTGATGATTGCACTCTTTTGGGGAAGCCTGCTGGCAAATAAAAGCATGATAACCAGAAGGAGCAGAAATCCCAAGCCTTTAAATGGTTGCTGTTGTTTCAATATGCTGCCTCCTTATTGCTGTTCTATAACTCCAATATATGGCAAATTCCTGTATATCTGATCGTAATCAAGACCATATCCAATGATAAACTGATCCGGTACCGTAAAACAGGTATATTTGACCTGTACCTGCTTCTTCACCCGGCGCTCCGGTTTGTCAAGAAGCGTACACAGCTCAATGCTGTTTGGATTCCTTTGTTTTAATACCTCAATCAAATAGGATAAGGTATTGCCGGAATCAATAATATCTTCAACGATCAGGACATCCTTTCCTTCAATGGGGTCATCAAGATCCTTAACGATCTTTACGATACCGCTTGATACGGTCCCTGACCCGTAGCTGGATACGGACATGAAATCCATGGTGAGCGGCAGAGTGATTCGTTTTGAAAGTTCACAGGTAAAGAAAACGCCTCCCTTTAATATACAGATCAGATGAAGCTTCTTTCCTTCATAATCCTTGCTGATCTGCTCTGCAACTTCTTTAATCTTTGCTGCCACTTCTTCCTCTGATAACAATACACGTATCTTATCATCCATTGTCTTTTCCTCCGTCTAACTGCATTTGTATTACTGTATGGGTATCATCTGTTATCTTATAGTATTCACTGATCCGGTATCCGATGACCCAGAGGACATGGGAACCATCTGCAATTAATGGAATTTTATCACGTTCCTCTCTCGGAACTTTTTCATCAATCATAAATGCCTTGACGGTTTTTCTTCCGCCTCCGGCCAGTGTCATGTAATCTCCGGATTTCCGATACCTCACAGAGAGTGTACATTTGATTTTATCATAATCAAACCATTTCGTATACCCGTTTTTGGGAATTTCCTGACCTTTTTTATAGGAAAAGACTCGAAAATCCACGTTTGGAAGCGGCTGATTTTTGGAATGATCCACAGATTCCTTCTGATTTTTATTCTTTATCCACAAACCGTCAGAAATCCGGACGGCCAAAAGTTTTCCCGGTAAGTCCACCTGCTTGCCTTTCTGGGCGGATAAGAGAGCTTTCACACTTTCCACATGAGTCAAGGTGATATCCTTCATGGATGCCCTGACCGACCGGATCATAGCCCGTAATACATAGGTTTTTATGATGTCATCTTCCTTTAAAAGCCGGTCTGCCCCGACAGCATATGCTGTGACCGCACCAGTTTCATCCGTTGTTTTGGTCCCCCAGTCCTTTAAAAAGTGTTCCGCCTGTTTTTCCAGATATTCATCGGCCTTTGCAGCCATTTCTCCGGCATGAAGGATATTTTCTGAGACGCGGGGATTGATCTGTTCCCGAATGGCCGGAAGAAGAAAATTCCTGATCCGGTTCCTGGCATAATCGGTATGGGAATTGGTGGAGTCCTCACAATAAGATATCCCTTTTTCCCTCAGATATGCAAGAATTTCCTCCTTGCCCACAGACAGCAAAGGCCGGACGATCCGGTCTCTTACCGGGCGTATTCCGCCCAGCCCTTTTAATCCTGTTCCGCGGAACAGATGATAAAGAATGGTCTCTGCCTGGTCATCTGCGTGATGGGCCACTGCGATTTTATTGCCGCCAAATTCCATGCGTTCCTTCTCAAAGATCTCATACCTCAAATGCCTTCCGGCCTCCTCCACAGACATCCTGTGTTCCTTTGCATAGCCTGCCGCATCCACACGGGCAGAAGAAAAAGGCACTCCAAGGGACCGGGAAAGCTCCTTCGCGTAGGCACTGTCCCGGTCCGCCTCTTCGCCTCTTAAACCGTGATGGACATGGACTGCCTTTAATGAGATCCCCAGGGTTTCTTTTAATTCATTTAAGACTACAAGAAGACAGACCGAATCGGCTCCTCCGGAAAGCGCCACGATGATGCGGTCTCCCGGAGCTAACAGCCGGTTCCGTCTGATAAACTCCAATATCTTTTTGTACATTCAGTCACCTTCCTTAGTTGATTTTCTCCCCTCTTTATTATAAATATACCCGCAAAACATGTCTGTTGCAATTATTATTTTCTTTTCCAGATGCCGGCAGTCAATACCGTCATATCATCAGCCGCGTTTTCCGAAAATGACCTGGCAAAGAGCAGAATCCGGTCTGCCATATCCTGAGGATTTTTTACCGGCATACCGGCAATAAATTCCTTGAGCATCAATTCCTTGTCATCTGCCGGCAGAGCGTCTAAAATTCCGTCGCTCACCATGATGATCCGGTTATCGTCCCAAAGCTTCTTCGACAAAAGCACAGGCTCCACAGGATTTAAGATCCCCATGGGAACATCACCCGCTTCCAGAAGCTCTACGCCCCGGTCAGTCAATATGTAGGTAGCTGCTGCTCCCAGCTTCATGGCCTCCATAATGCCTGTCTTTAAGTCGATGCAGCATAAATCCAGGGTTGCCGGGTGCTGGGAAATGCCGGTCAGCAAAAGGACCGTATTGACCATCTTTAGAGAAGCCCTGGTGGAAAATCCGGCCTCCAAAAGCCTTTGGGTCAGTTCAATAACCTGACGGCTTTCTTCCTCGGCGGCCTTGCCGCTGCCCATTCCGTCTGAAAGGCTCATGATCACCTGGCCCGGCTGGACTTGTCCGAAGGTATAGTTATCACCGGATACCTCTTCCCCGGTTTTTACCGCCTTTGCCGCACCGTAAATGACCTGAAATTCTCCCTTTTCCACAAAACGTATGGTATCGGCCTGTTTTGTCACCAGATTTCTTCCATCCGGTGCCACAGTCCATTCCCCTTCCTCCATTGCCGCCTCCAGGATTTCTGCTGCCTCCTTTACGGTGACACAGCGTCCGTTCATGGTACGCATGGTTAAGTATGCTTCCCTCTGGTGGTTTTCATATTCCAGCATCAGCATTTTCTCTACGATGATATGATTTTTGCGGAATGCCCGTTTCACCTCATCCTCCCAGTCGGGAGTGATATCAACGGCATGTTCGACCTGATGGGAAAATTCCTCCAGAATTACCGCCAGCTCTTTAAACTGTACGATGACTGCGTCCCGGCTCTCCAAAAAGCGGTTTTTCCATGCCAGATTCATGGTAGCTCGTCCAAGGCCCCTGTTTAGATGGACCATGTATTCATCTTTCTTTTTACAGGTTTCCAGAAAAAAACGGGGCATGTCCCCGTAATCCACGTTCCCCTTCTGTTCAAATGCACGAATCAGATATTGCAGATAATACTGATTATCCTGTTCTTTCCCGGGATGCACAAAGCATTTGTTGCAGCCTGCGCATACCATGGCTGCAGCCGTTTCAAGGGCTGCCACACCATCTTCCTTCGTAAGTCCCTGTTCTGCTGACAGATCATCTGTGCACGCTCTGGCAAGTTCTCCCAAGGAGTTTGCCATGTCGTTTAATCTTTTAGCCGTGTATACATTCACATCAGCCATATCGTGATGTGCTGCCTTACGTCTGAACACAAAAATCCCTCCTGCCTGTTTCATGCTTTAGACCACATTATATACAGACAGAAGGAAAATATTTGTCAAAACAACTGACCCATTATGGAAAATCGTACGACAGGTTTCGTCCAAGTTCTTTAGACAACCTGGGATACCTGCAAAACGTCATTGCCTTTCCGACGGTTTCAGAAGAATTTCGTCAGGCTTTACAAGACCAAGCTTTTGCTTGGCTACTTCTTCTATGTATTGTTTGGTTTGGACATAGATCCTGTAGTCCTCTAACTCTTTGGCCCGTTGCTGTTCCTTGTCCACCTGTGTCTGAAGGCTTTCCATACGCGCCGCATAGTACCGCTCCTTTTCCTTCAGGGTGGCACCCTTGATGGTAACAGTCACGGCAAGACTGAATACTACAAAAGTAATACCAATGAGGGTCATACGATTGCCCCATTTGTCTTTTCTTTTTCTTCTAGATTTTCCCATCTTGTTCATACATTCACCAGTCATCCCTATTGCCGTCTTTTGTGACGGAATAACATACGTAGTTTCATTTTAAGATATTTCCAAAACTTTTTCAAGAACTTTAGAAAAAATCTGCTTATCATTCTGTCATACAGGAACATTCCCAGAAAAATCCCAGCTATGACATAACCCCTTAATCCGCCGTCATTCTGCTCATACAAAAGGGAAAATACCGTCAAAGCGGCATATACCCAGAATACCATGTCCTCAATTCCAATACATAGATAGGAGTGAGGAATTAAAATACGGAATGTTCGCAGCAGGTCATATGTCATCATAAGCCCTGCACCCGTTAAAAAGCTGTAGAGCAGAAGTTTTACTTCATATATAATATGAACGCTCATATGACTCCTTTTGATTCTTATTTAAACAGCCTGGTAAGCAGCGATTCTCCAGATCTTCGCAGCGCCTCGTTGGAAGAATAATTTAAGCTCTCAATGTTGCCGCTTAAATCCACTTCCCCCTTTTCCAGGGTCAAACGGCTTACATGAAGTTCCTTCCCCTTTAATGTCAATAACCCCATGTCAGTGTCTAAAACCACCTGGTTCTCGTCAAACGACACCACTTCCCGTATTCCTGTCAACGTCCCGGAGGCACGATTTTCTATTGTAAGCCGGTGAGGGCGGATGCTCATTTTCTCTTCCATAAGAAAAACCTCCTAATATACCTGTCTAAAGTATATTAGGAGGAATGCTTTAATATTCCTGAAAATTATCATACGTATAAGATTTTGGTTTAAAGATACCGGTATAGTTCCTTTGCCTCGTCCTTTTTCACCGTCTCTGCTACATCAAGAACCTCAACTTTAACCGAACTGGTTCCAAAACGTATCTCGATCACATCACCTTGTTTAATGTTTAAGGAAGCCTTCGCAGCCTTGTCATTGACCAGCACCCGGCCCGCATCACAGGCCTCGTTGGCAACAGTCCTTCTTTTAATCAGACGGGAAACTTTTAGAAACTTGTCCAATCTCATAGATTATGCGTTTACCATATCCTTTAAAGCCTTACCAGCTTTAAATTTTGGAGTCTTGGAAGCAGGAATGTTCATAACCTCGCCGCTCTTTGGATTTCTGCCTTCTCTTGCAGCTCTTTCAGATACCTCGAATGTACCAAAACCAACTAACTGGATTTTCTCGCCCTTTACTAACTCTTCAGATACAACATCTGTCAAAGCCTTTACTGCCTTCTCCGCATCCTTCTTAGACAGCTCCGCCTTCTCTGCTACTGCTGCGATTAACTCTGCTTTGTTCATTGATATCTTCCTCCTGAAATGTAGCACTTTGCTACGATTTTTCGCATTAACACGATTACTATATCATTTATAGCTGTTTCTCCTGTTTTTGTCAAGGTTTTTTCCTCTTTTTACGGGCTTTCTCCTGCATTTTTATAGCACTCCACAGGGCTTCTCCTTCTTCCGCCGAAATCTCCTTTTTATCGCCAAAAACATGGGGATGTCTGCGTATCATTTTTTCACAGATCCCATTCACAACATCGTCAATGGTAAAGTCCTGATTCTCCTTTGCGATCTGGCTGTGGATCATAACCTGGAACAAAACATCTCCAAGCTCTTCGCATAAATTTTCCTGATCCCTGCTGTCGATGGCTTGTATTACTTCACCGGTTTCCTCTAACAGATATTGCTTCAGGCTCTCATGGGTCTGTTCCCTGTCCCAGGAACAGCCGTCTTTGGAACGCAGTTTATTTGTAATATTTACTAAATCACTGAAAGTATACATGATTGCTTTCTCCCGATTCCTTTTTTTATTTTTATTATACCCCATATCCTCCGTATGTAAATTTTCTTTTGAAATAAATTCCAATTCTGAAGATTTTCTGACATTTATATCCGGCCCCTGTTAAAAAGGAACGGATTCTTATATAATAAGTTATAATTCAATTGAAACCGGAGGTACTTATGAAAGAATTTAATTTCTGGAAAAAAATAGCAGCGGTCATACTCTTTTTTAACATTGTTTTTTCTGCATTCCACGTTCAGACCATTTCAGCCACACAGGAAGACGGCGGTTTAACGGCTCAGTCCATGGGGTTTGGACCGGCCCTTTCCATGGGGTCGGGCGGCAGAATTTTTAACGGCGGCAGTTTATCTCTTCTGGCGGATTATGACAAACGTCAGATGCTTTCCATGGTTTTACAGGACAAGAATGGCAGGCTTGTGGTCATCGACGGCGGCTGGGATATTGATGCGGAACATTTAACGGACGTGATCCAAAGCAAGGGAGGACGAGTATCTGCCTGGTTTATCACTCACCCTCACTCCGATCATGTGGGAGCGCTGGTGAAGATTTTAAATAATCCGGACAGAAAGATCACCATTGACCAGGTATATTACAATCTGGCAGACCAGTCCTGGTATGATAAGGTGGAATCCTCCAGATCCAATCTGGTCACTCAGCTAAGGGAGGCACTGGCTACTCTTCCGGCAGAAAATCTCCACGTGGTTCATAAGGGCGATGAGATTCAGGTGGGCCAGATCAAAGCCAGGGTTTTGAATGATCCTTACCTTCTTGATGTGACCTCTGTGAACAACAGCTCCGTTGCCTACAAATTTTTCTTAAATAACGTAAGCATTCTTGTGCTTGGTGACATGGGTCCGGAAGCCGGGGAAATATTATTGAGAGAGACAAGCAGGGAAGATTTAAAAAGCGATATCGTACAGATGGCTCATCACGGACAGTACGGGGTCAACAAGGATGTGTATGAAGCAATCGCCCCGAAGATCGCACTTTGGCCGTGTCCTCTCTGGCTGTGGAACAATGACGGCGGCTCTGGCATCGGAAGCGGGGACTGGAAGACGCTTGAGACCAGACAATGGATGGAAGAACTTGGTGTGAAACAGAATTACTGCATCAAGGATGGCGACCAGATCATCCATTGATGCCGGCTCCCTTTCTTGTGTTTCTGAACTCATTAATACTTAAAATGCCCACCAGATCCTTTTATAAGGACGGTGGGCATTTTTGATTACTTCTCATATTCCATGGCAGCTTCTGTGTCTACGGAGTCATGATTTTTATCTGGAAGTTTGAACTTTGACACTTCCTGATGCAGGGTTTGTGCCTGGGCCGCAAGTTCTTCACTGGAGGCCGAGCTTTCTTCCGCAGTCGCCGCATTGGACTGGACTACAGAGGAAACCTGGCTTAATCCCTGATTGATCTGCTGGATGGATTCTGCCTGCTGGGAGGATGCTTTTTCGATTTCTTTGGTCGCAAGCTCTACCTTTTGTGCTTTTTCTGCAACGCCCATAAGGATTTCGGCTGTTTCATCTGCAAGTTTTTCACCATTTAAGACCGATAGAACGGTATGGGAAATCAGCTCTTCTGTCTGCTTTGCGGCTTCACCGGATTTTGCGGCAAGGCTGCGGACCTCATCGGCAACCACGGCAAAGCCCTTACCTGCTTCTCCTGCCCGTGCCGCTTCAATGGCGGCGTTTAAGGCCAGTATATTGGTTTGGAAGGCGATATCTTCGACTACCTTGGTGATCTGTGAGATTTGTTCGGAAGAAACGGCAATTTCTTTCATTGCTGTATTCAGTTTCTGCATATGGACATTTCCATCATTAAGCCCCGAACTGGCCTGTCCTACATAATCTTTGGCAGTATTGACACTGTGGGTATTTTGTTCCGCTTCCCTGGCTACGGCGGCAATGGAAGCGCTCAATTCTTCCAAAGCGGCCGCCTGCTCTGCGGTGCCTGATGCAAAAACCTGGGCGGCTGTGGAGACCTGGTCCGCACCTATGGATACCTGCCCGGCAGACGTGTCAATCAGGGAAAGCGTATGGGAAAGGTTCTGGACCGACTGGATAATTGCGGTTTCGATTCTTTTAAAGTCACCGATATAGGTTTGTGAGGGACCCGTCTGTAAATTACCTGCTGCGATCGCTTCCATATTTCTGGTAATATCATCCACATAGAGGGAAAGCGTATGAATGGAACTGCCAATGCTGAATGCAAGATCACCAATTTCATCGTTGCTGTCAATTTGGGGAACGGTTTGGGTCAAATTTCCTTCAGCTAAAAGTTTCATTCGGTCGTTAAGTAATAAAAGAGGTTTCGTCAGCTTGCCGGCAAATGCCCCGGACACCCAAATCGCCAGCAAGACCAATATGAAAGAAGTGGTGAGCATACCTGCTGCAACGGTTTGAATGGCAGAGGTCATTTCGTGGATTGGAGCCGCCACACCAAAATACCAGCCATCGCTTCCTGCCACCGGGGCGTAGTAGCAGATTCTTTTAACACCAGAATAGGAATATGTATCAATGCCCGTACCACCTGCAACCATCTTGGAATAGACGTTAGCGGCTGATCCGTAGCTTTTATCTGTTTTGGCCATTTTGATGAAATTCTTTTTTTCCTGTACCTCTTTTGGACTCACATTGGCAATCATAGTTCCAGTGCTGTCAATGATAAAAATACTTCCGCTCTTGCCAAAACGAATATCCTTTATGAGATCACTCAGATACATACCGTCAAGCCCGGCAATCAACACGCCTTCGTCACAGGGGGTATACAGGTTAATGACCAGACCGCCTGAAGGGTCTTTAAAAGGCGAGGAGATCACGGTCTTCCCGTTTAACGCGCTGACAAATGCCGGGGCTTCCTTGTAAGCACGGTTTTCCGATGACGCAGACCCTTTCTTTATCGTTCCGTCTGCATCGGCGATCCCCAGAGAACGCCAGCCATTTTCCTTTGCCAATGTTTCCAGCCCGGCTGGGGAGACGGACGATAAATCGGATTTGGCAACACTCTCCAGTCTATATTTCATAAGCTCGGTTTCTGTTGACAGCTGCAGGCCCACAACGGTTCCCATAGAAGAAAGGTCTTCTTTTACATCGTTTAAGATTCCATTATAACTGGTTACCAGTCCCACCACTAAATTTGCTGCTGATAAAACAATAATTAAAATGATGGTAAATACAAGCAGCTTGAACTTTATTGATCCTTTTTTGATTGCTTTCTTAATCATAAACATATCCCCCTGTCAGTATTTTTTTGATATTTGACGGTTTATCAAAAAACCAATTTTAATACATCCAATGCACCTGTCAGTATTTCCCTTCAATCATGCATAAAATGGCAATTTGGGGGGAATTATTGTCTTTATAGAAGTTGGATGCTTGGTTCGCAGTATCTTTAATACTGTGTATCATGTGAAAAAAACACTGGATTTACCTTGCTTGTTCCGATATTGCGACGGCAGAATTGACGGCGAAATCTGTAAATTCCGTATCGGTAAGCAGCATATCATTAAACTTTTCAATGGCAATTTTTTTATGTTCCATAAGGGAATGTACATAGACATTCAGCGTGATCCCCACATTGGAATGTCCCAATATCTCACTGAGCGTTTTGACATCCACACCAAGTTCCAGCGCTCTAGTTGCAAACGTGTGACGGATCGCATGGAACTTTCGTTCTTTTACTCCTGCACGTTTTAATATCTCCTTATACAGCTTTTGTACACAGCGGGGCTCATAAGGTTCTTTTTTCCCTGACATAATATAATTGTCCTCCTTTTGAATGTACAAGCCGCATGTTATAGTAAAGTTCAGCAAAAACTCAGGAATCGGAATCCTGCGCATGGATTTTCTGCTTTTGGGAGTTCCGACACACAGTATGGTCTTCTTTCCATCCGGCTTAAAATTCTTTATTCGTGAAACCGTGTGGGTGATAGAAAGCGTTCCGGATTCCAGATCCACATCACTCCATTTCAATGCACATAATTCTCCCAGACGCAGACCCGTATAAAAACAGAGAATGATTCCCAACGCCCGTTTATTCCCGCTGCGCAATGCCGCGTATTCAATCATGCGCTGCTCCTTCATGGAGAAAATCTCCACTTCCTTTTCTTCCGCTTTGGGAAAAATGATTAATTGCGTAAGATAAAGACACTCGGGCGAGCGTTTTAAAACGCTTTTCAGTGCGATTTTAAAGATGGACAGAATTTTTTTCGCGGAGGTATTGGGAATGGAAGCATCTTCTCTGATACTCTTAACAAACCGTGTGACAGAATCTTCATCCAGTTGTTCATTGCCCGGACGCTGAAAAAAGGGGATAATATACTTGCAAATGCTCCAATAATAGCTTTCATAGGTGGAAGGCTTGACCTGAGTTTTGATATCTCCCATCAGCCAGTCCTCAAACAATTGGGCGGACCGTGCTCCTTTGCCAAAGCTTTTTTTGGCTGGTTTCTCTTTTTGCTCCAAAAAGCTCCGCATTCTTTCCTTTACCTCTTTGTAGCTTTTTGCATAGAGATAGCGGTATTTTCCGCTGTCCATCAAGACTCTTCCTTCCCACCTTCCATCCTTGCGCTTATAGATGTTTTCTCCTCTTCGTGACATGCATTGCTCCTTTCAATCAGACAAATTTTTGACGGCGAAATTATTGAAATAGAACGAAATAATCACCACATTTTATCATACACCATGAGCATTACGATTTATTTGACACTCAAAATCCGTTGATGTATAATAAAAAATGTCGATTTATACAAAATTTCGGCGACACAGTATTAAAGATACTGCGAATGATAATAAACATTACACAAAAAAAAGCAACCCTTCCAGATTCATAAGGAGGCGTTGCTTTTTCTCTTTGTTTTGTTATGTAAAAAGGCAGCCGCCAGTGAGTCCAGTTTTACTCTCCGTCTCCATGACAGCTGTCTTTTCCTAATTTCCTCCTGGCCCATCCCTTCTGGGACGCTCAGATTCGGGCAATGGTTCTACATAAAAACCGTCCTCATATGGTTCATAATCAATTTCCGGGATATCACCATCACCGTAATCATCTTCCTGCGGTTCAATTACCTTCATATTTTTCACCTCCTGATTGTGTTTTCTTTCATTATCCTTCCATCTGGCGGCCTAAGAAACCGGCTGCTGTGGTTGCAAGCTTTGTTTCCATCTCACCAAAACGGGCTCTTGGTTCTCTGCTTAATAATGCTACGGCTCCTATGGCATCACCTTCACATATAATGGGAGCCACAACCTGGGCAGTGATCCCTTCTAAAGTTTCACCGGTCAACGCAACGAAGCCTTTATCATCTTTACCAGCAACAACAACGGAACGCTCATTGATAATGTTTTCCAGCTGTTTGCTGATGGTTTTTTGAAGCAGTTCTTTTTTAGAACCGCCTGCTACTGCTATGATCTGATCTCTGTCACTGACACAAACCGTCAGTCCTGTAGTCTGAGCCATTGCTTCTGCATACTGGGAGGCAAAAGCAGTCAGTTCGACCATGGGGGAATATTTCTTTAGAATAATCTCTCCTTCTCTGTCAGTAAATATCTCAAGCGGAGTTCCTTCTCTTAAGCGGAGTGTCCTTCTGATTTCTTTTGGTATAACTACCCGGCCCAGGTCATCAATTCTTCTTACAATACCAGTTGCTTTCATAATTAAAATTCCTCCATCTTGTGCAATTTAATATCACTGTTATTATTTTGCTACGAATGCGGAAGATTATACTTGAGCCTGCCATTTTTCCCAAAATTTTAAATCAGGGTCCGCCCTTTTTTAAGAGCTGGACCCTGATTTTTATATTAAAGTTCGTATAAAATAAGAAGAAGTGGAATTGTCAGTACCCCAGATCAAAAGTCACCTTGTCTGACGCGATGAGAAACTTCCTTGGAAGTAGTCAAATATCTCTCATGAGCCGCCCTTGCAGCTGCATTATCCGGAATGGGAGATACAAATCTGTTTTCAAAAGAGCCATTCCGCTGAATCGTCAACTCATCTGATACTCTTTGCAGAAGATACATACTTAAAACGTCCATAGCTACCACCTTTCTCCGAAACAAAGATTTTGAAGTAAAGAAAGCATCTGGGACTCAATTCCTTCTTCTACAATTAGTATATCGCAAAACGCATAAAAAATCAACAAAGCAAGGTTTTATTTTAGTTAAACTTTTCAATTTTTCCTATTTTTCGCACAATTCGCCAATTTGTTTCAGAATCTTTTTTGCCTGGCTGATCATGACATCGGTAGATGCGTTCTTTTTACGGTCCAGGTAGGTAAACCTGGGTTCTTCTCCTGCGAGGAACTTTAAATCTCCGCGGTACTGCTCCACGATCTTTGGAATTCCTTCTGCTTTCAGCTTTGCATTCTTATACATGGTCAGCCGGATCTCCTGGCGGTTGATATTCACTTCAGTCACATAGGCGCTGTGTGCCAGTGCCTTTAATTCCGCCACCTTTAAAAGGTTGTCAACCGGCTTTGGAATATCTCCAAAACGGTCCATCAGTTCATCCTGCATATCCATGTATTCATCTTCACTCTCAATCCCGGAAATGCGCTTGTAAATATCAAGCTTTTGATATTCATTCTTAATATAGGAAGTGGGAATGTAAGCATCGGTGTCGCAGTCCACCACAGTCGTGTAAGTTTCCTCTTCTTTGCGTTCTCCTTTTAACTCTAAAACCGCCTGGTTTAAGAGCTTACAGTAAAGATCATATCCCACGGCCTCCATGTGTCCGTGCTGCTCCGCTCCAAGAACATTTCCGGCTCCCCGGATCTCTAAATCCCGCATGGCAATCTTGATGCCGGAACCAAGTTCGGTAAATTCCCGGATCGCCTGAAGACGCTTTTCCGCCTCTTCCTTTAACATCTTATCCCGTTTGTACATAAGAAACGCATACGAGATGCGGCTGGAACGCCCCACCCGGCCCCGAAGCTGGTACAGCTGGGAAAGTCCCATGCGGTCTGCATCCTGAATGATCATGGTGTTGGCATTGGGAATATCAAGTCCGGTCTCAATGATGGTGGTGCAGACTAACACATCAATTTCCCCATTTACAAAATCAAACATGATTTTTTCCAGCTCATGCTCATTCATCTGTCCATGAGCGAAGGTGACGCTGGCCTCCGGCACCAGCTTTGCGATGTGGTTTGCCACCTCATCAATGTTGCTGACCCGGTTATATACATAATAAACCTGTCCTCCCCTGGAAAGCTCCCGGTGAATCGCCTCCCTTACCATCTCATCGTTGTGTTCCATCACATAGGTCTGGATGGGCATACGGTCTACCGGAGGTTCCTCCAGCACGCTCATATCCCGGATTCCCACCAGACTCATATGCAGAGTTCTTGGAATGGGAGTGGCTGTCAGGGTCAGGACGTCGATATTATCCTTCAGCTGTTTGATTTTTTCCTTGTGTGTTACCCCGAACCGCTGTTCCTCGTCAATAATAAGGAGTCCCAGATCCTTAAACTTCACATCCTTTGACAGCACCCGGTGGGTTCCGATCACAATATCCACCAGACCCCGGCTTAGATCCTCCACCGTCTTTTTGATCTGGCCCGGTGTTCGGAACCTGGACATCAAATCCACCCGGACCGGGAAATCCTTGACCCGCTGGGCAAAGGTATTATAATGCTGCTGGGCCAAAATGGTGGTGGGCACCAGATAAACCACCTGCTTGCCATCCTGGACCGCTTTAAATGCGGCTCTCAATGCAATTTCGGTCTTTCCGTAGCCTACATCCCCGCAGATCAGGCGGTCCATGATCTTTTTGCTTTCCATATCCTTTTTGGTGGCTTCGATGGCCTCCCACTGATCCTCTGTCTCCTCATAAGGAAACATCTCTTCAAATTCCTTCTGCCAGACCGTATCTGGCCCATACTGGAACCCTTGGGTCTGCTGCCTTGTGGCGTACAGCATGACCAGATCTTTTGCGATCTCTTTTACCGCACCTTTTACCCTGGTCTTTGTCTTGTTCCACTGGTCTCCGCCCAAGCGGTTCAATTTTGGCTTTTTTGCCTCTGCTCCCGCATATTTCTGGATGCCGTCAAGTCTGGTCGCCGGAAGATATAAATTGCCGTTATCCGCGTACTCAACCTTTAGATAATCCTTAATGACTCCATCCTGCTCAATCTTTTCGATTCCGCGGTAGACCCCAAGACCGTGGTCTTCATGAACCACATAATCCCCGATGGAAAGATCGGAAAAATTCTGGATCTTGGTTCCTTCGTAGACCGCCTTTTTCCGTTTGCGCTTTTTCTTTTCCCCGCCAAACATATCGCCTTCGGTGATGACGATGAATTTAATCAGCGGATATTCAAAGCCCCGGTGCAGCTTTCCGTATGTGACAAGAATCTCTCCCGGCTTTACTTCATGCCCTTCGCCCCCGTCATCCGGGCAGTAGGCACGTAAGTCATACTCCCTTAAATCACCGGCAAGGCGGCTGGCCCTGGTCCTTGAGGCGGATAAAAGAATAACCCGGTAGCCGTCCTTTTTCCATCTGGTTAAATCTTTGATCAGCAGTTCAAAGCCATTCTGGTACACACTTACGTTCTTTACCTGAAAGCTGTAACGGTTCCTGACCGTAAATCCGGCCAGCTTCTGTTCCAGACCGGTCAAATAGACTGCCGTCCTGGTCTGGACCCTGGCCAACATCTCTTTGGCGGAAAAAAGAAGGCCGGTCTGTCCCGGAAGCAGATAGCCGTTACTTAAACGGTGGATCATGCTTTCCTTAAATTCCGCTTCTACCGTTTCCCCTTTTTCCTTTAAGCGTTCCGGTTCGTCTAAAAATAGAATCGTGTCATCTTTATTAAAATAGTCGAGAAAGGAAACACTGTCCGGACAGAAATAATGGATGTAGCCATCTAGTCCCTGCTGCTTATATCCTTCCTTTAACCCTTCCAAAAGTTCATTTACAATGGAACGGATTCTGGCTGCCTCTTCGATCTTTGACTGTCCCCGTAAATCCTTTTCGTATTTTTTTACTTCCTTTAAGATGGCTTCCATTCCCTCTTCAATCCGGTCTTTGGTCAGCACCATCTCTGTGGCCGGATAAATCAATACCTCCTCCAGCTGGTCCATGGACCTCTGGCTTTCAATATCAAAGGTCCGAATGGAGTCCACCTCATCATCCCAAAGCTCGATCCGCACCGGAAGCTCTTCTGTCAGAGGGAATATATCAATGATGCCGCCGCGTATGGAAAACTGCCCCATGCCATCTACCTGGGCCATACGCTCGTACCCAAGCTCTGCCAGATGCTTCTTCCATTTTTCCACTTCAATGATCTGACCGCTTTTTACGGACAGCACCTGCTCTTTTAAGTATTTAAGGGGGAGCAGATGATCCATCAGGCCATCCATGGTGGTGACCACCCAGCCTGATGACCCTTCCATCAGACGGCGGAAAACGGTCATACGCTGCTTGGTAAGAAGGTTTCCATGGATGTCGGCGTTGAAAAACAGTAAGTCTCTGGCCGGATACAGCCATACGTTTGAATCAAAAAAACTTAGATCCTCATAGATTTCCCTGGCTCTGGTATCGTCATAAGTCACCACCAGCTTTCGACCTGTGTGCTTTGCCGCTTCGTACATCAAATGAACCTTCTGAGAATCCATGCAGCCGCTTGCCGCTACCGGTCCGGCTTTTTTTTCCAGATCTTTTAAGAGGTCTTCAAAATCCTTTAGCTCTCTCAATGGTTTTTCAAATAGTCCGCTCATGAAGTCTCCTTATTTCTTCCTGTTAAAATGATTCATTGCCATATCCGCTCCATCTGTGACCATCATAATGGCTGCTTCTGCCGCCTCTTTGTATGCGTCCTCCATAAGAGCTTCCTGTTCCTTTGGAAAACGTCCCAAAACATAGTCCGCCAAATCCATTTCCTTTGGCTTTTCACCGACTCCCACCCGGATTCTCAAAAATTCCTGGGTTCCCAGATGGTTTATAATATCTTTAAGCCCATTATGGCCTCCGGCACTGCCCTTCGTCCGGATTCTCAGCTGACCCTCCGGCAGATTGATGTCATCACAGATGACAATAATCTGTTTTGGATCAACCTTATAAAAATCAGCCATGGCACCGATGCTTTCCCCGCTCAAATTCATAAAGGTCTGAGGCTTTGACAGGATTACCTTTTCCATACCAATCATTCCCATACCGCAATAAGCCCTGTGCTTTTTATCCGTTACCCTGATTCCCAGTTTGTCTGCCAAAACATCAATGACCTCAAAGCCTGCGTTATGTCTGGTCTTTTCATATTCCCTGGTTGGATTCCCTAATCCTGCAATGATAAACATGACAATTCTCCTTATTATTCTCTATATTAACTGCTGTTATGATTCATGACTTTCCCGGCTTTAAAACGCCTGAAAAGCGTTAGATTTTCCTGGTTGGGGATCTAACGCTGTTTCTCCCATTTTAACAGTTTGCCAGGAAGAAGTAAAGGTTTTAAAGTGAATCCCTTGCCATCAGTCTGCCCGTTATGATAGAATGAAACCGCTGCGCTTATGTAATTTTTAATTTGACGGAGCATTTCTGCCTACTGCAAAACTGGTTTACTATAGGGTTAAAAGGAAAAAGGAGTGATGTTCATGAAGGATGCTAACAAAAAATACGATGTGATCATCATTGGTGCAGGCCCCTCCGGCATTTTCTGTGCCTATGAACTGATTGAAAAGAAACCGGAACTCAAGATTCTTATGATTGAAAAGGGCCGTCCCATTGAAAAACGGAAATGCCCAAAGCGTACCACCAATGTGTGTGTCGGCTGTAAACCCTGCTCTATTACCACAGGCTTTGCGGGAGCCGGAGCATTTTCTGACGGAAAGCTGTCTTTATCCCCGGATGTAGGAGGAAACCTGCCGGAGATTTTAGGGTATGATAAGACTGTGGAGCTGTTAAAAGAATCCGACAACATCTATTTAAAATTCGGCGCAGATGAAAATGTCTACGGCGTGGATAAACAGAAGGAAATCGAAGAAATCCGCCGGAAAGCCATCAATGCCAATTTAAAACTGATCGAATGCCCCATCCGTCACTTAGGCACCGAAGAGGGCTATAAAATCTATACCCGTCTTCAGGAACATTTGCTGGCAAAAGGCGTTGAAATGGAATTTAACACCATGGTAAAAGACATCCTCATTGAAGGAAATAAAGCAAAGGGTGTCGTTACCGATAAGGAAGAAACCTTTTATGCAAAGGAGATCGTTTCTGCCATCGGGCGGGAAGGCTCCGACTGGTTCAGCCATATCTGCAATAGCCACAGCATTGAAACACAAGTTGGAACCGTTGATATCGGAGTTCGTGTGGAGGTCCGTGATGAAGTCATGGATTTCTTAAATAAGAACTTATACGAAGCCAAGCTTGTTTATTATACCCCTACCTTTGACGATAAGGTCCGCACCTTCTGTACCAATCCTTCCGGTGAAGTTGCAACCGAATACTACGAAAACGGTCTGGCCGTTGTCAACGGTCACGCCTACAAATCACAGGAATACAAGACAAACAACACCAACTTTGCAATCCTGGTATCCAAAAACTTTACAAAACCCTTTAAGACCCCCATCGAATACGGCAAACATATCGCCCAGCTCAGCAACATGCTCTGCGACGGACGAATCCTGGTACAGACCTTCGGCGATTTTCAAAGAGGCCGCCGTACCACAGAAGAACGGTTATGCCGCAACAACTTAATCCCAACCCTAAAAGATGCCGTACCCGGAGACTTATCCTTAGTATTCCCCCACCGCATCATGGTTGACATAAAAGAAATGCTTCTGGCCCTGGATAAAGTAACCCCCGGAATTGCCAGCGACGAAACCTTATTATACGGGGTAGAGGTAAAATTCTATTCCAATAAAGTAGTGGTAAACCCGGACTTTGAAACCAGCGTAGAAGGACTTCGGGCCATCGGCGACGGTGCATCCGTCACCCGCGGACTCCAGCAGGCTTCTGCCAATGGGATCAGTGTAGCTAGAAGTATATTAAAAAATATCTAATCGGGCACTTCCAGGAAATGGCGTTGGCCGTTTATGAATCTTAATAACGGCCAAGGAGCCATTTTCAATACTGTTTTCGGCACCCTTGCTGCAAAAAGCTCATTTCCTTAACCTAATTTGTTCTGATATTTTGTTCGTATTTAAAGGTTTTTCTTTTTCTCACTTTATTCCCCTTTTATAAAATAATACGCAAGTCATTAAGCGTCTTCTCTATTATCTTAATTCATATTCATTATTATGCCTTATTCTTGTTTTCAAAGACAATCACCATGAAAGCTGATTTTCAGAATTTATGACCAAGGGTTACAAATTTCGGCACCTAACATGTATAATTCTGGCACTTCCATTGAAATATTTAGGAAAGGCATTACAATAAACAAGTAATACTAAGCCTAAAATATATTCATGTAACAATTTTATTATCTTTAGGTTCTATCATTATTTATAAGGTGGAAGTAAAAATAACATTTAAGTTTTCGTAAACATATTCATGAAAAGGAAATTAAAGGTATCCAGTAGATAAGATAAAATATAAGAGACTTATTGTTATCTTAAACTTGGAGGTTCACTATGTTAAAAAAAATTTCAATAGTATTCTTTTCAGTGCTCATGCTGTTTTGCATCACCAGCACTGCTTTTGCTGCGCAGACCGTTTCCAATCAATCGAGCATTTTAAAACTGCCTAAACCCAATGCCAGTGTCAATTTATGGCCCGGCGATAAGATACCACAGGTTTCAAGTGTAGAATTTTATGATATTGGCACATTAGCCAATGGCCATGCAGCAATAATTCTTAAAGTAATGGGATACGGTAATGAGAATACCATATTTAACGGAAACAGAATATGGGCGATACAACAGGTCCCTATTGTTCTATCTGGTACCGGAGCAGACGGCTTTTTATATATCTATGATCTGGGAGAGTTAAAGCCTGGAAGTTATAGCTTTAAAACCACCTTTACTTCGAGAGAGTATCCGTATACTCAACAGTTTTATTATGACACCATCACGATTACGGAGTAATACTTTATATCTATAATCCTATATGTATCTACTGGTTCCTTTAATAAATATGTTACTCTATGTCTTGTTAATAAAACAACAATAAAATTCTCACTTTAGGAGGTAAATAATGTTCGTATCTTCAAATTCTTACAGAAATATGGTTCCTGTTATCCCACAAAGAAAAAACATAAAAAAAGATGGTGCATATGAAACGCCATCTGCTAATACTTCATCATCAACGAAAGCTTACAGTCATCCTACGACGTTATACTTAAAGAAACCTGATATGATATATTCTGGCGGAAATGCAGCCGGAGTGTCCTTTTACATTAAATATGCAGAAGAGTCAACAGAAGATAACCCGGTTGTTAAAGCTACAGGTATTGACGAAAAGGGAGAATCTTTCGAGCAGACCATTGCACTGAATGATATAGATCCATCTAATGCTACCTACGTAGAGATGCGTGCTTTGGAAGCCCATAACAAAGTACCTTATGGAATTATGAGTACTACTTCCCTGCCTCTTGATTGTAACAAAATGAAATTGAATGACAGAGTTGACTTCTTTGAACTGTTTGAAAAGGATATTCAGAATTACAAAAAATGCGGCAGATATGATCTGGCCGCAATTCAAAGTAAATGCTATCAAACCTATTTAGACATTAACGATAGAAAAAAAGATTATTAATTATGGAAAGCAGAAAAAAACAGAGAGAATAACCTTGGACCGAATTTCGGCCTGGATCCAATCTCTCTGTCTCTTTTGCTGCTATTCTATACCAGCCCCAGCTCTTTCATCGCATAAGCCACCCCGTCGTCCTCCACGTTCTTCGTAAAAAACGTAGCATAAGGTTCCAGCTCCACGCTATGATGTCCCATCAGCACACAGTTCTTTGCAAATTGGAACATGGAAAGGTCATTGGTACTGTCTCCAAAGACATAGACATCTTCCAATGCAATTCCATAGTGGTCCATCACAAGTTCAATCCCGGTCGCTTTGGAATACCCAACCGGAACGCACTCATAAAACCCGCCGCCCCGGTCAATGATCTCAAAGTCCCCTTTGAGTGCCTGAGAAAACCCCTCCATATCACTATTCTCATCACCGAACACGCAGAATTTATCAAAGTCATAACAGTCCTCATCCCAGCCGTAAGCTGAGATCATACCGCTTTCCCTCATCTGCGCTTTCATGCGCTCCACTTGAGGCATCCAGGAAGTTTCTTTTCTGAAATAGCAGCTTTCCGTTCCTTCCAAAACTCCATCAAATTTATGATCCATGATGATCTTTTTTATCTGTGAGCCTTTCTCCCTGGGGATCACGGCAGAAAATAAAACATCATCTCCTGCCACCACCCTGGTTCCGCAGCCACAGCAATATCCGTCTACTTCAATCAGCCGCACAATCGGGCCGATCAGACTATACACCCTTCCGGTATTGATAAATACCAGATGCCCCTTTTTACGGGCCTGGGAAATTGCTTCTTTTGTGCTTTCCGGCACATTCCGGTTGATCTCGGAAAACAGCGTTCCGTCAATATCAAAAAACAGCGCCTTACGTCCTTTACTCATCGGTCACCTCGAAAACAAATGGTACCCGTAGTTTCATCCATACTTTCCACAATCGCCAGAGACTCCACTTTTATTCCTTCTGCTCTTAATCGGTCGCCTCCCGGCTGGAACCCTTTTTCAATGACAATTCCTGCACCCACTAACTCTGCACCGGAATCCTTTACAATGGCAGCCAGGCCTTCCAGCGCTTTTCCATTGGCAAGAAAATCATCAATCAGAAGAACCTTGTCCCCGGCTCCCAGAAATTCCTTGGAGACCATCACATCATAGGTCCTTCCGTGGGTAAAGGATTCGACCTGGGTGGTGTAGACATCACCTGCAATGTTCTTGGTCTTGGATTTCTTGGCAAATACTACAGGCACATCAAAATACTGGGCAACAATACAGGCGATTCCGATTCCGGAGGCTTCAATGGTTAAGATCTTATTGATTTCGCAGCCAGCAAAGCGCCTTTTAAATTCTTTCCCGATCTCAACAAACAGCTTGATATCCATTTGGTGATTCAAAAAACTGTCCACTTTCAGTACATCACCGGACTTGATCTTGCCGTCCCTCCGTATTCTGTCCTTTAAAAGCTGCATAAAGGTTCCCCCTGTCGTAAAATTATTATTTGATTACCGCATTCTTTGTTAAGAAATCCATGACCTTGTTGTTTATGATATAATCATCAACATCAAATTTGCTTTCTGTCTCCATCAGCTTGTCGGTGCTTTCATAGCCTAACTCTTCAGCAACCTTTTTGCGGTCATCATCCGTTACCTTGATGTTCTCTTTTAAAGCGATGGCATTGACGATCAGTCTCTGTTTTACGACTTCTTCTGCCTGAGCCTTGGCTGCCGTTTTAAAGTCTTCCTCTTTCATTCCGGTAAATGCACCTATAAAGGTAGCAAAATCCATACCATAAGAAGAAGCCTGGTTGGTATATTTGGCAATCAGGTTATCATAATTGGCATCAATGGCTTCCTGTTTCGGTTCCACCTTCGCCTCCTTTGCGATGGCTGTGTAAATGTCATTCTTTACCTTCTGCTCTGCCTGTTCATTCTTGCTCTTCAAAAGAGTCTGTTTTTTGTCTTCCTTATATTCATCAATGGTCTTAAAGCTTGTGTTCTCCTGAACAAACGCATCGTTTAATTCCGGGATCTGCTTTTCCTGCACCGAATTGATGGTCACTTCAAACACGACTGGTTTGCCTGCAAGATCTGCATTCTGATATTTCTCAGGGAAGGTGAGGTTTAAGGATACCTTGTCCCCTTTTTTGGCACCGATCAGTCCGTCTTCAAATCCATCAATAAACTGATTGGAACCGATGGTTAAGTCTGTTCCCTTGGCGGTACCGCCCTCAAAGGCAACGCCATCCTTGGTTCCTACATAATCAATATTCACCACATCACCGTCTTTTACGGGGCGGTCTACATCTACCTTTTTCATTTTGGCAGACAGATCACTTTCTATGGCCTGATTTATCTCTTCATCCGTGACTTCTACTTTTTCTTTCGTCACTTCAATTCCTTTGTACTTACCAAGTGTTACCTTGCCGTTATCAATATCTGTTAAATCTTTCACCGCTACTGTTTCCTGGGCGGAGGATTCTGTTGCTTCCGTTTTTGATCCGGCAGTCTCTTTTACATCTTTTTTGGAACAGCCGGAAATAAGGGTGGCGGCAATCAGACCGCACATACAAACTTTAAAGATTTTCTTCATAATACAATCCTTTTTCTTTCTTTTTAATGTTTAACAGGGAAACCGCTTCCTGTCAGTTATACCATATTGAACGACTGAAAAAAAGCGTTTTCCCGAAATTAGCAAAAATTTCAAAATTCTTTTTTTACTTATAAAATGCCCGGAAAGCCTTGTATGTATTGTATACGTCAAGTTTGGAGGACAGTTCAAACGGCGCATGCATGGAAAGAATTGGCACACCCAAATCCACCACGTCTACGTCCATGGAAGCCACATATTTGGCAATGGTTCCGCCGCCGCCCTGGTCAACGGCACCAAGTTCTCCGATCTGCCAGTACACGCCTTCCTCTTCCATCATGGCGATGACCTTAGCCATCAGTTCTGCGCTGGCATCATTAGAGCCGCCCTTTCCTCTTACGCCGGTATATTTGGTCAGCACACAGCCTTTGTTCATAAAACAGGAATTGCGCTCTTCGTACACCTGGGAAAAGGTTGGATCATAAGCTGCGTTCACATCAGAAGATAAGCATATGGAGTTGCGGAGCACGTTTCTCACTTCCACACCAGCCATATCTGCCAGATCCTCTATGTAGTGAAGGACAAAATCAGAATTTAATCCGGTATTGCCGTCAGAACCGATTTCTTCCTTGTCTGCAAGAACGGTCACGGTTGTAAACTGAGGATTGGCAGCATCAATCTCTGCCATCAGTGCGGTATAGGCACAAACTCTGTCATCCTGACCATAGCCGCCGATCATGCTGCGGTCAAAGCCAACGTCACAGGCCTTCTGAGCCGGCACCAGTTCGATCTCCGCCCGTAAAAAGTCAGCCTCCGTTACGCCGTAGCGGTCGTGAAGCAGCTTTAAAGCCAAAAGCTTTACCGGGTCCTTGATGTCCGCTTCGTCAACAAATGGAACGGAACCGATGATCACATTTAATTCCTCGCCTTTGATACCGTCTCTTAATTTTCTATCGTTCTGGTCTGCAGCCAGATGAGGCAGCAGGTCTGTAATGCAAAATACGGGATCGCCTTCTTTTTCACCGATATTTACTTCCACGCTTTCCCCGTTTTTCTTAATGAAGACGCCATGCATGGCCAGGGGAATGGTCACCCACTGGTATTTGCGGATTCCGCCGTAATAATGCGTCTTAAAGTAAGCAAGATCATTCTTTTCATAAACCGGATTCGGCTTTAAATCCAGTCTTGGGGAATCAATATGGGCTCCGTTGATACGAACGCCTTTTTCCACGCTTTCCTTCCCGAAGGTGGTGGCAATGATGGCCTTTCCCCGATTTACATAATATACCTTATCTCCGGTCTTGTATTTCTTTCCGGCGTCAAAGGGGGTATAGCCCTGCATCTCCAGCATGGCTACCGCTTCTCTTACGCACTCTCTTTCTGTCTTTCCATTGTCCAGAAACTTCTTATAGCCCTCACAGAACATCTCCGCTTCTTCCTTCTGCAAAGGGGCATCTTTTCCAATATGAGGAAGCTTGAATGTCAGCTCCTCCTGTAATAACTGTCCTTTCGTTTTCTCCATTGTTATCTCCTCCATATTCTCTTATGTCTATTTTATTACTAGTCTCAAATATTCCAAAAGATTCTCTGTCGCCTCTTCCCGGTATACGATCTCTCTTGTAAGTACCGGATAATCCGTGATGATATTGTCCACGGAAAGCATCTTCATCCGCTCCATCTCACTTTTGCTGTTCACCGTCCAGGCGTGTACGGCCTTGCCTTTTAAATGGGCCGCTTCCACCAGCTTTTCGCTGACAAAGCTTGACCGCACGCTGATAAAGTCGATGTCGTCACTGGAATAATAATTGCCATATGCGGCCGAAATAATATATCCGGTGCGGATCTTTCCATTAACCTTCTTGATCCTGGTCAGATAAGAAAACCGGGTGGAGGTGACCACACACTGCTCATTCATCTGGTATTTGTCGATCAGCATCGCCACCTTTTCGGGCAGAGCACTGTCGCTTCCAGCGTTCTTGATCTCAATATTGATATTGATCTTCCCCTTGCAGTATTCCATGACCTCTTCCAGAGACGGAATCCTCTCCCCCTGAAACCCACTGGAAAACCAAGTCCCTACATCCAGCTGCTTCAGTTCCTCAAAAGAATAGGAGCCTATGGTCCTGTTGATTCCTGCCACACGCTTTAAGGTGGTATCATGGCCCAGCACCACCACGCCGTCACGGGTTTCCTGGACGTCGATCTCTACATAATCCGCCAGATCCTCCACCGCTTGTTTAATGGCCGCCATGGTATTCTCCGGTGCTTCCTTTGAGCTGCCCCGGTGAGCGGTGATCTGTATGGTGTTTAAGATGCCCTCAGTGATGGCGGAACCGTTGTAAACCACATTAAAAAGGGTAAATAAGCTGAAGGCTGCCGCAACTGCTATGGATGCACCGACGATCCGGCCGCTTACGGGTCCGGTGCCGGAGGGTTCCGCATAGCCTCCCTTACTCATGCTCTTGCTGCTGAACCGGAAATACTGGACGCTTAAAGCCCCATAACTTCCCATGGCAAGCAGTATGCTGCTTAGAAACAGAAGCACAAACTCGATTTTGCCGCAGGCTACCGGCAGTAAGGCCAGCGCCAGCCGGTTATCCGTAAATAAAGTCACACCTACGGCTGCCACCAGCACGCAAAAGAAATAAACCAGCTTTAGAAGCAATACAAAAGCCACGTAATAAACGGTCAGCAGGACGGTCACCTTCACGATCCGATGCCTCAACAGCCACCAGCTGCGAAGATATCCATCCCGGAAATTCTTCTGCTCCACCATACAGGCATGAAACGTATAAAGCCCCGGAATCACCAATGCAAGGATAAGAAGCACGATTATAAGGAGACACGCCTTTCCCCACAGCTGTGACAGCAGCTCCGACATGACGTAATTCAAAGGCCTGATATGAGCGAACCCCCGGTAAATGATATATAAATTGGCAAGTGCGTAGTTGGCAAGAACAAACAGCCCCAAACGCCAGTTCTTTTTCCTTACCTCATCCCAGAGCTTTAAAAATCCTCCGGTCAGTATCTCCATTGGTTTCAGTTTTCTGGTGTAAAAGCTTCCCTGATAAAGGGTCAGATAACAGCCGGTCTCCAGTACGAGGATCAAAATCCCCATAAAGATCAGCACCGCCATCGTAAGAAGTGTCCAGGGCCTGAGCAGGAAATCACCGATATTGGCACCTGTCAGATAACTGTAGCCGGCCATATGAAGTGCAAACAAAAGGCCCTTGTCTAAGGCGAACAGATACAGCGTGGTAGTAACCAGACGAAAAACAAATCCAAAAATAAAAGAGTTCTTCCGGTTAAACTTTAGAATTTCTAACGTGTCTTTTGTTAATGTGCTCATATAACAACCTTCTTTATTGCAACGCTATGAATGATGAGTCCCTTCTTCTTTGCCAGACTCCTGCTGCTTTGCTTCGCTAAGCTCCAGGATGGCCTGATTTAAGGAAAACATCTTTGCGTCCAGCATATCCACAACATCTGCACAGGCTTTTAACTCCTGCTGCAGATAAGCCGGAGCATTGCCTTCAAATTTATAATAAATCTTATGCTCCAGGCTTGCCCAAAAATCCATGGCAACGGTCCTGATCTGAATTTCCACCTTGGTATCCACCGGTCCGTCCGTTAAATAAATGGGAATGGTGACTACCATATGATAGCTTTTATATCCGTTGGGCTTGGGACTCTTGATATAATCCTTTACATAGAGTACCGTAACATCGCACTGGTTGGTGATCATCTCTGCGATCTGGTAAATATCTGATGTAAAAGAACAGATAATCCTTATACCGGCAATATCACTCAGCTTTTCCACCATGTTGTCGATGGTCACCTCAAAGCCGTAGCGTTTTAGCTTCTTTACGATACTGTCCGGCGTCTTAAGTCTTGACTTGACGTGTTCAATCGGATTGTAGTTGTAAATATGCACAAACTCATTATTGAGTATTTCAATCTTTGTATTGATTTCCTTTAATGCCGAGTCATACAAAAACATCACTGATTTCCACTGGTCCACCTGGTTAAATGAATTGGGAACATTCATTCCTCATTCCCCCTCTCCTTACCCCTAATCTGAGTATATGAGACAGGGGCACCCCGTCTCCGGAAGCCCCTGACCATAACAGCAGATATTATACCATAGAAACCAGATCTTTTATATTGTTTTTCCTGACTTTCTAAAATTTTAATCCTTTTAATAAAGAAGAAAGATCTGTGGACGCACTGCCGGATTCCTGATAATCGAAGACCTCCTCGGTCAATTCGCTGTCTTCCTCAATGGCTTTCATGCTTAAACTGATCTTATTATCCGCGGTGGATAAAATCTTTACTTTGACCTTCTGGCCTTCCTTTAACACTACCCCGGGGTGCTTGATTCTCTGGCTGCTGATCTGGGAGATATGAAGAAGACCTGTAAGACCGTTTTCCAGATTGATGAAGGCGCCGTATTCCTTCAGACTTTCAACGGTCCCTTCCATAACAGCACCTGCCTGGCACTTAGCGATTTTCCGGTTCTTCTCCTCCTGCCGCTTGAAAAGGGCCGGTTCTTTGCCGGAAAGAATCAGCTTTTTATTCTCTTCGTCCGCGGTGATTACCGTCACTTCAATGGTCTTCCCTTTGTATTCCTCTAAATTCTCCACATACTCTGCTGCCAGCTTAGACGCAGGGATAAAGCCCCGGATCCCCTCTAAATAAGCAACCGCACCGCCTTTTACGATTTCCGTAATCTTAACGTTCACAACGGTTCTGTCCGTTAGCAGAGCATTCAGCTTCTCCCATGCCTTCTGATCACCGAACAGCTTTGCGGACAAAAGCACATTGCCCTCCCCGTCATCAGGGTTTAACACCATGGCAGTGATCTCATCGCCCGGATGGATTTCCTGGATGAGATGAAACTCAGGGTCTCCGTTTATGTCTTCTTTCCGGATGACTCCCTGTGCATAATACTTTAAGTCCAGTAAAATCATGTCTTCTTTTACGTGAATCACTGTCCCGGTCAGCACATCGCCTTTTCTTACACGCTTAAAAGACGCCTCCAGCTCGTCCTTGAAATCGTCCATTGTTTCCACTTTTTCTTCCGGTAATCCGGTTTCCTTCCATTCTTCGTTCATAGGAACCTCCTCCATTCATAAAACGCCTGTTTCTGCGTAAAATCTAACTATATATTTAACACATCCTGCTTGATATTTCTATAGTTTTCTAAGGAAAAATGTGATATATTTGAGTTAAATGGGCTTTATCCCGCAAAAGGACAAACACCAGCCGGGTGCTCACAGAGAAAGGACAAGGAAATGAACGACATCATGAATATGCATACCCATACCATTGCCAGCGGACATGCATACAATACGTTATATGAAATGGCAAAATCGGCTTCTGAGAAAGGACTGGCTCTTTTGGGCTCCACGGACCATGCTCCAAAAATGCCTGGAACCTGCCATGAGTTTTATTTTTTAAACTTTAAAGTAATACCGCGAAAGCTGTTTGGAATCAATATTCTGATGGGATCAGAGTTAAATATATTGGATTATAACGGAAAGGTGGATTTAAGAAAAGGGCTTCTGGAACGATTGGACTATGGAATCGCAAGCCTTCATGAACCCTGCTTCAAAAGCGGGACCGTTTCCCAGAATACCAGCGCCTATGTGGGTGCCGTCGAAAACCCTTTCATCCACATCATCGGTCACCCCGATGACGGACGCTTTCCTATTGATTATGACACACTGGCGGCAGCGGCCGCACAGAACCATACCCTATTGGAGGTAAATTCCAGTTCCCTTCATCCGCTCAGTACCCGGCAGAATGCAAAAGATAATTACAAAATCCTGCTGGAGCGGTGCAGGCACTACAAGACAAGCATCATTCTTAACAGCGACGCTCATGTGGAATCAGATGTGGGCAATCACGAAAGAGCCTGGGAGTTAATCAGGGAAGTGGATTTTCCGGAGGAACTGATTGTAAACGGTTCTATAAAACGGCTTCTTCCCTTTATCCCCAAGCTGGAGGCTTATTTATGATCAACTTCTTAAATCTTGAGTACTTTCTTGCAGTTGCCGAGGAGCTGAACATTACACGGGCCGCCAAGCGGCTTTATATTTCCCAGCAGTCATTAAGCAACCATATTTCCAATATGGAGAAGGAATTCGGCGTACAGCTTTTTAACCGTACCATGCCTCTCACCTTAACGTATGCGGGCCGGGCCTTAAAGCTCCGCGCCAAACAGCTTCTGGATTTAAAGGATGAGACCTACCGGGAACTGGCGGATATCAAGGATTTCACCACCGGACAGTTATCCATCGGCATTTCCCATACCAGGGGCCGGTTTCTGCTTCCCGCCATCCTTCCTGCCTACCGGGAGAAATTCCCCAACATCGAGCTTCACCTGGTGGAAGGCAATTCCTCGGAGCTTAGTTCCTCTTTGATCCATGGTGAAATTGATTTGATGATCGACCTTCTGCCCTTTAAGGCTGAGAACGTGGAAACGGTTCCGATTTGCGAAGAAGAGATCCTGCTTGTGGTCCCGGACCAGATCCTTAATATCTATTTTCCTGGAAAACAGGAGGAGGTAAAAAAGGAGCTTGAATCAAACCCTGACATACTGCTGTTAAAGGACTGCCCTTACCTGCTTATTCACAAAGGAAACCGGGTCCGCACCATTGCGGATGAAATTTTTGAAGACGCCCAGTTAAGCCCCAACATCCTTCTTGAGACAGAAAACATTGAAACGGTGCTGGCCCTTGCGGCAAAGGGGATGGGAATCACATTTTATCCCAGAATGTTCGTTTCCGGAGAAACAAGTACCGGAGATGGCATCATGAAAAAAACAGGACTGAATTTTTTTTCCTTAAACTACAGCCGAAGCCATGGAGTTCTGGCCTTTGGGTGCCACAAAGGCAGATATTTATCCCAGGCCACCAAGGAGTTCATACGCATCGCCAAGGAAAATATTTGAAGGTTTTTAACTGCACATTGACAAAGTGATAGGAATCTACTATTATTAAATAGTAACAATTACTAATATAATTATCGTTTATAGAAAGGGAGCGGCCATGAAAACATTAAAGTACAGCCGTCAACGGGAATCCATCAAAGCCTGTTTGATGGCAAGGCATGATCACCCTACTGCCGACGCTCTATACACCTCCATCCGCGAAGAATATCCCAACATCAGCCTTGGCACCGTTTACCGGAACCTAAATCTTCTGGTTGAACTGGGTGAAATCCAGAAGCTGACCTGTGGAGACGGAGCAGATCACTTTGATGCTGACACATCACCCCACTATCACTTTGTTTGCAAATCATGCGGGCAGGTTTCCGATATGCGGTTATCCCCCATGGAAGAAATCAACCAGCTGGCCCAGGAACATGCGGAGGGGCAGGTGGACAGTCACACAATCTACTTCTACGGCACATGCGGACACTGTTTGAGAAATAATTCTTAATAAGACTTGACATAAGAGAAAAGATATGCTAAATTAATATCAGTAATCATTACTATTACTAATTAATCACGCAGTTAATAAATTTAAAAATAAAGGAGACATGATATTATGAAGAAATGGGTTTGTACTGTATGCGGTTATGTTCATGAAGGAGAGGCAGCTCCGGAATTCTGCCCGATCTGTAAAGCTGGTTCTGAAAAGTTCAAATTACAGGACGAGGATATGTCCTGGGCCTGCGAGCATGAAATCGGTGTTGCTCAGGGTTCTCCGGAAGACATCATGAAGGATTTAAGAGCCAACTTTGAAGGCGAATGTTCTGAGGTTGGTATGTATCTTGCAATGTCAAGAGCTGCCCACAGAGAAGGATATCCTGAGATCGGCTTATATTACGAAAAAGCTGCATTTGAAGAGGCAGAGCATGCTTCCAAGTTCGCAGAGTTACTGGGTGAGGTTGTAACCTCCAGTACAAAGAAGAACCTTGAATTAAGAGTTGCTGCTGAAAACGGTGCAACTGCCGGTAAATTCGACCTTGCAAAACGTGCAAAGGCTCTGAATTTAGATGCGATCCATGATACCGTTCATGAGATGGCTAAGGACGAGGCCCGTCACGGCAAAGCATTCAAGGGCTTATTAGAGAGATACTTCGGTTAATTTAAGACCATTTGTGAACAGGAGTCAAATACAGGAGGGTTCAAGATGTCAAAATATGCGGGAACAAAAACAGAACAGAACTTAAAAGACGCTTTTGCAGGGGAATCCATGGCAAGAAACAAATATACCTTTTTCGCTTCCGCTGCAAAGAAGGCCGGCTATGAGCAAATGGCCGCCTTATATTTGGAAACAGCAGATCAGGAAAAGGAACATGCCAAGATGTGGTTCAAAGAGCTTCACGGCATCGGTACCATGGAGGAAAATCTGGCTGCAGCTGCAGAAGGGGAAAACTACGAGTGGACCGACATGTATAAACGCATGGCAGCAGAAGCCAGAGAAGAAGGATTTGAAGAGCTGGCATTCAAATTTGAATTCGTGGGAAAAGTCGAAGCGGCCCATGAAAAGCGTTACTTAAAGCTCCTTGAAAGCTTAAAGAATGACAAGACCTTTAAAGGAGATGCTCCTCTTGGCTGGAAGTGCCGCAACTGCGGTTACATCCACGAAGGAGTTGACGCTCCTGAGATCTGTCCTGTCTGTGCTCACCCGAAAGCTTATTTTGAAAGAAAAGTTGAAAACTACTAATTTGAAGGCCGGTTTGGAATTTTCCAGACCGGCTTTTTTCATGCCTTGGTTTTTTACTTTTGCCGTGATATACTATGGATGAAAATTCACTACCAGACGAGGACCCAGCCATGATTAAAATAGCAATTGTAGAAGACGAAAATGAATACGTATATACACTGAGAAGCTATCTGAAGCGGTACGAAACCGAACACGGTTTAAACTTCCAGGTTGAAGTATTTTCCGATGGCCTTGACATTTTATCGGATTATACGGCCGGCTATGACATCATACTCATGGATATCCAGATGAAGCATTTAAACGGAATGAAAACAGCGGAGAAGATACGGGAATTTGATGAAGAGGTCATATTTATTTTCATTACCTCCTCCTCCCAGTTTGCCGTAGAGGGATATATGGTGGATGCGCTTGGCTATGTGTTAAAGCCGGTCCCCTATCTTTCCTTTTCCCAGATTTTAAATAAAGCGGTCCGAAAAACAATAAAAAAGCAGGAAATCCAGTATATGAATATTGATGTGGATGGCGGTACCATGCGCATCAATTTAGACTCTGTCTATTATATCGAAAGCCAGCTGCACCATCTGCTGATCCATACGGAAAAGGGGGATTACATCACCCCCGGTCCCATGAAGCGGATGGAGGAGATTCTGACACCACATGGATTTTCCAAGTGCCACAATGCCTATCTGGTAAACTTCAAGCATGTTACAGGAATTCTAAATAACTATGTGCTGTTATTTTCCGGACACAAAATACCGTTCAGCAGAACCCGTAAAAAATCATTTATGGACGGTCTGACTGATTACCTGGGAGGTTGATGCCATGAATTTTGCTGAACTGATGAATACTCCCCGTCCCTTTACCGCTCTTGCAGAATGGAGTGCCTGCTTCCTGTATATCCTCATGCTGCCAAAAAAGCAGAAGGGGTATAAGCTGGCAGTCTCTTACGCCGGTATGTTCGGATTATTTATGATCTTTCACTTGATTGCCGGAACGCTTCCGCTGTATTTATGGTTTCCGGGAATGATGGCTGCTATTTTTATGATTTATTTCTGCATCTATGCGTCCTGCCAGGTATCCGCTTATGACGCTCTGTACTTATGCGTCCGGGCTTTTGTTCTTGCGGAATTTGCCGCCTCCCTGCAGTGGCAGCTTTATGTTTGGTGGGCGTTAAGCGCGCAGAGAGAAAACCGGCTTCTTTCTGTGGGGATTATGCTGATTACCTATCTGTGCATTTTTTCAGTCTATTATTATCTGGAGAAAGAGCATATTTCAAAGGAGGAAGGCATGGAGGTGGAGCGAAAGGAACTTCTTGGTACTGCTTCTATCGGCCTTGGCGCTTTTCTCATGAGCAATATCAGCTTTGTCATGCCTAATACCCCATTTTCCAGTGCCACCAGTTCCCTGTTCTACGTCCGTACGCTGGTGGATTTTGGAGGGCTGATCATGCTGTTTGCCCAGCAGAACCGACGGAAGGAACTGCGGGTGCGCAGTGAGAACCACGCCATGAATGTGGTCCTTCAGCGCCAGTATGACCAGTACCGCATGGCCATTGACAATATGGAGCTGCTACGAAGGGAATTCCACGACTTAAAGCACTACATGATTGCCATCCGGGCAGAATCAGATCCCCAAAAAAGAGAAGAATACTTATTGGAAATGGAAAAAGCCATTCTGACCCAGGAATCCTTAGTGAATACCGGGAATCAGGTACTTGATGTGGTTCTCACCACCAAAAGCACCTATTGTACCCAGAATGGCATCTCCTTTACGTGTATGGCTGATGGGAAACTGATCTCCTTTCTCCATGTAAAGGATATTTGTTCCATCTTCGGCAATGCCCTTGATAATGCCATTGAATGTGTCTCCCAGTTTGAAGATCCTGAGAAACGGGTGGTCACTTTATCTGTTTCCAGGAAAAATAACTTTATTTTGATCCAGTGCGAGAATTACTCTGAAATTCCTCTGGTGATGATGGACAGCAAGCTTCCCTCCACTACCAAAAGCAATAAATTGTTTCATGGCTACGGCTTAAAAAGCATTCAGGCGGCCGCACAGAAATACGGGGGAACCATGACGGTTTCTTCGGAAAACAACTGGTTCACCCTAAAGGTCCTGATTCCTGCGTGTGATAAAGATTACAGCCGGTAGGATGTAAAAAACCGGAGCAAACGGCTTTCGCTTTGCTCCGGTTAAAAACTCTTCCCAGACGTTTCGTCTAATGAGTTTCATTTTTAAATATAATCTTAAATATTGGGAAAAATACCCAAAAAGAAATCGCCGAATTAATCAGCATTGTGATCACATCTGCAATTGTCTCTCCCCCCGAACCCATGTTAAAACTGTTCATAAATAAGTTGTAAATAGGTGCTTTATAAAGACCCTGCAGGGCAGCGGCGCCTATGGTGATAATGATATAGGCTATCACATACCACATAGCAGCCTTTGCGGCACTGTTGCTGGCCTTAAAGGTCACATTCCTCTGAAGAAAGAAATTGATCACCTGAGCGATGGCCATTGTGATCTCTACTGCCAGGAAGTAGGCGAGTCCGCCGCCTCCGCCCTGGGACAATTCCCCGGCAGCATAGTTAAAGATATAATATGGCGTCCCATCCAGATTGGCCCCTATGTGCCATATCTGAAAATTCGTATCCACCAGAGAAGTCATTCCGAAAAGACTTCGGAACACCGGCATTAAAACCATCTGTAATACGGTTACCCCATTGGATACAAGAAAAAATACTAAAAATTGCGCAACTGTCGGATGTTTATGGGAAAATGTCTTCCACCCGGCTTTTATTCCTGCCAGCATGCCCTCACTCCCTTCTATTTGCCCGAAAGCTTCTTTTCATAAGCCCGGTTTGCTTTTGCATTGGCGAAATATCCGCCTATGATCTTTTTAAGGCCCCGAAAAAGATGGCCGTTGACTGCCAGGACCATTCCTTCTGCCATCTCCATGCTGACTGCTCCCCCGGTCATTTTTGCAATTCCACGGAAGGGCATGTTATAGATAAACAGAAGATTCAGATTCGGTTTCCCCTTTGCTTCGCTCCTTGTTTTCAGGCCGGTAAGAATCTTAAAGACCAGTCTTGCCAGCAGACTTTTTGCCTGATGCATCTGGCAAATGGCATCATTGATCCCTAATTCGTTTTTCCATTTTCCGTCTGGTATGGGATGCCCCAGCAGTGTTTCAAATTCCTTTGCCGGAACTTTTTTGATGCTTCCCGAATAGTAAGAGGGAAGTGCTTCCGGCTGATAAGGAAACACCTGGGTGGTGCCTTTTACCGGTATGGTCTGGGTCAGCTTCACATCTGCTGCACTGGAGCCAATAAATACCGTATAATCCCCGCCTTCTACTTCAAATCTTCCGGTTGCTGTGTTCCAGTAGCGGAAGGTCTTGTCATCAAAGGGGATGGTGACTTTTTTGCTCTCCCCTGCCTTTAAAAACACCTTGGCAAACCCTTTTAGTTCCTTCTCCGGACGGAATACCGTTTCCCTTGGCCCGCCTATATAAAGCTGGGCGACTTCTTTTCCGTCATAGGCTCCGGTGTTTTTAAGGGTAAACTCGACCCCATTTTCAGATACCTCAAGATCGGAATAGGCAAAGGTGGTATAGGAAAGTCCATATCCAAAGGGATACTGTACCGGAATCTTCCCGGTATCATAATAGCGGTAACCGATATAAATGCCTTCCCGGTACTCGCTGTTGCGTTCTTCACTGGGATAATACTGGTATGCAGGAGTATCCTCATATCGGATCGGATAAGTCTCGCTTAAATGCCCGGAAGGATTGACCACTCCGGTTAAGACACGCAGCATGGCCCCCGGCCCTGCCTCTCCGCCTAAAAAGCCGTGAAGAATGGCTTTGCAGAGATTCTGCCATGGCATCTCAATGGCGGAGCCTGCGCTTATGATCCCAACAATATTGGGATTGACCTCTGCAAGTGACTGAAGCAGATGAATCTGGTTTTCAGGAAGTCTCATATGGCTGCGGTCCATTCCCTCTGATTCACTCAGTTCGTCAAGTCCAAAGCAGTAAAGCACCACATCGGCCCGGGCTGCCAGTTCTTTTGCCTGGCTTTCCAAAGCGGCATCGGGTCTTTTGCTGCGCAGATAGCCTTTGGCTATTCCGATGCAGTTTAAGGGGAAGTTCCCAATTTCGGTTTCCATGGTCTCTAAATGAAGGGGCTTTACCAGAGAGGAACCTGCCCCCTGATAGCGTGGTTCTATGGCAAAATCACCGATCAGAGCCACCTTGCAGCCTGGTTTTAACGGGAGGAGCTTTTCGCTGTTTTTAAGAAGAACCACGCTCTCCTCTGCCGCTTTCCTTGCCAGTTCGTGATGGCGCTTCTGGTCAAAGGATTGCCGCTTTGCTTCCTTTTCTTTTGTTAAAGTGAATACCGCGTCTAAGAGGTCATCCACACAGGCATCCAGCGTTTCCATGGACAGGCTGCCTTCTTCTACCGCTTTTACCACCTGTCTGGCAGAATCCAGGCCGGGGGAAGGCATCTCCAGGTTTGATCCGGCTGCGATCCCTTTTACATGGTCATTGGAACCGCCCCAGTCCGTGATCACAATGCCGTCAAAGCCCCACTCCTTACGCAGAATATCCTGCAATAGATGTTTGTTTTCGTTGGCATAAACCCCATTTACTTCGTTATAGCTGGTCATGATGGACTTTGCGCCGCCTTCCTTGACGGCGATCTCAAATCCTTCTAAATAAATTTCCCGGAGTGTCCTTTCATCCAGCACGGCATTCATGGCCATACGCCTTAATTCCTGGCTGTTGACCGCGAAATGCTTGGGACAGGCATAGACTCCCTGGTTCTGAATTCCTCTTATATAGGAAGCTGCCATTTTCCCGGCCTGATAGGGGTCCTCGGAGAAATATTCAAAGTTTCTTCCGCACAGGGGACTTCTTTTGATATTAAGGCCCGGCCCTAACAATACATTTACTCCCTGAGCGGCCGCTTCCTCGCCCAGGGCATTCCCAATATCCTCACACAGGGCTTCGTCCCAGCTGTTGGCTACTGTGGCAGCGGTTGGAAAGCAGGTTGCGGGAAGGGAGGGGTTTAACCCCAGATGATCCCCCTCCTTTGCCTGCTTCCGGATTCCATGAGGACCATCGGCACAAAATATGGAAGGGATTCCAAGCCGGTCGATATTCCGGGACTGCCATACATTTTTCCCACTTAATATGGCTGCTTTTTCTTCAATTGTCATTTTCTCAATGATACTTGAATATTTCATGTTATTTCCCTCCAGGGTCTCAGCTTTATTCCTTCCTTTCGGTCAGAACTGCGTCCTCTCCCTCTTGTAATTGCCGTTTTCTCCGGTAAACGTTGATGATTCTGAATTGAAGAGCAACAAATCCTGCCGCTAAAACAAGATCTATTACAATGGCTGCAATCTGCCAGTTCAATAATCCTTCTTTGGCATTGTCACCTTCATAGGCCCGGCTGTTGACAATGGTATACATCATGTTCTTACATGCCTGGCGCATTGCCAGAACACTGGTGGCACTGGTGGTGTCTTTTGGATGATTGGTTTCGTTGTCATATGCGACCAGCATGGTATCATTGCCGTTTCTGATTTCCTGATCTGCATTCTGATATCCAAATCCGCCAAAGTAATCTGTGATCACAAATCCACGGAATCCCCACTCATCTCTTAAAACCTTATTAAGAAGGTTGTCATATGCACCTGCATATACCGTTCCAATATAGTTGAAGGCTGACATGACTGCCTTTGCCTTGCCCTCTTTGACTGCGATCTCAAAAGGCTTTAGGTATATCTCACGGATGGCCTGCTCATCGGCCCAGGTACACAACATTCTTTCCCGGTTGGTTTCCTGATCGTTTAATGCAAAATGTTTGATATAGGCATAAACACCGTAGTGCTCTGCTCCCTTTACCGCACTGGATGACATCCTTCCGCTGAGAACTCCATCCTCAGAAAAATATTCAAAATTACGTCCTGCAAATGCGGAGCGGTGAAGATTCATGGCCGGAGCATACCAGCCGGATACCTTCATCTCATCAGCCATCTTACCAATGCTCTCTCCAAAGGCTTCTGCCATATCCTGGTTCCAGGTGCAGGCGATCATCACAGCAGAAGGAAATCCAATGGATCCGGTTCTGGTAAAGTTATTGTTAATGGAAGCCGGTCCGTCACAATCTACCGTTCCCACCTTTTTTACACTTTTAGCTGCCGGGGTCTGATATCCTCCGAGGGCGACCATTTTATCCATCTCTTTTACGGTCAGCTGATCGAGAAGCGGCTCCCACTTGGGGTCATCATAATCAAGTCCCCTCATATCGGCAAGAGAAAGACCGTTTTTCGCACCGGTTTTCGGCATCACGTCAGAAGGATTGTTATAATCTTCCGGATTATAGTTGATGTTATTTATAAATGTTTTTTTATACTTCTCAGGCATCACATCGGTAGCAGGTGCTTTGGTTGCTTCTTCGTAGTTGGAAAAGCCGTTGGCTCTGGAAAGATATGTGATTCCTCCATTGGCCTGCTCAAACTGGTTTGTGGCTGCCGTATGATCGGTGGTACGGGGATTCGAGGAATCATATACCACTTCTTCCGATACGTGAACGGTCTGTTCCCCAATGATGGTATGGGAATCGGACCGGACAGAAATGCCGTAATCTCCGGCTTCCAGCACATAAGCACCTTTTCCGTCTGCATCATAGGAAGCCATATCCTGTAAGTCGAAGGATACTGGTATGGTCTCAGATGCACCTGGTTCAAGCTTCTCGGTTTTATCAAAGGCGATCAGGTTTGCAGATGCCTTTTCGATTCCTCCGTTATAGTAGGGAGGATTGTAATATACCTCTACCACATCCTTGCCGGCTGTATTTCCGGTATTGGTAACGGTCACATCAAAGGATATCTTTCCATCCTGTTCTGAGACAGGTCCCATCTCCTGCTTAAACGTGGTATAAGACAAGCCATAGCCAAAAGGATACACCACAGTTTTATCATAGTCGATCAGACCTTCCTCTGCTGCCGTTTCATAGAAGCGGTAGCCCACATAAATGCTGTCTACATAATTCACAAAATGAGGGGTGGTCGGAATTCCCAATAAGGATTTTCCAGGGAATTCATCCATGTTGCTGTACGCAAAATCTCCAAAATTGTGGAACGTAGGGGTTTTAGTTAAATCTGCTAAAAAAGTATCACTGGTCTTTGCTGACGGATTGACTTCGCCGCTTATGATTTTACCCAGACCTTCAAATCCGGACTGGCCGGTACCAGGACACCAGATAGCACTCTTGATCTGGCTGTATTCCTTTAAAAATCCAAGTTCCATTGCATTTGCGCCGTTATATACAAAAACAACATTGTCAAAATTAGAACAAACCAGATCGACCATATCTTTTTCTGTCTGGCTCAATTTCAGGTAATGGTCCCCTTCTTTGAAATCATTATATTCAGTGGAATTATCCGTATAGTTGACCTTGCTGACATCGGTCGGAAGGTCCGCACCTTCTCCACCCACACGGCTGATGACGATCATGGCCGTATCGGAAAATGCCTTTGCATCATTGATCAAGTCACTGCTGTAGGAATCCTTTGCAGGCTCCGGAAGGGTCCAGTCCTGTTCCCACATCTCTACCTTGGGGCGGTCCGTTCGGTATGCAGTATAAAAATCAGAAAGCTTGGTGTTCAGCTGAAAGCCGGAATGTTCCAGTCCCTGAAGAAGAGTCACTGTTTCATATGCCTGTGAAAGGGAACCGGAACCGGTCCCGCCATAGCAGGGATTGGTGGAGGCCCAGCCAAATACATTCAATTTAGAATCCTTTTTTAAGGGAAGAAGGTTATCATCGTTCTTTAACAAAACGATTCCTTCCTCTGCAATCTCAGCACAAAGCTCCGCCGCTTCATTGGACGTTTCTTCTGAAATTCTGCCGCTGCCTGTGGCAAGTGAAATCAGGTTTGACATCGGGCCCCAGCAGATGAGGTTGACGGTGATGACTAAAACCAGCACCAAAGCCATAATTCCCTGTCTGCGTACCAGATATTTTACTGCACGTTTTTTCTTTCGGACTGCCACCATTGCAGCAATGATGATTACCGCTGCAACTGCCATACCGATCAAATAGGGCACGCAAAGTTTTACAACTTTTAATACATCGTCCATATTAACCTGTAACATTTCTTTCATCCTCCTCAATACGAATTACCCTTATTTCTTGTGGTATGGAGTTACTTTAACATAAATCTAAGCCTAAGAGGGTTCTCCTGCATAACTGGTAGAAATTTCAGCACAAACAGCAGGCTGCTTATCCATAAAAAAAGCCCCCGGAAGGTCCGGAAGCTTTTGACATCATTTATTGGGAGCCTTTTCTGCGGCTCTCCATTTTATATTGTTTCACCGTTATTTTCTCATATTTTTTAAATACCTTGCTGAAATAGCTGCTTTCATTATAACCGAGGCGAAAGGCCACATCGGCAATGCTGTCCTCAGTAAAATAAAAGTATCCCTTTGCCAGATGGATTTTTTTCATATGGATATACTCTGTGACGCTGACATTCAGCTGTTCCCGAAAGATACGGCTTAAATATCCCTGGCTGATGGCGCAGTTTTCTATGATCGTGTTAAGGGTAATATCCTCCTTGATATGATTCTCAATATAATAAAAAATATTTTCCAATAAGGGATAGCGGTTGATGCTATTTTGCTGAAACAGGTAGTCCATTACCCGGAAAAGCCACAATTCTGAGGTCTTTTGGTCCAGAATCAATGCCTTGTTGATGGGAAATAACTCTCCAATCTGCATTTTTTCATCGTAAACGTTCCTGGTATCCAAAAGATTCTGCCCGATGTAATGAAAGAGCTTGATTAACCTGACAGAATCCCCTCCTGCCATCTCATAAATACGGTCAATGATCTCCGGAAGCTCCCGGTAAAACCTGCCAAAATCCTTATTTCTCAAAAGCATTGCAAGTGCTTCCTCATGATCCATGACGGCATCTTCATGATTGGTCTTATAGTTTTCCAGTATTTTTTTCACCTTGGCCCAGGTTACCGGTTTTTCCAAAACATCTTTTACTTCATCTCTTGCCATACTCCGCAGAAATACATGAGAAGAAAAGGAGGAAAGCATATAAATGGTTATCTGCGGATTCATCTGATGAATGATCCTGCCGGCTTCAAGTCCTGTGATGCCGGGCATCAGCATATCCATAAACACGATGTCTATGGCATCCTCTCTGCATGCTTTTACCGCACAGTCTCCGCTGCCTACCACCCGGACCACCTGGAAGGATTCTTCTCTGGATATTAAAATCTTCAAAGCTTCCTGCATTAAAATATCATCATCCGCAATCAGAACCCTATACATGGTTACTCCGTCCTTTCTTCATAATGTTCGGGCCAGATCAGAATCGTTTTACCCCCTCGGTTCCTGTCGATTTCTGAAATGATCTTATACTCCTCACCAAAGAGTCTTCTCATTTTCTCTCTGGCATATTCCTTCCCAAGTTTGATGTAATATCCTTCATGCTTGTCCTGAAAGGCTTCATATTTGGCTTCCAGCTCCACCTCTAAAAGGCCCGGACCATTGTCACTGATCTCCAGGATTAAGTTGTTATTCCTGACAGAACCGGATACTGTAATCTTTCCCCCCTGTTTTTTTTGCATAATTCCATTATAAAGGGCATCCTGAATAAAAGGCAATACAATATCAGAAGGCATCTTTCTCATATGCATTTCCCTTGGCACCTGAATGGAATAATCCAGCCGGTCTCCCAGCTTCTTTTTCTGGAGAAGAAGGTACGTTTCTGCCTGATTCAGTTCTTTGGAAACAGGGACAAAGGTTCCTTTCTCCATATATTTATATTTGGTATATTCTATAAAAGAACCCAAAAATTCCTGAAAGCCCTCTGTGTCTTCCATAATGGACAAATTCATAAGTGAGGTCAAAACATCTATGGTTTCAATGGGATTGTAGTTGATCTTCATTTCCTGCAGCTCCATGTTCTTTTCTGAAATTTCCTTTACAAGAAGCTGATTGGCTGCCTGCACTTTCCTGATCCGTTTTTTTAATACATCCTCATGAAGATGTTTGCTGACCTCATTTTCGCTTAACTGATTGATGACGAGGAAAACCAGATTGGCAATATCCAGGAACTTTTCGTAAGAATAGATTGGAATCTCCTTCCGCAGCTCCTCACACTCTGCCCTTACCTCTTCACACTGGTCGGAACGCATAACAGAACCCAGGCGGCTCACCGATTCCGGAGCGTCCAGACATTGGATCTGTCCTCCGATAAAGCCTCCCAAATAATGGCCTCTGACAATAATGGGGATGGCCATCTCCAACAGTCCGCAGGGACAAAAGTATACGTTTGTTTTTTTGGTGACTGCGGCCTGTATGGAACCGAATGCATCCGAGGATTTACACCGTTCAATGGCTTCTTTGCTGTTTCTTATCTTTTGGCAAAAGCTGGAAAAGAAGGTTGCATCCGTAATCGGCTCTCCTCGGAAATCCACCGTGACGAATGCCAGTCCGGTGGCTTTTGAAAGACTCTTTTGTATGTTTTCCAGCTTTTCCTTTCCAAACAGGTGGATAATGTCCAGCTTTGACATATTGCCTTCTTCATCTGTACTGAAATAATCATCTGGGGTATCTGACTGCATTTCAGCTATATGGAGCAGTTCCTGATATTTTTCCATCTTCGTAACCTCTCTTTGCTGCTATGTTATGATTGCCATTTTCCTTATAACGATTCGTTTCTATATCAGAATAACACAAGAAGACCGGGCTGTCATATAAAACAGCTCGGCCTTATGATTTTTTATTCCTGACTGCCGTATTCCTGTCCTTCGTAAATAGTTAATAAAATCTTCCGGATATCAGGACCTCCGATTTTTGTCGGATTGGCGGCAAGGCAGGCGTCCATAAGGGCATTCTCTACCATATTTTGAAGCTGGCTTTCATACTCTGTACGGTCAATTCCCAATTCCTTTATGGAAGAGGGCATATTCATACAACGCATCAAGGCGGTGATCAGACCCTTTACTGCTTTTACGGCAACTTTAGCATCTTCCTTTGGCTCTGCCAGCTGCAGCTTTATGGCAAGTGCGGCATACTTGTTCATGATGGCCTGGTCTCTGCTATTATATTCAATCACATGATTTAATAGAATGGCATTTGCCAGACCATGGGGAATGTGAAAGGTTCCTCCCAGCTGATGGGCAATGCTGTGATTCACACCCAGACCAGCCGTTTGGAATGCGATTCCTGCTAATGTAGAAGCCTCCTGCATCATAGTCCTGGACCGCAGATCATTGCCATCCATGTAGCAGACCAGAAGGGATTTCATCAAAAGCTCTGCCGACTTTTCTGCCATCGCATCGGAAAAAACATTGGAACCTGTGGCTACATAAGCTTCCAGCGCATGGGTCAGCACGTCCATTCCTGTGTTGGCTGTCACCGCCTGGGGAACCGACAAGGTCAGTGCCGGGTCTAAAATCGCTACATCTGCCAGAATGTCCTCGGATGAAATCAGATGCTTACTCTTTGTTTCCGTATCGGTTATAACGGAGGCAGAGGTAACTTCAGATCCGGTTCCGCTGGTTGTGGGAACTGCCACAAAAAGGGGTTTGGGAGCCAGCTTTTTCACCGTGGAAAAATAAATGATTCCCTTTGCGGTATCAATGGCAGAGCCGCCTCCAAAGCCAATGATGATATCGGGTTTTACCTGATACATCATACAGAGCCCTGACCCTACCACTTGTATGGCAGGATCAGGAACTGCTTTGTCAAACAGCTTTACATCATTGCAGGAACCAAGAATATCCGTTAAGTATTTCACCGTCCCGTTTTCTGAGAGAAATTTATCACAGACGATCATAATCCGCTTATTTTTTATACTTTTTAAATATTCCTTTGCCTGCGGCCCTTCCTGTATTCTGGTTTTCATGTATACATTTGACATATGGGTTTCTCCTTTATCGGATGCTGAATGCATCGGAGAGAACGCATTTGCGTTTCCTGCAGAAGGATCTTGCAGAAGTAAGTCCTTCTCCGGTGGGTCCTGCAATGGTAAAGGTCGTATGGCCTTCTCCGCCTGCTCCGATTCCTGCATAGGAAGGGGCATTCTTTACAAAAATGGTGGTCTCCAGGATTTTCGCCATCTTGCTTAATTTCTCTACATTCTGGGAGTGCATAATTGCGGTATGGCGGTTTCCATGTTCCGCTTCTAGGGCATATTCAATTGCAGTATCCACATCAGCGACACGAACGATGGGGAGGATAGGCATCATCATTTCTTCCTGAACGAACAGATCGTCCTTCGGTACTTCCATAATAATGGCACGAATGGAATCTGGTACTTTTACCCCCAGCTTTTCCATGATGTAGCCTGCGCTCTTTCCTACAAAGGAAGTCTTGGGTCCGCCCTTTTCTGTGGTCACCAGAGCTTTCAGTTCCTCGATCTGCTGTTTGTCTGTAAGGAGATAAGCTCCGTTTTCTTTCATATACTGAATCAGGTGATCGCAGATGGTATCCACTGCAAATACTTCCTTTTCTGCGATACAGGGAACATTGTTATCAAAGCTGCAGCCATCAATGATGTCCTTTGCCGCTTTCTTAATATCTGCCGTTTCATCCACAACGACCGGCGGATTTCCAGCACCTGCTCCGATGGCTTTCTTTCCGGAGGAGAGAACTTTTTTTACGATGGAGGGACCTCCGGTAGCAACCAGAAGGCGGACTTTGGGATTGCTTATCATCTTTTCCGTATTCTCCAGAGAAGGTTCTTCCACCATGGAAATCAAATCGGAGGGAGCACCGGCTTCCTTCAAGGCTTTATTCAGCATCTTTACCAGAAGTGTGGATACCTTCTTCGCTCTTGGATGAGGGCTGAATATCACGGTATTACCTCCGGCGATCATGGAAATGGAGTTATTGATGATGGTCTCTGTTGGATTGGTGGTAGGTGTGATGGCACCAATGACACCAAAGGGACAATATTCGATTAAAGTAAGCCCATTGTCGCCTGTTACTGCTTCTGAAACCAGATCCTCGGTTCCTGGAGTCTTTTCCGCAGCCAGGCGGTTTTTAATCAGTTTATGTTCATAATGGCCTATTTCCGTCTCTTCTACTGCCATTCTGGAAATCAGCTCTAAATTTTCTTTGTTCAATACGGTTTTCCGGATGACATCCACATATTTCTGGCGGTCAGCCATACTGGTAAACAACAGCTTTTTCTGTGCCTTTTCCGAAGCTTCGATGGCTTCATCCATGGTTGAAAACAGACCGTATGTCTCTGCCTTCTGCTCTCCTGTACTGATAAGCTGTTCTGACTGAATCTCCCGTAAAACCTGTTCTACCATTTGCTCAATTGCTTTTAAATCCATATCCAAGTGTCTCTACCTTCTTTCCCTTATTGTGAATCTGCTTTGGCAATCCTTACTGCTCTTTCTGATGACTACGTGGTCCCCATTGCTTAATGAGAAGGCATTGGCCTCATCAACGTCTACATGCATTTCCAGAGCGAACTGGTCCGATACCCGGACCAGAACATCTCCAAATACACCGCGTCTCTCACCAAATACCTCCACCTCTACCATATCTTTGTCTTTCAGACCCATGGCAAGTGCCTGCCCGGGCGTCATATGTATATGGCGTAATGCAACAATGGCACCACTGGAAAGAGAAACTGTACCTTCCGGACCGATTAATTCCAGTCCGGGAGTTCCTTCTAAATCTCCGGATTCCTTTATGAGAGGACGGATTCCAAGACGAAAACTGTCGGTTTTTGAAACTTCCACCTGACTTTGTTTTCTCACTGGTCCAAGAATCCGTACCCGTTCAAATTCTCCCTTAGGGCCTCGTATGGTTACTGTCTCATTGCTTGCAAACTGTCCCGGCTGTTTTAAATCAGCTTTTTTTGTCAGTTCGTAGCCTTTTCCATAAAGTATGTCTAAATCCTGTCTGGATACATGGACATGCCGGTTCGATACCCCAATGGGAACTTTATATGCATCATAATCTTTGATTTTCTCGATCACCCGCTTGGTAACAAGCTTGATTAATTCTTCTTTATCCATGATTCCCTTTTCCTTTTGAACGTGTTATTTCCCTGACAGTTTATAATTTGGGCAGAATCTTCTCCACATCGGTATGAGGTCTTGGAATGACATGCTGGGATACCACTTCCCCTACATTTGCGGCTGCGGCTGCTCCTGCGTCTACGGATGCTTTTACAGCGCCCACATCTCCGCGTACCATAACCGTTACAAGACCGGAACCGATCTTTTCGTATCCTATCATGGTTACATTTGCTGCTTTTGTCATTGCGTCTGCGGCTTCAATCGCACCTACCAGACCTTTTGTTTCCACCATTCCTAATGCTTCATTTGACATTTGTTTTTCCTCCTGATTTTTTGTTCTGATTATCATAATATATTAAAAGGCCAACTGTTTTAGTATCCATGCCTTATCGGTCTCTTCCCAGCCAAATCCCTGGTCTGTTCTTCCGAAATGCCCGTATGCGGCCGTCTTTAAATATTGAGGCCGTCTCAGTTTCAATTGGGTAATGCACTCGGAAACTCCAAAAGAAAATACATTTTTTATCAAGGCTTCAATCTGGCCGTCTCCAATGGTTCCTGTTCCGAAGGTATTGACCGTGACCGCCTCCGGCTCCACTCCGCCGATGACATAGGCAAACGCTACTTCACACCTTTTTGCCAAGCCTGCTGCTACAATGTTCTTTGCCACATAGCGGGCCATATAGGCAGCGGAACGGTCCACCTTCGTGGGGTCCTTCCCGGAAAAGGCTCCGCCTCCATGCTTTCCGACGGTCCCATAGGTGTCCACCATGATCTTTCTTCCGGTGACCCCCGTATCTCCTGCCGGACCGCCGATCACAAACCGTCCGGTGGGATTGATATGAATCCTCGTCTCCGGTGTGAGAAGGGCAGGATCAATCACCGGCTCAATGACCGTACACCGGATAAATGCCTCCAGGACTTCCCGGGACACCTTTTCGCTGTGCTGGGCAGATACAACGATGCTGTGGATTCCTATGGGTTCCCCTGCCTGGTTGTAGCGCACCGTGACCTGAGTCTTTCCGTCGGGATATAAAAAAGAGGCTCCCTGAGTGATTCTGACGCAGTCCAGCCGTTCTGCCAGACGGTTTGCCAGATAACAGGGCAAAGGCATCAGGCTTTCGGTCTCATCGACCGCATAGCCGTACATAACTCCCTGGTCTCCTCCGCCAAGCACTTCCTTCTTCCCGTCGGTCTTCTTGGTCACTCCCTGGGAAATATCCGGCGACTGGCTGTGAATATTGGTAAAGATCATGCAGGTATCTGCATCAAAGCCTTTGCCATGTTCCACATACCCGATCTCCCGGATGATTTCTCTTGCTTTTTTTACCACATCAATCCGGGCAGTGGAGGTGACTTCTCCTGCCACCATCAGAGTATCCGTAGAAGCCATAACCTCTACCGCCACCCTGGAAGCAGGGTCCTCGTTCAGATAGGCATCCAGAATCCCGTCCGCAATCTGATCGCAGACTTTATCGGGATGCCCTCTGGTTACTGATTCCGAGGTTACCAAATAGGTTCTTGATTGGCACCCTTCCAACATTTTCATCAACCTGCTTTCTCAATGATTAACGGAGGGAGAAGCCGTCTGTCAGCGTACACCTTCTCCTCCTGGTGAAGTGCCTTGCAGTGGCAGTTCCCTCTCCCGTTGCCGTTGCTACGGTAAAGCTGGCATGCCCCTCAAGGTCAAACCCGACGCCAAGGAGAGACGGGCCGTTTTTTACAAATACTGAGGTCTGCATCTTCTGCGCCGCACGGTTTAAGTGTTCGATGCACTGGGAATGAATGGTTGCCGTATGCTTAAACCCTTGTTCCAGCTCAAAGGCTGTCTCCAATGCCTGCAAAAAATCCGCTGCCTTGATAAGAGGTACAAGGGGCATGAGAAGTTCAAGAGTGGCAAAGGGGTGGGTCTTTTTCGTTTCCACCACGATCAGCTTTACAGGAGAAGAACAGGAAATTCCTGCGCTGGCAAGGATTTTATCTGCACTTTTTCCTTCCAGTTTTTTATTGACCACCCGGTCTTCTGTGATGACAGCACGAAGAAGCTTTTCAATTTCTTCTTCATTTTTCACATAATAGACCCCATTTTTCAAAAGCTGATAGATCAAAGCGTCGGCTGCTGGTTCTGTTACCACAATGGCTTTTTCGGAAGTGCACATTAAATTGTGGTCAAAGGCTGCTCCCCGAACGATATCATAGGCCGCCTGCTTCATATCTGCGGTTTCATCTACAATGGCAACCGGGTTTGCCGGTCCTGCTCCGATCACCCTTTTTCCCGAATTCATCGCCTGATGAAGGGCGTCGGCGCCTCCTGTGCAGACCACCAGATCTACATCGGGATGACTCATGAGCTCTTTGGTATATCCCATAAGACTTTCATGGAGTGTTACCACAAGATCCGGTATGTTACACGTATCCATAACCGCATTGCTGATCACTGCCGTCACCAGCTGGGAGACCCGAAGTGCTCTGGGGTGAGGACAATGGACCACACTGTTTCCTGCCGCAAGCATTCCAATGGTGTTGTTTATGAGTGTGGCACATGGATTGGTGGAGGGCTGGACTGCACAGACGACCCCTGCAGGAGCAAGCTCATAAAGGGTCATGCCGTGATCTCCTGTATTGACCTCTGTAATCAGGTCTTCCACTCCTGGAGTTTTCTCTATGGCAAGACGGATCTTTTCGGTCTTATCGGTTTCATTGCCCATACACGTCTCTGCCACCGTCAGTGCCGCCAGTTCTCCTGCAATGGGGCGGAGAGCCGTCTTTACTGCTTCTATCACCTGCCGCCGCTCATTCAGACTCAACTCCGCATATCTTACGGATGCGGTCTTTGCGGCTGCTACTGCCTCCGTTACACTGGAGTAAATGCTGCTAATCATACTAATTCTTACCTCCTTTCCTGTTAAGCTGATAAGGAGAACGTTTTTAACCTACAACGGTATCAACAATTCCGATGATCGCCATGTCAATGACGGCCTCCCGCTTCTTCTTATCTACACGGACAGAAGAGCCCTGGCCGATAAGGACCGTCTCACCGACTCCTGCCCCCACATAATCTACCGCCACTTCTTCCGAATCTATGAAATTCCCGTGGACGTCGATCCTGCGGACGATCATCAGTTTGTAGCCCGTCAGGGTCTCATCCTTTCTGGTCGCTACAACCGTACCGGTAATCTTTGCCAGCCTCATTCTGTTCCCTTTCCTTTCCTGTCACAAGCCGCTTGATGCCTGCGGTCAACTTCTATTTTTACGGCTGCCGGTTCTTTTTGCAGAAGCACTGGCAGGTGCCGGTTCTTTTGTTTCCCGGACTTCTTCCGCAATTTGTGCAGGTGCTGCTTGTTCCGACTCTTTTACTTCTTCCGCTTGAATTGTTTCTTCTGGATTTAATGTATCTTCTTTTTTAATTGTTTCTTCTTCTTGAACAATTTCTTCTACTTCAGCTGCTGCTTCTGCTTCCTGCTCTGTCTTTGCTTGTTTCGCAGCTCCAAAGACCTGTTCTACGGAATCTGCGGGCCGGGCAATCACGTTCCAGGACACCAGTTTCTGGTTTTCCAATCCTGTCTGCCTGCCTGCGCTGACAGCCGCATTGACGGCACCCACATCTCCAGCAACTTTAATGGTCATATAGCCCTGGCCTTTGGAGTTTTCAATCTCAAGAATGCTGACATTTGCCGCTTTCACCATAGTATCCGCTACCAGTACTGCCGTTGATAATCCCTGGATCTCAACCAATCCCAATGCCTGTTTCATTTCATCACCTCACAACTTTTGTTTCCTGCAAGGCAATGTTTAACACCCTTGCCCTGTCTTTTGCCATATCTGTAATAATGTCCCCCTGGCGCACAGTGAGAACCCCGTCTGATGCATACTGCTCTACAGTTGATGCTGTTATGACCCGTTTTGGGCCAGCTGCACATACTTCCGTTTTTTTATCCGGAATAACGGCCGTAACGGGACTGCACAACTCCTTGCAGGAACAGATTTCTACTCCATATTCCAGGATTTTTCTGTAATAAGACAAGATCTGGTCCTGATAGGCCGGCTGTTCCTTTCCGGAAAAAGGGGTGAGTCCGGTCTGCATAAACAGAACCCGGCTCCCCTCCCGAAAACAGGCCGCCACCCAGGAAGTCTCAAATGTATCCTGTATGCACAGAGCAGTCTTCACGACCGCCTCGGTGGAAACTACTGGAAAAGCGGTAACTGCTTCTTCTAAATTTTTTGGTATTCCCTGGGAATAACAGCGGATTCCGGTACAGGAAGGAAAGCCTTTCAAACGGGATTCCAGGCCCGATTCCTGCCATTCATCGGGAATGACAGGACAGACACGGTATTGCCCCGACAGCTGCAGCTCTTCCAGAAACGTTTCATACCTTTCATCCCAGGCTGAGGTGCAGACCATATACAGCAGTTTTTTTTCTTTTTTGCTCTCTTCTTCCAGCTTTTTTAATATCTTCCATACCAACTGCCTGAGCTGTTCTTCACTGATCTTCAATTCATCCACCTCATTTTAAGTCATAGGACGGTCAAAGTCCCATCGCCCCAATTACAGAAGATTGGGAATTACCTTTTCCACATCTGAATGGGGACGTGGAATGACATGGGTTGAAATAAGTTCTCCAACGGCTGCTGCAGAAGATGCACCGGCATCGGTGGCTGCTTTCACGGCTCCCACATCTCCTCTCACCATAACAGTTACAAGCCCGGAACCGATTTTCTCATATCCAACCAGTGTTACATTTGCTGATTTTACCATGGCATCTGCTGCCTCGATTGCTCCGATTAATCCTTTTGTCTCTACCATACCTAATGCATCTGCGCTCATTGTGAATCCTCCTTATGTTTCCTTCGTTTTCTCTCCGGGTTTCTTATCAAATATAGGGGGGCTGGGAAGACTTTGCTTCTCCTCCCATTGCTCCAAGCATCTTCTTCCCTGCTTCTATTGCGGCACGCACTGCCTGCCTTACCGCACCGGAATCTCCGGTAAAGGTAAATATTACTTCATTGGAATAGCTGGTGCCTGAAGCTGGGGAACTGTATCCTACCACTTCAACATTGGCTGCCTTTACTGCGATATCCGCAAGAACGGTTCCAATGGCTGCCGGGCCGGCACAGGTCATTCCAAACGCTTTGCCTACCGGTGCTCCCAGTGCTTTTTCCAGACAATAGCTGGCTCTTGCCGTATACTGGAACTCCAGATGACCGGCATCGTTGGAATAAACATCACCAAAGTATTTTGGCAGGACGGAAAGTGCGATCTCTACCGCCCTTCTGGCATCGGATACATCCTCTGCACCGATATAAATCAAACTTCCGTGACCGGCTCCGCCTTTGGTATCTCTGGGAAGCTCTACGGAAATAATTTCCGTGTTGGTCGCTTTTACTGCCTCATCTACGGCCCATATCTGCGGACCTGCTCCAACTCTGCCGCCGATGATTCCGATGGAACGGTATTTTCCCAGCTTCATGGCATCGGCAAGCATTGGGTCCACACTGGCAATCACAAGCCCTATGGTATCGCCAACGGAGGTTCCTACAAATTCAGTCAGCCCGATTCCGGCGGCCGGACGTGCTGTTTCTGCTTTTACCGTCTCTTTCTGGACTTCCGGCTTTATTCCCAGTTCATCCGAGACCTGTTTCATTACTTTTTCAATTAACTGCTGATCCATTCCTTTTCCTCCATTCTCAAATCACTCTAACCACCGATCACACACCGGAACCCACAGCGTTCCACTACTTCTTTGCACGCGTTTAGGTCCTCCGGGTTTAAGGGTTTTATATGCTTCAGTCCGTAATCCTTCCCCATGAGTCCATATTTGTTTTCTCCAAATGTATGATAGGGGAGAAGGTGTATGGTTCTTATTCCTGTCAATGTTTTTGCAAATTCTGCAATCGCCAGAATCTCCTCCGGCGAATAATTAAAGCTGGGAATCACCGGGACGCGGATGACGGTATCCGATATCTGGCTTATACGGGGAGCATTCTGCAAAACCACCTCATTGGAGGCTCCGGTAAACCGTTTGTGCTTCTCTTTGTCCATGTGCTTAATGTCCAACAGGACGGTGTCCACATAGGGAATGACGGTTTCCACCGCTTCGGCACTTCCGATCCCAGCGGTTTCTATGGCAGTATTCCAGCCTTGACTCTTACTGGCTTTTAAAAGCTCTGAGGCAAACTGATACTGCACCAGCGGCTCCCCTCCGGAAAGGGTGATCCCCCCTCCGGAACGGCGGTAAGTCGTGGCATCTTTTTTTAACTCCCGTACTACCTGCTGGACAGACATGGTCTTTCCCTTTGATACCAGGGCACCTGCCGGACATGCATTGGCGCACTCTCCGCATCCGGTACACTTATCTCTGTCAATCCAGGTTTCATTCTCCGGGCTGATGGCTTTCACCTTACAGACTTTGATACAGCGTCCGCAGTGAATACACTCACTTTTTTTATACATCATTACTGGGTTTATACTCTGGGATTCCGGATTGCTGCACCACTGGCAGGAGAGAGGACAACCCTTTAAAAATACGATTGTACGGATTCCCGGACCATCGTGCAGGGAAAACCGCTGTATATCAAATACGGTTCCCGTCAGATTATAATTGATCGAATCCATGCCGACTCCCTTCTTTTTCTTTGCCGGTCCCCTTTAGAGGGTCTGTTCGGTACGGCTTATGATATCGTCCTGGACTTCTTTTGCAAGAACGGTAAACTGGGCACTGTATCCAGCTACACGTACCACCAGATCCTTATGCTGTTCCGGGTCTGCCTGTGCGGCAAGAAGTGTCTCCCGGTCAATTACGTTAAACTGTACGTGCATTCCCTTATGGTCAAAGTAGGAACGTACAATGGAAGCAAAATGCTTCAGTCCATCATCTCCTGCAAGTGCGGACGGCAGGAACTTCTGGTTATATAAGGTTCCGTTTGAATAGTTTGCATGATCCAGTTTTGCTACAGACATGGCTGCAGCGGTAGGACCATTGGTATCCTTTCCCTGTCTTGGGGATACCCCGTCTGCCAACGGTTTCTTTGCCAGTCTGCCGTCAGGAAGAGCGCCTACGTCCTTGCCGAATAATACATTGGCAGATACCGGATAGCAGCCTGCCTGGAACTGGCCCCCTCTTGGATTTTTATACTTTTCCACTTCATAGGAATAAATCTGTCCGCAGCGTCTTGCAATCATATCCACTTCGTCCTCGTCATTTCCATACCAGGGCGTGTTCTCAAGGATACGCTTAATCTGTGCATAGTCTTCCCTGCTGCCTTTTGCCTCTTTTGCCGGCTTGCTTAACTGGGCCTGAAGATCGGCCAGGTTGATGGAACCGTTATTGCTTAAAATCCTCTTTACCGCTTCATAAATTCTGGCTTCCTCTGTGTCTTCCGATGCAGTCTCAGCCTGTTCACAGTCATATCCAAAGTTATGATCAAGTGCTTCCTTTAACTGCTCCATTGTAATCTCTTTGTTCTCAAAAACGTGTTTTTTGATGGCACAGAGAGAATCTCCTGCATCCGCCACACCAAAGGCCTGAGGACCTGTGAAGTTATAGATGGCTCCGCCTTCCTGTACACTCTTTCCACGGCCGATGCAATCATCCACCAGCGCGGATAAGAATGGAAGAGGTGCTCGTTCCGCGTGGGCAAAATCCACACAGTTATCTGCTTCCGCCAGATGGTAAACAAAGTACTCCATCTGCTTTTTATATGCTTCAAAAAGCTCTTCCAGACTGGTGAAGGAAGTGATATCTCCGGTAACCGGACCTAACTGCTTATCTCCTACCTTTCCGTTATGTAGCGTAATTTCCAGGACCTTTGCAATGTTAAAGAATGCCGCATCATGCCAGCCTTCTGTTTTGTGAGGGCACTGAGGTTCCACACAGCCGATAATGCAGTAATTTCTTGCATCTGCTAAAGAGACTCCCCGGTTACAGAGTGCAGGAATGATCACTTCATCGTTATACATAGCCGGAACTCCAAGACCTAAGCGGGTGAGTTCACAGGCACGGTAAAGAAATTCGTCCGGTGTATTCTGATGAACCCTTATGGAGAAGGAAGGTGCAGGAAGTTTTACATGGGCAACTGCCTCCATGCACATATAGGACATTTCATTGGTCGCATCCAGCCCGTCTTCGGTCTGTCCGCCTACAATTAAGTTCTGGAATACTGCATATCCGGCAAACGCCTGAGCGGATACCTCGTCTCTGGTCTTATTTACATCGTTTAATTTGACCCAGATACAGTCAATTAGTTCCTGTGCAAATTCATGGGATATGCTCTGATCCATGGATAAGTAGGGGTTCATGTACTGGTCAAAACGTCCCGGAGAAATGGAATGGCCGTTGGCTTCAATCTGAAGAAGAATCTGCACGAACCAGAAGGACTGGCAGGCTTCATAAAAATTAGTCGCTCCTTGTTCCGGAACCCGGTCACAGTTGGCAGCGATTTGAAGCAGCTCTGCTTTTCTCTTTGCATCCGGACAAACCGCTGCCATTTCTCTGGCTTTGGCTGCATAACGATGTGCAAATTGAATGGCAGCTGTATAGGTAATAATGAGAGCTTCATAAAAATTTTTCTTTTTGATATATTCAGGATCTGAGGTATCAAGCTTTGCCATTGCCTCCATTACCTGACGGATAATTCCTGTAAATCCGATTTTTAACACTTTGCCGTAATCCACGCACACATGGCCTACACCGCCATAAAAATAGTTTCCTACGGTAAAGACGCCGTTGCTGATGCAATCCTTTGTTTCCTGGGACATATAAGATTCTGCCAGCGCACTGGTAGTTTTGCCTTCCCAGTAGCGGAATGCTTCTTTTAATTCGGAAGCGGTCTCTTTGGGGATCTGGAATGGGTCTGCCATTCTGGTTCCCATTGTCTCAAACTCTTTTTCCACCCATTCATAAGAAAACTCCGGACAGATCTCCGTTGAGCGGATATTCTTTGTGATGGCACCTACAATCAGTTCGTCCTCACGAATGGTAACAGGAAGATTCTTAAAAATCTTCTCCGCGGCCTTGGCCCGTCTCATAATAGGGGAAAGCCCTTCTGTTTCTTTATAAGATTCCGTTACCAGGACTGCTCTTTCCGATTCCACATATGGAACAGCTTCCACAATTGCCCTTTTCAGCCTTTTTACACGCTCCGTTGGTTCTGTAAACCCTTTTGCAAGCATAAAATATCCTCCTTTTACATCATAAGTTTTTGGATGATTCCTCTATCCACATCATATCTCATCCGGGGACAAATGATGAAATATTATTAAAGCATAAAAAATGTACAATCCAGACTTCTTAAATCTTTTCTATTGTGCCTGAAATTTCATTTATGGATTTTATCTGTATTGGATCGTCCATTTTTTCGGATTGTACTGTGATTGAACCCAAGGAACTTCCCCCTTATAATGGACTTAAAACGATTAAAATTTCTGTGAGGAGGTATTTCTATGAGCGATTCCCATATGACGGGAGAAATTGCGGCTGCTGTGATCCAGGCTCTAAAAAGTGAACGAATGACTTTAAAAGAAGCCTTAACCATAATAGAGAGAGGGGAAGAAATGGCCCGTAGCCTTGAGGTTTCCATGGTTTTTACCGTTGTGGATGACGGCGGGAACATGGTGGCTATGCACCGGATGGATGATTCCCTTCTTGCCAGTATCTCCGTTTCCCATTCAAAGGCTTATACTGCTGCCGCACTTCGCCTCCCTACCGAGGAGGCAGCCAAATCCATTCTTCCCGGACAGCCTCTTTACGGTCTCCAGCAGACCCACCCCGGAAAGTTCTGTATCTTTGGAGGAGGAGTCCCCTTAACATACAAGGGCCGTTTCCTCGGCGGGCTGGGTGTTTCCGGCGGAACGGTCGAGCAGGATATTGCCGTAGCCAGACACGCTGCCGGCGGCAGGGTATAACCAATACAAAAAACAAGCATGAGACAGTTTTTAACGACTGCTCATGCTTGTTTTTATATAGGAAGGAAAAATCCATTTCCAAATAGCACGTTTATCAAAAAGGTGAAGATAAAAATGGTACATGCAGGAGGGTCTACATGGGTATCACAATAACTGTTAAAGGTCTTTCCTGCAAAATCACCAAACAAAGCGGCCAGAATGCCAAACACACTTCCCATAAGCGGATTCCCTGAGGTTACTGCCGCCAACGCAGAAATAAGGGCAATGTGATGGGTTGCCGGTACGGCAAAACCGGTCTGGGTAAAAATCAGGGAAAATGCCGCAATTCCAAAACAGAGAACCGGAAAGCTTCCTATAGCAGCCTGGGACACCCCGCCAGAGACCATGGCCTGGTATACAAAGCCGGCCCCAGTTCCGATTCCGGCCCCCAGCAGTACATTGCAGAACATTCCTTTTCCAGGGGTTATATATTCCCTTTTTACTCCCGATTCCGGTTTCCCGGTCAGGCCGCTGCTCCCAAAAGCAAAACGCACGATCAATGCAGAAATAATAACGGTAATTCCCGGAAGATCGGTGTTTAAACGAAGGACACTGCTCACAAAATAGTGAATCACAAAACCAAGCACCCCAAACCCTCCGCCTACCAGCAAGGTCACAGGATCTGACAAGCCGTACAAAGGCGATAAAATGTCCGCACCGCTTTTTAAAATCTTCTTTTTTCCTGCGTAAGCCGCTGCTGCTACGCCTCCTGCAAAAGCGATATGGGGACCGAGATAAGAACCAAACGCAACATAAGCGATGGTTGCATCCGCTCCTCCCGCCATGGCCGCTGCCGCCCCCGCAATTGCCATGACTCCAGTAAGAATAAACGCCGGCAGCGCTCCTATGTATGCCCCTATGATTCCTCCGCCAAACGCCCCGATTAAAGCAAAAACATCCATACCTTTTGCTCTCCTTTTACTTTTTATTTTAAGCCTTTTTAAAACCCCTTTACAGGCTTACGTTCCTATCTGCCGGACCAGTTACCCCACAAGAGCAATGGTCTCTCTGGCAATGGCAAGTTCCTCGTTGGTAGGAATCACCAGAACCGCAACTTTAGAATCCGCGGTGGAGATTAACTGCTCGCTTCCTCTCTTTGCGTTCGCCTCATCATTTACATCAATTCCTAAAAATGCCAGCTGATGGCAGATCTTCTTCCTCATTTCTCCATCATTTTCCCCTACACCTGCGGTAAAAACAATGGCATCAATCCCGCCCATGGCCGCCGCATAAGCCCCAATATACTTTACGACCCGGTAGGTAAAGGTATCAAGGGCAGCCTGTGCTCTGTGGTTTCCTTCTGCTGCTGCCTTCATGATATCCCTGAAATCACTGGATACACCGGATATTCCAAGAACCCCCGATTTACGATTGAGCACATCAAGCATTTCATCAATGGTTAAGTTCTCTTTGTTCATAAGAAACTGCATGGCACCTGGGTCCACGTCTCCGCTTCTGGTTCCCATTAAGAGTCCTTCCAAAGGAGTAAATCCCATACTGGTATCAACGGACGCTCCGTTTTTTACTGCAGATATACTGGAACCGTTGCCCAGATGGCATACCACGATCTTCATGGCTTCATAGTCCCTGTTTAAGTATTCTGCCGCTCTTTTTGACACATAGCTGTGGCTGGTCCCGTGAAATCCATACTTCCGAACCTTATATTTCTCATAATATTCATACGGAAGGCCATAGAGATAAGAACTTTCCGGCATGGTCTGGTGGAATGCCGTATCAAATACTGCCACCATGGGTGTTTCCGGCATAAGCTCCATGCACGCCCGGATACCGGTCAGACTTGCCGGATTATGAAGGGGAGCCAATGCGCAGCATTCTTCAATGGCCTTTAGCGTCTCCTCCGTAATGAGAGCGGAAGAAGTAAATATCTCTCCGCCATGAGCCACCCGGTGACCCACTGCCCCCACTTCCTTTAAACTTTTTATAATACCCGACGGTTCATCGGTGAGCAATTTCTGCATGATGATTACTGCTTCTTTGTGTGTGGGCATCGGCGCAAGAATCACGCTCTTTTCTCCGCCCTTCTTCTGGTAAGTGACTTTGCTTTCCTCAATTCCGATCCTTTCGCAAAGTCCGATTGCCATCACTTCCTCTGATTCCGGGTTGATTAACTGGAATTTAAGGGAAGAGCTTCCGCAGTTTATTACCAATGTGTACATAATCGTTCCTCCTGCTTTGTTTATAGACCTGATTATACCTTTCAGACAGGAACATTATATCATCAGGGCCACTGGCTTCAGGTGTATTATACAGACAGGAAACCTGTAAAATACGTACCAATTTGTAAACGTAAAAAAAGCCTCCGGAAGGGCCGGACGCTTTTTATACCGCTTGTTATATGCACCTTAAAGGCTCTGGCAGGAGGCAGTTTGAATATTCAGACAGGACTTCACAAGGAATCCTGGTGTAAAAGAGGTGAACTGACGAAATTCGTTGATGAAGTGGGCCTCGTCATAATAGCCGTTGTCATATACCGCATTCAGTATTTTATCTTTTTCATAAAAGCCTGTAAGCAAGGTGTTAAGGCTGTTCTGAAAACGTATGATCCTGCAGAAGTTCTTCGGTGACAATCCCATTTCAGCGGTGAATTTTTTCCGAATGTACCGGTCTGAATAACCGGTGATATCCGACAATACCAAAAGGTTTAAATTCCCCTTTTGCTCCATTATCTTCCGGGTGCACACCATCATAACCGGCTGGGGCTGTTCCAGGGGCAGAAGCGGAGAAATCCTCTCCTGAAAAAAGGTTATCCGTTCCTCAAAGGAAGGCTTCTGAGCCAATTTAAGAAGAAGCTCCCCGTCTAGCTTCACGTAATTACTTAAAGGCATGTTCTGATTGAGCAAGTCCTTCATGGTACAGGTCAGACCCTTCAAATTCTGATCCGGCATTAACCGTACCCCGAAATATTCTGTGTCCTCATCGAAAACATCTGATTTGTATTCTGTTAATTTGCCATAAATAAACAAGGCAGGATTGACAGGGTCACATTTCAGAATCAGATCCAGACAGCCATCGGGAAATACAGGCAGCCGCCCTGTCTCTCCGTTCTTAGGGGTCCTGAAATTAAAAAACAGTACCTCGCTTCTCTCTTTGATTCCCCAGATATTCCGGCGTTCCTTGTAAAAATCACCTTCCAATAAAAACCGCGGCTGAATTGGAGCATAATACTCTGGCATCACGATCACCGCTTTCCATCAGGTATTGGGGGACCAGCCGGTGGCCGGTGTTTCCGGTAAGGTGCTTCCGCCGTCAAACACGATATGAGTTCCTGTAACATAACTGGATTCTTCGGAGGAAAGAAATGCAGCCACCTCTCCCGCCTCCTCTGGTGTCCCCAGCCGTTTCAGCGGAATTCCGGAGGCAATATTGTCCTTAATGCTCTGGGGATCCTCCGGGCAGGCTTCGGTACAGGATTTCTGCAGCATGGGGGTGTCCACCATTCCAGGAAGAATAGCATTAACGGTAATATTATGGGAGGCCAGATCCTGGGCAAGCGCTTTTGTAAAGCCCATGATGGCACCTTTGGAGGAAGCATAGGCCGTCATCCCCGGATCAACTGCCAATACCCCTGTCACCGATCCGAAGTTTACGATCTTCCCGTAGCCGGCATTCATCATATAGGGCACCGCAGCGCGGCAGGAATTCCAGGTTCCCTTAAAATTAACATCAAAGATCCGGTCCCGGAACTCATCGTCTGCTTCCCAGAACAGCTTTAAGTCTCCAACTCCTGCCACGTTGACCAGGATATCAATCTTCCCAAAACGTTCTGCTATTTCTGCATATGTATTTTTCAGTCCTGCCGCATCACGGACATCCACCTTGTAGCCCAAAGCGTTATAGCCTTCCTTTTGAAGCTCCTCGGCTGTATCAAAAACAGCTTCCGAAAAATCAATCAGAGCAATTTCGGCACCGTATCTGACAAAGGTCCTGGCAACACCCTTTCCCATGCCGGCTGCCGCGCCTGTAATAATTGCAGACTTATTATCTAATTTTCCCATCATAGAACTCCTTTCGTGAAATACCGGTTCGCCGGCTTTACTTCAAATCGTATTCTGTCTGGTTCAAAAATGAGGCAAAAGACCCAACTGCAAAATTTGATACCTTGCCCGTCTCATATGTTTCATAACCGTAGAGCTTTCCGTAGGATCTCATTACATCAAGATCCTCCAAAACGATACCGAGTGTGGGAATGATTTTTTCGATCCAGATAAAGCAGTATAGATTCTCTGCCAGCTTATAGTAAAAGCATAAGTCCGTATCCGCAAGTCCCTCCTCGTTCCCCTGGATACAATGCCATGTGTAAAAATGCTTATTCAGATAAATATGTTCATATACACCGGTAGAGCTGTAATGGAACACCATCCGTTTGCCGACAAGTTCTGTGGTTTCCTCATGCTTTTTCGTGGAACTGCCAAAGGGTATTCCCACACTTGCATGTGTAACGGAAAGATTCACGGAGGAAAGGGGGAGGTCGCTTTTGGCCCGCTGGATCAACGGGATTTTCATTTCTTCTGCATTGGGAAGCACAGCCGTTATGATGGTGGCAATCTGCTGGGCGGCATCTAATATTACCGATACAGAGGCGGTGCATCCGTAAGAAACAACAAAATCTATAAAGTAAATATCTTTCCGGGGGGAATTGGCGCTGTATCCGCATATTACGCTGTACCGGCTGTCATCTGTCTCCGCCCTGGTATATTTAAGAGCCTGGCTGTCAATAAACTCCAACTCCAGTATGCTGCCGTCTTCTAAAAAGAGCTTTAGAGATGTGTCTGCAAAGGTATCCACAAAAGGGATGATGTTGTCACTCATACCGATTGACAAATCACCTACCGAAATAAACTGCTCTGTTATTTTATTTTTCATGTTCATTCTCCTCTATATTTTAAATTTTATACTGTTTTGTTCTTAGGTTTGTTCCTGTTATTCAGCCTCGCCGATCCATCGTTTCAGGCCCAGCCTTCCGATCCCTGCCGAATATCCCCCGTCGATCTGTATGTCCTCGCCAGTGATGAACTGGCAGTCGTCACAGGCCAGGAAATGAGCCAGGGCTGCCACCTCCTCTGGTTTGCACGGCCTTCCCAGAGGCCAGCAATAGTGCGCCATCTTTAACTCGTTTTCGCATCCTGGCAGATAGAGCATGGGAGTGTCAATGCTTCCGGGGCAGATCGCATTGACCCGGATATTCCGGTCAGCCAGCTCAAGGGCTACGGTTTTTGTAAGGCTGTTAATGGCACCTTTGGAAGCATTATAGGCAGAGTATCCGGGAAATGCCTGCACACCTGCATTGGAGGAAATATTGATAATCGAGGAGCCGTTGGGCATATACTCCACAGCATATTTAATGCCGTTAAAATATCCAAAAAAATTGGTGTCAAACAGCTTTTTTGCCTTTTCTGTGTCAAGGTCCTGGATATCGGATTCGGGAAGGATCACAGCGGCATTATTCACTAAGATATCAATTCTTCCATAGCGGTCATAAGTATCCTTTAACAGACTCTGCACCTGACCTTCCACACTTACATCCGTCTTTATAAAGGTGGCATTGATGGCTTTCGCTGCCTCTTCTCCTTTGCCGTCACTGTTTCTGCCTGCCATTATGACCGTGGCTCCGGCTTCGGAAAATCTCTTGCAGACAGCAAATCCGACCCCCTGCTGCCCTCCGGTAACGACTGCAATTTTATTTTCTAATGAAAAAAACATAGCTTCACCTCATTCTGATTTTAAACTGACATCGGGTTGCAGGTACTTTTGATTGATCACACTTTGATTCATTGGAAGAGTATATCATGACACAGGAACAGGGGATTGTAAAAACCGGAAGCAGTCCGTGTTCCGTCTGAAAAAGCAAAGCCGGGCTTTTCTCCGGTCTTCATGCTTCTTTTGTCAGCGTCACCGCCAGCTTCAGAGCCAGCGGCATAAAGACCAGCAATAAGACATATCCGATGAGAAGGGAAGGGGGATATGTACTTAACCAGGCCGGTATGAGAACGGGAGTAAACCCCACATTTATTAACGTACATAAAAAACCGATGCAGGTAACCATAATTGCGTCAAGCACCAGGGTACTCACCAAAGCATGACCGACCGTACCCTCTTTGCGTCCCAGCCGTTCTGCAATCTTATCCCCCCACATTTTAGCGGGAATTAAGTCCCCAATGGTGTAGCTTATGGCAAATGCAGGAATATAGGAGATAATAAAGGTCAGAAACGTAAGAGAGCCGTTGTGATATAAAATATAGCTGTTGAGTCCAAGACAAAGAATAAATCCAATAAATGAATTGATAATCGTTCCGAAACGGGCTTTACTGATCATAATCCTCACCTCTCAAAGTTCAATTTGTGAATTTCTGCAATAAACAACCTTTCCCCCTGCCATGGTCATCTCCACGCCCACGCTGCTGATCTCTTCCGGGTCGACCTGAAAAATATCCTGATCAAGAACCTGAAAATCAGCCACCTTTCCGATTTCGATGGAACCGCGGACCTGCTCGCAATTTTCCTGATATGCACCGTTGCAGGTAAACAACCGGATGCCCTCCTCCACGGAGATGGCAAGCTCCGGGGAATAGACCCTGCCAGTGATTGCAGAGCGTCTGGTAACGGCAGACTGCAAAGCCTTCCGCCAGTTGCAGTACTCGCCGTTCAGCGAATCAGAGCCGCCAGCCAGCACGACACCGTACTGTAAAAACTCTCTCAGCCCGAACATCCGGCTTGCCCGCGGCCCCACGCAATCCAGGGACGGTTCAAAGAGGTAATCCGCAAGCCCGGGCTGCACAGAAAATGGAATCTTGTATCTGGCCGCCTTTTGGGCCATCTCATTTGTTGCAAAAGAGTCTGCGTGAATTACATAATGCCTTAAATTACGGGACGGATACGCCTGCTTTGCCTTGATGTAGCCGTCAATTACAGCCTTGACCGAACGATCCCCGATGGCATGAGCGGCTACCTGATAGCCTCTCTGATGGGCAAGCATGATCATCTTATGAAGTTCCTCTTCCTGTTCCTCATCCGTATCCCCAGGGAACATGGACCGGCCATGGTATCCGGGCTGATCGTAATAATCCTCCATCATCCAGGCCGTATGGCCCAGGTGAACCCCATCACAGAAAATCTTAAGCATGGAAATTTTAAGCCAGTTAGGGTCCATATCCTTTGGCAGCTTCATGGTATCAAGATCATGAAGCATACTCTCGTAAGACTGTATCCCCTGATAACCCGTATATACCCCAATGGACACGCGGGCGGTCAGCAGACCTTCGTCATAAAGCTGCTTATAGATATGAATGTTTCTTTCTCCGGATGCACCGGAGTCCCGTTCATTTCCTCCAGGTCCCAGAGTGCTTTCTGTGTAGCTTGTATAGCCCTGCTCATTGAGTATTCTCTGATATTCCAGAATAAAGCTCCTAAGTTCCTCATCGGTCCAGAGGGGAACATGCTGGGAGATCAGATTGATGGCACTGCTTTCCAAAAATACTCCGGTAGGTACCCCGTGTTCATCCCGTTCGATGACACCGGATTCGGGATCTTTAGTGGTTGGCTGAATGCCGCAGATTTCAAGTGCCCTGGTATTTACCAAAACTCCATGTCCGCTCCAGAGGACAAGAATGACCGGATGGTCCGGCGTTACCGCATCCAGATCCCGCCGGCTCAAACCTCTGCCCGGATGATTGCGGCATTCCTCAATATTGTCGGAGTTTATTCCGTTGCCCCGGATCCATTTGCCCGGAGGAAGCTCCCTGGCCTTTTCAGCTAACATTGCCTGTAAGTCACCGATTGTCTTTACTTTGGGAAAGCTGCAGTCACAGCAAAGATGATTTGCACCGAAAACAACACCGTGGGAATGTGCGTCATGGGCACCGGGCAGTATTACCTTGCCCTTCAGATCCATGATCCGGGTCCCGGAGCCAATATACGGTTTTATATCGGAGTTCTCTCCCACATCAATGATCCAGCCATCCTTGACTGCAATTGCCTTTTTGAAACTGAAATCCTTATCTGCCGTCACTACTTTTCCGTTGATAAATACGCTGTCTGCCTTTTCCATACGATTCGTTTCATCCTTTCCGTTTTGATGGCATTATCCGCCAGAATAAGCACATGCACCAATCCTTTCCAATATTCTATAGTGGCCGTCGGAATAAAAGAAGTAAAAAAAGGAGCCTTCTCTTTACAGAGAAAAGCTCCCTTGCCTTCTTTTATTGTTAAATTAATTTACCGCCGGCAGCAGGTTCGGATTGAAATCCTGTGATCCTGCATCTCCTAATGGCAATATCATAGAACTGTTTTCTAAAAAAGGATTGTAAAATTCGGAACAAAAACAGAACAGCACAGATCTATTTCTTTTAAACTACCTTATTAATAATCGACCCGATCCCTTCGATCTTACATTCCACTTCATCTCCGGCCTGTAAAAACCTAGGAGGTTCAAATCCCATTCCAACACCCTTAGGGGTACCGGTGGAGATAATGGTTCCTGCACGAAGAGTCATTCCCTTTGACAATTCACTGATGATGTGGTCAATGTTAAAGATCATAAGCTTTGTATTGCTGTCTTGTCTTAACTCTCCATTCACCTTAGACTGAATGGCAAGCTCCGGCGGATAGGATAAGGAGGCTGCCGTCAAAATGCAGGGTCCCATGGGGGTAAACCCGTCCAGGCTTTTTCCGAAATACCACTGTTTGTGTTTGTTCTGTACGTTGCGGGCGCTCACATCATTGATGATGGTGTAGCCAAAGATATAGTCCCTGGCCTGATCTGCGGGCACATCCTTTGCATCTTTTCCAATGATGATGGCCAGCTCCACCTCATAATCCAGGCTGTCCACCATGTCGCTGTGGCTTTGTATCTCTCCGTAAGGTCCTACCGCTTCGTTCACCCGTTTGGAAAAATAGACCGCATTTGCACGCTTTCCGTCAAATTCTTCTTTTTTGAACCGTGCGGATTCTTCGGCATGTTCCATGTAATTGATCCCCAGACAGATAATATCCTGTTCCGGCCGAGAGATAGGAGCCAGAAGCTTCACTTCCTTCATCATAGCAGCTCCCACGATGTTATTGTTGTAGGGGTCAAGTCCGGAAGAATGTTCCAGTAAATCGAGTTCTGACTGGCTAAGCCCTTTCACGACCTCTAGCATCTCCTTGTACTCCATACCAAAAGCCCTGAGGGGAAAGACCCACTTCTCATCCTTGCTCACGACTCCGATATCTCTTCTCCGGTCAACCTCGTATGTAACTAATTTCATAGCATCCTCCTTTTACATGAACCATAACTCTTCCTTGGTGGTGGAAATTGCATCTGCGCCTGCCGAAAAGGCCGCCATGATATCCTTTTTGTCCGATATCAGTCCGCCTGCTATAATGGGAATATCCGTGTAGCTGCGAATCTCTTTTAATACCTTTGGCATCACCCCAGGCATGACCTCTACCAGGTCCGGATGATAGGTATCCATTTGTTTTTTCATCGTACTCATGGCCAGGGAATCAATGATAAAAGTCCTTTGTATTCCGATAAATCCCAGCTCCACCGCCCGTTTTACCAGAAGGGGCTTTGTACTGATGATTCCATCCGCACACGTATTCTGCTTTAAGAAATCCACAACGATCTCCTTGGAGCTCAAGCCATGTGCCAGATCTGCGTGTACGATTGCATATTTCCCATGTTCTTTTATCTGACGTACGATACTGCCGATGTTTAAAATATTCCCATAAAGAATAAATACCACCTGGCACTCTGATTCAAAGCATCTATGAAGTCCATTCTCGTCCTTAACGGCTGCTATCACCGGAGATGCCTCCAACAGTTCCATCGCTTTCATCAATCTTCCTCCACACCTGCAAAAATATGGATCTTGTTCTACTTTATCAATCCTTTTCCCCACCGTCAAGGTAATTTTACCCATTGACGGTTTTCTTTGCATAGGAAAGCACTTGACCGCTCTTTCCCTAGTATAGCATTCTGCACAGGAAAATTCCATACGCCCCTAGCTCTTTTATGCAAAACAGCCCCGCAGGATTGGGAAGGCAAGAGAGTAATTCCTCTCATATTCCGGTTTCCGCGGGACTTTTTTTGTTGTTTTTAGGATACTTTTCCTACATTTCTGGTGGCAACAATGGGAACGCCGGTCCCGGCACAATCTTTAAGGATCACGTCCCCAATAGAAACGGGAGCATTTACGGTGATGTTCCTAATCTCCTTCATACAGGCAAATATTTTGTCTTTTGGAATATCCTGACCGGTTTTTACGGAGACCCTTTTTAACACTCCGCCGATGACAGGGACGGAAGACGTCACCATTCTGGTGGGACTTAAAACTTCTTTTCTGCCATATTCCATTCCTCGGTTACAGGAATTACCGGTCACGCTGATTGTTTCTTCCCCTATGGTGACGGTTAAGGAACACCCAAGAGGACAGCAGATACAGGTTAATTCTCTCACTTCCATCTCATTCCACCTCCGTACAGACAACGATCTTTTGAAGCGCAGGGTGTTTTTTGAAACTGTCTCTGTTTAATACCACCTGTTCCATCTCGCCGGGAGCCAGCACCCGTTTCTTTTTATGGAGAACTCTGGTTCCATCATAGTAAACACTGATATACCGGTCCTTATAAACATCTGCTACCCGAAAACGCACCGTGACCTGGTCTTTTCTGGTTTCTATATCAAGCTTCTGGGGCACCGTATAGCGGACTCCGTTTCCGGTCTCAATGTCTGCCGCCCTGGACCCTTTCTTCTCCTTTGCATTTATATAGGAAGCCGCACTGGTTCCTGCCAGCGAGGCTTCCTCTGATACATAATCCACCAGATCGTGGACATGAAGCACATTGCCGCAGGCAAAAATTCCTTCCTGGCAGGTTTCCAGCCGGTCATTCACCACAGGCCCCCCGGTCACCGGACTGATGCGGACTCCCGCGCCCTTTGACAGCTCATTCTCCGGAACCAGGCCAACGGATAAGAGCAGGGTATCGCAGCGGATAAATTCCTCCGTCCCCTTGATGGGCACCCGGTTTTCATCCACCTTTGCTAACGTCACTCCTCTCACCCGGTCCTTTCCTTCGATATCCACCACCGTGTGGCTTAGCTTTAATGGGATATTATAATCATCAAGACACTGGACTATATTTCTCTTTAAGCCGCCGGAATAAGGCATCAGCTCCGCCACCACCTTCACCGCGGCACCTTCTAACGTCATACGCCTTGCCATAATCAGGCCAATATCCCCGGAGCCAAGAATCACCACTTCTCTGCCCACTTTTTTTCCTTCTATATTTATGAACCGCTGGGCCGTTCCTGCGGAGTAGATTCCGGCGGGGCGGTATCCGGGGATATTTAAGGCACCTCGCGGGCGTTCCCGGCAGCCCATGGCAAGTATGATGGCTCGTGCCTTTATGACGGATAAACCATGTTCCCGGTTTACCATGGTGATCTCCTTTTCCGGACTGATATCTAGGACCATGGTATCCAGCAGAAAGGGGATGTTCTCCTTTTTCACCATTTCAATATAACGGGCCGCATATTCGGGGCCGGTCAGTTCTTCCTGAAACGTGTGAAGACCAAAGCCGTTGTGGATACACTGATTTAAGATTCCCCCAAGAAAGGAATCCCGTTCCAAAATAAGAAGATCCGTTATTCCTGCGTTTCTCGCAGCCACGGCCGCAGCCAATCCTGCAGGACCTCCCCCTATAATTACAATATCATGCTCTGTCATGTGCTGTCCCTCCATCTTCTTTGTCCAACAGATTGGAACCGGGTCTGTTTTTACAGATTTCCTCCATGGTCCTTCCTGTTTCTCTTGCCAGTATTTCCATGGTCTTTGGCATACAGAACCCGGCCTGGCAGCGGCCCATGCCCGCACGCACCCGGCGCTTGATCCCGTCAAGGGAAACCGCACCCAGGGTCCGGTTTACGCAATCCACGATCTCTCCTTCGCTGACTTCCTCACAGCGGCAAATGATGGTTCCGTACCTGGGATCGTTTTTAATCAGCCTGGCCCGTTCTTCAAGGGTCAGCTTTCTGGGATCTGTAATGCCTTTTCTGGTTTCCTTAAAATCTTCTTTTTTTCCGGCTCCGGCTTTCCTTGCAACCAGCTCTGCCAGATATTTCCCGATTGCCGGAGCACTGGTCAGGCCAGGGGATTCGATGCCTGCCGCATCAAAGAAGCCCGGAGCGTCAAAAACCTCTCCAATGATAAAATCTCCTCCCACCTCATGGGCGCGGAGACCGGAAAAGGATGTGATGACCTGACGGAATGGAATGTCCTTCACTCCCCAGGAGGCTTTTTCCATAATATCCTTCCCCTCTTTTGCTGTGGTTTTCACATCCTCTTTCTCTTCCACGTCCGAAGCCGTAGGACCTGCAAGGAGGTTTCCATGGACCGTAGGGGTGACCAGGACCCCCTTTCCCATCTTTCCTGGCAGCTGGAACATGGTATGGGACACATGATTACCGGCTTCTTTATCAAGAAGCAGATAATCTCCTTTTCTCGGAATAATGGTAAGCTTTTTATCACTGACCAGGTTGTGGAACCGGTCCGCATACACGCCTGCCGCATTGATGACGTATGCAGTATGGAGCACACCTTTTGACGTTATTAAATCATAACCGCCAGACGTTTTTTCAATTTCCTTTACTTCAGTATGGAAGAAAAACTCCACACCGTTGTCGCAGGCATTTTCCGCCAGTGCAATGGTAAGGCCAAAGGGACAGACGATTCCTCCGGTGGGCGCATAAAGGGCTGCCACTGTCCGCTCTGATGCATTGGGCTCCATTCTGCGCACCTGGTCACCGGATAGAATGGCCAATCCAGACACACCGTTTTTTACTCCCTTTTCATAGAGTGCGTGCAGCGCCGGAACGTCTTCCTCCGATAAGCACAAAACCAGAGATCCGTTTCTTTGAAAGGGAAAATCCAGCTTCTTTGAAAGTTCCTCCATCATCAGACTGCCTTCTAAGTTAAATTTCGCTTTTAAGGACCCGAAAGATGCGTCGTAGCCCGCATGGACAATGGCGCTGTTGGCCTTTGACGTGCCGGAGCATACGTCTTCCTCCCGCTCCGCCAGACAGACCTTTAACTCATAACGGGCCAGCTCTCTTGCAATCGCACAGCCAATGACTCCGCCGCCGATGATTGCAGCATCGTAATACATTTCCTTCATGTTCTCCTCCTTCATCAACGCCATGAATACTCCTTCTTAAAACATATAAAAAAAGAGCAAGGAAAATAAACGGATTGCTCCGTATTATCATCCTTACTCTTTATTCTCAAAGGTTCGTTATTCAATTAAGCTCATGCTAACACAGATACAACCCTGGTGTCAAGCGTTTCTAACCTTCATCCTCCGACCAGCAAAGGGCACATTTTACCGCCCTCTTCCAGCCTTTGATCAGGCTCTTGCGTCTTTCTTCCTCCATCTGACTGTCAAACTCCCTGGATACCTTCCAGTTCTTTCTGATTTCCTCCCGGTCCTTCCAGTACCCTACCGCAAGTCCGGCCAGATAGGCAGCACCCAGAGCCGTGGTCTCAATGCACTCCGGCCTTACGATCCGGGTATTCAACAAATCCGCCTGAAACTGCATTAAGAAGTTGTTGGCACAGGCCCCGCCGTCAACCCGCAGCTGCTTTAAATGAATGTCAGAATCCTGCTCCATGGCCTCAATCAGATCGGAGACCTGATAGGCCATGGATTCAATGGCGGCACGAATGAACTGTTCCTTACTGGTCCCTCTTGTAACCCCTACAATGGTCCCTCTGGCATACGGGTCCCAGTAAGGAGCTCCAAGCCCTGCAAAAGCGGGAACAACGTAAACACCCCCTGTATCCTCCACTGCCTTGCAGTATTCCTCGGTCTGAGGCGCGGAGCGTACCATACGCATCTCATCCCGCAGCCACTGAACGGCAGCACCCGCCACAAAAACACTTCCTTCTAAAGCATACTGAATCTGTTCCTCATCGCTGGCGGCAATGGTCGTCAAAAGTCCATGCCGGGACCGGACTGCCTTGTTTCCCGTGTTCATAAGAAGGAAACAGCCGGTTCCATATGTATTTTTCACTTCCCCGGCATCAAAACAGCACTGGCCGAACAAAGCCGCCTGCTGGTCTCCTGCGGCTCCGGCAATGGGAATCTTTCCCCCCATAACGTCGGAGGAGGTATAGCCGTAAATACAGCTGGAGGGTTTTACAACCGGCAGCATGGATTTTGGGATACGGAAATAATTTAAAATGTCCTCATCCCAGCATTTCTTATGGATATCAAAAAGCATGGTCCTGGACGCATTGGTATAATCCGTCACATGGATACAGCCCTTTGTCAAATTCCAGATCAGCCAGGTATCCACCGTACCGAACAAAAGCTCCCCCCGCTCTGCCCGTTGCCTGGCACCTTCCACATGATCCAGAACCCATTCGATCTTGCTTCCGGAAAAGTAAGCATCCGGAATCAGTCCTGTCCGTTCCACTATGAGATTCTCAAGGCCCTCGCTTTTTAAGTCTTCGATCCGGTCCGCCGTCCGTCTGCACTGCCAGACAATGGCGTTATAAACCGGTTCTCCCGTTTCCTTATCCCAAATGATGGTGGTCTCTCTCTGGTTGGTGATTCCGATGGCTGCAATGTCGCTGTTATGGACCCCGATCTTTCCCATGGCCTCCATGGTCACGGAAAGCTGTGAGGACCAGATTTCCATAGGATCATGCTCCACCCAGCCTGGTTTTGGAAAAATCTGTGTAAACTCCTTTTGTGCTACACTGCAGATGGTTCCCTGCTCATCAAACAGGATGCATCTGGAACTTGTGGTGCCCTGATCCAGGGCAATGACGTAACTTCCCATAATTCCTTCCCCTTCCAATATTTGCCTTCGTCTGCTGCCTGTTAAAATTTTCCCAAGCAGCAAAGAAAGAGCCTCGGAAATGAACGGTCCCCCGCATTCATCACCTGGCTCTCTCATCTCTTAGGCTTTTGCTTTAATATAGTTCATAGTATCATGGCCGGTATACCATGTCAAGTTTCAAGCATGTTTTTTCTCAATAAAGGCTTTCCCTGATGGTCTTGATTGCCTGAATCACAAGGGTGGGGATAAAGGCAAAAATAAATATGGTTACAAACTGTCTTCCGCTTAAATCTGCCACATAAAAAAAGGTATGGAGCCCCGGAATAAACAGCACCGCTGCAAGCAGGATGGTGCCTGCTTCAAAGGCCATGATGCTCCACAGATTGCTTTTTAATCCGATCTTCAAGATGGAATGGCTGCTTCTGCAGTTAAAGCCGTGAAACAGCCTGGCAAGGGTCAGCGTGGAGAATGCCATGGTGCTGGCGGCAGCTTCGCTTCCAGTCACCAGACCTGTGGCATAGGCACTCATGGTGCAGACCGCAATTAAGGCTCCCTGAAAGAGAAGCTGAAAAACAAACCGTTTCGTTAAGATGCCCTCTTTGGGATTTCTTGGCTTTTGGGCCAGCAAATCCGCCTCCGCCTTTTCCATACCAATGGCTATGGCAGGAAGAGAATCGGTCAAAAGGTTGATAAACAGCAGATGGACCGGAGCAAATGGAACGGGCAGACCCTTTAAGGAAGTATACAGCACGCACAAAATTCCTGCCATGTTGCCGGATAAAAGAAACTTAATGGCATTTCTTATGTTCCGGTACACATTCCGTCCGTTGGCTACTGCCTTGATAATGGTTGCAAAGTTGTCATCGGTCAGGATCATGGCGGAAGCATCCTTGGACACCTCGGTGCCCATTTTCCCCATGGCAACGCCGATATCGGCCTGCTTTAAGGCGGGAGCATCGTTGACCCCGTCTCCCGTCATCGCCACAATATGGCCTTTTTTCTGCCAGGAGCGGACGATCCGGATCTTATGCTCCGGTGAAACCCGGGCGTAAACACTGATTTTTTCCAGTTTGCGGTTCAATTCCTCTTCGGACATATCGTCAAGCTCCGGCCCGCTGACCGCCAGATCTCCTTCTCCCAAAATGCCGATTTTTTCCGCAATGGCAGAAGCGGTAACCTTATGGTCCCCTGTAATCATCACCGGCCGGATTCCGGCGCGGCGGGCGTTCATCACCGCAGTTTTCGTCTCGGGACGGGGCGGGTCCATCATGGCTGCCAGCCCTAACAAGATATAGCCGTCTTCTGACTGCTCTGCCAGTACCTCATCATCCTTTACTTCCCGGCAGACAAAGGTCAGGACCCGCAGTCCCTGCGCGGAAAAGTCTAAGTTCTGTTCCATCAGGGCCTGGCGGTCCCCCTCTCTTATGGGACGGACGCCCTCACTGGTCCAGATATGGGTGATCCGGGGCAAAAGCACATCCTGGGCGCCTTTGGTAAAAAGAATGTTTTTCCCTTCGATCCGGTGAAGAGTACTCATCAGCTTTCTTTGGGAATCAAAGGGGATCTCCCCCAACCTGGGATAATGGGATTTGATGACTTCTTCCTCCGCACCGGCACGCTCTGCCATCTGCAAAAGAGCGGCCTCCGTGGGGTCTCCCAAAAGCTTTCCTTCCCGGTAGGTGGAATCATTATTTAGTACGGCATCGTAGAGCAGATATTTATGTACGGGAAGCTCCGGATTCAAAAGCTCCGGCGGATACAGGCGGTTGTTGACAAAGACCTGCTGGACGGTCATCCGGTTCTGAGTCAGGGTCCCTGTTTTATCCGAACAGATGACCGACACACAGCCAAGACTTTCCACCGCCTTTAAATCCTTTATGATGGCATTTTCCCTTGCCATCTTCTGGGTCCCCATGGCCTGGACAATGGTGACAATGGAACTTAGGGCCTCGGGAATGGCAGCCACCGCCAGGGCGACCGCAAACATCAGGGAATCCAAAACCGGCATCCGCCGGTAAATACTCAGTCCAAACACCAGGACACAGACCAGTAAAATGGCGGCGGCCAGCCTGCTTCCAAACTGATCCAGGCTTACCTGAAGAGGAGTCTTTTTCTCTCCGGTGTCATTCATCAAAGAAGCAATGCGGCCGATTTCTGTATTCATGCCAATGCCTGTGACCAGCACGATCGCCCGGCCGGCCGCCACCAGAGAACCGGAAAACACCATGTTGGACTGCTCGGCAAGAGGAACTTTTTCCTCCCGGAGCTTTCCCGTCCGCTTTTCCACATTGACAGACTCCCCGGTAAGAGAGCTTTCATTGACCAGAAGGGAATAATTTTCCAGAATCCTTCCGTCCGCCGCCACCATATCCCCTGCCTCCAGCAAAAGAATATCCCCCGGCACCACCTCTGCCGATAAAATCTCCTGGACCTTCCCTTCCCTCAAGACCGTTGCAACCGGTGCCGACAGGGCCATTAAACTGTCTAAGGATTTTTCTGCCTTCTGGTTTTCCACCGTTCCCAAAATCGCATTGAGCAAAAGTACGGCAAAGATTACTCCTGTGCTTTCTACATCACCGGATATCATGGAGATAACCGCTGCAATTATCAGGATAATAACAAGCAAATCTTTAAACTGATCCAGAAATACCTGGAACGCACTTTTCCGTTCCGCCTTTATAAGGGTGTTCTGGCCATACTGTTCTCTGCGCTTTATTACTTCCGCGCAGTCCAGCCCGGATCTGCTTGCCTGAAGCTGAGAGAGGGCTTCATCCTCTGATAAACGAAACCATTCTTCCATTCATGACGCTCCTTCCCATTTCTCATACTATGGTATGAGCCTCCCCCTTAATTTCATGAATGATAGAATTAATAAATTGCGATCGGCCCATAAGGACCCTCAATAATTTCGATGTTTGTCTCAAAGATATCCGTCAAAAGCTCCGGCTTCATAATCTCTTCCACCGTTCCGAACGCGGCGATCTGTCCTTGCTTCATGGCACAAATCCGGTCCGAATATTTGGCGGCAAAATTGATATCGTGAATAACGGTCACAATCGTTCTGCCAAATTCATTGGCGGCATGTCTTAAATGCTCCATCATCTGCACCGAACGGGCCACGTCCAGGTTGTTCAAAGGCTCATCAAGAAGCACGTATTCGGTTTCCTGGCACAAAACCATTGCCACATAGGCTCTTTGCCTCTGCCCCCCGGAAAGCTCGTCCAAATACCGGTTTTCCAACTCTCTTAAATCCAAAAAATCAATATATTTGGAAATAATCCTCTCGTCTTCCTTTGTCAATCTGCCCTTTGAATAAGGAAAACGCCCGAACCCGGCCAGCTGTCTGACCGTCAGCCTCGTCACAAAGTGATTCTCCTGCCGCAGAATTGTTAAAATTTTAGCAAGGTCTTCTGATTTAGAATCGGAAACATTCTTACCAGCCACTTTAATCTGGCCTTCATCCATGTTCAGAAGCCTTCCGATCATTAACAGTGCCGTAGATTTTCCCGCACCATTTGGTCCGATCAGAGAGGTAAGACCGGCTTTTGGTATCTGAATATTTAAAGGCCCTATTTTCACCTCATCCGAATATGTTTTTCTAACATTAAGAATCTCGATCATAGCGTTCCCTTTCTCAGCATTACAACTAAAAATGTGATTCCCCCAAACAGTTCAATGATAATAGAAACGACTCCCTGCGCCCGGAATATATGGTACATAAAAAAGTAGGAACCGGTCAAAACCAGAAATCCTATGGCAAGGGCCATTGGGAAAATATATCTGTGATCATAGGTGGGCGCTGCCTGATAAGTCATGGCTGCGACCAAAAATCCGTAGAACGTGAGGGGTCCCACCAAAGAAGTCGAAACAGACATCAGAACCGAAACCAGGATCAGGGTATAGATGACCCCCGGCTTATGACGGACCCCCAGGGAAGTGCTGGTGCTCTTTCCAAGGGACAATACATTCAGTTTTTTTGAATGGGCAAGCATCAGGACTGCGGCAAGGAGCACAACCGGAATTGCAACCGGAAAATATTCCGGATCTGCATTACTAACCGAGCCGAATAATCTGGACTGCAAAATATCAAACTCAGACGGAGCCAGAAGCTTTCTCATAAAAGACGATACCGACTTCAGCCCGGTTCCGATGATAATCCCCACCAAAAGCATCAGCTGGAGATTGCCATACTTTCCGGAAAGCAGCCACCCATAAAGGAGCAGGCACAGCAAAACCATGACCGCGATTTGAAACAGAAACGGCCCAACCCCGCTGAATTTTATAAATGCACTGGCACCAAAAAAGAACATGGCACTGGTATGTATGGTTGAGTAAAGTGCCTCAAACCCCAAAAGGGACGGAGTGATGATCCTGTTATTGGTGCTGGTCTGGAACGCAACCGTAGAAAGGCTCTGACAGACAGCCGCAAGGATCATTGCAATCACCGCCGTCAGCCTCCGTTTCACAACCGGGAGAAAGGAAGGTGAATCTATGGGAACCGGATTGTTGTAAACCAAAAGCCCATAGGCAGCAAGCGTCCCTAAAAGCAACAAGGTCATCAGCACGATCCAATAACGTGTCTCCTCTTTTCTGGAACGAAACGCTCTGGCCGATCTGTTTTTATCATAAAGTCCGGAATCTCTTCCGGGATCATTGTTATTGTATGTCAATTCACTCATCTTAGCTTCCTTTGTTTCATTAAGATCACGATAAATATAACCGCACCTACAGTTCCAAGTATGAAAGAAACAGGCACTTCAAAAGGCATGATAAGGGTACGGGAAACGATATCACAAAGGGTGATGGCCCCCATTCCCAGCACACAGACCCAGGGCAGGTTGCTCTTAAGATCATCGCCTCTGTACATGGAAACGATATTGGGGACGATCAACCCTAAAAAGGGCAGATTTCCAATCACAGCCGCAACGATACCAACGGCTGCCGAAATCAGGCCGGTGCCTAAAATAACAATCCTGTTATAATTTACTCCAAGGCTTGTTGCCACGTCTTCTCCTAATCCGGCTAACGTCAACCGGTCCGCATAGATAAAAATGATGATATTGATGATTACGATCAGCCATAAATATTCATAACGTCCGATCTGAACAGGAGCAAAGGAACCGACGAACCAGGTTTCAATGTTCTGGGTCATTTGAAAAAGGAGCCCGACAAACGTGGAAATGGAGGATATGACCGCTCCCAGCATCATTCCGATAATCGGTACGATCAAAGACGAGCGGAGCTTGACCCTTTTTAAGAACATAAAGAAAATCATAGTACCGATAAAAGAAAAAATAATGGCACCAGCCATTCGCTGCATCAGAGTCGGTGCCGGAATGACCAGATAAACAAACACAAGTCCCAGGCCCGCCCATTCAATCGTCCCCGTTGTGGTAGGCTCCACCATACGGTTCTGTGTGATCAGCTGTGTGACCAGCCCTGCCATGGACATTGCCGCACCTGTAAGCATGAGGGCCGCGGTTCTTGGAACCCGGGTAATAAAAAACATGCGTATTCCATCTTCCTGCCCTTTGATGTCATATACCCCCGTAAAAAGTGACAAGACCCCCAAAACCAAAACACAGACTACCGCGAGTATAAAGGGTTTTGTCCATGTTTTACTAAAATTCTGGGGCTGAGAATTCTCAGCCCCTGTGATTTTTTTTACTCCATCTTTCCGCATTTTGATCTACGTCCTTTATCTTACTTGGCCAGAGAGCCTGCAAGGTTATCAAATAACTCAATATAGGTCTGTATGGATTCGTTGGTGTATGTATCGTTTGGTGCATAAACGATCTGTCCTTTTGAAACAGCCGTAGTGTTTTGAAGCGCCGGAGAATTGTTGATCACGTCCTGAGCGGGAACGGCATCCTCTGCGGAAGAGATAGCAGCATCACGGTCCAGAACAAAGATCCAGTCAGGATTGCTCTGTGCAATGGCCTCAACAGAAATGTCATCTCCCTGATGGTCGGAGGTGGCACCTTCAACTTCTAAAGCGGATTTCCAGCCAAAAACTTCATACATAGGACCCCATACTCGTCCGGAAAGAGGGGCTGAAAAACCAATCTCACCGCCGGAAACAACTACGCTCATGACTTTATCGGTTCCATTATAGGCAGATTTTGCTTTCTCAATTGCCTGATCAAAATCAGCGGTCAGCTTCTCCGCTTCTTCCTCTTTATCGAAGATTTTACCCAATGTGACCGTGGAATCCTTCAGTCCATTGACGAAACTGTCACCAGACTTCCCGGCTTCTTTTGAAATCTCGAAACTAAGATCAACAACCGCTGCATTTGGTACCAGCTTCTTTATATCTTCATAATAACGGGAAAATCTCTGGCCCACGATCACAAGCTCCGGATCTGCCGCCGCAATGATTTCAAGATTGGGCTCGCTATGGTTGCCGATATCCTGGACCTCACTGTCTGCTACATACGGTGAATCCGCAGGCATGACCCCTTTTGGAACTGCCGCTAACTTAATTCCCCAATCAGATAACGTTTCAAACGTTCTGTTATCCAATGCCACCACGGTCTTTGGATTTACAGGAACCGTAACCGTTCCATGGATGTCTGTGACTTCAACGGTCGTGGCTTTTGCGGTTGTGGTTTCTGCTGCTGTTGATTCAGCCGCTTCCTTTGCCTGCGTACCCGCTTCGGTAGAAGCTGTATTATTACTTTGGCTTGCACAGCCCGTCAGCGTCAAAGCGAATACGGCTGCCAAAACAGTAAACTTGGGTAAAATAGATTTTCTCATAATATCCTCCTATTATGTTTTGATGAGTGAACGATAAGTTGCAGTTTCCGCACCCGAAATTGGTTAGCGTAAACTAACTTAATCCGCAGTTTACCATATCGCCCCATAATTGTCAACCGCTTGTCTTGCCCCAAAAACCTTCTGGTATTGGCAACGAACGGAGAAAAAACTATTGTATTTGACTCATATCTGTAATATCAGTTGCAGGAAGCCGGAATTTTTATTATAATTTCACCATAAGTAACAGATAACGGAAAACGAAATAGAATTACTATATAAGAAAGGATATGACATTATGGAAAAGATCACCAGCTTTACGATTAACCACTTAAAACTTCTTCCAGGCATTTATGTCTCCAGAAAAGACCAGACAGGGGATTCCCTCATCACCACCTTTGATATCCGCATGACCCGCCCGAACTTTGAACCGGTCATGAATCCTGCAGAGATGCACACCATCGAGCATTTAGGAGCCACCTTTTTAAGAAACCACGAAACCTATGGTTCCAAGGTCCTTTACTTCGGCCCCATGGGATGCCGCACCGGATTCTATCTTCTTTTGTCCGGGGATTACAAATCCAGAGACATCGTGCCCCTCATGACAGAAATGTTTGAATTCATCCGTGATTTTGAAGGAGAAGTTCCCGGCGCTGCGGCAAGAGACTGCGGAAACTACCTGGATATGAACCTTGGGATGGCAAAATATCTTGCCAGAAAGTTCCTGGATTCCGTATTGTACGGAATTGAGGATGAACATCTGATATATCCTGAAAACGACTGATTTTTCCCCGCTTTTTGCGGGGTTTTTTTATTGATAAATCTTGACCAATTAAGTACAGTATGATAGTCTTATTATGTGGAGGTGTTATATGCTGATAACCAAAGAATCTGACTATGCAATACGCATCATCCGGGCGCTGTCTTCCGGAGAGACAGAAAATATTTCTACTATCTGCGAGAAGGAACAGATGACTTCCGCCAATGCCTATAAGATTGCAAGAAAGCTTGAGAAATCGGGTTATATCAAAAGCTACCGGGGAAGTGCAGGCGGATATGCTTTAAACTGCGACCTGGAACAAACGACCTTATACGATATTATATCTGTCATTGATCCCAAGATGGTGCTGATTGAATGTATGCAGGCCGGATATGATTGTCCCCTGCATTCCCATAAGAGCCCCTGCCACGTTCATCGAGAATTCTCCAGAATCCAGAGGAATCTAAACCAGGATCTGAAAAAATTTTCTCTGGCTAAAATTCTGGCTGAATAATTTTTTATCTTAATCTATACTAATTTAGTACAGTTTCATAAGGAGGAAAAAATGAATCAATGTTATGGATGCAACACGTGTGAAAGTGCTGACAAACCTTTGCAAACGTTTATTTCCAAGCTGCCGATGGAAACGTCCCATCATCGTGTGGAAAAACAGAGGACGAAATGCGGTTTCGGACTCCAGGGCGTTTGCTGCCGTCTCTGTGCCAACGGCCCATGCCGGATTACACCGAATTCCCCAAGAGGGATCTGCGGAGCCAATGCGGACACCATCGTGGCAAGAAACTTTTTAAGAGCCGTTGCTTCAGGAAGCGGCTGCTACATACACGTTGTGGAAAACACCGCTCTCAATTTAAAAAATACGGCTAAAATCAAGGGCGAAATCAAGGGCATGGAGTCCTTAGAGCATTTAGCAGATATTTTCGGCATTGAAGAATCCGACGTTTATAAGAAAGCGGAAAAGGTTGCCGATGCGGTCTTAGCCGATCTTTACAAACCGGAATATGTAGAAATGGAGCTGACCGAAAAAGTTGCTTACGCGCCCCGTGTGAAACGCTGGAAAGAGCTTGGCATCATGCCGGGCGGGGCAAAATCCGAAGTGTTTAAGGGCGTGGTGAAATGCTCCACCAACTTAAACTCCGATCCCCTTGATATGCTGGTGGATTGTTTGAGACTGGGGATTTCCACAGGCATCTACGGTCTTACCCTCACCAACCTTTTAAATGACGTTCTCCTGGGACAGCCAAAACTTCGTATGGCACCGGTAGGTCTGCGTGTGATTGACCCGGATTACATCAATATCATGATCACCGGACACCAGCATACGATTTTTGTGGATTTGCAGGAGAAACTCATTTCCCCGGAAGCCATTGCAAAAGCCAGAGCCGTGGGAGCAAAGGGCTTTAAGCTGGTGGGCTGTACCTGCGTGGGCCAGGACCTTCAGCTACGAGGTGCGCTCTATACGGAAGTTTTCGACGGCCATGCCGGCAACAACTACACCAGCGAGGCAGTGCTTGCAACCGGCGCTATTGATGCGGTGCTTTCTGAATTCAACTGTACTTTACCTGGAATCGAACCGATCTGCGACGAATTAAAAATCAAACAGATCTGCCTTGATGACGTGGCCAAAAAATCAAACGCCGAGCTGATGAAATTTGATTTTGACCATCGGGAAGAACAAAGCGAGAAGATCATCGACAAGGTCATAAGTGCCTATCAGGAACGCCGGGGCGTGGTTCCCCTCAATCTGTTCCCGGAACACGGAAATGACAACACCCTTACCGGTGTCAGCGAAGGGTCTTTAAAAAGTTTCCTGGGCGGAAAGTGGAAACCTCTGATTGATCTTATTGTCTCCGGTGATATCAAAGGAATTGCAGGCATTGTGGGCTGCTCCAACTTAACCGCAGGCGGCCATGACGTACTTACGGTGGAACTGACCAGAGAACTGATCTCAAGGGATATTCTGGTGCTGACCGCAGGCTGTTCTTCAGGCGGCATTGAAAACTGCGGACTTATGACTCCGGAAGCCGCCGAATTTGCCGGTCCCAAGTTAAGAGCCGTGTGCAAAACGCTTGGAATCCCTCCTGTGCTGAACTTCGGCCCCTGTCTTGCCATCGGACGTCTGGAGATCGTTGCCACCGAGCTTGCCGCAGACTTAGGCGTGGATCTTCCCCAGCTTCCTCTCGTTCTTTCCGCTGCCCAATGGCTGGAAGAGCAGGCGCTTGCAGACGGATGCTTCGGCCTTGCCCTGGGGCTTCCCCTTCATTTAGGCCTTCCGCCCTTTGTGACCGGAAGCAGCGTTGCTGTCAAGGTGCTGACCGAAGGCATGAAGAGCTTGACCGGCGGACAGGTGATCATCAACTCCGACTCTAAGGAAAGTGCGGATATCCTGGAAAACATCATCTTGGAGAAACGGACCGGTCTTAATATATAGGAGGTTGGCATATGAGACGGATATTCATTGATGCGGCCAAATGCGATGGCTGCAGGAATTGTTCTATTGCATGTATGCAGGCACACCGAACGGATGGGGGAACCATCTATGATCTGGATTTGACAGACCCTAATAATGAATCACGAAACCATATAGTAAGAAGCGGCGACGGAAGATATACCCCAATCTTCTGCCGTCACTGCGACCAGCCGGAGTGTGCTATGTCCTGCATGAGCGGTGCACTGAAAAAAGATAAGGAAACCGGTCTGGTCCTCTATGACGAAACCTTGTGCGGCTCCTGCTTTATGTGCGTGATGAACTGTCCTTACGGAGTTTTAAAAGCGGATACCAGCACGAAAACCAAGGTTATCAAATGTGATTTCTGCCGGGAGCATGGGGCAAACCCAAGCTGCGTCATGGCATGTCCTACGGGAGCGATCTATGTTGAGGAGGTGCAGGGATGACTCATGTAATTATTGGAGTGGGAGCTGCCGGAATTACGGCGGCAAAAACCATCAGGGAGCTGGAACCGGATGTGAGAATCCTCATGATATCTCCGGATGAAACGGTACATTCCCGTTGTATGCTTCACAAATACTTAAGCTATGAACGGGACGAAAAGGCCCTTTCCTTTATCCCGGAAAACTTCTTTGATGCTTCCCATATCACCTGGCTGAAGCATCAGGCGCTGCACATTGATACGGTCAAACAGCAAGTAGAGCTTGACGACCGGACAAAGATCCATTATGACCGCCTGCTCATTGCCACCGGGGCAGAGAGCGTCATCCCGCCCATCATGAATTTCCGGGAAGCAAACAATGTATTTGGGCTGCGCAATTTATCCGATGCCAAAAAAATCCGGTCCTTTGCCCAACAGGCAAACCGAATTCTCATTGTAGGATCAGGACTTGTGGGAATGGATGCGGCTTACGCCTTTCTGGAACAGAAAAAAGAAGTGACCGTCTTGGAAATGGCTGACCGGATTCTTCCAAAACAGCTTGATGAAACTGCTGGAAAAGCCTACCAGCAGTTATTTGAACAGCATGGCTGCAAGTTTATCCTGGACAGAAAGACCGTACTAAGCACCATGCCGGAAACCAATGAGATCACCTCTGTCATGCTGGATGACGGTACCCTCATCGAATGTGATATGATCGTAGTGGCAGCCGGTGTCCGTCCGTCCACTGCCTGTGTAAACGGCAGCGATATTACCGTAGACCGTTTCATTCAGGTCGATGACTGTTTAAGGACCTCCTGCAGCCATGTGTATGCCGCCGGTGATGTCAACGGCATTGCAGGCATCTGGCCCAACGCCATGAAACAGGGACAGACCGCCGCATACAACATGTGCGGCAGGATGACCCCTTACGAAGACCGGTACGGCATGAAAAACACCATGAATTTCTACGGTCTCACCACCTTATCCCTTGGAGACGGCATTGCTGCAGAGGGGGACGAAGTGATTATCCGGGAAGATTCTAATTGCTATAAAAAAGCCATACTCCGTGACGGCGTACTGAAAAGCCTTCTGATCCAGGGCCCCCTTGAATACATTGGAATCTATCAATATTTGATAAAAAATAACATCAATCTGAAGTCTGTAAAGACCGACCTCTTCCATTTATCCTTTGCCGATTTCTATGGAATGGATAAGACCGGGCAATATTCCTATCTGATGTCAGGGGGCTGACGAGCAGAACTGGAAGAACGGGTTTTAAAAGAAGCCATTCATAAAACAGGTATCCCGACTCGCTCATAAAAGCCATGATCAGGATACCTGTTTTTTTAATATTAAATCATAAGTTATTTCCGTTTGATTGAATTAAATCCCGAAATGTGTACTGACTAAATCAATTGCACACCGCGGACAAAATCCAAACAATTCGCCCCATCGGTAATCGCCAGCTGCGCCTGTTTGATCTGTTTCCTTAAATAATCAATGCGATAGTCATCTTCTACGGTATTATCGCTTTCTTCAGACAATCCAGAGCCAGAACCGTAAGCGGAAATTCAATCATCTTGATTTGGATTGCTGCTTTTCCCACCCTTTAAGGCGGCATTCAAATGGAGACATAGGCCGTAGAACACGGATACCGGATAGATCCGGTTAAATAGGTTTTTCTTAAAATTCAAAAGTCCGGTTCGTACATTATAAGGGAAATCAGACATAATCAGCTGAATCTGACTGTCCCCGGACTGGTATTCCCGTACATAGGCGTTGGCACACGCAATCTTAATATCGTTTTTCAACTGTTTGACCTGACCGGGACATGGATAAAGGAGAAGGGCAATCAGTATTTCTGAAGCAATCACAAGGGTCTTATTACCACGCTGAGTCTCGGTGCAGAAAAAGCACCGGATCAGTGAAAAACGTTCCTCCGGCCTGCGTTTCTCTAACAACGGAAAATGAATTCTTCCATTTTTCCCTGCTCCTCTCAAAAACTCCCAGTGTACTTCACCAGATAACTGGTGTAAAATGAATTTAAAAAAGTAAGGGGTACATATTATGTCAAATTTCTATAATAATAAAAATAATTCTTATCAGTATGGATTAGCTATAGGAGTCTGTCTGGGGCTTATATTGGGTTCTATATTTAATAATCTTGGGTTGGGAATGATTATGGGGATCTGTCTGGGGCTGCTGTATGATCAGGGGTATTTGAAGAACCGGTGATGATGGAGCTTTTGTATCCGTTTGCCAGATGGGGGTTATGTTTCGGAGTTCTTTCTTTTGACAAAGACAGCTAGAAATGAATTACCGTAAAATCAGGCGATGAGGAAGTAATGTACGGAAAAATTTTTACTTTATTTTGTTTCAAATGCAAGGATGGACTTTGGTGAAAATGAGGCAGGGGAAAGAGACGGGAATTTGTACGTCTCTTTTTTGTACTTAAAAATATTATAGCAAGGAGGATTATGAAATGGAAACATTAATAACAGAAATTCAAGATGCATATACAGATTGCACAACATGCCGGGAGGCAGCGGAAGCATACGCTAAGATAATGATGGAGTCAAAAACAGATGGATTGTATAATTGATTCGTATACAGAATAAGCAGATGACCGATAGAACCACAATTCCAAATAGGAAGGGAGAAAGTATTGATCGTTATAAATAAATTGCCCGAATAAAATTCCGAATGCTTCAAATATGATAATCACTAATTTAATTGGTGGAGTGTGTTGGACTTGGATTTTTCAGATGCACTTGAAGCTTTAAATGTGATGAGATGTGTAAAAAGATATGCAGTTGGATATTGTGAGAGCATGAGAGTTAGATAAAGACCTAAAACTGATTCTTACGCTGTAATGTTTGAGAAAGATGGAGAAAGGTATTGGTTTCATATTCAGAAATGGGAATTTGAATGTGAAGATCTGTGACTGAATGAAATCAGTATTTCTTTGGGGAAAAAAGTGGCGAACAAATTTTGGCACTCAACGTGTATACTTTTGGCACTTAGGTTGACATTAGGTTAGTAAATAGTAAAATAGGTAGTATTCAATAAAAAGGAGAATGGATCGGCTACAATTGACTAGACAGAAATTTTAAGGGCATATATGATAGTACTA
>CAJMPJ010000009.1 GCA_905215155.1 uncultured bacterium | reverse complement strand
GAATGTGATCGCCATTCCTCATAAGGAGAAAGCGTCATGTACGGCATATCAGATCGCCATACAGGCAGTGCCGGAGATAGAAGAAAAAGAATGTCTTTATTTACATATGCCTATGACAAAAGACCGGGAGGTCTTAAATAAAAGCCACGATGAAGCGGCAAAGACCGTAATGGAGCATCTGGCGGGGGGAGAGGACGTAGGGTTTCTCACGCTTGGTGATGTGAGCATTTATTCCACCTTTGCCTATTTGGCGGAACGGGTGGAAAAAGAAGGCTTTGAGACCAGGCTGGAAAGCGGTATCCCTTCCTTTTGTGCGGTGGCAGCCAGACTGAATATCCCTCTGGTAACGGGGGGGGAGGAGCTGCACATCATTCCGGCCTCCTATCAGATATCCGATGCATTAAAGCTGCCCGGTGTGAAGGTGCTGATGAAAGCAGGCAGGCAGCTGCAATCTGTAAAGGAAGAGCTCCAAACCGCCGGTCTTCAGGCGGTGATGGTGGAAAACTGCGGAATGCCGGATGAGAGGGTTTATCATTCATTCAAAGAAATTCCGGAAACTGCAGGTTATTATTCATTATTGATTGTGAGGTAGACATGGTACATATGGTAGGAGCAGGTCCGGGAGCACCGGACCTGATTACAATGAGAGGAAAAGAACTGTTATCAAAGGCTGATGTGATTATTTATGCCGGTTCCCTGGTCAATCCGCAGCTGCTTGATTATAAAAAAGAAGAGTGTCTGGTCTATGACAGTGCCAGAATGACGTTGGAAGAAGTGATCTCTGTAATAGAAAAAGCAGAATCGGAACAAAAGATGACGGTAAGGCTTCATACCGGTGATCCCAGTCTTTATGGTGCCATCAGAGAGCAGATGGACCAGCTTGAGGCGAGAGGCATTTCCTATGAGGTATGTCCGGGGGTCAGCTCTTTGAGCGGTGCCGCCTCCGCACTTAAAATGGAATACACCCTTCCTGATGTGAGCCAGAGCGTTGTCATCACCCGCATGGCAGGCAGGACTCCGGTACCGGAGAAGGAATCCATCGCCTCCTTTGCGTCCCACGGTGCCACCATGGTGATTTTCCTGAGCACCGGCATGTTAAAGGCTCTTTCCGAAGAACTGGTTAAAGGCGGGTATCTTCCCGAAACCCCGGCAGCAATCGTTTATAAGGCGACCTGGGAGGAAGAGAAAACCGTTATCTGTACGGTAGGGACTTTAAAGGAAAGTGCTGAGAAGAACAACATCAAAAAGACGGCATTGATCATCGTCGGCAATGCCGTGTCGCAGAATGCTTACCAGCGGTCCAAGCTTTATGACCCGGATTTTACCACAGAGTACCGGAAAGGAACCGGTGAGCCGTCATGAAACTTTCCCTGATCTGTTTTACGGAGGCAGGAGCCAGGCTGTGCCGGAACCTTATGGCCGGGCTTACAAAAGCCGGAGATGAATGTCAGGGATTTGGCCCTGGAGAACAGGGGCTTTTTCCGGTAAATGGTTCTGTCAGGGAGTGGACCAGGGAGCAGTTTTATCAAAAGGAGGGACTCCTGTTTATCGGAGCCGCAGGAATTGCAGTCCGCGCCATCGCTCCTTTTTTGCAGGGAAAGGAAAAAGACCCCGCTGTTGTGGTTTTAGATGATACGGGACGTTTTGCCATCTCTCTTTTATCCGGCCATTTAGGAGGAGCCAATGCGCTTGCCAACCGTGTGGCAGCACTAACCGGGGCACAGGCAGTCATCACCACGGCTACGGATAATCACGGAAAATTTGCGGTTGATCTGTTTGCCAAAGAGCATGGGCTTATAATCACTCAGGTACATAAGATCAAGGTAATCTCCTCTGCACTTTTAAAAGGGGAAACGGTAGGATTTTTCAGTGATTTCCCCGTAGAAGGACAGCTGCCGGAAGGACTGGCCATGAACCAGCCTGGTACGGCTGATCTTTATATCACCATCAAAGACAGAATAGAAGAAGAGCGAAATAACAGTTTAAAGCTGGTTCCGAAAATTGTGGTTTTGGGGCTTGGGTGCCGGAAGGGAGTTTCTGGTGAGGCAATAAAAGCGGCTGTGGAACAGGTACTGAAGGAATGGAACATAAGCAAAGAAAGTCTGGCTATATGCGCCAGCATTGATATAAAAAAAGAGGAAGCAGGAATCTGTGAATTTGCAGCTTCCCGGAAAATTGACTTCGTTACCTATCCGGCAGAGGTTCTTTGTGGGGCAGAAGGAGAATTTTCAGCTTCCTCTTTTGTAAAACAGATCACAGGTGTTGATAACGTATGCGAACGGGCAGCCGCTGTCTGCGTAAAAGAGTCCGGCGGCGGAACGCTTTTGGTAAAAAAACAGGCAATGAGCGGTGTCACCGTGGCTTTGGCTGTCCGGGATTGGAAGGTAGTAATATGAAAAAAACAGGAAAACTTTATGTGGTAGGAATCGGACCCGGTTCCTACGAGGATATGACCATAAGAGCCGTCAATGCGCTTAAAGACAGTGAACTCATTGTAGGGTATACAGTATACATAGATTTGATCCGGGAGCATTTCCCGGAGAAGGAGATGCTTACCACGCCCATGCGAAAAGAGCGGGAGCGGTGTCAGATGGCGCTTTTGGAGGCCGGAAAAGGAAAGACCGTTTCCATGGTATGCAGCGGAGATTCAGGGGTATACGGTATGAGCGGCCTGATTCTTGAACTGTCAGAAGGCGGTGTGGAGATTGAGATCATTCCGGGTGTCACTGCAGCACTGAGCGGAGGAGCACTTCTTGGTGCGCCCCTTGGCCACGATTTTGCGGTCATCAGTTTAAGTGATCTGCTTACGCCGATGGAATTGATAGAAGAAAGGCTGAAGCTGTCATCAAAAGCAGATATGGTTATCTGTCTTTACAATCCCTCCAGCAAAAAAAGAGCGGATTATTTAAAGAGAGCCTGCGAAATTATGCTGGAATACAAAGCTCCTGAGACCGTATGCGGTCTTGCACGCAATGTGGGACGGGAGGGGGAGGCTCTGGCGGTCATGACCCTGGAGACATTGAAGGAGACTTCCGTGGACATGTTCACCACCGTTTATATCGGAAATTCCATGACCAGGGAAATCGGCGGAAAAATGGTAACCCCGCGGGGATACAGACATGAGTAGGATTTTGATTTTCGGAGGGACCACAGAGGGGCGCCTTCTGGCACAGTACTGCCACGAACAGAAGAAAGCTGTCTGGGTCAGCGTTGCTACCGGTTATGGCAAAATGGTTCTCCCGGAAAGCCCCTATCTTTTTATCCATGAAACACCAATGGATGAGGGGGAGATGGAGCAGTTCATCAGTGACAAGGGCATCGCGCTTGTGTTTGATGCGACCCATCCATATGCGTCTCTGGTCAGCAAAAATATTGCGGAAGCCTGTGAACGGACCGGTGCCAGACGCATTCGGGTAATCCGGGAATCTTTGACCGGCAAGGAAGGCATAAGTGAGGATGGACGGATCGTATGGGTGGAATCGGTGGAGGAGGCAGTTCAATACCTTTGCGGGAAAGCAGGAAACCTTCTTGTAACAACGGGAAGCAAGGAACTGATAAAATTCACGGCCCTGGACTCCTTTGAAGAACGGGTCTATGCCAGAGTTCTCCCCACAGTGTCTGTAATTGCGGCCTGTGAAAAAATCGGAATCAAAGGAAAGCATCTCATCGGCATGCAGGGGCCTTTTTCTGTGGAAATGAATGAAGCCATGATCCGTCAGTTTGAAGTCCGTTACCTGGTGACAAAGGAATCAGGGAATGCCGGAGGCTTTTTAGAAAAGATGAAAGCGGCTGCGGAATGCGGGATCACGGCTGTCGTTGTAGGACGGCCCTCAGACGAGACCGGAATGACCGCGGAGGAAGCAAAAAAGGTGTTGGCAGAATCCGAATCCGATAGGATAGAACCAGCTTCCATAGCCCCTGTTTCAGCAGCATCACACAAGCGGAAGGTCACTTTGATCGGAACCGGAATGGGAGGCCCGGAGCAGATGACGGGACAGGCACAAAAGGTCTTAAAATCCTGTGATGTGGTTTTTGGAGCGGAGCGGATGCTTGAAAATGCCGGAGAGATTCTCAAGGATAAAAAGAAACTCCCCTGGTATTTAAGCAAAGATATCCTGCCCTGGCTGGAGGCGCATAAGGAGTTTAAAACCATTGGAATTCTGTATTCCGGCGACACCGGTTTTTACAGCGGCGCCAAAAAGATGGTGGAGTCCTTTCAAAAGGAGCCATACGGACAAAGCTATGAAACAGAAGTACTCCCCGGAATCTCTTCCGTATCCTATTTGTGTTCCAGACTGAAAACCGGCTGGGAGGATGTTCTTCTTTTCAGCCTTCATGGAAGAGAGGGAGACATTGCAGAGGCGTTCAAGCGTTCTGACAGGGTCTTTGCTCTCCTTGACGGAACCAATACGGTAAATCATATCTGCGGCCGTTTGATAGAAGCGGGCTATGCGGATGTGAAGCTGTCCGTGGGAGAACGGCTGTCCTATTCGGATGAACGGATAACCACCGGAACGCCTAAGACTTTGAGAGATCAGAAGTTTGACGTTTTGTCGGCAGTATTGATTGAGAGGTAATGTATGAGAGATGAACTGTTTATCAGAGGAACGGTACCCATGACCAAAAGCGAAGTGCGTGCGGTTTCAATTTCCAAGCTGGAGCTGGGTCCGGACTCTGTTTTGTATGATGTTGGAGCGGGAACCGGCTCTGTCTCCGTGGAGGCATCCTTTTTGGTCCCCTCCGGCCAGGTATATGCCATAGAAAAAAAGCCGGAAGCCGTTGCCTTGATTCAGGCCAATAAAGAAAAATTTTCTGCAAACCGTCTTTGGGTTGTAGAAGGAACCGCCCCGGAGGCCCTTGTGGGATTAGAGGCGCCTACCCATGTATTCCTTGGCGGAACCTCCGGAGCCATGGAAGAGGTACTGAACCTGGTTATGGAGAAAAATCCGAAGGTACGGGTGGTGATTAATGTGCTGGCACTGGAATCCATAGCGGACGTGATCCGCTGGCTGAAAAAACATTCCATTTCTGCGGAAATCGTTCAGGTTCAGATAGCGAAAGGAAAAGCGGCCGGCAATTACCATCTGATGATGGGCCAGAATCCGGTGTATGTCATTTCCTTTGGGGGAGAAGGAGGAAAATGTCTTGAGCAGTGCTTATAAAAGACTTTTGCTGGCGGCTCCGAAAAGCGGAAGCGGTAAGACCATGATCACCTGCGGGCTGCTGACCGCACTTTTAAACCGGAACATCACCTGCCGTTCCTTTAAATGCGGCCCGGATTTTATTGATCCTATGTTTCACAAACACGTGCTTGGCATTGACGGAGGCAATCTGGATTCCTATTTCCTGGAAGCGGAAAAGGTAAAGCACCAGTTTATGGATCTGGCCAGAGACGCGGAGCTTTCCGTAATAGAAGGTGTCATGGGATATTATGACGGAGTGGGAGGAAATACCACAAAGGCCAGTTCCTATGAGGTGGCTTGTGCGGTGGATGCTCCTGTCGTGTTGCTCCTGGATTGCAGGGGTGCCAGTCTTTCCCTTGCGGCAGTGGTCAAAGGTTTTTTGGAGTATAAGGAGAACAGCCATATAAAGGGAGTGATCCTGAACCGCACCTCGGAGGCGATGGCAAAGCGTCTGGAACCGGAGATAGAAGCTCTGGGAGTACGGGTCTACGGATATTTGCCGGAATGCGAAGAAGGACGGTTTGACAGCCGTCATCTGGGACTGGTGCTTCCTGGAGAGTTAGAGGGGTTAAAGGAACAGCTTCGCCGTTTGGCTAAGACCATGGAAACGACCATTGATATCGAGGGACTTCTGGCTCTGGCCGGACAGGCACCTCCCCTGTCCCTCCCGGATTCCAAAGAATCCGGATTTTCAGACCTGATACCGGAAGACGGAGAAAAGAAGGTATCCATTGGAATTGCAAAAGATGAAGCTTTCTGCTTTTACTATCAGGAAAATCTAAAGCTTCTGGAAGAAATGGGAGCAAGGCTGGTTCCGTTCAGCCCCCTGCATGATCAAACACTCCCTAAGGGGCTGTCAGGACTAATCTTTGGGGGAGGATATCCCGAACTGTATGCGAAAGAACTTTCTGAAAACAACACCATGCTTCTGGATATTAAAAATGCGTATCACCATTTGATCCCCATATTGGCAGAGTGCGGGGGCTTTATGTATCTTCACGAAGAATTGGAGACAAGTGACCATATTTTCTATCCCATGGCCGGAATAATAAAAGGCAAGACATTTCCCACAAAACGTCTGTCAAGGTTTGGTTACATAGAGACTTTTGCAAAAGAAGACACTTCCTTTTTAAAAAAGGGGGAATCCGTAAAAGGCCATGAATTTCATTATTGGGACAGTGAAAATAATGGTGACAGCTTAAAGGCGGTAAAGCCCGGACAGCAAAGGAGCTGGGATTGTGTTCATGGCGAAGGCAGCCTGTTTGCGGGATTTCCTCATTTTTATTATCCTTCCAATCCTTTATTGCCGAAAAGATTTATAGAAGCTTGTAAAAAGAGTCAAATGGAAAAAAGGAGGAAGCTGAAAAGTCCCTATCCGGAAAGGATTTACCCCATGATTAAAGAATTGGAAAAATACTTCCTGCAGATTCGTCCATTGGATGAGCAAGCTATGGAAAAGTCCCGTGTGCGCTGGAGCCATGTGGCAAAGCCCTTAAACAGTCTGGGAGCATTGGAAGAAGACATTATAAAGATGGCTGGCATATGCAGGACCTCCAATGTAACCATAGGAAAACGGGCCCTTGTCATTATGTGCGGGGATAACGGCGTGGTGGAAGAAGGAGTTACACAGACTGGAATGGAAGTGACCGCAGTTGTAACTGAAAATATGACAGATGGTAACAGCAGCGTCTGCATTATGGCTGAAAGAGCCGGAGTGGATGTATTTCCGGTGGATATCGGTGTTGCCAGAGAGTTAAGATCCGGTGAGCGTTGTCCTCTTCTCAGAAAAAAAATTGCTTACGGAACAAGAAATTTTCGCAGGGAACCAGCGATGACAAGAGAAGAGACCCTCCGCGCCATAGAAACCGGGATTTTGATTGTGGAACATCTTGCATCAGAGGGGTATGGCCTAATTGCCACCGGAGAAATGGGAATCGGTAATACGACCACCAGCAGTGCCGTTACTTCCATGCTTCTGAAAAAAGATCCGGAACTCCTGACCGGCAGAGGTGCCGGATTAAGCGATGAAGGGTTAAACAGAAAGTTAAAGGTCATTAAGGAAGCCGTAAAAGCCTATGAACCTTTCTGCCAGGATGGGGTGGATATTCTTTCCAAGGTAGGCGGATTCGATATCGCCGGACTAACGGGAATCTTCTTAGGCGGCGCCGTTTACCGGATTCCCATACTGGTGGATGGGTTTATTTCTGCTGCCGCCGCATTGGCCGCAGAACGGATTTATCCGGGTTGCAGACAATTTATGCTGGCTTCCCATGTATCTGCGGAACCGGCGGGAAGAGTGCTGCTTGATGAACTGGGACTTGTTCCTCTGATCCAGGCAGGACTGTGCCTTGGGGAGGGGAGCGGCGCTGTTGCGGCAGTCCCTCTTCTTGACATGGCGGCTGACATTTATCAGAAAATGAGTTCCTTTGAAGAGATACAGATTGAAGAGTACAAACCAATGGGGGGTGCATAATGGTTACACTGGTGATCGGCGGAAGCGGAAGCGGAAAATCAGAATATGCGGAGGGCCTGATTTTGAGCCGGGGAAAAGGAAAACGGATCTATATTGCCACCATGAAACCCTGGGATGAGGAATGTGAAATGCGGATTCTCCGGCACAGGCAGATGAGAGCAGAAAAAAAGTTTGACACGGTGGAATGTTACAGGAATCTAAAACATCTGGATTTCCAAGACCACGGAGCCTTCTCGGACGTTCTTTTGGAATGTATGTCCAATCTGGTGTCCAACGAACTTTTTGGCCTGGGGGAGAAGGGGGAGAAACTGCTTTCCCCAAAAGAGACCGTGGATGAAGTGATGGCCGGAGTCATAAGACTGAAAGAACAGGCGGAAAATATCATAATCGTCACCAACGAAGTCTTTTCCGACGGAGATCACTACAGCCGACAGACCAATCAGTACCGGGAGGTCCTGGGGAAAATCAACCGGCAAGTCGCCTGTATAGCAGATGAAGTCATTGAGGTGACCGCAGGAATCCCCATATTCCTCAAAGGAATCAATTGAAAAAAATCCTCATATATGGTATTCTTAAAATAGCAGTATCCTGACACCAAAAACCATGTTTAAGGCAGAAGGTTCGGCATTTGAGGAATGAGTTTATCTGCCGTACCTTTTTTGGTGCGGTTTTTCTTTTGCATACAATCACAGTTAAAACAGAAACAATGGAGGAACAGGTATGGAAACGAGAATTGCAGTCATTGGAATTGTGGTGGAAGAAGAGAAGTCGGTAGAATTGCTCAATGATATCCTTCATGATTACCGGCAAGCGATCATCGGGCGAATGGGAATTCCATATCCAAAGAAGGGTGTTTGCATCATAAGTATTGCGGTAGATGCGCCCCAGACCACCATTTCCGCACTGACAGGAAAAATTGGGAAACTGAAAGGAATCAGTTCCAAAACTGCATACCAGGGAGTCCATGTATAAGGGCTATGGAATAAACCGATGTTTCAAAGGGCGCAGGCCCTATGAAATAATATACCACTGACGGAGAAGCAGATGCTGACCCAAAAGAAAGGAAGTAACACTATGTATGATCCAAAGTCGCTGAAGGCGGAAGAATTTATTTCACACGAGGAAATTCTTGAAACACTGGAATATGCGGAAAAGAACAAAAACAACGAGGAACTTATTGACCAGATCATTGAAAAGGCAAGAACCTTAAAGGGCCTGACCCATCGGGAGGCTTCCGTGCTCCTGGCATGTGAGAACCCGGAGAAGCTTCAGCAGGTTTATGATCTGGCGGAACAGATCAAGAAAGATTTTTACGGAAACAGGATTGTTATGTTTGCCCCACTCTATCTGTCCAATTATTGTGTCAATGGCTGTACTTACTGTCCTTATCATATGAAAAATAAGCACATCGCCAGAAAGAAGCTGACCCAGGAGGAAGTCAAAAGAGAAGTCATTGCCCTCCAGGATATGGGACATAAGAGACTGGCCATTGAAGCAGGAGAAGATCCTGTCAACAATCCTCTGGAATACATTCTGGAATGTATTAAGACCATCTATTCCATTAAACATAAAAACGGAGAAATCCGGAGAGTAAACGTTAATATTGCAGCAACTACAGTTGAAAATTACAGAAAACTGAAAGAGGCCGGCATTGGAACCTACATACTGTTCCAGGAGACTTATCACAAGAAAAGCTACGAGGAACTTCATCCAACAGGGCCAAAGCATGATTACGCATATCATACCGAAGCCATGGACCGCGCCATGGAAGGCGGCATTGATGATGTGGGTCTTGGTGTGCTTTTCGGCCTGGAGCGTTATAAATATGAATTTGCGGGACTTTTGATGCATGCGGAGCATTTGGAGGCGGTTCATGGAGTAGGTCCTCATACCATCAGCGTTCCCCGCATTAAGGCAGCGGATGACATTGATCCATCTAAATTTACCAATGGAATCAATGACGAAGTATTTGCCAAGCTCTGTGCTCTGATCCGGGTTTCTGTTCCATACACCGGCATGATCGTATCCACCCGCGAAAGCCAGAAGGTAAGAGAAAAAGTCATTCGCCTCGGAGTCTCCCAGGTCAGCGGCGGTTCAAGAACCAGCGTCGGCGGATATGAGGAGGAGGAGCGTCCTACGGATACCGAGCAGTTTGACGTGTCCGACCAGCGATCTCTTGATGAAGTGGTACGCTGGCTGATGGAACTTGGCTATATCCCGTCATTTTGTACGGCGTGCTACCGGGAAGGAAGAACCGGAGACCGTTTCATGAGTCTTTTAAAGAGCGGTCAGATCCATAACTGCTGTCAGCCCAATGCGCTTATGACGCTGAAGGAATATTTGATGGATTACGCTTCCGAGGAAACGGTAAAAATCGGGGAAGCGCTGATTGACGCAGAGTTGAACCGCATTCCCAAGGAAAATGTGCGGCTGATCTGTGAAGATCATTTAAAGAAGATTGAAGAAGGAATCAGAGATTTCCGTTTCTGACACTTAGACTGATGAAATGAGGTAATATGTATGGGAATGAACGAAACACCATCCTCCGAACGGGTACATATCGGCTTCTTCGGGCGGCGCAATGCGGGGAAATCCAGTGTGGTCAATGCGGTGACAGGCCAGGAGCTTTCCGTTGTATCCGATGTAAAAGGAACTACCACCGATCCGGTTTATAAGTCCATGGAGCTGCTTCCCATGGGACCTGTCGTGATCATAGATACCCCCGGCTTTGATGATGAAGGCACGTTAGGGGAAATGAGAGTAAGAAAGACAAAGCAGATATTAAACCGGGCGGACTGTGCGGTTTTGGTGGTTGACGCAACCGTGGGCAAAACAGAGGCGGATAAAGAGCTGATTCACCTTTTTGAAGAAAAGAAAATTCCTTATGTAGTGGCTTACAATAAATGCGATTTAAACGGCAGACAGGATTATCCGGACGGACTTTCCGTTAGCGCGGCAGATGGATCATTCATCCACGAATTAAAGGAACGGATCGGAAAACTTGTGAATACCGGTGATACAAAGCTGAGGATTGTGGGAGATTTATTAAAACCCCTGGATCTGGTGGTGCTTGTGATCCCCATTGACAAAGCGGCTCCAAAGGGACGGCTCATACTGCCCCAGCAGCAGACCATTCGTGACATCCTGGAAGCAGGCGGGGTAGCCATTTCCGTCCGGGATACGGAGTTAAAGGAGACCTTGGCACGCCTTGGAACGAAACCGGCGCTTGTCATTACGGACAGCCAGGCATTTGAACAGGTAAACATGGATACACCCGGTGACATTCTTCTCACCTCCTTTTCCATACTTATGGCCCGGTACAAAGGATTTTTAGAGGATGCCATCAAGGGGGTAGCGGCGATCTCCAAACTGGAAGACGGAGATAAGATTCTTATTTCCGAAGGCTGTACCCATCACAGACAGTGCGACGATATCGGAACGGTGAAACTTCCCAGATGGCTTAAGGAGTATACAAAGAAAGATCTTGTGGTGGAAACCACCTCCGGACGGGAATTTCCGGACGAGCTTTCCTCTTACCGCCTGATTATCCACTGCGGCGGCTGTATGCTCAATGAAAGAGAGATGGAATACCGCAGAAAATGTGCGGCGGATGCAGGGATTCCATTTACCAATTATGGGACTGCCATCGCTTTTATGAAAGGGATTTTAAAGAGAAGCCTTATGGTGCTTCCTGATTTAAACAACATGATCCCATAGCTGTATCATGCTACAGCTGTGGTTTTGGATCGACAATAAAGACAAGGCCGGTATCCTTTCTCAGGATGCGGGTCTTTGTTTTTTGAATGGAAATGACATTTTCTGCCGATTGTGATATGATATTTGAAAAGTGCTGTTTTATGGCAGAAAAAAGCAGGGAGAAGACAATGAAGGATCCGAAACATGATGAATCAACAGGGAAAATAGATTTGCCGGGAAGCTTTGTGATTGCGTTCTCCATGTATTCCCGCATCCCCATGCCCCAGGTAGAATGGACGAAGGAGCGGATGAAATACGCCATGTGCTTTTTCCCTCTGATCGGTGCCGTCATCGGACTTTTGCAGATGGCTGTCCGTTTGTTCAGTAATGCGCTGGGGTTTCCATTTTTTGGACAGCTCTTTCCGGTGGCCCTTCCGATTCTTATTACGGGAGGAATCCATATGGACGGACTTCTCGATGTGATCGACGCAAGGTCCTCTCACATGGAAACAGAAAAGAAACTGGAGATATTAAAGGACCCCCATACAGGTGCCTTTGCCATAATCGGCTGCGGTGTTTACCTTCTCCTTTATGTGACGGCCTTTTGGGAACTGAAGCCGGGGATGCTTCCGGCCTATTGTATGATATTTATACTGACCCGGGCACTGAGCGGTCTGGCCGTAGTCACCTTTCCCAAGGCAAAGAAAAGCGGACTTGCTGCCTCCTTTTCCAATGCTTCCCATAAGCGCACCGTTGGAGCGGTTATGCTGATGTATGCATTTGCGGCGGTGATGCTGATCTGGTATCTGGGCGGATTTCTTGCAGCAGGGGTCAGCTTTCTGGTCTCTGCTCTTGTATACGGATATTATTACATCATGGCAAAACGGGAATTTGGAGGAATTACAGGTGATCTTGCCGGTTATTTCCTTCAGCTCTGTGAACTGGCCCTGGTGGCTGGCCTGGCGGGGGTATCCCATTTTGTATAGTACATGATAGAAAGGAGTTCCTATGATTCTGATTATTGGCGGAGCCTGGCAGGGGAAACTGGCTTTTGCAAAAGAACTGGCTGAAAAAGCCGGGATTCAGACAGCGCAGGTAGCACACGGACGGACAGACCGTTTTGACGCTGCCTTAAAAAGACCCATTATTCATGATTTTCATGAATATATCAGGCGGATTTTAAAAGAGGGGAAAAATGTGGAAGAATTTATTGCTTCCATAGAAAAGGAAAATAAAGATGCAATCATCATCTCCAATGAACTGGGCTGCGGGATTGTTCCCATGGAGCCGGAAGACCGGGAGTGGAGAGAAGTGTCTGGGAGGTCGGCCGTCTTACTGGCAAAGAAAGCAGAAGAAGTTTACCGACTGGTCTGCGGCATTGCTTCCCGCATCAAATAGAATACATAAGGAATGGATCAATGATACGACTACATTTATTAGCAGTCCTTACCGGCTGTTTCCTGGATTTTTGCCTGGGAGATCCCAGGTGGCTTTGGCATCCCGTCTGCGGAATCGGGAACCTGATCAGCCGCTTAGAGAAGATTTTGAGAAAATGGTTTCCAAAAGGGGAGAAGGAGGAACTGGCAGCCGGCAGGTGGCTGGTGGTTTTCGTGCTTCTTCTTACAGGAATTATATCGGGAACGGTCATGACAGTTGGGTGGATCATTTCTCCTTACGCAGGTTTTCTCGTAGAAAGTCTTATGTGCGGTCAGATGATGGCATGGAGGTCACTGCGTATGGAAAGCATGAAGGTATTTCATGGATTTGAAAAAAACGATGTGGAGGAGGCCAGACAGGCAGTATCCATGATCGTAGGCCGGGATACCCAGTCACTGACCGATACGGGAATCGCCAAAGCGGCCATTGAAACCGTGGCGGAGAATACGTCAGATGGGATCATTGCTCCTTTGCTTTCCATGATTTTTTTCGGTGGAATGGGAATTTATCTTTATAAAGCAGTCAATACCATGGATTCCATGGTGGGCTATAAAAATGACCGGTACTTATGGTTTGGACGGGCGGCGGCCAGGCTTGATGATCTTTGTAATTTCATTCCAGCCAGGATTTCTGCCGGACTTATGATCTTGGCCGGATATGTATGCCAGTTTTTTTATGGATTTACAAAAGGCAGTCAGAATCCATACAGCGGAGCCATGGGCATAAAGATATTTCAAAGAGACCGTTTTAATCATAAAAGCCCCAATTCCGCCCAGACAGAGGCGGTTTGTGCAGGCGTATTGCAGATCCAGCTTGCCGGAGATGCCTTTTACTTTGGAAAGCGGTATGAAAAACCTACCATAGGAGATCCTGTAAGGCCCGTAGCATATGAAGATATCCGAAGGGCCAATACGTTGATGTCGGTCACCTATATTCTGGCTTTGATCCCGGTAGTCATACTGTTCTTTTTTACCGCTTAAAGCATTCTATGAAAACAGGAGAGAACTATGGAATATCAACACGGTGGAGATATTTATACCAACAGTGTTACAATGGACTATTCAGCCAACATCAACCCTCTGGGGGTTCCGGCAGGTGTGCGCAGGGCGGTTTGCCAGGCAGCAGACCAGTGCTTTTGTTACCCGGACAGCCAGTCGGCTTCCCTTAGAGAAAGGCTTGCTAAATTTCATGAAATCCCCATGGAAACGATCATATGCGGAAATGGAGCGGCGGATTTGATTTTTCAGGTGGTTACTGCGGTCAGACCCAAAGAAGCCCTATTGATTGCTCCGTCATTTTTGGAGTACGAGCAGGCACTTCGTTCGGTTTCCTGCGGCATTACCTATTATGAATTAAAAGAAGAAGAGGGGTTTGCCCTTAGGGAACAGGAACTGATTGCCTGGATAGAAGAAAGCAGTCATTCCTTTCAGATGATATTTTTATGCAATCCCAATAACCCGACTGGCTTTGCCTTAAAAAAGGAGCAGCTGCACCCTCTTCTTGATTACTGCAGAGAGAAGCGTATTTTTCTTGTGCTGGATGAATGCTTCAATGAGTTTTTGGAAGACCCGCACCGCCATTCGGCCCTTGAATTTCTCCGGAAGGGTTCTTATGAACAAGTATTCCTGTTAAAGGCATTTACGAAAATTTACGCCATGGCGGGAATCCGTCTGGGGTACGGCATCTGTAAGGACAGCACCGTCTTAGAAAAAATCCACCAGATTCGGCAGCCCTGGAGTGTGTCCTCCATCGCCCAGGCCGCAGGAGAGGCGGCACTTGAGGAAACGGCATATGTGGAAGCGGCAAGAAATCTCATTGCCTGTGAACGGGAATATTTAAAAGATAACCTTACGGCTCTTGGCTTTCGGGTGTATGATTCAAAGGCAAATTATATATTTTTCAAGGATTTGAGAACGGAAGCACTACAGGAAGAGAAGCTGCTGTACCGCCAGCTCCTGGTAAAAAAGGTCTTGATCCGTTCCTGTGCCAATTACCGGGGACTTGACAGCACCTTTTACAGGATTTGCGTGAAGCAGAGGGAAGAAAACGAAGCATTTCTTTCTGTGTTAAAATCCATCTTGACAGAAAGGAAATAAGAAAATGGCGAAAACCATCATGATACAGGGGACCATGTCCAATGCAGGAAAGAGTCTGATCGCGGCAGGCTTATGCCGGATTTTCAAACAGGACGGATATCGTGTGGCTCCGTTTAAGTCTCAGAATATGGCCCTTAACTCTTTTATTACGGAGGAAGGTCTGGAGATGGGGCGTGCCCAGGTGGTACAGGCAGAGGCCGCCGGCATAAAGCCGGACGCAGCCATGAATCCCATTCTTTTAAAGCCCACCAATGATATTGGGTCCCAGGTCATTGTTAATGGAATTTCCATCGGCAACATGCCGGCGAGAGAGTATTTTGCATACAAGAAAAAACTGATCCCGGAGATCCAAAAAGCATTTGACAAGCTTTCAAAAGAGTATGATATTATTGTGATAGAAGGAGCCGGAAGTCCTGCGGAGATCAATTTAAAACAGGACGATATCGTCAATATGGGAATGGCGGAGATGGCGGATTCCCCGGTCCTTCTGGTGGGAGATATTGACCGGGGCGGTGTGTTTGCCCAGCTGTACGGAACGGTCATGCTGCTGGAAGAGAAGGAACGCCAGAGGATTGCCGGATTGATCGTCAATAAATTCCGGGGAGACAAAACCATTTTAGATCCAGGACTTTCCATGATTGAAGAAAAACTGCACATTCCGGTGGCTGGGGTGATCCCTTATATGAAGGTGGATTTAGAGGATGAGGACAGCCTTGGGGACCATTTGACAGGCACGGAAAAAACCGAATATACCGCAGTTGATATTGCGGTGGTCCGGTTTCCCAGAATATCCAATTTTACGGATTTCCAGGTGTTTTCTTCCATACCCCAGGTACAGCTTCGTTTTGTTGACCGTCTGCAGGATCTTGGAAGTCCTGACATGATCATTCTGCCTGGAAGCAAAAATACCATTGAAGATCTGCTCGTCATCCGGCAAAACGGTCTGGAGGCGGCCATATGCAAAAAAAATGCCGAAGGGGTTCCTGTTTTCGGTGTCTGCGGAGGCTTCCAAATGCTGGGAGAAAGCCTGGCAGATCCTTACGGAGTGGAGACAACCGTTTCTTCGCAGGTAAAAGGAATGGGATTACTGCCCATCCGAACGGTGTTTGGAAAAGAAAAGACCAGGACCAGAGTGAAAGGGACTCTTGCCAAGGTAGAAGGAATCTTTTCGGAGCTTTCCGGCCTGGAGGTGGAGGGATATGAGATCCATATGGGAGAAACGGCCCGGTCTGTTCCGCCATTGACTTATGTAACGGAACGTCAGTCCGGTTCCCGCTTGGCAAAGATGGAGGGCTGTCAGAAAGAGAACGTTTACGGGACTTATATCCATGGTTTTTTCGATAAGGAACGAATTGCGGAAACCATTATTAAGGCTTTGATGAGAGGAAAGGGACTTTCAGATTCCTTAAAAGACAGGATCTCCTACCAGGAATATAAGGAAGAACAGTACGAACGGCTGGCAGGATATCTTCGTGAAAATATTGACATGAAGAAGATTTACCAGATTATGGGGTTATCATAAACCGAAAAAAAGATGGAGGAACAAATGAAACATTACGAACTGGAACGGGTGCTCCCCGAGGAAATAGAAAAACGCAGTTTTGAACTGATCACCCAGGAACTGGGAGAAAAAACACTGGACCCGGAGAATGAACTGGTGATCAAACGTGTCATACACACCACTGCGGATTTTGAATATGCTAAGAATCTGATCTTTTCCCCCCACGCAGTAACAAAAGGGCTGGAAGCGTTAAAAGAAGGCATTCAGATCATTACAGATACCAACATGGGGAAAGCGGGAATCAATAAAGCGGCTTTAAAAAAGCTGAACTGCACGGTGGATTGCTTTATGGCGGACGAAGATGTGGCAGAATATGCCAAAGCCCATGATACGACCCGTGCCTGTGCCAGTATGGACAAGGCCTCCAGACTTTCCGGAGACTGTATTTTTGCGGTGGGGAATGCGCCCACAGCCCTGGTCCGGTTATATGAGCTGATACAGGAAGGTAAAATCCACCCAAGACTGATCATCGGAGTACCGGTTGGCTTTGTCAATGTGGTCCAGTCAAAAGAGATGATCATGTCGCTTTCCGGCATTCCCTATATTGTTGCAAAAGGGAGAAAGGGCGGAAGCAATGTGGCGGCGGCCATCGTGAACGCACTGCTGTATCAGGTAAAATAAAAAACAGGTTTCTTATGAGGGGTAGAACACCATGGAATTATACAGCATAATTTTAGTTGATGACGAAGAAGAAGTACGGAAAAGTATCATAAAGAAGATTGAATGGCAGGCAGCCGGTTTCCGGATGGTGGGGGATGCGGAAAATGGGGAAGATGCCATGGAAAAAATTGAGATGCTGGAGCCGGATGTGGTTTTGACCGATATCCGGATGCCTTACATGGACGGCCTTGCCCTTGCGGAAAAGGTTAGACAGCGGTATCCTTCCATGAAGGTGGTCATATTCTCCGGCTACGATGATTTTGAATATGCCCAGCGGGCCATAAAGCTGAATGTGACGGAATACATCTTAAAACCGGTCAATGTGGAGGAACTGACCTCTATCTTAAAACGGATCAAGAGCAACCTGGACTTAGAAATCGAGGAGAAAAGAAATTTAAGCCGTTTAAGAGAAAAGTACCGGAACAGCCTGCCCATTATCCGGGAACAGTTTTTCAATGATATGGTTCACAAAAAATTACACAAAGAGCTGGTGGAGCAGAAGCTAAAGGAGTATGATATTCCGATTCTGGGAGCAAAAAAATGGGTGATCGGGGCCATTGATGTGGAAAAAGAAGAGGTGGGGGAACCTTTGTCTCTCCATAACGAAGAAGAACTTATCCCCATTTCTGTCATGCAGATTGTAAGAGAAAAGCTGGAAGGATATTCCCGCTTCGCTCTTTTTCAGTCCGCCTCCGAGGCAGATATGGTGGTGATCGCAGCCCTTGATGAGGACAACTCCATTACAGGGCTGATCGACGTACTGGGAGATATCTGCAAGGAAACAAAACGAATCTTAAAGGTGCCTGTTACCATCGGGATCGGACACAGCTGTGAGGAATTATCCGGGGTCCTAAGAGCCTATCAGTCCGCCGTTGATGCACTTGGCTACAAAGCCATTGCGGGCATCGGAAGCACCATTTACATTAATGATATGGAGCCGGCAGCAGCAGGAAAGCTGGAATTTGACAGTGTAACGGAAGCCGAGCTGATCTCTGCCATTAAATTCGGTCCGGAAGAAAAGATTGAGGCATCAGTGAAAAGCATCATTGAAAAAATGAAAACCGCCAAAGTCCATCACCGCCAGATCGGAGTTTTAAACAGCATCATTCAGCTGATGCAGCAGTATGATCTTGCCATGGAGGATTTCATGGGCGGTGAACTGGAGTATATGGAGGTCTTTGATAAACTGAAAAAGATGGAAGAATTTGGACAGTGGCTGTTAAAAATTGCCCGAAAGATGAATCATAAGATCAACCAGGAGCGGGATATGACCACCCGTCAGGTGATATATGAGGCCAAGCAGTATATTATGGACCACTACCAGAATCCCGACCTTTCGGTGGAGATGATATGCCGCCATCTTCACATGAGTCCGGCCTACTTTTCCACCATGTTTAAAAAAGAGACCGGACAGACCTATATTGCCTATTTAACCGATCTGCGGCTTAACAAGGCAGTGGAGCTGCTGAAAAAGACCGACGATAAAACCTACATCATTGCGGCCAAGGTAGGGTATCAGGAACAAAACTATTTCAGTTATGTCTTTAAGAAAAAGTTCGGTGTTTCACCGACCAGATTTCGTGGAGCCAGGTAATGGAAAAGAAGAATATCAGCATTCGTTATACCATATTTGTATATTTTACCGTGACCGCACTTGCCGCCAGCCTGCTGATTACATTTTCGTTGTATCAGCGGCTTAGCAGCCAGGTTTCAGAAATGGTCATGGCAGAAAACCAGAGTTTGATCAATCAGGTGGCGAGGTCTGTGGAGTCCTATCTCCGTACCGTCATGAAGCTGTCGGATTCCTTATATTACGGTGCCGTAAAGAATGCAGACCTTTCCTCGGAATCCATCAATAACGAGATTACCCTTTTATATGACAACAACAAGGATAATGTGGATAACATTGCCCTCTTTACCCAGTCCGGTACCATGGTGGAAACCGTACCTGCCGCCAGATTAAAGACCGGCCTTCCGGTGACAGAGGAAAGCTGGTTTAAAAATGCCCTGGAAAAAACAGAGAACCAGCATTTTTCTTATCCTCATGTCCAGTATATTTTTGATAACAATGAAAACCAGTACCGTTGGGTGGTATCCTTATCAAGAGCCATCGAGCTGACCGAAGGGACCTCAACCACCCAGGGCGTCCTTCTTGTGGATTTGAGCTACTCCAGCCTGGAACATCTCTTTGACGGCGTGACGACGGCAAAGGGCGGTTATGTCTATCTGATCAGCAATGAAGGAGAGATTCTCTATCATCCCAAGCTCCAGCTGATCGATTCAGGACGGTTGCAGGAGAATAACATGACAGCCGCCGGCTATAAGGACGGGACCCACCGGGAAGAATTTGAAGGAAAACAAAGGATCATTACGGTTAAATCCATCGGCTACACCGGCTGGAAGGTGGTGGGTGTAACACCGAAAAATGTGATTTCCTTAAATTCGATTAAAACCAGGCTGTTTATTGTATTTCTTATCACTTTGATTTTATCCGTTCTTGCCCTGATCAACTCTTACATCTCATCGCGCATCACAAATCCGATCAAGGAGCTAGAAAAATCCGTAGGAATTCTGGAAGAAGGCAATTTAGAGACTCCTGTTTCCATCGGAGGATCTTATGAGATCCAGCATCTTGGGAATTCCATTAAAAATATGGCAAAGCAGATCCGTGTTCTCATGGATGACATCGTAGCGGAGCACGAGGCCAAACGAAAGCAGGAATTCGACACACTCCAGTCTCAGATCAATCCTCATTTCTTATATAATACCCTTGACATCATAGTCTGGATGATCGAAAACGAACAAAAAGCAGAAGCTGTAAAGGCAGTAACTGCTCTGGCCCGTTTCTTCCGGATCAGCTTAAGCAAAGGAAAAAGCGTCATCACCGTGCGGGATGAACTGGAACACGTCAGAAATTATTTAATGATCCAGCATATGCGTTTTAAAAACAAGTTTTCCTACGAGATCCATGCCGAAGAGTCATGTATGGAACTGACAAGTTTAAAGCTGGTGCTCCAGCCGCTTGTGGAAAATGCGATCTATCATGGAATGGAATTCATGGATGGTGACGGGGAAATTCTTTTAAACGTATTCCAAAAAGAAGATAACTTATATTTGACCGTAACCGATAACGGACTTGGCATGACATCAGAACAGGTGGCAGGCTTATTTTCCGATCAGGTTTCCAGCACGTCAAAGAAAGGCTCCGGGATCGGAGTTAAGAATGTCAATGAACGGATCAAACTATATTTTGGAGCTGCCTACGGGCTTACAATTGTTTCAGAGCCGGATGAAGGAACCACAATCACCATTCACCTGCCGGCGATTCCTTATGGCTCTGGGTTAGAAAAGGACGAAAGGTCATGACAAAACAGGAAAAATTATTATGGGGACTGATGGCAGTTGTTCTGGTCTTCCTGTATCTTTTATCTTCAACGGATCTTATTATTAAAGAAAAGAAAACAGAAATTTATCCGGTTTCTGTCATCGTCAGTGATACAAACGATGAGTTTTATGCCAACTTTCGGAAAGGTGCAGATAAAGCGGCAGAGGAATATAACGTGGATGTGAGTTTTATCACGCTTTTTGAAAAGGGAGATGTGGCCCGGCAGATGGAACTTCTAAAAAGAGAGATAACTGACGGAGCTTCTGCCGTGGTATTGTTTCCCGTAAAGCCGGAGGAATGTGCCGGAAGACTTGACGATATGGTGTTAAACAGTCCGGTCATTATCATGGGAACGATGTTTCCCAATGACCAGGTCCGCAGCGGCATAGCCATGGACTATGAAGCCCAGGGGAAACGGCTGGGACAGGCCATTGCAGAAGAAAACGATTCTTCCATTCCCGTCTTTATTTTTACGGAAGGACTGGAATACGGGTATAACAGAGAGATTTATGCCGGATTAACATCGGAACTGAAAAAAGCGGGATTTTGTGCAGAACTGTATGAGAAAGAGAATGAAGAGACGTTCCGGCAGATCATAGAAGGGACGGTATATCCAGGCAGAAAAAAAGCCATTCTTGCGGCCATAGATGTGGAAAGTCTTGATGCTTCCGCAGAAATCATTGCAGATAGTCCGGGATACGGCAGTTCTATTACAGGGCTTTACGGAGTGGGAAGTACAACTAAAATTTTAACAGAACTGGATAAAGGGATCATTAAGGGGGTGATTGCCGCCAACCAGTTTGATGCCGGTTATACATGCATTGAAAAGGCAGTAGAAGCAATCCATCAAAGACAGGAGAGGGAGCAGATTGTTTTGGAGTCCTACTATATTAATAAAGGCAATTTGCGGGAACGCAGATTTGAAAAAATATTATATCCGATCGATTAAGTGAGGGAAGGAAAAATGAGAAGGCAATATGGTGTGATCGCAGCAATTGTTTTGCTGCTGGTTTTTGGGGGATTGTTTTATCAGGGAATAAAGGGCAGAGAGACGGATCATAAAAGGTCCATACGAATCGGAGTCACCCTATACCGGGGCGATGATTCCTTTATCAATACCATCCGGGCCAACCTGGAGGAACAGGCAAAGGAATACGAAAAAGAGACAGGAATTAAGGTTGTTATGGAGATTGTGGATGCAAAAGGGAACCAAAATACCCAGGACAGCCAGGTGGACCGCTTTATCTCTTTGGGCTATGATGCCATCTGTGTGAACATAGTAGACCGTTCCATGGCATCAAACATCATCAGCAAAGCCATGGAGGCAGATCTTCCGGTGGTGTTCTTTAACAGAGAACCGGTAGAGGAAGATATGCGCCGCTGGGAAAAGCTTTACTATGTGGGGGAGAATGCAAAAGAATCCGCAGTTCTTCAGGGAAATATTTTGGTGGATGCCTATAAAAAAGATCCGTCCTCCCTGGATTTCAATGGTGACGGCAAAGTCAGCTATGCCCTTTTGGAAGGGGAGAACAGCCACCAGGATTCACTGATCCGGACCGAATGGTCTATTCAGACCTTAAAAGACGGCGGTGTTCCGTTGGAGAAAATCACAGGAGGCATGGCAAACTGGGACAGAAGCCAGGCTTCGGCCTGGATGGAACAGTGGATTTTAGATTACCCGGATCAGCTTGAAGTGGTGATCTGCAATAACGATGATATGGCATTGGGAGCGGCAGATGCTCTGGAACGGAACGGCTATAAAAGACCGGTTAAGATCGTTGGGATCGACGGTACGCCGCAGGGACTTGAGGGCCTGCGGTCTGGAAAGATTTTTGGAACGGTCCAGTGTGACAACAGGGAATACGCCAGTGTGATTTTTAAAATCGCTGCCGCCGCGTCTCTTTCACAGGATGTCCAAAAAGAAGTACCCCTGTATGATGGAAAATACTACGAATGCAGCCAGAAAGCCGTCCATGCCGATTAAGCCATTATTTTTTACACATGATTGGCAAAAATAAAATAATTTCTAAGAAAAAATTGGAGAATCTAAAAAAATCTATATATCACCAAATAAAATTATATAGAAAAATGCACAAAAAAAATATATAATTTGCATGTCGATGAAGCAAAACGCTGATAATCGTCAACTATATAATGAAAAGGGAGGATTTTTTATGAGATTACTCAAAAAAGTTTTCGCAGTAGGCCTTGCATCTGCAATGGTATTTTCCATGGCAGCCTGTAGTTCAGGCAGTAAGGCAACCACTTCCGGGTCAGAGACAACCACTGCCGCTGATACAAAGAAAGAAGATACAAGCGGGGCAGAAAGCACTGCAGAGGCAGTAAAGGATGCGTTAGGAGGAGATCTGGCTGATAAAAAAATCGGTATCTCTATCTACAAATTCGACGATAACTTTATGACACTTTACAGAACGGAACTTCAGCGCTATTTGACCGAAGAACTGGGCTTTAAGAAAGAAAACGTGGTAATACAGGATGGAAAAGGGGATCAGGCAGAACAGACCAATCAGATTCAGAACTTCATTACTCAGAAGTACGATGTGCTGATTTTAAACCTTGTTCAGGCATCCTCTGCCCCGGAAATTACCGATATGTGCAAGGAAGCAGGAATTCCGGTGGTTTACATCAACCGTGAGCCGGACCCGGAAGAAGAACAGAGATGGAAAGATGAAAAGATCAATGCTACATACGTGGGCTGCGATGCCAGACAGTCCGGAACCTTCCAGGGAGAAGAAATTCTGGAAACTCCAAACAAAGGGGATTTCAACGGCGACGGCGTGATCAGCTATATCATGATTCAGGGGGACCCGGAAAACGTTGATGCACAGTACAGAACCGAATTCTCTATCAAAGCACTTACCGATTCAGGGGCAAAGGTAAAAGAACTTTTAAAACAGCGTGGAGACTGGGATCAGGCGAAAGCACAGCAGATCGCTCAGGATGCTTTGACACAGTACGGAGATGAGATTGAAGTCATTTTCTGCAACAACGATGCCATGGCACTGGGTGCCCTGCAGGCAATTGAAGCAGCAGGCCGTACCGTGAATAAAGATATCTACCTGGTTGGTGTGGATGCGCTGACCGAGGCCGTTCAGAACATCCTCGACGGCAAACAGACAGGTACCGTATTCAACGATCATCTCTCACAGGCAAAGACAGCAAGTGATTTGGCTGTCAAATACTTAAAAGGGGAACCCGTGGATAATGTGAACATGGTTGACTATGTAAAAATCACCAAAGAAAATGCACAGGACACTCTTGATAAGTTAAAATAAGTTCCAGCAGATGTATCACGGGTGTGTCGGAAAGGCACACCCGATTTTTAAAAGGAATGAAAGGAGAAACGGGATGGCAGAGCAATACAGACTGGAAGTGGTTGGGGTCAGTAAATCCTTTCCCGGCGTCAAGGCGCTAGACAAAATCAACTTAAAAGTACGTCCCGGTACCGTTCACGCGTTGATGGGAGAAAACGGAGCAGGCAAATCCACCTTAATGAAATGCCTTTTCGGCATCTACAAAATGGATGAAGGGGAAGTCTTTATTGACGGAAACAAAGTGACCATCGCAAACCCGGATGATGCGCTGCACAAGGGGCTTGCCATGGTGCATCAGGAACTGCAGCCAGTACCGGAACGATCCATTGCGGAGAACATGTATCTGGGAAGGTATCCTTTGATAAAAGCAGGTCCTTTAAAAATCGTGGATCATAAGACCATGAATTCAGAAGCGGAAAAATGGCTCAAGGATGTAAAAATGAGCTTTAATCCCAAAGCAAAGCTGGGAACTCTATCAATCGGACAAATGCAGTCAGTGGAAATTGCCAAAGCAGTCAGCCAGAATGCAAAGCTTGTGATTCTGGACGAACCGACTTCTTCACTAACTGATAATGAAGTAGAAGCCCTCTTCCGTATTATCCGGGAGTTAAAATCCAGGGGAGTTTCTATGATATATATCAGCCATAAGATGGCAGAGATCAGACAGATCGCAGATGATATTACCATCATGCGGGATGGTACTTATGTAGGATCATGGGAAATCAACAGAATTACGGATGAAGACATCGTAAAACAGATGGTGGGACGTGAGCTGGGAAACGTCTATCCGCCGAAAGATGATTACCGGACCGATGAAGTCTTATTAAAGGTCAGCCACTTGAGCAGCATACACAGCCGTTCCTTCCAGGACTGCTCCTTTGAACTGAGACGGGGAGAGATCTTAGGCTTTGGCGGCCTGGTCGGTGCCCAGCGTACCGAACTGATGGAAGCAATTTTTGGAATGCGTCATATTGCCGGAGGGGAAATCGAAGTCCTTGGCAAAAAGGTAACGATCAGGCATCCGCAGGATGCCATCAATAATTCCATCGGTATGATTACAGAGGACCGGCGGGGGAACGGGATCTTCGGTTGTCTTAGTATTTCTGACAACACGGCTGTCTCATCCTACCGCAACTATACCAAAGCCGGCGTCATCAATGGAAAGAAAGTGGCGGAGGTAGTAAAAAACAGCATTGCCAGACTGAGCATCAAAACTCCCAGTGACCGGACCCAGATCCAGTCTTTGTCCGGAGGAAACCAGCAAAAGGTGATCATCGCCAGATGGCTGGCCAATAACCCGGATATACTCATCATGGATGAACCGACCAGAGGAATTGACGTAGGTGCAAAATATGAGATTTATCAGATCATGGTGGACTTGGTCAAGCAGGGGAAATCCATTATCATGATATCCTCTGAGATGCCGGAGCTGATCGGTATGTCAAACCGTATTATCGTCATGTGCAACGGACGTATTACAGGAGAAGTGGAGAATGAAGAGGCGACCCAGGAGAAGATCATGGCGTTTGCCACCAAATTCGATATGAACGATAAAATAGGAGAAAGTTCCACACAGGAGGTTAAGTCATGACGGCAAAAAAGATTAGTTTGAAGGATTTCCTTATCAATAATGGAATTATAGTTGTCCTCATCCTGCTGGCCATATTTACAGCGGTTAAGCAGCCATCTTTCGGATCATTTGATAACTTGAAAAATATTGCATTAAACGTAGCGCCCCGCTTTATCATTGCCTGCGGTGTTTCCGGATGTCTTATTACAAGAGGTACAGACCTGTCGGCAGGCCGTATCGTAGGACTTTCTGCCTGTCTTGCCGGCACCCTGCTCCAAAAACCGGGCTACAGCGGCAAATTTTTCCCCAATCTTCCTGATTTTGGAATCTGGTGGGTATTTGTGGTACTGCTGATCTGCATTGGAGTATGCGCCATCTTTGGTTTGATCAACGGTCTTGTAATTTCTTATCTTCAGGTTCCCGCCTTCATCGGAACCTTGGGAATGCAGCTGATTGTATACGGTGCCTGCCTGGTGTATACCAATGCAACACCCATCGGCGGTTACCGTCCGGCGTATACGGAAGTGGCCAAAGGAAGGCTGTTTGGAGTCGTTCCCTATCTGTTTTTGATTGCGCTTGTCGTAGGACTGGTCATCTGGTTCATTTATAATAAGACCCCTCACGGAAAATACATGTATGCCATCGGGGGAAATGAGCAGGCAGCAGAAGTATCCGGTGTCAATACCAATAAAACCAAAATCATCATCTATGTAACTGCAGCAGCGCTGTATGCACTTGGCGGATTCCTGGTAGGTGCAAAATCCGGCGGTTCCTCGGTAAACATGGGGATGGGCTGGGAACTGGAAGCCATTGCGGCATGCACCATCGGCGGTGTATCGGTAAATGGAGGGATTGGAAAAGTATCCGGCGTTTTGATCGGTGTATTGGTATTTGAGATTTTAAAAACCTGCCTCCAGTATCTGGGAGTGGATACCAACTACCAGTACATTGCACAAGGCATTGTTATCGTCGTGGCCATCGCTCTTGATATCAGAAAATATATTGCAAAGAAGTAAATGCGGAAATGAAACCGGCTGGAAGACGAATGTCTGCATGCTGTTAAAAAGAATGGAAGCGAAGGTGTGGAAATACAGATGTATTACGCCTTCGCTTCGTTTTTTTGCCTGTTTATATAAGCCTGCTGAGCCGGCTGTTCTGATATTCGCCGGAGAATGTAACGTCTTTCCCGAACCAATCGGGGGCAGTAAAGGTCTCCGCTTCCTCTCTGCTTTGAAATTCCACCTCTGCCAGCATAAGCCCTTCATACGGTCCTTCAAAGATATCCAGTTCAATGGTCAGGTGGTCAGACCCTTTTAGGGGAAGGAGATATCTTTTTTTCGTAAGAATATGGCCGTCCGCCTTTTTTATCAGGTGGTCATAGGAATCCTTTGTAAGAGGCAGGTTGTATTCTTCCCGTTCCATAAGTCCCTTTGATTTATAAGTGAGATAGTAGGTATCGTCTTCCCTTCGCACACGGACCACCGGGTCGGTGGAGAGGTACCCCTGTTCGATCCTGTGGCAGGGAAAGTCTGTGGCACCTTCCGGGAGTTTGGTGATTAAATATTTGCGCTCGATTTCCATGAAAGAGACCTCCTTTTTTTCTTAAAGTATTGCCAAATGCTGCTAGTATACCACAGATGGATAAAAAATAGAAGGATGTGGTAAAATATGGAAAAAAGTGATATTATAAGGAATACAGTAAAATCCAGGAGAAAAGAAAGATGAAACGGTCAAAGAAAGATGTTTTTGCAGGCATTTTACTATTCGGGGCGGCATTTCTGCTTTCTGCCTGTGCGGTGACGGGCCAGAAAAGGGAAACAGGAAAAGCCCCGGCACAGGAAGCAGGAACCGAAGCAGCCGGGAAAGAGACAGGGCCTAAGATCGGTGTGAGTATTTACCGGTACGATGACACCTTTATGAAATTATACCGTTCGGAGCTGAAACAATATCTGGAAGAAACGTACCATGCCCAGGTAGTGCTCCGCAATGCAGACGGAAATCAGGAGACCCAAAACCAGCAGGTGGACCGGTTGATTGCAGATGGCTGCAAAGGGCTTCTTGTGAATCCGGTGGAAGTCTCTGCCGCCGGCCGGCTGGCTGATGCAGCTAATAAAGCGGGAATTCCCCTCATATTTATTAACCGGGAGCCAAAGGAAACGGAACAGCTGCGGTGGAAGAAGGAACATATGGCGGTTTCCAGCGTCGGAACTGATTCCAGACAGGCAGGCTCCTATCAGGGAGAAATCATTTTGGAAACACCAAAAAAAGGAGATCTTAATGGAGATGGAGTGGTGTCCTGCGGGATGCTGAAAGGCGAAGAAGGCAATGAAGCCAGTGAATACCGGTCGGAATATGCCATAAAGGCATTAAAAAAAGGCGGAATGAAAGCAGAAGAACTGTATTCCGGAAGCGGAGACTGGAGCAGGGAAAGCGGCAAAAAACTGGCCCGGGAGGCTTTTTCCCGGTATGGCAATCAGATAGAGGTCATGTTCTGCAGCAATGATGCCATGGCAAACGGTGCATTGGAGGCAGCAAAAGAAGCCGGCCTTGTGCCGGGGAAGGATATTTACCTGGTAGGGGTGGATGCATTGCAGGATACGGTGGAATCCATTAAGTCCGGAGAGATCGCGGGAACTGTTTTAAACGATCACGGCGGACAGGCCCGGCTGGCGGCGGACACCCTTATAAAGATGATAAACGGGGAAGAAGCAGAAACCAGGTATCTTGTGGATGATATAAAAATCACAACTGTGAGTACATTTAAAACGAGAAAAGGAGACGATTGATATGGGAAAAGTATATGCGTTTGTAGCAGATGGATCAGAAGAAGTGGAGTTATTGGCCGTTGTGGATGTGTTGATGAGAGGCGGTCAGGAGGTGAAACTTGTTTCCGTAACAGGAACCAAAGAGGTAGTAACCGCCCATAAGGTGAAGCTTCAGGCAGATTTGGAGTTTTCAGAGGCAGATGTAACCGATGCAGATCTTTTATTTCTTCCGGGAGGCATGCCTGGAACCAGGAATTTAGAAGGGCATAAGGGCCTGATTGCCGCTTTGAAGCAAGCCTATGCAGAGAACAAAAAAATTGCAGCGATCTGTGCTGCCCCCAGTATTCTGGGAAAACTTGGCTTTCTGGAAGGAAAGCAGGCAACCTGTTATCCCGGTTATGAATCCGATTTAAAGGGAGCAGCCTATACAAAACAGGGTGTGATCACAGACGGCAGCATAACGACAGCCAGAGGGCTCGGCTATGCCTTGGATCTGGGAATTGAACTGTTAAAGCAGCTGGCCGGTGAACAGGAAGCCAGAAAGATCAGGGAGGCCATCCAGTACGATCAGATTCCGATGTAACAGGACAGGAGAAAGCATGAAAAAAAGATGGATCATACCACTTGCGGCGATTGCTTCCTTAGGCTTTTTAATGGGCTGCCAAACGAAAAACCCTTATGGGTTATCCAAGAAAGATCCCATAAGCATTACCATCTGGCATTACTATAACGGGGTGCAAAAGGAAGCGTTCGACAGCCTGGTACAGTCCTTTAATGAAACTGAGGGGAGAGAACAGGGGATCTTTGTAAAAGCGCTTAATAAAGGCAGTGTTGATGAATTGAGCAGTCAGATCAAAGACAGCATTGACCATAAAACCGGATCTGAACCGTTGCCGGATTTATTTTCCGCCTATGCAGATAACGTGTATGAGATCGACCAGAAGGGCCTTGCTGCCGATTTGCGTCCGTATCTGACTCCGGAGGAAATTTCTGAATATGTGGATGCTTATATAGAAGAAGGCAAAATAGGCGGAAAGGAAGCCATCAAGGTGTTTCCCATTGCCAAATCAACGGAAATTCTTGCAGTAAACCAAACGGACTGGGAAGAATTTTCAAAGGCCACCGGAGAGACAGATGCCGCTTTTGCGACCTGGGAAGGAATTACCCGTGTGGCAGGTGAATACTATCACTGGACGGACAGCCTGACAGAGACACCGGATGATGGAAAAGCGTTCTTTGGAAGAGACGCCTTTGCCAATTATATGCTTGTGGGAAGTATGCAGCTGGGACATGAGATATTTCGCACAGAAGGGGGAAGGACAACTCTGGATTTCGATAAGAACGTCATGCGGAAACTGTGGGACAACTATTATGTTCCGTATGTAAACGGATATTTCGGTTCCTACGGTAAATTCAGAAGTGATGATGTAAAGACAGGGAAGCTGGCAGCATACGTCGGAGCAACCAGCGGAATCTCATACTTTCCGTCCTCTGTGACCTTGGAGGACGGAACCAGCTATGCTATAAAAAGCAAGCTTTACCCCCTTCCAAACTTTGAAGGAACCATTCCCTTTGCGGTGCAGCAGGGGGCCGGTATGATGGTCTTTCGTTCGGACCAGACAAGAGAATATGCTGCCACGGTCTTTTTGAAATGGTTTACCAGCGTGGAACGTAATGTGGAATTTTCCATAGGTTCCGGGTATCTTCCCGTAAAAAAAGTATCAGGCAGTGAAGCAGTACTGAAGCCGCTATTGAAAGAAACAGGAGAAAACAGTCCTGTCTCACAAAATCTCCTCATTGGGCTCGACACCGCCAATAAATACCTGCTCTACACGCCCAGGCCGTTTGAGGGAGGAGACCGTGCCAGAAAAATACTGCAGACCTCCATGAGCGGGAAAGCCAGGGAAGATTATGAAAAGGTAAAAAAACTTATGGAACAGGGAACCGCAAGAGAACACGCACTTGCTGATTTCTTGACAGATGATAATTTTAATACCTGGTATGAGGAAACAAGGGGGAAGCTGGAAGCGATCGTCGGAGAATAAGTTATGAAAAAGAAGAGAAGTGAATCCATTCGCACCCGGCTGCTCGGACCATTATTCATTCTATTGGTGCTGCAGGCGGCAGTGATTGCCGGAACTGTTTTCTTTGGCGGAGTTTCCGTCAAATTAAAGAATAATGAACTAAACGTTCTGACCAAGAATACGGAAAATACAAAGCTGAGGCTGGAAAAGGAAACCATACACCATTGGATCGTCATGCTCAATAATTCTCGATTCATGTCTGGGGAAATTCAGCAGATTCTCGAAAATGATGGCCACGAACCGAAGGATATTTACAAGGACTATGTATTAAACAGGGAAATTGTTGATACCATTATGGAAAAATCCATAGAAATGCTGCATTTGAGCTATGCCACCGGAGCTTTTATGTATTTAAACGGACCGGCCGCGGCCAATGGTCCGGAGGATATGAAAGCCGGATTCTATATCCGCAACTCCAATCCAGGAGGATATCTAAATGACAATTCCTCCCTGTTAATGGAACGGGGACTGCCGTCTCTGGCTGAAAAATACCATATTCCCCTGGACTCCTTCTGGCAGCTGGGGTTTTTTGACAACGGGGAAAAGGGTGCTGCAAAATTTTATAAGCTGCCCTATTTGGCAGCCATCCAAAGGAAAGCAATTCCTGAGGATACCATGGAATATGCCTATTTAAGCCCGCCTTTCCGGTTAAGCCCAAACGATATACCTGTGATTACCTATTCCGTTCCGATCATCTTAAAAGATGGAACGGTAGCAGGCGTTTATGGTCTGGAGATGTCGGTCAATCAGCTGGAACAGATTCTTGGGGAAGTACAGATCAGCAGCAGTTTTGACGAGTGCTGGGTTTTGGGGATACGAAAAAAGGGCACCGGTTCGATGATTCCTGTGGCGGATTCCGGAACCCTTTTTGACCAGTATTTTAATAAAAGCGGCTCCCTTGATTACATAGACAATGAAAAAGAAAATATCAGTTCTTTGACCTCCCCGGATGGCACCAAATGGTACGCGGCTATGGAAAATCTGGAGGTCTATGGAACCGGCGGGCCTTTTAGCGAGGAAGAATGGGTGCTTGTGGGTATGGCACGTCAGAAGGACCTCCTGGCGTTCTATAATGCGGTCAGGCGCATGCTTTTAAGCTCCATGCTAGTTCCTCTTGTTTTCAGCCTTCTGGGCGCTTATATGATCGGCAGAATCGTTACGGAGCCGATCCGCAGGCTGGGCGCAGAGCTTGGGAAGAAATCCGGAAGCATAGGGATTTCCCTGGAACGGGTGTATGTGAGGGAAATTGATGAATTGACAGAAACCATTGAACTGCTCAACCGGAATGCCGAAAGGACATCCTTAAAAATGTCCGGGATTTTAGAACATGCCAATGTGCTTGTGGGGGTGTTTGAATACGAGGCCGGGAAGGACCGGGTATTTTGCAGCAAATCCCTGTTTGAAATGCTTGGCTGGGGCACCATAGGCGGACCCTTCTGCTATCTGCAGACAGATGAATTCAAAGCATTTCAGGAACAGACCTTTGGCCGTATCGAAGAAAAAGGGGAGCGTATTTTGCGATGTATCCAAACGCCGGAAGGGAAACGATGGATCGAAATTACTCTTGATGAGTCCCAAAAGGGAACCGTTATGGGGGTGTGTACGGATGTGACCGCCAATGTGGAAGAAAAGGAAAAGCTGGAGCGGGAACGAAACTATGATCTTTTGACTGAGATCTATAACCGCAGAGCCTTCAGAGAACAGACCCAGGCAGCCATAAAACGCATCACGAATGAGTGCGCCGCAGTCATCATGTGGGATTTGGATAATTTAAAATACATAAATGATACCTATGGCCATGATGAAGGAGACCGTTACATCGTTCTCTTTGCCAATTGTCTGAAAAAGTTTATGGAGAGCGGAGGAATCATCTCCAGGTATTCCGGAGATGAATTTGTTGTATTTTTAAAAGGAAAAGAAAAAGAAGAAATCCGTAAGGCCGTTCGGGATTTCATGAAGTATATCAGAGAGTTTACGCTCAATATGAAGGGCGGCTATGAGTTCCCCATCCGGGTATCGGGAGGACTGTCCTGGTATCCGGATGATGCCAGGGACTTTGATACGCTGTTTAATTATGCGGATTTTGCCATGTATATGGTCAAGCACAGCGTAAAAGGAGTGGTAAAGGAGTTTGATATCACTGAGCACACCCATAATTCCTATATGCTGACCGGAAGTGAGGAGCTGAACCGGATGCTGGATAGAAAAGAGGTTCGCTTTGCCTTTCAGCCTATCGCCACCAGGGAAGGAGCGGTTTACGGATATGAGCTTTTGATGAGACCGGAATTCATGAATATAAAGGGCATCAGTGAAGTACTGAATCTTACCAGGGCCCAGGCCAAGCTTCCGCAGATGGAGATCCTTACCTGGTTTGCCGGGCTTAGAGCGGCAAAGGCAGAGGAGGAAGCCGGACAGCTTGGACGGGATGAGAAGCTGTTTATCAATTCCATTGCCAGTGTCTGTCTGACAAAAGAAGGCCAGAAAGAGCTGGAGGAACAATATGGACAGCTGCTTTCCAGAATCGTCATCGAGATGACGGAAGGGGAGCCGGCAAGCCAGAATTTCATGCAGTGCAAAATCGACATGGCAAGACAGTGGGGTGGGCTGACTGCAATTGATGATTTCGGGACCGGATATAACAGTGAGAGCATACTCCTTCACATGAAACCGGACATCGTAAAAATGGATATGAGCCTGATCCGCCGCATACATGAGGACCCGAACCGCCAGATTATTTTGAAAAATCTTTTAAACTTTGCCGAAAAGAATCATATCCGTGTTTTGGCGGAGGGGGTAGAGACGGCGGAAGAACTTGAATTTCTTATGGATTGCGGCGTTTATTTATTTCAGGGATATTATATTGCGAGACCTCAGATGGAGATCCGTCCGCTGGACCCATATATCGTGAAGAAAATGCAGGAGTTTTCAGGAAAAACCCGATAAAATCGTAAATAATACTGGAATTTACGGGACGAGTATGTTATAATGCTAACTTGAAGTGTAACGCCCTGTCGGTATGGCGGTTCACATATATTTCAAGGAGGAACCCATTAATGAGTTTACAAGTAGAAAAATTGGAAAAGAACATGGCAAAGCTGACGGTAGAGGTGCCGGCTGAGGAATTTGATAAGGCTCTTACTGCGGCTTACAATAAGAATAAGGGCAGATTCAATATCCCAGGTTTCAGAAAAGGGAAAGCTCCTCAGGCCATGATTGAAAAGATGTATGGAGCTGGCATTTTATACGAGGATGCAGTCAATGAAGCTCTTGATGCAACATATGGAGATGCAGCAGAGGAAAGCGGACTTGATATCGTTTCAAGACCGGAAATTAGTGTTATACAGGTAGAAAAAGGGAAAAATTTAATCTACACAGCTACTGTTGCCGTAAAACCGGAAGTGACCTTAGGCGAATATAAGGGCATTGAAGTGACCAAGGCATCTGCAGAAGTGACAGATGAAGATATTGAAGCAGAATTAAAGAAGATCCAGGAGCAGAATTCCAGACTGGTGACTGTAGAAGACAGAGCGGTAGAAGACGGTGACCAGACAGTGATTGACTTTGAAGGCTTTGTAGACGGAAAGACATTTGAAGGCGGAAAGGGCGAGGATTATCCTCTTACCATCGGTTCCCACTCCTTCATTGATACCTTTGAAGAACAGCTGATCGGCAAGAAAATCGGGGAAGAGTGCGAAGTCAACGTTACATTCCCGAATGAATACCATGCAACTGATTTAGCTGGCAAGCCGGCAATGTTCAAGGTTACCGTGAAGGAAATCAAGAAGAAAGAGCTTCCGGAATTAAACGATGAGTTTGCAAGTGAAGTTTCTGAATTTGAGACTCTGGAAGAGTACAAAAAAGATATTAAAGAGAAGCTTGCAGAGCAGAAAGAAAAAGCTGCGGCAACGGAGAATGAAGATCATGTCGTGGAAAAAGCCGTAGAAAACGCTACCATGGAGATTCCTGAGCCGATGATCGAAAGCCAGGTGAATAACATGGTCAATGACTATGCAAGAAGAATGCAGAGCCAGGGGCTTTCTCTTGACCAGTACATGAAGTTTACCGGTATGACCATTGAATCCTTAAAGGAGCAGATGAAGCCGCAGGCAATCAAGAGAATCCAGACAAGACTGGTATTAGAAGCAGTTGTTAAGGCAGAGAACATCACCGTAACAGAGGAAGCCGTTGAGAAGGAAATCGCTTCAATGGCAGAAGCATATAAGATGGAAGCAGCCCAGATCAGAGAAGCTCTTGGCGATAAAGGCATCGAGCAGATGAAGGAAGATCTTGCAGTTCAGGAAGCGGTAGATTTTCTTGTTGCAGAAGCAAAATTAGTTTAAGTAGTTTTAACCGAGTAGATTCCTGGCATTTTGTCCGGAGTCTATTCGGCTTTGAAAAGAAAACAGACAGGAGGAAGACAAATGAGTTTAGTACCTTATGTCATTGAATCAACCAGTAAGGGTGAACGTTCTTACGATATTTATTCCAGACTTCTTAAGGAGAGGATTATTTTCCTCGGAGAAGAAGTATCTGATGTATCTGCAAGTCTTGTTGTAGCTCAGCTGTTATTCTTAGAGGCAGAAGATCCCAATAAGGATATTAACCTTTATATTAACAGCCCTGGCGGTTCTGTTACCGCCGGTATGGCAATTTATGATACCATGAACTACATTAAGTGCGATGTTTCAACGGTTTGTATGGGAATGGCAGCCAGCATGGGAGCATTTTTACTGGCTGGAGGAGCGAAAGGCAAGAGGTTTGCTCTCCCGAATGCAGAGGTTATGATCCATCAGCCTTCAGGCGGAGCAAAAGGGCAGGCAACAGAGATCAGGATCGTGGCTGAGAATATTCTGAAGATAAAGAAGCGTTTGAACGATATTCTGGCTGCAAACACAGGCCAGCCGTATGAGGTGATTGAACGTGATACCGAGCGTGACAATTATATGAATGCGGAAGAAGCGAAAGCCTATGGCCTGATAGATGATATCATTTACAGCCATAATCATTAAACACTTATATTATTGTAGGAAATACCTTTTGGGTGTACCTCTATACCCGAAAGCATGAGCGATTAAGCAGGAAAGAATGAGGTGTGTATATGCCGGTCAGAACAGACGAGAAGATCCGATGCTCTTTTTGCGGGAAAACCCAGGATCAGGTAAAAAAGTTGATTGCCGGTTCCAATAATGTTTACATCTGTGACGAATGTATTGATTTATGCGCAGAGATATTAGAGGAAGAATTTGACAATCATGAAGCAGAAGGACCTGATTTCAGCGATATCAATTTGATGAAACCAAAGGAAATCAAAGAATTTCTGGACAGTTATGTCATTGGTCAGGACAACGCAAAAAAGGTATTGTCTGTAGCAGTTTATAACCACTATAAGAGAATCACTTCCAGAACAAAGATGGATGTGGATGTGCAAAAGAGCAATATTCTGATGTTAGGACCTACCGGCTCCGGTAAAACTTACCTTGCGCAGACCCTTGCCAAGGTATTAAACGTTCCTTTTGCCATTGCAGATGCCACTGCTCTGACAGAAGCTGGCTACGTAGGCGAGGATGTTGAGAACATTCTTTTGAAACTGATCCAGTCTGCCGATTATGATATAAGCAGAGCAGAATATGGAATTATCTATATAGATGAGATCGATAAGATCACCAAAAAATCGGAAAATGTATCCATAACCAGAGACGTTTCCGGTGAAGGCGTTCAGCAGGCTCTTTTAAAGATCCTGGAGGGTACGGTTGCAAGCGTTCCTCCTCAGGGAGGAAGAAAGCATCCCCATCAGGAGCTTTTACAGATTAATACCACCAATATCCTGTTCATCTGCGGCGGTGCCTTTGATGGACTGGAGAAAATAATTGAAAGCCGCTTGAGTGCCGGTTCCATCGGTTTTAATGCGGAAATTGTCGATAAGAACAAGACAGATATTGACGATCTGTTAAGGAAAGCACTTCCTCAGGATCTGGTAAAATTCGGACTGATACCGGAATTTATCGGCCGTGTGCCGATTACCGTATCACTGGAACTTCTGGACCGTGATGCACTGGTGCAGATCCTGACCGAGCCAAAGAATGCTCTGGTGAAACAGTATCAGAAATTGTTTGAGCTTGACGATGTAAAACTTGAGCTGACCAAGGAAGCCATTGAGCGGATTGCAGAATTGGCAGTTGAGAGAAAGACTGGTGCCAGAGGGCTTCGCTCCATTATGGAAAGTGTTATGATGGAATTGATGTACGAAGTTCCTTCCGACAGCAATATTGGAATCTGCAGGATTACCAAAGAAGTTGTAGATAAGACAGGTGAGCCAGAACTCGTTTTCCGGGATACGGCAGTTCCCAGAAAGTCGCTGGCCCAAAAGTTAAGAAAAGATAAAACAGGCGAGATCGCATAGATCCCTGCATGAGTCGGGAAGGTGTTACAGCGAGAAAACTGCTGCAACACCTTTTTGAATGCAAAGGAGAGAACACAATGGTGGATAAGACAATCACGATGCCAGTTATTGCCCTGCGCGGCATGACTGTTCTTCCCAAGATGATGTTACATTTTGATATCAGCCGGACTAAATCCGTTGCAGCGGTGGAAAAAGCAATGGTGGGAGATCAGAAGGTATGTCTGGTTACTCAGAAGAATCCGGATGAGGCTGACCCTGCTTTTGAAGATTTACATCATATGGGCACGGTGGCCCTTATCAAACAGCTGGTAAAGATGCCTGGCAATGTAATTCGTGTTATGGTGGAAGGGCTTAAGAGGGTGGAACTTCTTGCCCTCGAAAGCGAAGAACCAATGCTGGTAGGGGAAATAGACCAAGCGCCGGAATATGAGGAGCTGCTCGATGATATTACGAGACAGGCGATGATGCAGATCGTTCGGGACAAGCTTTCCGAATACGGAAAAGAAAATCCGAGAATTGCAAAAGAAGTGATTCCGGGGCTTTTGGTTCTCACAGATTTAGGAGAACTTTTGGACCAGATTGCAGTGCAGCTGCCCTGGGACTATCTCATACGCCAGCAGGTGCTTGATAGTGTAATGGTGGAAGACAGATATGCCTTGGTGATGAAACATCTTCTGACGGAAATTGAAGTCACAAAGATCAAACGGGAATTGCAGTCCACTGTAAAAGAACGGATTGATAAGAATCAAAAAGATTATATTTTAAGAGAACAGTTAAAGGTAATCCGGGAGGAACTGGGAGAGGACAATCCTCTTTCCGATGCGGATGAATACAGCAAACGGTTAAAGGCTTTAAAAGCGGACAAAGAGATTAAGGACAAGATCCATAAAGAGATCGAGCGTTTTAAATCAATGCCCGGAGGAAGCCAGGAAGCCAATGTGGTCCGTATGTACTTGGAGACAGTCCTGGACCTTCCGTGGAAAAAAGTATCAAAGGACAACAACAGCATTGCTCATGCGGAGAAAGTCTTAGAGGAAGACCACTACGGCCTTTCCAAGGTAAAAGAGCGGATTTTAGAATATCTTGCGGTCCGTGTGCTGACCAAAAAAGGTTCAAGCCCGATTATCTGCCTTGTAGGACCTCCCGGAACCGGAAAAACCTCCATTGCCCGCTCTGTGGCAAAAGCCTTGAATAAGGAATATGTGAGGATCAGCCTGGGCGGTGTCCGGGATGAAGCGGAAATCAGAGGACACCGGAAAACCTATGTAGGTGCCATGCCGGGAAGAATTGCAGAAGCATTAAGACAGGCAGGAGTAAGCAATCCTTTAATGCTTTTGGATGAGATCGACAAAGTGAGCAGAGATTACAAGGGAGATACGTCTTCCGCGCTTTTGGAAGTTCTTGACAGTGAACAGAATGTTAAGTTCAGAGATCATTATGTAGAACTTCCGATTGATTTGTCCAATGTTTTATTTATCGCTACGGCCAATACTACCTCTACCATTCCGGGCCCTCTTCTGGACCGTATGGAAGTAATTGAAGTAACCAGCTATACGGAGAATGAAAAATTCCATATTGCAAAGAATTACTTAGTGAGAAAGCAGAGAGAAAAGAACGGCCTGAAAGAAAGCCAGGTCACGATTACCGACAAAGCGCTTGAAAAGATCATTCACAATTATACAAGAGAAGCAGGCGTCCGTACCTTAGAACGGCGGATCGGTGCTGTTTACAGAAAGGCTGCAAGACAATTTTTAGAGGATCGGTCCCAGGTCATTGAAATTACGGAAGCCGGCATTGAAGCCTATCTGGGCAAAGAAAAGGTGACCTTTGAAGATGTGAATGAGGACGATGAAGTCGGGATCGTCAGAGGTTTGGCCTGGACAAGCGTAGGCGGAAGCACGCTTCAGATCGAGGTCAATGTCATGCCGGGCAAAGGAAATCTTTTGCTGACCGGACAGATGGGGGATGTGATGAAAGAATCTGCCCGTATCGCATTAAGCTATGTCCGTTCCGTCTGTCCGCAATACCAGGTAAAAGATGACTATTTTGAAAAACATGATATTCATCTTCACATTCCCGAGGGCGCCGTACCAAAGGATGGCCCTTCCGCAGGAATTACCATGGCAACGGCCATGCTGTCTGCAGTTACCAACCGTAAGGTATATGCAAAGCTGGCAATGACCGGAGAAATCACTTTAAGAGGCCGTGTTCTTCCTATCGGCGGCTTAAAGGAAAAAATCCTGGCAGCCCGTATGGCCCATGTGGAAAAGGTTCTGGTTCCGTATAAGAACCGGAAGGATATTCTGGAGCTTTCCGATGAAATCACCGGGAATCTTACCATTGTTTATGTAAAGCACATGCCAGAGGTGATAAAGGAAGCATTTGTCCAGGAATAGAAAGGAATTTATATGATTATTAAAACAGTAGAATTGGAGACTGTATGCGGCATCACCAGCAAGCTGCCGGAGAACACAAAGCCGGAATTCGCTTTCGTGGGCAAGTCAAATGTGGGAAAGTCTTCCCTGATCAACGCTCTGATGAACCGCAAATCCTTTGCCAGGACTTCATCCCAGCCCGGAAAAACTCAAACCATTAATTTTTATAATATCAACGATGAACTTTACTACGTGGATCTTCCCGGCTACGGCTATGCGAAGGTATCTTTGGAAGTAAAGGCAAAATGGGGAAAGATGATTGAAAATTATCTGCATAAATCTCCGGTATTAAAGTGTGTGTTTTTGCTGATTGATATCCGCCATGAACCGTCAGAAAATGATAAGACCATGTATAACTGGATTGTATATCAGGGATATCAGCCGGTGATCATTGCAACAAAACTGGACAAAATAAAACGGAGTCAGGTGCAGAAGTCCCTAAAGATCCTCCGCACGGGTCTTGGAATCGGAAGTGAAGTGACTGTCATTGCATTTTCTGCTGAGACAAAACAGGGCAGAGAAGAAATCTGGGACTTAATATCAGATTCCATAAATAGTATTGACAAGGAATAAAAATCTTTTTATAATGAACCTATTTATTACATAGAGTTCATTTTGGCAGAAAGAGGAGAAAACAGTTATGAAAAAGACAATCAAGAAAGTAGCAGCCGCTCTTTTGGCAGTTTCTCTTGCAGCAGCAGCATTGACTGCATGCGGAAGCGGTTCACAGAAGGAAACAAACGGGGCTGCTGGTGCAGAAACCACTGCGGCCGGTGCAGATACCGGAGACAAGAAAGTATTAAAGGTTGCCATGGAATGCAGTTATGCCCCTTATAACTGGACCCAGTCAAACGATGAGAACGGAGCCGTTCCGATTTCCGGAAGCTCTGATTACGCATACGGGTATGACGTCATGATGGCAAAAAAGATTGCAGATGAACTTGGGTACGACTTAGAAATCGTAAAGCTGGACTGGGATTCCCTGGTACCGGCCGTTCAGTCAGGAAAAGTGGATTGCGTCATCGCCGGTCAGTCTATTACATCTGAACGTATGCAGTCCGTTGACTTTACCGACCCATACTATTATGCAACCATTGTTACTCTGGTAAAGAATGGAAGCAAATATGAGAATGCCAAGAGCGTGGCGGATCTTGCAGGCGCTGCAGGAACCTCTCAGTTAAATACCATTTGGTATGACAGCTGTCTTCCCCAGATCCCACAGGCGAAGATTCAGCCTGCGATGGAATCTGCTCCTGCGATGCTGGTAGCACTTAGCACCGGCAGATGTGACGTGGTTGTTACCGATAAGCCAACCGGACAGGCTGCACTGATGGCTTATCCTGACTTTAAACTTCTTGATTTTACCGGAACAGAGGGCGATTTCAAAGTGTCTGATGAAGACATCAATATCGGAATTTCATTAAAGAAGGGCAACACGGAATTAAAAGATGCCATTAACGGAGTCCTTTCCAAGCTGACAAAGGATGACTTCGACAAGATGATGGAGGAAGCCATTTCCGTACAGCCGTTATCAAAATAACTGGTAATAGAAAAGAAGCAGGATTTGCGGGCACGGGAAGGACAACAGCGTTCAATTCCGTGCCGCTTGTGCTGTCTAAATGACACTGTGAAAAGGAGTAGGTAATATGTCTTTACCATCAGATTTTTTTGGCAGAATTATATTTATTCTGCATGAGTACGGTCCATCCTTTTTGAGCGGCGCCGGAAAGACAATGGCAATTGCTATTGTAGGAACGATCATTGGTTGTATCATTGGTTTTGCCGTAGGAATCGTTCAGACCATTCCTGTATCAAAAAACGATCATATCCTCAAGCGTATCTTTTTGAAGCTTATTAAAATAATTTTAAATGTATATGTTGAAATTTTCCGGGGAACTCCGATGATGGTTCAGGCCATGTTCATATTCTACGGTTCCTCTGCACTGTTTAACATCAATATGTCCATTGTTTTTGCTGCTTACTTCATTGTATCCATCAATACCGGTGCGTATATGGCGGAGACCGTAAGAGGCGGTATTCTGTCCATTGATCCGGGACAGACGGAAGGTGCAAAGGCCATCGGCATGACTCATTTCCAGACCATGGTCAATGTGATTATGCCTCAGGCACTCCGCAACATCATGCCCCAGATCGGCAATAACTTGATCATCAACATCAAGGATACCTGTGTGCTTTCCGTCATCGGTGTGGTGGAATTATTCTATGCGACAAAGGGTGTGGCAGGCGCTTATTACACTTACTTTGAGGCATTTACCATTACCATGATCATTTATTTCATCCTGACCTTTGCGTGTTCCAGAATCCTTCGTCATTGGGAAAAGAAGATGGATGGTCCTGACAGCTACGATCTGGCTACCACAGATACGCTGGCTTATACCAGCGGCCTGGTGAAATTTCCAGATCCGAAAGAGAAGGAGGATAAGTAAATGGCAGCAGAAAAAGTTTTGGAAATCCATCATTTAAGTAAAACCTTTGGAGCCAACGTCGTTTTACGGGATATTGACTTTTCGGTAAATGCCGGGGATGTGACCTGTATCATCGGAGCCTCCGGTTCCGGTAAATCAACGCTGTTGCGCTGCATCAACCTTTTAGAAACACCGACGACCGGTGAGATCTTATACCATAATGTGGATATTACGGACAGAAAGATGAATGCACCGTCTTACAGAACCAAAGTAGGTATGGTGTTTCAGAATTTTAACTTGTTCAACAATATGACTGTATTGGAAAACTGTCTGGTAGGGCAGGTGAAGGTGCTGAAAAAAGAGAAAGAAGAAGCAAGAAAGAAAGCCATGATGTATTTGGAGAAAGTGGGCATGGCTCCTTATATCAATGCCAAACCAAGACAGCTGTCCGGCGGACAGAAGCAAAGAGTGGCAATTGCCAGGGCCTTGGCCATGGAACCTGAGATTCTTTTGTTCGATGAACCCACATCGGCCCTTGACCCTCAGATGGTGGGAGAAGTATTGGCGGTCATGAGAACGCTGGCCAAGGAAGGGCTTACCATGATTATCGTGACTCATGAGATGGCGTTCGCAAGAGATGTATCCAATCATGTGGTTTATATGGCTGGCGGAGTCATTGAAGAAGAAGGAAAACCGGCAGATATTTTTGGAAATCCTCAAAAGAACTCTACAAAAGAATTTCTGAACCGTTTTATGCAGGGATAAAAGAATAGGAGCTGTTGCTGAATGACTGAACGGTCAGTTGTGAAGCCGGCTCCTTTTTGATATGCAAAAGAATGTAGGGATAAATAAAATTGGTTCCGGACAGAACCCGATTCTGTCCGGTCTGAGTATCAATTACTTCGGCAAGTGCTCCTCATGGTCTGATGTGGAAGCTTCTTTTTCTCTGCTTCCGGGAAGAGGTTTTGTAAATAGCTGCCGTATCTTGAGCTGAATAAAGGTACGGGCAACTTGAATCCCAAGCACAACGATCAGGATGGGCAGAACAAGGGTTAAAAAAAGTTTTAACTTAAATCGAAACAACTTTTTCCTTTGCTGCCTGCGTATAGACTCATATTGGTCATGGATGGTCTGAAACCATGTTTTTTTTACCTGAATTTTATTCAAGCAGATTCCCCCTTAACGTTTAGAGCCAGGTGTGTCAGGAACCGCTCATCAGCGATTTCATGGCAAATGCATAGATTTCCTGGCTTTTTGATTTCCAGTGATCACACATGATTTCTGCCTGATCCTTGTCCGGAACAGATAGCTCCAGATTTATCAGGCAGTTTTTTCCTTCCCGTACTTCGCAGTGGACCACATAGTCCTGACTGGTGGATTTATAATAGTCTGCGGTGACGCCGACTTCATTGCGGAGCCGGAATTTATTGTCCTTTAAATACTCATCTATATCATTGATGATAGCAGGAGAGATTTTGTTCCCGAAAAAGGAAAGTGTTTCTTCCCCTTCTCTTGTAATTTCATACCGGCTGCTGTTGTGATTGGTCTCCACATGAAGCAATCGGGCCTCCAGCAGTTCGTTGAGCGCCTGGTTCAAGGTAAAATAAGTGGTGTATTCATGCTCCAGAAAAAAGTTTGACAATTGGGCGCTGGTCAGGGGAAAGTTTACCTGCTTAAGCATGTATAAAATCATCAGTTTGTACAGGGTCATAGGTTCTGACAGCATAGTTACCTCCAGTGACGCATTCTGCGCGCCGTAATTTCAGGGAAGGATCAAAAATCTTCCGGCTGATTTTTTTAGGATTGCCGGATATGTTCTTTTACCGCCCGGCTTACAACATCTGCAACACGGGGGTCAAAAGCCTCCGGCAGAATGTTGTTCTCGTTTAATTCTGAAGGTGCTACAAGGTCAGCAATGGCAGTAGCAGCGGCCAGCTTCATCTCCTCGGTAATGGCAGTTGCCCGCCCTTCCAGTGCGCCTTTAAAGATTCCTGGGAAAACAACCACGTTATTCACCTGATTTGGAAAATCGGATCTTCCCGTACCCACGACCCTGGCTCCTGCAGCTTTAGCAAGGTCAGGCATGATTTCAGGAACCGGATTTGCCATAGCAAATAAAATGGAGTCTGAGTTCATGGAAGCAACCATGTCTTCCGTGACAATTCCCGGAGCGGATACGCCTACAAAGATGTCAGCCCCCCTCATGGCATCTGCCAGAGAACCGTGTTTTCCTTCCAGATTGGTCAACTCCATCATCTTTTCCTGCATCCAGTTCAAGCCTTCCATGCCCTTGGCAAGGATTCCGATCCGGTCACACAGGGTAACATGAACGAATCCATAGGTCAAAAGAAGCTTTGCAATGGCTATTCCGGCAGAACCTGCACCGTTTACCACAACTTTGCATTCTTCTTTTTTTCTGCCAGTCACTTTTAAGGCATTGATGATGCCGGAAAGAACCACAATGGCAGTTCCGTGCTGGTCATCATGGAAAATCGGGATAGAAAGAAGCTCCTTCAGCCGTTCTTCGATTTCAAAACAGCGTGGAGCGGAGATGTCTTCCAAATTGATTCCGCCAAATGCCGGAGCGATATTCACCACGGTTTTAATGATTTCCTCTGTGTCCTGAGTATCCAGACAGATGGGAACGGCATTGATTCCGCCAAATTCTTTAAACAGCACTGCTTTTCCTTCCATGACCGGCATGGCAGCAAGAGGGCCGATGTTGCCAAGACCAAGTACCGCACTGCCGTCTGAGACTACGGCCACAGTGTTGGATTTTATCGTATATTGATAGGCGGTCTCCGGATCTTTTGCGATGGCCTTACATGGTTCTGCTACGCCAGGAGTATAGGCGAGGGCAAGATCTTCCCTGGTTTTCACCTTTGCTTTGGAAATAACTTCCAGTTTTCCGTTCCATTCTTTATGCAGCAATAAAGCTTTCTCGTTGGTTGTCATGAGAGTTTGTCCTTTTTTCAACAGTTTTTATTATATCATACCAATTTTAGGGTTTTAAATCAATAGAAAATATGTTAGAATATAGAGTAATTAAATTTAAGCAAGCTAATAAGATAAGGAAATTTAAGATACAGGTGGCACTATGAGAGAACGAATCAACAGGCTGGCAAAAGGCATCATTGATTCAGAAATTCCAAAGATTAAGGTTACCCCATCGGGAATTGATGATGTGGTGCGCTCCGGAGGAGCCACGAGGCGGGAACTTGTCGTTACCAGTGAGAACAATCTACACATAAAAGGACTTGCATATTCCTCGAACTTTCGCGTCAGGCTTATAAGCGGAGCGTTTGGCGGTACATATAACCATCTGGTCTATGAAATAAACGGCAGTTTTTTGGAAGATGGGGATGTGATTAAGGGATCTTTTTATCTGGTTACCAATGGCGGCGAGAGAGAAGTCCCTTATTCTTTTCGTGTGGAACTGAGTACGTCAGGAAAAGCGCTGAGTGATTTAAAAACAGCAGAAGATTTTGCAGAGATTGCAAAGAAAGATATGGACACGGCACTGCGTTTGTTCGAGTACCGTGATTTTGTCACGGCCCCTTTTATGAATGACCTTCATATAAGGGCGATTTATGATGGTTTAAAGGGAAGACCGGACAGAAGAAAAGAACTGGAAGAATTTTTGACCGCACTGAAGGTAAAAAAGCCGGTAGAATTATGGGCGGAAACCAAAGAGCGGATATTTGGAGAACTGGAGGACGTTGTAAAGGACAGCGTTGTGATAACGCGCAGCGGGTGGGGATATGTGAACCTGGAGGTTACAACGGACTGTGATTTTATAGAGTTACCGAAAAAAAGTGTTGGAGAACATGATTTTGAACAGGACCAATGCAGCATCCCGTTTTATGTTCACCCCGAACGGATGCATCAGGGAGAGAATTCCGGAAGAATCATTATAACCGGAGTGGAAGACAAATTTCTCATACCGGTTATGGCAGTTGTAAACCCAGGAGGAGGGATATCGGCGGAGGATGCCTTTGCAAAAGAGGCTTTCGGCCGATTTTTGCGGCTGCGCCTGGAAGAAGAGTCTGGAAAAATCAGTACCGCAGGCATCTATGAAGAGATGGAAAAGGCGCTTGATGAACTGGAGCTGATGAAAGGGGAAAAGAGCTTTTATAAGCTTTTGCGTGCGGAAGTATGCGTGGGCGGAGGAAAGCCTTCAAAAGCAGCCCTGCTTCTTGATGAGTGCAGAGATGATATTTTAGACCGGCGTCAGGAAAAGAAGGAATTGTACTGTTACTATCAGTATCTGCGCTTAAAAGTCCAGCCGGATGAATATCAGAAGGAATCCTTAATCCGCCTGATGAAAAAATATCTGGAGGAGGACCGGAAGCTGTTCTGGCTTTTTGTGCTGCTGCTCAAGCTGGATGGCAGACTCTTTGATAATATGCCGGCTCTGTTTTCCCTGCTGAAACGGCAATATGAGGCGGGCGTCAGAAGCCCGTTTTTCTATGTATGGGGCTGCCGGATATTAAACAGTGCACCGGATATGATACGGACTGTGGGACCTATGGAGCTTCAAATCCTGTTTCATTGCGCAGGCAAGGGCTTGGTGGAAAAAAAGCTGGCGCTGACGGTTTCCAGGCTGACCCTGACCGCCAAGCATTTTAACCGTCTCCACTACCGGATGCTGGTCAGGCTTTATAAGGAATACCCGGAAAAAGAAGTGCTGGAAGCCATCTGCGCGCTCCTGATCAAAGGGGAATGCCGCATGGCAGAAGCCTTTGCCTGGTATGAAAAAGGGATAAAGGCCGGAATCAGTCTGACAAGACTTTATGAATATTATTTGTACGCGCTTCCAAGAGATTATTGCTACCTTCTGCCAAAAGAGGTGCTTCTTTACTTTTCTTATGGAGGCAGCGAGCTGGACCTTCACAGCAGGACCGTTTTATATAAAAATGTTTTAGTGTATTTGGAACCTTCCGATCCGCTGTATCAGGCGTATGAACGTACCATTGAAAAGTTTGCAACGGAGCAGTTATTTGAATCCAGGATCAACAACCGTCTGGCGGCTATCTACGAACGGATGATATTAAAGGACGTGATTGATCTTCCTATGGCAATGGTGCTTCCGTCTATTTTGCGTTCCTACCGGGTGGAGTGCAGCAATCCTAAGATGAAATATGTCATTGTCTGTTACGAGGAACTGACGGAGGAGGATGCCTTCCTTCTTGAAAATGGAATCGCTTACGTTCCGCTGTTTTCTGAACACAGCATCCTGCTGTTTCAGGATGCGTTCGGCAACCGGTATGCCAATGTCCCCTATAAAAAGGACCCGGTCATGGACCGGCCTGAGTTGGAGGAACGCTGCTTTGAACTTTATCCGGATCATTCCATGCTTCGTTTAAGAGCCTGCAATAAGGTGCTTGCCGGAGGCATATCCGATACGGCGGAGGTAAAGATTTTAGAGGCTACCTTGGAAGATCCCAAGCTAAGGCCCTATTACCAGCGGCTGCTTTTATCCAGAGTCATTGAATTTTACCAGAATCAGGCTGAGGTTCCCCAAGAGGGGGCAGAGGGCGCCGGATATCTGCTGAATCTGGATAAAAAGGTTCTGACAAAACCGGAGAGGACCGCAGTCTGCAATACATTGATCCGCAACGGCTATATGGAAGAAGCGTTTCAAATGCTCCGGGAATTCGGCTGTGAAGGAATTGAGACGGAACATCTGTATCAATTGTGTACCAAGATGATTCTTCAGAAGCTGTTTGACGAAGATCCCCTGCTTTTATACCTGGCATATGAGGTGTTTCAGAAAGGGAAACATGACAGCGTGATTCTGGATTATTTATGCGAACATTTTAACGGACTTACAGACCAGATGGTACAAGTGCTTTTGCAGGGAGTCTCCGGGCATGTGGAGACTTATGACTTAGAAGAACGGCTGACAGCCCAGATGATGTTTTCGGGCTGTATGGCAAAACTGGACAAGGTATTCCATTTATATAGAACCCGTAAGGAAACCAGCGATAATATCGTAAAAGCGTATTTTACGATAAAATGCACGGAATATTTTATGGAGGAGAAAGAGCCGGAAGAAAAAGTGTTCGCTTATCTGGAGGCCCTGGTGAGAGGAGCTTCTGTCAAAGGACGCCTGCCAACCATTTATCTGCTGGCTCTTTCAAAGTATTATTCCCAGCTTCCCGGCCTTTCAAAGGAGCAGATAACCCTGTGCAGGGAGACGGTACAGTATCTTTTGGAAGAAGGATATGTATTCCCCCATTATAAAGAACTGGCGCAATACGTTTCTTTGCCGGAGGATATTCTTGATAAAGCCATGATCCAGTACTGCGCAGCCCGGGATTCCAAGGTTGAGCTTCAGGTACGGATCCTTCCCGATGAGGAGGAATTTCACATGGAAGACATTGCCCGGGTATACCAGGGCGTGTTTGTCAAGCAGAAGATTCTGTTTGAAGGCGAGATCATGGAGTATCGGATCAGCGAACTGGTTGATGATGAATGGGTGCTGAAAAAGGAAGGCAGTGTCAGTTGTGATGCTGGTAAATCCCCTAAGGATTCGGACAGCAGATTTGCGTGTCTGAACGAAATGAGCCTGTCTTTAAATTTAAAGGACGAAACAGGGCTCAAAAAACGGATGCAGGAGTATTTGAAAAAGAATGCGGCTGCAGAAGAATTATTTCCACTGATGTAAGATAAAGGGGGCTGTCGATGGACGGACTGATAATAGGGCTTGATCTCTGTGATGCCTATACCCGCATATGCTGCCATGACAGGGAAAAATCATGGTGCATTCCTACGGTCATCTGCCGTAAAAAGGACGAAGATGCCTGGTATGTGGGGGAAGAGGCTTATGCCTATACCCTTGTGGGAGAAGGCATCATTGTAGACAAGCTGATAAAAATGGTTAGAAAAGAAGGTACCGCGACCCTGGGCGGAACCAAATATGAAGGACTTGAACTTTTAACGATTTATTTGAAAAAAATACTGAAGCTCCCGATGGAGGAATTTTTCTGCGAAGAGGTGAAACAGCTGGTGATCACCTTGCAGAAGGTGGATATCAAGCTGATGGATTCTCTGATGCATTGTGCGGATTCGCTTGGGATTCCCAGGGACCGGGTTCATATTATAAGCCACACGGAAGGGTTTGTGTACTATGTACTCAGCCAGAAGAAAGAGGTATGGAGCAATCAGGTGGGTGTCTTTGACTTGTCGGAAGATTCCTTTCACTATTATGAGCTGAAGGTGCAGCGGGGATTACGGAAGATGATGGTGATCGCAGAGGATGAAGCTCTGGAAGAAAGCTTTAATCTGGATATTTTAGATACGCCTTCCGGCGGAAAACTGGCGGATAAGATCTTAAGCTCCTGTGCGGAACGGCTTCTTCAGAAAAAGCTGTTTTCCTCTGTTTTTCTCACCGGGAAAGGCTTTGAGCGCCATGACTGGGCGGTGGATTTCATGAAGGTGCTCTGTTCCCGCCGCAAGGTTTATATAGAGCAGGAGCTGTTTGCAAGAGGTGCGGCTTTTAAAGGCATGGATTACTTACAGGAAAATAACGCATATCCGTTCACCTGCATCTGTGATGGACGGCTTCATTCCACAGTTTCCATGCGAGTGCTCCACAAGGAGCGGGAAAGCCAGCTTGTGGTGGCGGCTGCCGGTGATAACTGGTACGAAACAAAGAGCAGTGTAGATTTGATCGTGGATAACCAGGATTATGTGGAATTTATGGTGACTCCCATGGACCCCAAACAGAGGCGCTTAGTAAAGATCCCCTTAGAAGGGTTTCCCAACCGGCCAAGCAGGACGACCCGGCTGGGCTTGAGCTTTGGCTTTTTGGATGAAAAAACCATGGCAGTGGTACTGAAAGACAAAGGCTTTGGAGAGCTGTTTCCTGCTACGGATGCAGTCATTAGACAAGAGGTCATGCTATGAGTCTGATTCTTTGCCGGCAGGAGCCGGTGAAACACCCATATTATTTTGAAGGTCTGGGAGTCCGTTTGTTTTCTTCCCAGGAGCTATGCTATGTGATTTATCATAATCCTCTGCTTGTCATGGACAACTTTGTGGATAATTCCCTGATTGAATTTATCCGGGATGATCTGGATATGGCTTTCCTTGCTTTAAAGCTGGTGAAATTACAGCAAAGCGGTGAAGACGGGGATGAGATTTTGGCTGTAATTCTACACGAATGCGATTATTACAATGCGGCAGAAGTGAACCGTTTTAGGCAGAAGTTAGCCGCTTACCGGCGGCTGCCGGAGGCGGAATTTTTAAAGGAACGGGCGGATTATCTGTTTTCCAAAAAACAGTATGGAAAAGCGGTGGCGGAATATCAGAGGATTTTAGAACTGCCGAAGGGAAACCGTGTGGATGACGTGTTTCGGGCAAAGATCTATAACAATCTGGGTGCCTCCTATGCAAGGCTTTTTATGACCAACAAGGCTTATCAGGCTTATGTGAAATCCTTTGATCTGGTAAAAAACAGTGAGGTCTTAAAAAGAATCTGCCATTTGGCCCAGTGGAACAAGGGCCTTGTATTAAATGAGAGGTTTCAGGCCTTGATTACGGAAGAATTGAAGCGGGAAACCGAAGAAGAGCGGAGAAAAGCAGAAGAGCTGGCAGGCCAGGCAGACAGCCTTCTGGAACTGGAAAAGCTGTTTCAAAAAGATCCCATCAAGCGTTTTCAAGGCGCCGGAGAGCTTGTTCAGAAGTGGAAACAGGAATACCGCAACATTATGTCTTGACAAATTTCTGAAAAGACACTATCATTACAAATGACAGGAAAACACTTTGTGAGTATGGCTTTGTGCCAAAGCCCACGGGTGGGAATAAAGAAAAGGTAGAGAAAAAGAGGAGTACGTGCATGACCCTGAAAGAGAAAACCGTCCATCGGCTGAAAGGCGGTTAAGGAAGTGTGTTCGGAAGGTAGCTTTGGAACCGGAAGGCTGAATCAGACTGACAGTAAGCTTTCACGCCTGGCAGCGTTATAAGCCGAAAGAAGTATGGCAGGATTTGTCATATAAAAAAAGGTGGTACCGCGATGATTCGCCCTTTGCATCCAAGGATGCAGAGGGCTTTTCTTTTTTTCTATGAAAAATAATGGGAAAGATAAAGGAGAAGATTATGAAAGAGTTAGAAAAGACCTATGATCCGGCTGGGATCGAAGGAAAGCTTTATAAAAAGTGGCTGGATAAAAGGTATTTCCATGCACAGCCAAATAAGGACAAGAAGCCCTTTACCATTGTGATGCCGCCGCCAAATATCACCGGACAGCTCCATATGGGACATGCTCTGGACAATACCATGCAGGACATTTTGATCCGGTACAAGAGAATGCAGGGGTTTGAGGCTCTTTGGCAGCCGGGAACAGACCATGCCGCCATTGCCACGGAAGTAAAGGTAATTGAGAGTTTGAAACAGCAGGGCATTGACAAAGAGGAACTTGGAAGAGAAGGCTTTCTTTCCAAGTGCTGGGACTGGAAAAAGGATTATGGCAGCAGGATCATCAATCAGCTTCATAAGCTAGGCTCTTCCGCTGACTGGGAGAGAGAACGCTTTACCATGGATGAAGGGTGCTCTGAGGCAGTCCAGGAAGTGTTTATCCGCCTTCATAAAAAGGGTTATATTTATAAAGGCTCCAGAATCGTAAACTGGTGTCCGGTATGCCAGACCTCCATTTCCGATGCTGAGGTGGAGCACGAGGACCAGAATGGCTTCTTCTGGCACATCAATTACCCCATTGCAGGAGAAGAAGGCAGATTTGTGGAGATCGCAACTACAAGGCCGGAAACTCTGTTAGGAGACAGTGCGGTGGCTGTCAACCCGGAGGATGAACGGTATCAGGACCTGATCGGCAAAATGTTAAAGCTTCCTCTTACAGACCGTGAGATACCGGTAATTGCGGATTCATATGTGGATAAAGAATTCGGTACCGGATGCGTAAAGATCACTCCGGCGCATGACCCCAATGACTTTGAAGTTGGGAAAAGACATGATCTGCCGGAACTGGTTATCATGAATGACGATGCCACCATCAACCTTCCGGGAAGCAAGTACCACGGTATGGAACGGTATGAAGCCAGAAAGGCCATGGTAAAGGATTTGGAGACACTGGGGCTTTTGGTGAAGGTCGAGCCTCACACCCATGCGGTTGGAACTCATGACCGTTGCGGTGCCACCGTAGAGCCTATGGTAAAACAGCAGTGGTTCGTTAAGATGGATGAGCTGGCTAAACCAGCGGTGGAAGCATTAAGGAATGGCTCCTTAAAATTTGTTCCTGAGAGATTTGATAAGACGTATTTTAACTGGCTTGAGAACATTCGTGACTGGTGTATCTCCAGACAGCTCTGGTGGGGGCACCGGATTCCGGCTTATTACTGTGATAGCTGCGGAGAGATCGTTGTTTCCAGGAAAGCGCCGGACGTTTGTCCAAAATGCAAGGGGACACACTTAACACAGGATGAGGATACTCTTGACACCTGGTTTTCGTCTGCACTCTGGCCGTTCTCAACCCTGGGATGGCCCAATGAAACAGAAGATTTAAAGTATTTCTACCCAACCGATGTACTGGTTACCGGTTATGATATCATTTTCTTCTGGGTCATCCGTATGGTATTTTCCGGCATCGAGCATACGGGAAAGCTGCCGTTCCATACCGTACTGATGCATGGCCTGGTGAGGGATTCTGAAGGACGCAAGATGAGCAAATCCTTAGGAAACGGCATTGACCCTCTGGAGGTCATTGATAAATACGGGGCAGATGCGCTGCGCATGACCCTTATTACAGGAAATGCTCCGGGCAATGATATGAGATTTTATTGGGAACGTGTGGAGGCGAGCAGAAATTTTGCAAATAAAGTGTGGAATGCTTCCCGTTTCATCATGATGAATATTGAAAAAGCACCAAAAACAGAGGCACAGCTTTCCGAGCTTACCATGGCAGATAAATGGATTTTGTCAAAGGTGAACACTCTGGCTAAGGACGTGACAGAAAATCTGGATAAATACGAACTTGGAATTGCACTTCAGAAGGTCTATGACTTTATCTGGGAAGAATTCTGTGACTGGTATATTGAGATGGTAAAGCCCAGACTGTGGGATGATAATGATACCACAAAAGCTGCTGCCATCTGGACGTTAAAGACCGTATTGATCCGGTCGTTGAAGCTCCTTCATCCTTATATGCCGTTCGTGACGGAGGAAATATTCTGCAATCTCCAGGATCAGGAGGAGTCTATCATGATCTCCCAGTGGCCGGAATATGAGGCTTCATGGAACTTTGAATCTGAGGAGCGGGCCGTAGAGACCATTAAGGAGGCGGTAAGAGCAATCCGTAATGTGCGCACTTCCATGAATGTACCGCCAAGCAAAAAGGCAAAGGTCTATGTGGTATCTGAAAACCAGGAGATTCTTGATATTTTTGAGAGCAGTAAGGTATTCTTTGCTACCCTTGGTTATGCAGGGGAAGTTTATCTGCAGAAGGATAAGAACGGAATTTCCGACGATGCGGTATCTGCGGTCATTCATCAGGCAGTCATTTATATGCCTTTTGCAGAATTAGTTGATATTGAAAAAGAGATCGAGCGGTTAAAGAAGGAAGAAGACCGTTTAAGCAAAGAGCTGGCCCGTGTTACCGGAATGCTGAGCAATGAGAAATTCGTAAGCAAGGCTCCGGAAGCCAAAATTCAGGAAGAAAAAGAAAAGCTTGAAAAATACACTCAGATGATGGAACAGGTAAAAGAGAGGCTTACCCAGCTTTCCTGAATGAATTTTTAAATATCGACAATAAAAAGTGGTTTGTGAAAAACAGTCGAACATGGCAGAAATGCCTGTTCCGGCTGTTTTTTGTTGCTTAAAAGGGAGAAAAGAAGGCATATGAGCGACCGCTGTATTTGTCCATCCAGATATTTCCAGGGTGTAATAATATGTCATTCTGTGACACAGCAGGACGGAAAAAGACGATGAAAAAGTGGAATCATCCCCATGGTTTTGACAAATTCTGAAAGATATACTGGATATAATGTTCGTACAGGGCGGGAGGTGAATGCAGCAACGGAAATAAACCTGTACATAGATGTGTTGTTCTTGATTAATTTTACCATGGATTTATTGGTATTATCCATTGTAAGGCGGGGCATGAAATACCGTTTTATTAGGTGGAGAATGATTCTTGGGGCATTTTTAGGGGCGGCATGGGCCGTATTTGCCGCCGCTTTTCCGATATTGCCCTTATGGCTTGAGATGATAATTACCTATTTAGTCATCAGCACCCTGATGGTAATGACGGCCTTTGATGTGAAAAAACCAAAGGAAATATGCAAAGCAGTAGGAGCACTTTTTCTGGCCGCGGCCGTGGTGGCCGGAATAATGAATATCCTATATCAACATACGAAGGCCGGCTATTATATAGAACAGATTCTTAGGGGAAATGGCAGAAAAGCTCTCCCTCTTTACCGGTTGATTTTTCTTGCGGCAGGCGCTTACTTTGGGATTCGGTATTTGCTTTGGTGGATTCCGGGACTATGGAAAGAAAGGAGCAATTTTTTTGAAGTCACCATGCGTTACAGGGGAAAGGAAAAAAAAGTGACAGCTCTTCTTGATACGGGAAACCGGCTGTATGAACCCATAAGCCGCCGGCCCGTCCATGTGGTGACCTACGAAGCTGTTCGGGAGATCTGCGAAACAGTGACAGAGGTTATTTATATTCCCTTTGGAAGTGTTGGGAAAAGCAGCGGAGTGTTGCCCGGTATTTTTCTAGACGAAATGGAAGTGCGTCAGGGAGATGAAGTAAAAGTAATTATAAAGCCTCTGGTGGCTGTCTATAAAAAGACGTTATCCGTAAATGGTGAATACCAGATGCTGTTGCACGATGAGTAAATGTTTGATGTAAAGGAGAGAGTATCGACATGATAATAAAAGTTTCCGTACCAAACCGTTTCCAGTTTAAGGCAATTCCTACGTTCAGGACGCTTGTGATGCCGTCTCAGGGGGAGATCCATTACATCGGAGGAGCCGATATCCTGCCAGCGCCCCTGGACAATGAAAAAGAGGCGCAGATCATTGCACTTCTTGGCGGAGACGATGATCAAAAGGCAAAATCAGAATTGATCGAGCACAATCTCCGTCTTGTTGTATACATAGCAAAAAAATTCGATAATACCAGCGTTGGTGTGGAGGATCTGATTTCCATAGGTACCATCGGACTGATCAAGGCCATCAATACCTTTAATCCATCCAAAAATATTAAACTGGCCACCTATGCCTCCCGCTGCATTGAAAATGAAATCCTGATGTATCTGCGCCGGAACAATAAAACCAAAATGGAAGTTTCCATTGATGAACCTCTAAACGTTGACTGGGATGGCAATGAACTTCTGCTTTCCGATATCCTTGGAACGGACGAAGATGTTATTTATAAGGATCTGGAAACAGAAGTGGAGCGGAATCTGCTGAATACGGCCATCAGCCGTTTAAGTCCAAGAGAACGCAAGATTGTGGAACTGCGGTTCGGTCTGACGGATGAAGAGGGAGAAGAAATGACGCAGAAAGAGGTGGCAGATTTACTTGGCATCTCCCAGTCCTATATTTCAAGGCTGGAGAAAAAAATCATGAAGCGGCTGAAAAAAGAAATTGTCCGTTTTGAATAAGAGTGTAGTATCATAAGGGTGTAGCAAAGAGGCGTAATGAATTTGGGAAAGGCTCTGTGGAGTCTTTCCTTTTTTATATAATTATTGAAACTTTTTTAGATTTATAACGTCTAATAAGTAGAACCTGGAGAGGAGGAAGAGATGAAACAAAAGATTGAAGCGGAAGCAGAGAACTTACTCATAACCAATTATGAGAAGTATTACCGGCTTGCCTACAGCTATGTAAAGAATGAGCAGGATGCCCTGGATATTGTCCAGGAAAGTGCATATCGGGCAATCAAAGAGTTGGATAAAGTAAGGGAGAGAAGTTTTCTATCGACCTGGATTTACCGAATCGTGATACATACAGCTATTGATTTTCTCAGAAATAGAAAGCGGATAGAGGTAAGCCTTCTGGACGTAGAAGCTCCTCATGAAGACCAATACCGGGAAGATGATCCGTTAGAACTTTTAACAGTTCTGGAAGAAAAAGACCGGACCATTGTCATGCTAAAATATTTGGAAGAGTGGAAGCTCGAAGAGATTGCAGAAGTAATGGATATGAATGTCAGTACCGTAAAAAGCAGGCTTTACCGTGCACTTAAAAAACTAAAAATAGCATTGGAACCGGAATTTACCTAAGAAAGGAGCCGAGATTATGGAATACAGTGACAAAGATAAGCTTTTAAAAATGAAAGACAGCTATGAAACTATTCCGGTACCCCAGGCTGCCCGGAACGCCGTGATAGATGGAATAGACAAAGGAAAAAGAGAAAAGAAAAAGATACAAATGATTAAAATTACCAAACGTTCAGCCGTGTCAGCCGCCGCCGCTGCTGCACTTATTACAATTATGGCAAATGCAAGCCCTGTTACGGCCAATGCTATGGAAGGGATTCCGGTTCTTGGCGCAATTGCCAAAGTTGTGACATTCCGTACTTTTGAGGATATGAATGAGAATTATGAAGCCAAAATTGACATACCTAAGGTTTCTATTGACAACAATGACAATTACAAGGTCAATCATTCCATTGAAGAATATGCAAACCAGCTCATAAGAGAATATGAAAAACAGGTTACAGAAAATCTGGCAGGCAAGGGGCACTATTCTGTGACTTCCGGATACGAAGTGGTAACGGATAATAAAAAGTATTTGTCTTTGCGGATCAATACGACCGTTATCATGGCCAGCGGTGCGGAGTATGTGAAGATATTTACCATAGATAAGTCTACGGGGAATGTTGTCACACTGAAAGATCTGTTTCGAGGAAAAGAAGATGTACTGAATGGAATCGGAGAAAATATTAAAAAGCAGATGAAAGAACAGATGGCTTCTGATGATTCAAAAATCTATTTTTATCACTCACAGGAACATGACGAAGATGGTTTTACCGGAATAAAAGGTGATGAAAGTTATTACTTTAATGATAAAGGGGAAATTGTGATTGTATTTGACGAATATGAAGTCGCACCTGGTTATATGGGTGCAGTAGAGTTTACCATACCGAACTCGGTAACCGGATTATAAGAATATGTAGGATAAGCCTGCCTTTGGATTCTAAAGGTGGGCTTATGCTTTGTATGGTTTTAAGACAGGTAATTTTTCATAGTCTTTAAAGCATTTTTTTCCAGACGGCTTACCTGGGCCTGACTGATATGGATCTCTTCGGCCACCTCAGTCTGGGTCTTGCCTTCAAAAAAGCGCATGTCGATGATATGTCGCTCTCTTTCCGGAAGCCGTCTCATTGCTTCGTTTAGGGAAATGTCCTCCACCCAGTTTTCTTCCAGATTTTTTTTGTCACTGATCTGGTCCATGACAAAGAGAGGATCTCCGCCGTCGGAATAAACCGGTTCATAAAGGCTGACCGGGCTTTGGATTGCGTCTAAAGCATAGGTTATGTCTTCCTTGCTTACGCCGATTTCATCGGCTATTTCCATGAGAGTGGGTTCCTTTAAGTTCTTTTTCATCAAATTTTCTTTGGCATAAATGGCTTTATAAGCGGTATCACGCAGGGAACGGCTGACACGTATGGAGTTATTGTCCCGGAGATAACGTCTTACTTCTCCGAGAATCATAGGAACTGCATAGGTGGAAAACCTGACGTTCTGCGTAATATCAAAATTATCAATCGCCTTGATCAAGCCGATGCACCCAATCTGAAATAAATCGTCCACGTTTTCGCTGCTGCCGGAAAAACGCTGTATGACACTGAGAACCAGTCTTAAGTTTCCTTTGATGTAATCTTCACGGGCTTTTTTATCCCCGTTAAGTATCCGTTTGAACAGTACTTCCTTCTCCTCGTTGCTCAGAAGAGGCAGTTTGGAAGTATTGACGCCACAAATTTCTACTTTGTATCCAGACATATCTTTCCCTCCGCATCATCTTTATTCTCTATAGAAATGATGTACTCAATGGAGGGCTTTTATACGATAGCGGGGGCAAATTTTATTTCCAGTTTTTGGTCGGTCCGGTTACTGATTATTTTTTTCGTATAAGATCAATAATCCTTTTAATAAAAGTGCGTCGTCCAAATAAATTTTATGACGGCACAGTGGGATGACGTTGGAGGCAAGCCCTCCGGTGGCAACAATGGTGGCAGTTGCTTTCAGCTCCTCCTCCATGCGGTCGATCACTCCGTCAATCATGGCGGCATTGCCGTAAAGAATTCCGCTTTTCATGCATTCTATGGTGTTTTTGCCGATGATTTTTGATGGGCTGTTTAATCCGATGTAGGGCAGCTGGGCAGTCCGGCTGCTCAAAGAATCAAGGGATACCCGCAGCCCCGGAAAGATGATACCGCCGGTGTAATTACCTGCCTGGTCGATCACAGACATGGTCGTAGCGGTCCCCATATCAATGATTATAATAGGAGCGGGATAATTCTTTAAAGCGGCGACTGCATCAACAATTAGATCGCTTCCCACGGTTTTGGGGTTGTCCATCATTATGTTCAGTCCGGTCTTCATTCCGGGTCCTACTAAAAGAGGTGTTTTGCCTGTTATTTTTTTAACGGCAGAGCTGACAACATCCGTAAGCGGAGGAACAACAGAAGAAATGATTGAACCTTCAATGGCAGAAAGCGGGTAGTGGTGAATTTCCATAATGTCTTTTATATTAACCGCATACTCCAATTCGGTTTTTCCATGATTGGTAGTGACTCGCTCTACAAAATAAGTTCTGGTATTGTCGATGCCTCCTATGACGATATTGCTGTTTCCTAAATCAATGGCTAAAATCATAGAGGGAACTCCTTTTCAACTTTTTTTTCTTATGCTATACTGTAGAGTATCACATTTTTAGACGAAAAACAACGGGAGGCGCTTATGCTGAAAGGAAAAAATATTATTTTAGGAGTAACAGGCAGCATTGCGGCCTATAAAATAGCATCACTCGCCAGCATGCTGATGAAAAAGGGCTGTCATGTGCATGTCCTTATGACACAAAATGCCACGAATTTTATCAATCCGATTACTTTTGAGACCTTGACCGGCAATAAATGCCTGGTGGATACGTTCGACCGGAATTTCCAGTACAGCGTGGAACACGTATCACTGGCAAAACTGGCGGATGTGGTCATGGTCGCACCAGCCAGCGCCAATATAGTTGCAAAGCTGGCCCATGGGTTGGCAGATGACATGCTGACCACTACGGTGCTGGCATGCAAATGCAAAAAAATAATTGCACCGGCCATGAATACCAATATGTATGAAAACCCCATTGTTCAGGATAATTTAAAGATATGTGCATCCTATGGGATGGAGGTGATAAACCCGGCAGTCGGTTATCTTGCCTGCGGAGATACAGGAGCGGGAAAGATGCCGGAACCGGAGGTATTATACCAATTTATCGAAAAGGAAGCTGCATATAAAAAAGACTTGAACGGTAAAAAACTCCTGGTCACCGCCGGTCCTACCATGGAGGCCATTGATCCAATCCGCTATATCACCAATCACTCCACCGGCAAGATGGGATATGCCGTTGCCAGGGCAGCTTCCTTAAGAGGCGCAGAAGTGACTCTCGTGACGGGGAAAACAGAAACACAAAAGCCGCCCTTTGTAAATGTGATCGAGGTCAAAAGCGCAAAGGAAATGTTTGATGCCGTAACCAGCCGCTATGAGGACCAGGATGCTATCATCAAAGCGGCCGCAGTGGCAGATTACCGGCCAAAGCATGCAGGAACTGAAAAGACCAAGAAAAAAGACGGTGACATGTCCATCGAGCTTGAACGGACGGACGATATCCTGAAGTGGCTGGGCAGCCACCGGAAGTCTGGGCAGTTTTTGTGCGGATTTTCCATGGAAACACAGAATATGCTGGAAAATTCACGGGCAAAGCTTGAGAAAAAAAACATTGATATGATCGTAGCCAATAACTTAAAGACAGCAGGAGCCGGATTTGGAACGGATACCAATGTGGTGACCATTATTACCAGAGAAAAAGAAATGGAATTGGAAAAGATGACCAAAGAGGAAGTGGCGCATAAGCTTCTTGACGAGATATTTTCCAGGGAAACGGTGGATGGTTTCACCGACAGTGAATCTTGACTTATGGCAGGAATCATACTACAATAGACAAGACTTAGACGTATAATTGGAGGAACTATTTTTGTGAATATAGCGGAAGAAATTAAAAAGAGAAGAACATTTGCCATCATTTCCCATCCGGATGCAGGAAAGACCACACTGACCGAGAAGTTTCTTCTTTATGGAGGGGCGATTAATCTGGCCGGTACTGTAAAAGGAAGAAAAGGTGCCAAACATGCAGTTTCCGACTGGATGGAAATAGAGAAAGAGAGAGGTATTTCCGTCACCTCTTCCGTACTGCAGTTTAATTACGACGGATTCTGCATTAACATTCTGGACACGCCTGGACATCAGGACTTCTCTGAGGACACTTACCGGACACTTATGGCAGCCGATTCCGCAGTCATGGTCATTGACGGCTCAAAAGGTGTGGAGGCACAGACCATTAAGCTGTTTAAGGTGTGTGTCATGCGCCACATCCCGATTTTTACCTTTATCAACAAGATGGACCGGGAGGCAAGAGATCCCTTTGAACTGATGGATGAAATTGAAAATGTACTTGGAATCCGCACCTGTCCGGTCAACTGGCCCATCGGCTGCGGCAGAGATTTCAAAGGCGTTTACGACCGGCATAAAGAAACCATCACCACTTACCGTGCAGCCATGAACGGACAAAAGGAAGTGGAATCCACAGAAGTCAAGCTGGGAGATTCCGGTGTTGATGATCTGATCGGGGAAGCATTTCACAAGCAGCTGATGGATGAGATCGAACTGCTTGATGGTGCCAGTGATGAGCTGGACATGGAGCGTGTCAGCAAAGGAGACTTATCTCCCGTGTTTTTCGGCTCCGCATTGACAAACTTCGGTGTTGAGACATTTTTGCAGCATTTTCTTCAAATGACAACTTCTCCTCTGCCAAGGCTTACAACCACCGGAGTGGTGGATCCCTTTGAAGAGGATTTCTCCGCTTTTGTTTTTAAGATTCAGGCCAATATGAACAAGGCCCACAGAGACCGGATCGCATTTATGAGAATCGTTTCCGGTAAATTTGAAGCAGGCATGGAGGTCAATCACGTACAGGGCGGAAAAAAGCTGCGGTTATCTCAGCCCCAGCAGATGATGGCCCAGGACCGGAAGATTGTGGAAGAGGCTTATGCAGGAGATATCATCGGTGTATTTGATCCTGGGATTTTCTCCATTGGAGATACTCTTTGCAAATCCAGTGAAAAGTTTGAATATGAAGGAATCCCTACGTTTGCTCCGGAGCATTTTGCCAGAGTGCGCCAGATGGATACCATGAAGAGAAAACAGTTCATCAAAGGGGTTAATCAGATCGCTCAGGAAGGAGCCATTCAGATTTTCCAGGAATTCAATACCGGTATGGAAGAAATCATTGTAGGCGTGGTGGGAGAACTCCAGTTTGAAGTTCTGACCTACCGTCTGGAGAATGAGTACAATGTGGAAGTAAAGCTTGAGAAGCTTCCATATGAATATATCCGCTGGGTTGTGAATAGTAATGAAATTGATGTGGCAAAAATCCAGGGAACTTCTGATATGAAACGGATCAAGGATTTAAAAGACAATCCTCTTCTTCTGTTTGTCAACAGCTGGAGTGTGGGAATGGTATTGGAGCGTAATCCGGGACTGGAACTTTCTGAATTTGGCCGCAGCTAGATCCTGGAATGAAAAGACCGGTAATAATATAGAACATTTAAGGAGGAAGAACGATGAGTAAGATTGATGAAGTAAGAGCAGCTATGGTAGAGGCCATGAAAGCAAAAGACAAGCAGAGGAAAGATGCGTTATCCATGCTTCTTGCAGCACTGAAAAATTTTGAGATTGACAAGAAGGACCATACTCCGATTACAGAAGAAGAAGCCAATGCGATCGTGAAAAAGGAAATTAAGCAGACCCAGGAAACTTATGAGCTGGCACCTGCAGACAGAGATGATATCAGGGAAGAGGCAGCTCTTCGTATTGCAGTTTATAAGGAATTTGCCCCCGAGGATATGAGCGAGGAGCAGATCAGGGAAATCATTGATTCTGTTCTTGCTGAACTGGGCATTGAAGTTCCAACCCCGGCAGATAAGGGAAAGATCATGAAAGTCCTGATGCCAAAGGTAAAAGGAAAGGCAGACGGCAAGGTAGTCAATGAAGTTCTGGCAGGGCTGATGAAGTAAAGAAAAGAGGCGGTGTTTATGTATAAGAAGGAAATAGAAGAATATATCGAGGCGCATAAGCAGGAAATGCTGGAAGATATCTGCAGGCTGTGCAGGATCAATAGTGAAAAGATGCCTTATAAAGAAGGAATGCCTTTTGGTCCGGGCGCTTTTGAGGCTTTGACCGAAGCACTTGCCATGGCAGAATCCTATGGGTTTTCCATTAATAACTATGACAACTATGTTGGGACTGTGGACTTGAATGACAAAGACACACAGCTTGATATCCTGGCCCATCTCGATGTGGTTCCCGCTGGAGAAGGCTGGAAGGAAACAGAACCATTTGAACCTGTTGTAAAGAACGGAAAGATTTTTGGCCGCGGAACCTCGGATGATAAAGGGCCTGCAGTTGCATCTCTTTATGCTATGAGAGCCGTAAAGGATCTTCAGATTCCTTTAAGCAAGAATGTGCGCCTGATTCTTGGAACCGATGAGGAATGCGGAAGCTCTGACATCGCTCATTATTATGCAGTCGAAAAGGAAGCACCTATGACATTTTCTCCTGACGGAGCGTTTCCGGTGGTGAATACAGAAAAGGGCGGTCTGAACGGACATTTTACCGCAGAGTGGGAGCCTTCGGACAAACTCCCTAAGATTGTGGAACTGGATGCCGGAATTAAAGTCAATGTGGTTCCCGGAAAGGTATCCGCAGTCGTTGCAGGGATTGAGGAAACAGTACTTCGCAAGGTTGCAGACGAAGTAGAAGTGACCACCAAGATCCGTTATGAGATTAAGATGGAAGGAGAGCGGGCTGTCATAACTGCCATTGGCAAAGGCGCTCATGCTTCCACTCCGGAGGAAGGCAACAACGCCCTCACCGGACTTCTTTATTATCTGTTAAAGCTTCCGCTGGCAGAATGTCCGCAGGTGACCATGCTTCGCAGACTCCATGATCTGATCCCTCACGGGGATACGAAAGGAAAGGCACTGGGCATCGCTATGGGAGATGAAATCTCCGGGGACTTAACGCTTGCCTTCAGTTTGCTGAAAGTAACAGATTCAGGTCTGGAAGGAACCTTTGACAGCCGCTGCCCGATCTGTTCCAATGAGGAGAATGTGCTTCAGGTAGTAAAAAAGAGAATGAAGGATCAAGGCTTTACTCTTCATAACGACTCCATGAGACCTCCTCATCATGTAGACCCAGATTCAGAATTTATAAAGACCCTTTTGAATGCGTACGAAGGCTATACCGGAAGAAAGGGCGAATGCTTGTCCATGGGCGGCGGAACCTATGTCCATGAACTGAAGAACGGAGTCGCATTCGGAGCCTCTATGCCGGAGACTGATAACCGGATGCATGGGGCGGATGAATTTGCCGTTGTAGAAGAACTTGTTGTAAGTGCCAAAATATTTGCACAGGTAATTGTCGATCTTTGTTCCTAAGAATTAGAAAATGATTCAACATTTTGAAATAGTATTGACAAATACAGGATGAAAGCGTAAAATACGCCTCATAAAACAATTCCTACTTTTACTATAGGAATCAGGGAAGGAGTAGCTGCCATGAATCAATCAAAAGCTATGCAGATGAATATGGATCGGATAGACGGCATGTGTATGAAGATGTGTTGTATGTCAGAGTGCGTAAAAAACCGATAATAAGTTTCATTTGTATGGATTGTGATTGAATTCGCCAGGATCAGCGAAACGCGGGAATTATCAGGTCGCAAGTCTGTGCAGGACTTGCGGCCTTTTTTTACCTGAAAGAAAGGAAACAGACACATGCAGTCAGCAGAACCAATCATAGAGCTGGTAGGGCTTGGTAAAGAATTTCATACCTCAAACGGTCCCATTAAAGCACTGGATGATATCAATCTTTCCATCGAACGGGGAGAGATTTTTGGAATAATCGGTTTAAGCGGAGCCGGAAAAAGTACATTAGTCCGCTGTATCAACTATTTGGAGGTACCTACCTCAGGAACGGTGCTTTTTGAAAATAAAAGTTTATCCGCCATGAGGCCGCGGGAGCAGAGACTGGCCAGGCAGTCCATGGGAATGATCTTTCAGCAGTTTAATTTGCTGGCCCAGAGGAACGTACTTCAAAATGTATGCTTTCCTCTTGAAATAGCCCGTGTGCAGAAAAAGGAAGCCGTGGACCGGGCCATGGAGCTGCTGGAGCTGGTAGGTTTAAAAGACCGGGCAAAGGCTTATCCGTCCCAGCTTTCCGGAGGACAGAAGCAGAGAGTTGCCATTGCCAGAGCTTTGGCAACCAATCCGAAGATCCTTCTTTGTGATGAAGCCACCAGTGCGCTCGATCCCAATACCACCAAATCCATACTTGGCCTGTTAAAGGAAATCAATAAAAACCTTGGAGTAACGGTTGTGGTCATTACACATGAGATGGCTGTAATAGAAGCGATCTGTGACCGGGTGGCGATCATAGACCAAAGCCATATTGCAGAAGTGGGAAGTGTTTCTGACATCTTCTCCGGTCCGAAATCAAAGATCGGACGGCAGCTTATTTTAGGAGATGCCGCAGAACATGCGGTACGATTCGGCCATTCAAAGATGGTGAGAATCACTTTTGACGGTCGTTCTTCATTTGAACCGGTCCTGTCCAATATGATCCTTGCCTGCAAAGTACCGGTCAATATCATCCATGCGGAGACAAAAGATATTAACGGAACCGCCATGGGTCAGATGGTCATTCAGCTTCCGGAAGACGAAGTGGATCAGAACCGTATATTAAATTACTTAAAAACAGCAAAAATAACCCATAAGGAGGTGACGGATTATGATATTTGATGCAGCGACTTTTGATATGTTAAAGCTGGGAATATGGGAGACTCTGTTCATGACTTTTACTTCCTCCTTTTTTTCCTATCTGATTGGAATCCCTTTGGGAATCATTCTCATTGTCACTGATAAAAACGGCATTTATCCCATTCCGTGGTTTCAGAGAATTCTGGGACTGGTCATTAACCTTCTCCGCTCTGTGCCGTTTATCATTTTGCTGATTATGGTAATTCCTATCACAAAGGTCATTGTGGGAACCACGTTAGGTGCAAAAGCGGTCATTCCCCCGTTGGTCATTGCTTCCGCTCCTTATGTGGCCCGTGTGGTGGAGTCTTCTTTTAAGGAAGTGGACCCGGGAGTGATTGAAGCAGCCAAATCCATGGGGGCATCTACGTTCCAGATTATATGGAAAGTTCTTCTGCCGGAAGCAAAACCATCTCTTTTGGTGGGGGCGGCTCTGTCTGTGACCACCATACTTAGTTATTCTGCCATGTCCGGTTTCGTAGGCGGCGGCGGACTTGGAGACATAGCGATTAAATACGGTTATTACCGTTACCAGACAGGAATGATGTTTGCGACCGTGGTAATACTGGTTGTCATTGTACAGATCATTCAGGAGGCGGGAATGAAGCTTTCCAGAGTCAGCGATAAGAGAATCAAATAGTAACAGCCAAAGGCGTTACCATATAAATTAAAGGAGGAAAAATTATGAAAAAAACATTTTATGTTCTTACCGCAGCATTGCTTGCAGCAGGTGCTCTGACCGCATGTTCAGGAAAAAGCCAATCACCTGCTACAGCAGGAGAAACGAAAGCAGAAACTACGAAAGCAGGAGATACGACTGCGGCAGATTCCAAAGCGGAGGCTGACGGTGAGTTGAAAAAGATCGTTGTCGGCGCAACCCCTGCACCTCATGCAGAGATTTTAAAGGCTGCGAAGGAGGTATTAAAAGAAAAAGGCTATGATCTGGTCATAAAAGAATATACCGATTACGTCCAGCCAAACCTGGCTCTTGATTCCGGTGATCTGGATGCAAACTATTTTCAGCATCAGCCATATCTGGATCAGTTCAATGAGGAGAATAAAACCACTCTCATAAGCGCTGCCTCCATTCATTATGAGCCATTCGGTATTTATGCAGGCAAAACAGCATCTCTTGATGCCCTTGCAGATGGTGCCCAGATTGCAGTTCCAAACGATGTTTCCAATGAAGCAAGAGCCCTTCTTCTCCTTGCAGACAATGGTCTGATCGAACTGAAAGAAGGGGTGGGACTTGAAGCTACCAAGAATGATATCGTTAAGAATGATAAGAATTTAAAGATTGTTGAAGTAGAAGCAGCTCAGCTTCCCCGTTCTTTAGGTGATGTGGATGTTGCAGTTATTAATGGCAACTATGCCATTGAAGCAGGCTTAAAGGTATCTGATGCATTAGCTGTCGAAGATGCTAAGTCAGCCGCAGCGACCCGTTACAGCAATATCATTGCGGTTCGTGAGGGCGAGGAAAAGAGCGAAAAAACAACAGCACTTGTAGAAGCCTTAACAAGCGATACGGTTAAGAAATTTATTGAAGATACCTATGACGGAGCAGTTGTTCCTTCCTTCTAATAACGATACCAATAAAAAACGCTGCAGAGCAGGCATTTGTTGCTTTTGCAGCGTTTTATTTTGTCGGAAATAGATGAGATGCAAAAGATTAGTTTTACATATCCTGGTATTTATTGTATAATCTTTGTATTATGACAAAAAAAGGGAGTTGATAATACATGGATCAGGATCATCAAAACGGATATTACGACGGACCTTCTGCCGGTTTGGAGCAGGATACCCGTCCTGAGCCTTTAAAATTGGAAGAAGTGAATAGAGATTGGAATTATCAGGAGATGCCAAAGCAGCCGGTAAGATCATCTCAGAGCAACATGGCTCTGGCATCTCTGGTCATGGGAATTATAGGTATAGTTACTTCCTGTTGTTACGGAGGTTTCATATTCGGCAGCCTGGGAATCATCTTTGCACTTCTTTCCAAGACAGAGGACCGGTTCGAGGGCTATGCAATGGCCGGTTTGATCACCTCTGTCATCGGTATCGTGCTGGCAGTGCTGTTGGGAATTGTATTTCTCATACTTGTTGCTGCGGGGGAATATAACACAGGAGGTGCTTTTTAATGAAAACCACATCTGCAGAACTGAAAAAGCGGGCAAAGGCCGGATTAAAGGGCCGATATGGTCTGTGTGTCGGTACAGAATTGATCCTCTCTGCCGTTGCGGCTGTGTTTATTATGATCTATTTTATATGCGCGTTATTTATTGGGATTGCCAACGCATCGTTATTTATCGGCGGAAGCGAATCCGTAGCCGGATCTATTATCATGCAGATCATCATTGTTTTCTTTTCTATCATAATGATGGCAGCCATGGGGCTATTGGCACCTGGAATTTTAAAGCTATATTATCATATAAGCACAAACCGGAATCCTGGATTTTCAGACCTGCTTTTTGGACTGAAAAACAAACCTATGAAATTTTTGGGTCTTTATATGATCCGGGTGTTAATCGGATTTGTATGTGCGATACCTTACCTTGTTGTGTTTGTGGTTGCAGTTATTACGGATTTTTTGCCGGTAATGGCAGTGCTTTTGGTTCTGATGTATGTTTTACTTCTGGCAGGTACCGTAATCAGTTCCATTTATTTATCCCAGTCCACGTATATCCTGATAGAAGCTACGGATAAGGGCGTGCTTCAAAGTGTTCGGGAAAGTGTTGAGATGATGAGAGGAAACAAGGGACGTCTCTTTTATATTTATTTAAGCTTTATCGGAATGATGATATTGGGATATTTCTCCATGTGTATCGGTTTCCTTTGGATTTTACCTTATATTCATGCCACCTTGACAGAATTTTATCTGGATATAAAAGAGCAGCAGACATCAAAAACTTATACCAGACTGCCGGAGGATTCTTACGAATCCATGAGGCATCAGGAAAATTGGTGATAAAACCGTGTCATACGGCTTTTATGCGCATAGAATACACTAAGCAGTGCAGGAGGTGAATTCTATGCGCATTTCTGATCTCAAGACAAAAGAAGTGATTAATATCTGTGACTGCAAACGTCTGGGTTATGTGGGCGATGTGGATTTTGATATGGAGTCGGGGTGCCTTTTATCCATAATTGTGCCTGGCCCCGGATGCTTTTGCGGATTTTTGGTTAGGGAAAAAGAATATGTCATTCCCTTCTGTGATATAAGGCAAGTCGGTCCGGATATTATACTTGTCAATGTGGATTTGGATAAAGCCACGGAAAAATGCGGGGTATAGTAGAAGATGGGCTTGTGAATCTGCGGAATGTAAGTTATGATATACATAATATAGATACAGTCCGTAAGACAGGAGGATAGAGGCGTGAAATGTCCATTTTGCAATGAAGCAGATACAAAAGTCATTGATTCCAGACCAGCAGATGACAATAGTTCCATCAGGCGGCGCAGGCAGTGTGAAAAATGCGGTAAACGCTTTACCACTTATGAGAAGCTTGAGACCATGCCTCTCATGGTAATTAAAAAAGATCGTTCCAGAGAGGTTTATGACCGTTCAAAAATAGAATCAGGAATTCTTCATTCCTGCCATAAGAGGCCGGTTTCATCCCAGCAGATTGATTTTATGGTTGATGATGTGGAGACGCAGGTGTTCAACCGGGAAGAAAAAGAAGTGGAAAGCACTGTCATTGGAGAACTTGTGATGAAAAAGCTCCAGGAGATAGACGAAGTGGCTTACGTCCGCTTTGCTTCCGTCTACAGGGAATTCAAAGATGTGAATACATTTATAGAAGAAATAGGAAAACTGTTAAAGAAGTAGGAGATTTATGTTAAAGACATTCTATCCCGATGAAGACGTGGTATCCACGTATGACATACCCTTTGAACGTTTATACAAAAGCGGAATCCGGGGTGTTATTTTTGATATTGACAATACGCTGGTTCCTCATGGTGCACCTGCAGATGAAAGAGCGAAAAATCTCTTTTTACATTTGCAGGAAATAGGGCTGAAAACCTGTCTCTTATCAAATAACAAAGAACCAAGAGTGGCTTCCTTTGCAAAAGCAGTGGGAAGCCCCCGTTATATATTCCGGGGGAACAAGCCTGGAATAAAAGGCTATCAGAAAGCCATGGAATTGATGGGAACCGATGTGAAAAATACGGTTTTCGTCGGCGATCAGCTTTTTACGGATGTGTATGGCGCAAAAAGAGCCGGAATACACAATATACTGGTAAAGCCCATTGATCCAAAAGAAGAAATCCAGATTGTCTTAAAGAGGGCATTGGAAGCCATTGTGTTATATTTCTATCACAGAGATAAAAAAGGTGATATATCATTTTAAAAGAACATTTTTCCGGGTAAAAGACTGCTTTTAGGGATATAATAAAAAAATCTAAAGAGCTGCTTTGCCTGGAGTTATAAGATGTGAGGAAAGGCAGCGCTGAGAACATGAAGATTTTGATATTAAACGGGCCAAATTTAAACTTTTTGGGAATTCGTGAAAAAGGAATATACGGCACCGAAGACTACGGGGCTCTGGTTTCCATGCTTACAAAAAAAGCGGAGACAGAAGGCCATGAACTGGAGATCTATCAGAGCAATTATGAAGGCGGACTGATAGATAAGATTCAGGAAGCTTATCATAATGGAACGGAAGGGATCATTATTAATCCCGGAGCGTTCACCCATTACAGCTATGCGTTAAGGGATGCATTGGGTTCCGTGGAAATTCCAAAAATCGAAGTTCACATATCTAATGTCCATAAAAGGGAAGAATTCCGTCATTTGTCTGTAACAGCACCGGTATGTACGGGACAAGTTGTTGGTCTGGGACTGAAAGGGTATGTTCTTGCTATGGACTTTTTAACGGGCAAATAGTCCTGTTCGGGTAAGAAAATGGAGATATTTGCAAAAAAACGGTTGAAAATGCGTTTGTTATAGTATAGAATATAAAAGGTTAAGAAGAGAAATTCAAGGAGGAATATCATTTATGATATCAGCGGGTGATTTTAGAAACGGTATCACATTGGAGATCGAGGGTACTGTATATCAGATTATGGAGTTCCAGCACGTAAAACCTGGAAAGGGTGCGGCATTCGTAAGAACAAAGATTAAAGATGTGGTAAACGGCGGCGTTGTAGAACGCACATTCCGCCCGACAGAAAAGTTCCCACAGGCAAGAATCGACAGAGTAGACATGCAGTATCTGTATGCCGATGGAGATCTTCATAACTTTATGGATACAAATACTTACGAGCAGGTGGCATTAGGTCCTGACGTGATCGGTGATGCATTGAAGTTTGTGAAAGAGAATGAGAACGTTAAGGTATGTTCTTACAATGGTAAAGTATATTCTGTAGAACCTCCGTTATTTGTGGAGCTGGTGATCACAGACACAGAACCAGGATTTAAGGGTGATACCGCACAGGGAGCTACAAAGCCAGCTACTGTTGAGACCGGAGCCGTTGTATATGTTCCTCTTTTTGTAGAGCAGGGGGATAAGATTAAAATCGATACACGTACTGGTGAATATATGTCAAGAGTTTAATCAGAATGAAAAAAGGACCGGGAAGCCCGGTCTTTTTTGCTTTAAAAAGAATTCAGGAAAGACTGGAAGAAACCATACAAAAGAATTTGATTTTTAACCTTATTTGTAATATAATTAATATTTAGCTTATAAATATCTGGATATAGAAAAAGGAGACCAGGAACGGATGAAAAAGATTCTTGATTTGATTACGGCAGAGATGAAAGCTGCATTTGCGGAGTGCGGATATGAGGAAGCCTATGCAAAGGTTACTTTATCCAACCGCCCGGATCTTTGTGAATACCAGTGCAACGGAGCCATGGCAGCAGCAAAGGCTTATAAAAAGAAACCGTACGATATTGCAGCAGAAGTAGTGGCTAAGCTTTCTGACAGCCCCGTTTTTTCTGCAGTGGACGCAGTGATGCCGGGATTTATCAACTTAAAGATTAATTCCGGCTATCTGGCAGACTATATGAATGGTATGGCAGGAGAAGACCAGTGCGGGTGCGAAAAGGTGGAAAACCCGCTGACCATTGTGGTGGATTACGGCGGAGCCAATGTGGCGAAGCCTCTCCATGTGGGACATCTCCGTCCTGCCATCATCGGGGAAAGCATAAAAAGGCTGGGACGCTTTTTGGGCCATCATGTCATTGGCGATGTCCATCTTGGAGACTGGGGACTTCAGATGGGTCTTATTATTGAAGAATTAAAGGACAGAAAACCGGAACTTCCTTATTTTGATGACTCCTTTGAAGGAGAATATCCGAAAGAACCGCCATTTACCATCAGCGAGCTGGAGGAGATTTATCCGGCTGCAAGCATAAAATCAAAAGAAGATGAAGCATTCAGCAAAAGAGCCCATGATGCGACTTTAAAGCTTCAAAACGGCTATAAACCATATCGTGCCATCTGGCAGCATATTCTTAACGTATCCGTCGCAGATTTAAAGAAAAACTATGGGAATCTGGATGTTTCCTTTGATCTTTGGAAGGGCGAAAGCGATGCGGAACCTTATATTCCGGGACTGATCAAGGAACTGCAGGACAAAGGACTTGCCTATGAGAGCCAGGGCGCACTGGTGGTAGACATTGCAGAAGAGGGGGATTCCAAAGAACTTCCTCCATGTATTGTCCGCAAATCCGATGGAGCGGCTCTTTACTCCACCTCTGATCTTGGAACGATTATTGAGCGGGAACGGGATATTAAACCGGACTGGTACATCTACATTACAGATAAACGTCAGGAACTTCACTTTATACAGGTGTTCCGTGTGGCAAAGAAGGCAGGATTTACGGCTCCGGATAAGAAGATGTCCCACCTTGGCTTTGGGACCATGAATGGAAAGGATGGAAAGCCGTTTAAGACAAGAGACGGAGGCGTAATGCGTCTGGAAACCATGATTGAAGATATCTGCCAGGCTGCCTATGAAAAAATCTTGGAAAACAGGACGGTTTCAGAAGACGAAGCCAGAGAGACTTCCAGGATCGTAGGACTTGCGGCTTTAAAGTACGGGGATTTGTCCAATCAGGCATCTAAGGATTATATATTTGATATGGACCGCTTTGTGTCCTTTGAAGGGAATACAGGACCCTATATCCTTTATACCATTGTACGGATAAAATCAATTCTTGCAAAGTACCAGGAGCTGGAAGATAAGTATGAGGGGGAAGTGCGGATTCTTGCACCGGTTTCCGGAGCTGAAAAGGATTTGATGCTGCAGCTTTCCCGTTATAACGAGATCATGGAAACAAGTTTTGCAGAGCTTGCTCCTCATAAAATATGTCAGTATATCTATGAGCTTGCCAATGCATTTAACCGGTTTTATCACGATACAAAGATTATTTCCGAAGAAAATAAAAAACAGCAGGCTTCCTGGGTGCGTTTGATCAGTCTAACCAAGGATGTGTTGAACGAATGCATCTATGTGTTAGGGATTGAAGCTCCGGAACGAATGTAAGCAGCGAACGGATGTGAAGGGTTATGAAAGTATCACATATGACGACAAATGCCTTTTGGAAAGGTGAATCAGGCGTCAGAGCGGTAGTTGAGGATCAGGGAAATGAATATAAGGCAAGTTTGCATATCAAGGGTAGTCAGGTAATCGACTACTCTTGTTCCTGTGCCCTGGGGAATTCTTACCGGGGGATGTGTTCTCACTGTCAGGCACTTTTTTCTGCATACAAAGCCCAGGAGATGGAAAATCAGGGCAGGATGGTAACTACTTCCCAGCAGGCCAGAGCCATGATCCGGGAATACACCAATCGGGAAGTGGCCCGCATCATGAGCGAAGAAGAAGGGGAACAGATCAAGCTTTTAGTCGCTATGGTGGCCGGCCGCAGGGAAGTAAAACTGGAATTTAAACTGGGAAGAGACCGGCTTTATATGATCAGGGATCTTTCTGCTTTTGTAAAAGCGGTGGAGAGCGGGACCTTTGTGGAATATGGAAAAAAGTTATCCTTTCATCACAGCGTTTCGGCTTTCCTGAAAGAAAGCCGTCCTCTTTTGGAATTTGTCATGGAAGTTGTAAATACCTACTTAGAACACCACAAGCAGTTTCAAAAAAGCTCATTTTCCGCCAGTCCTGTCATGCGCTTTTTAAATTTAAGCCGTACCACTATCGACCGCTTTTTTCAAATCATGAAAAACAGGACTCTGGAAATCGAGGATTACAAAGGGCAGAAACGCCAGGTCGAGGTTACGGAACGTACTCCTGAGCTGACGGTAACGGTAAGAAGGGAAGGCAGAGAAGGTGTATCCGTTTCCATAGACAAAGATCTGATGGTATTTGAAGGCCAGCATCATCTTTATTTCGCAGATGCCCACTATCTTTACTGCTGTGACCAGTCCTGCAGCGAGGCTCTGGGGGTATTCTTTAAACAGATGATGGAAGGGTATGGCTTCAAATATGAGACTGAGATCAACAACAAGGACATGCCTCTCTTTTATGAACGTGTCTTAAAAAAAATTGCCGCTTACTGTACCATTGATTCCGGTGATCTTGATTTGGAACAATATAAGCCGGAGGAGTTGAAGGCCCGCTTTTACTTTGATTCTGACGGACCAAACAATCTGACTTTAAAGCCGACACTGTCCTATGGGGATTATTCCTTCCAGCCGGTGGAGGATGAACGGCTTCCCCGCACCGTATGCCGGGATGTGCCGGGTGAGTTCCGCATCAGTCAGCTGATAACCAAATATTTTAAATACAGGGAATATGATTCTTCTTATCCCGCCATCCGCAATGACGAAGAGGCGGTATATCGTCTGCTGATAGACGGAATACAGGAATTTATGAACTATGGAGAGGTTTACTTTTCAGAATCCTTTAAAAAACTAAAGGTATTGCCTCCGCCAAAGGTTTCCGTAGGAATCCGAAGCGTCGGCAACTGGCTGGAGCTTCATGTGGATACGGAGGGATTGTCCGGAGAAGAATTAAACCGCCTGTTATCAGAGTACAGTAAGAAAAAAAAGTTTTACCGTTTGAAGAACGGAGAATTTTTAAATCTTGATGATAACGGACTTCTTTCGGTTGCAAAGCTTATGGAAGATATGTCGTTGGACCTTTCTGATCTGGAAAATAAAACCTTCCGTCTGCCAAGGTACCGTGCCCTTTATCTGGATGGACTGCTGAAAGAGGGAAGCGGTATAACTCTATACCGGGACCAGCTATATAAAGCAGTGGTTCGTGGCATGAAATCCGTGGAGGACAGTGATTTTGAGGTCCCACAAGCCCTTCGGCAGATTTTAAGAGGATATCAAAAGACGGGATACCGGTGGCTAAAAACTCTGGATCATTACGGGTTTGGCGGTATACTGGCTGATGATATGGGACTGGGGAAAACCATACAGGTCATTTCCCTGCTGCTTGATGAGAAAGAAAAGCAGGAGTCTTCGGTTTCCCTCATCGTCTGTCCTGCGTCACTTGTCTATAACTGGGAGAATGAGCTTCGCATGTTTGCACCGGAGCTTAAAGTTCTGACTGTGACCGGTATGGCCGCTGACCGGGAGGAGATGCTTACCCATATGGCCGGGAATGATGTGCTCATTACTTCTTATGATTTGTTAAAAAGAGACATTCCGTTTTATGAAGGGAAGTCCTTCCGTTTCCAGATCATAGATGAGGCTCAATATATTAAAAATGCTTCCACCCAAAGTGCAAAGGCAGTCAAAGGGATCGAGGCCCAAAGCCGGTTCGCGCTGACCGGAACGCCCATTGAAAACCGCTTGTCCGAGTTATGGAGTATTTTTGATTACCTGATGCCCGGATTTTTGTTCAGCTACCAGAAATTTAAAAAAGAATATGAAACGCCGATTGTCAAGGACCAGGAACCTTCTGTATTGGAGAACCTGCACCGGCTCATCGGACCATTTATCCTACGGCGTTTAAAAAAGGATGTATTAAAAGAACTTCCCGATAAGCTGGAGACTGTGGTTTATTCCGCTTTTGATAAAAAACAGAAGGATATTTATACGGCCAATGCATACCGACTGAAAAAAGAACTGGAACGGATGGAGGGAAAATCAGGAAAGGACAACATCCAGATCCTTGCCGAGCTTACCAGGTTGCGGCAGATATGCTGTGATCCTCATCTGTGCTACGGAGATTACAGCGGGGAATCCGCAAAGCTTGAAACCTGTATGGATCTTGTGAGGAACGGAGTAGAGGGAGGTCATAAGATTCTTCTTTTCTCCCAGTTTACATCCATGCTTGAGATCATCAGCCAAAGGCTTAAAAAAGAAGAGATTCCATTTTATATTTTAACCGGAGCCACCCCCAAAGAGGAGCGTCTGCATATGGTCAACTCCTTTAAGGAGGATGAAATTCCTCTGTTTCTCATTTCTCTGAAAGCGGGAGGGACCGGGCTTAACTTAACAGCCGCGGATATTGTGATCCATTTTGATCCATGGTGGAATGTGGCGGCCCAGAATCAGGCGACAGACCGGGCCCACCGGATCGGCCAGGAAAAGCAGGTGTCTGTATTTAAGCTGATTACAAAAGGAACGATTGAGGAAAATATTTTAAAATTGCAGGAGTCAAAAAAAGACCTGGCGGAACAGATTATTACGGAGGGAACCATTTCCCTTAGTAATTTAAGTCGGGAAGATTTATTGGGTCTATTAAATGAATGAAAGGATGAATAAGAGATGAAAGTATTGATGATTAACGGAAGTCCACACAAAGAAGGATGTACCAACCGTGCGCTCACCGAAGTGGCAGGAGCCTTGAATCAGGAAGGGATTGAAACGGAAGTGATTCACATCGGGAACAAAGCCATCCATGGCTGCATCGCATGCGGGAAATGTGCGGAAACCGGCAGATGCGTGTTCCAGGACGATCCGGTCAATGAGATCCTTGATAAAATGGAAGAGGCGGACGGGCTTATTGTTGGCTCACCGGTTTATTATGCTTCTGCAAACGGTTCTTTGTTTGCCCTGCTGGACCGGCTTTTTTTTGCGGGAAGAGACTTCGCCTTTAAGCCGGGAGCAGCCGTTGCTTCCGCGCGCCGTGCCGGAACAACGGCCACCCTTGATGCATTGAATAAGTATTTCACCATTGCCCAGATGCCGGTTGTTTCCTCCAACTATTGGAATATGGTTCATGGAAGGGATGCTGCAGATGTGGAGCAGGATTTGGAAGGACTTCAGATCATGCGGGTTTTAGGAAAAAATATGGCATGGCTGTTAAAATGTCTGGAAGCAGGAAAAAACGCAGGAATCAGCCTTCCGGCCCAGGAAGAAAAAGCGTGGACAAATTTTGTCCGTTAAGATTTGAAAATCCTCTTTACTTTTTTTTTTCGTGGTGTATAATTAAAAAGCACTAGATGTTGTGTTTGAGAAATTGTGTATACAAAATATAGAAGAGGTTAAGGTGACAGGAATGATTAAAGTTCAAAAACGTGATGGCAGAATGGTCGATTATGATCGGGAGAAAATCATTAGAGCAATACAGAAGGCGAATGCGGAAGTAGAGCTTTCTGAGCAGGCTAGTGAAGATATGATCCATTCCATTCTGGATTTTGTTGAAGATCACGCGGGGGATGTGATTAATGTAGAGACCATTCAGGATATGATTGAGAGCGGTCTTGTTAATAAAAACAAATACACCCTTTCCAAGAAGTATATCATATACCGTTACCAGAGAGAATTGCTTAGAAAAGCCAATACCACGGACGAGTCTATTTTAAAGCTGATCAAGAATGAGAATAAAGAGCTTGCAGAGGAGAATTCCAATAAAAACACCATTCTTGCCTCCACGCAAAGGGATTATATTGCAGGAGAGGTATCCAGAGACTTAACGAAGAGAATGCTGCTTCCGGAACGGATTTCTCTGGCTCATGAGCAGGGAGCCATTCATTTCCATGATGCGGATTATTTCGTACAGCCCATTTTTAACTGCTGTCTGATCAATATCGGTGATATGCTGGACAACGGTACGGTGATGAATGAAAAGATGATCGAAAGCCCTAAAAGCTTTCAGGTGGCGTGTACTGTTATGACTCAGATCATTGCAGCGGTTGCCAGCAACCAGTACGGCGGCCAGTCCGTGGATATCCGCCATTTGGGAAAATATTTAAGAAAGAGCAACGATAAATTCCGTAAGCAGATCCAGGAAGAATTTGGCGATTCCGTGACAAAAGATGTGGTGGAAAAGATGGCAACCATCCGTCTGCGTGATGAATTGAAGTCCGGTGTGCAGACCATTCAGTATCAGATCAACACGCTGATGACCACCAACGGTCAGGCTCCTTTTGTAACGTTGTTCTTATATCTTGACGATAAGGATGAATACATTGAAGAGAATGCCATGATCGTAGAGGAAATTCTTCGTCAAAGACTTGAGGGGATTAAGAATGAAGCAGGCGTGTACGTGACTCCTGCATTCCCTAAGCTGATCTATGTGCTTGATGAGAATAACTGTTTAAAGGGCGGCAGATACGACTACATTACAAAGCTTGCGGTGAAATGTTCTTCCAAACGTATGTACCCGGATTACATTTCAGCAAAAAAGATGAGAGAGAACTATGAAGGCAATGTATTCAGCTGTATGGGATGCAGAAGCTTTCTCTCCACATGGAAAGATGAGAATGGCAACTATAAGTTTGAAGGAAGATTCAACCAGGGTGTTGTAAGTATCAATCTTCCTCAGATCGGAATTCTTGCCAACGGAGACGAAGAAACGTTTTGGAAGCTCCTTGATGAGCGCCTGGAGTTAAGCTATGAAGCACTGATGTGCAGACATAAGTCTCTGGAGGGAACCCTTTCTGATGTAAGCCCCATTCACTGGCAGTACGGTGCCATTGCAAGACTGAAAAAAGGAGAGAAGATCGACAAGCTGTTAAAAGACGGTTATTCAACCATTTCTCTGGGTTACATCGGTCTTTATGAGACAACCAAGCTTATGAAAGGAACCAGCCATACGACAAAGGAAGGCGAGGAATTTGCCCTCCGTGTCATGAATCATATGCGGGAAGCGGTCGATCTCTGGAAATCACAGACTGGCCTTGGCTTTGGTTTATACGGAACACCGGCAGAATCTCTTTGCTACCGGTTTGCTAAAATTGACCGGGAGCGTTTTGGAGTCATTCCTGATGTTACGGATAAAGGGTATTACACCAATTCCTACCACGTGGATGTGCGGGAGCATATTGATGCCTTCAGAAAGTTTACCTTTGAAAGCCAGTTTCAGGAGATTTCTTCCGGCGGCGCGATTTCCTATGTGGAAGTGCCGAATATGAGCAACAATCTGGAAGCGTTGGAAGAAGTGGTGAAATTCATATATGACAATATACAGTATGCAGAATTTAATACAAAGTCTGACTACTGTCAGGAATGTGGGTTTGACGGAGAGATTATCATCAACGATGATATGGAATGGGAATGCCCACAGTGCCATAACAAGGACAGGGACCGCATGAATGTGACCAGAAGGACCTGTGGTTACCTTGGAGAGAATTTCTGGAACACCGGCAAGACAAAAGAAATCAAATCCAGAGTTCTTCACTTATAGGAGGCAGGTCATGAAATATGCGACCATAAAGCCCACCGATGTGGCCAACGGACCAGGAGTAAGGGTGTCTCTGTTTGTCAGCGGATGTACGCATTTCTGCGAGGACTGTTTTAACTCTGAGGCATGGGATTTTGATTACGGACAGGAATTTACAGAAGAAACCATGGAAACCATACTGGGGTATCTGGATCACAATTATATCGCCGGATTCAGCCTTTTGGGAGGAGAGCCCATGCATCCTTCCAACCAGAAGGCTCTGGTCCCCCTTGTGGAAAAAATAAAAGAGCGTTTCCCGGAGAAGACCATCTGGTGTTATACCGGTTATGACTTTGAAAAGGATATAGTAGGAGACATGGCAGAGCGACTGCCGGAGACAAAGCGGCTGATTTCTTATTTCGATGTGATGGTAGATGGAAAGTTCCAGTTGGAAAAGAAAGATTTAAAGCTTCGGTTTAAGGGGTCCTCCAATCAGAGGATCATTAAGGTACCCGAATCTCTTGCTAAGAAACAAATCGTATTGTGGGAATAAAGAACAGGGCGTTTGCTGTGGACCGTAAGGTCTGGCAAAACGTCCTGTTTTATTTGTTTGAAAGCCTTATGATTGTTCCGTGATTGTATTCTTACGAAAGGAAAGCCGGGAAAATGTCAGGTTGTGCTGGCGGCAGATCCTGCGGATTTCAATGATTCCGATGAGAAAAGCCATTGCTCCTGTGGCAGTATTGCTGATTGCCATCACAAGGCCAAGGCTGGTACTGCCAAGGTCCGTATAGTTCTGTAAAAGCCAGAGCACAGGTACACGGAAAATGAAAACCCGGCAAAAGTTAAGGGTCAGGGTGATCTTGGTCTTTCCGAATCCATATAACAGAGCAAGAACCGAGGAATTTATTCCCAGCGGAATGGCACCATATGCTTCATACCGGTAGATGGAGGAAATCATTGTTCTGAATTCTTTATCATTTCCGGCAAACAGACTGCTGATCTGGTGTAAAAATAAAAGGGAAAAGGACATAAGTACTGCACCGATTATCACGTTGATGACCAAAATGCACCCAAAGGCTTTTAAGGCCCGTTTGGGTTTTCCGGCGCCCATGCTCTGGCTGATAATGGCAGAGCCGCCCTCCTGAAACCCCATCTGAGGCATGGTAGTGATTCCCCCGATGTTGTTGGAAATCCCAAGAGCGCCTACGGTCAGAGAACTGTATATGGTACTCATGGAGTTTATGATAACTTTTCCAAAGGAAAACGCCATTTTTTCTATAATGACCGGAATGGAAAGGGTGATCATCGGTTTGGTGACCAATGGTTTTAAGCTGATGCTGTGAACCGAAAAGCCAAACGCATTGTCCTTCTCGTTTAAATTAACCATAGCGGCAGACAAAAGAAAACACTGGGAAATTATTGTCGCTACGGAAATCATATTGATCCCCGAATTCAGTACATAAACAAACAGGGCGGTCATGGTCAGCTTGATGGCAATAACTCCTATATTCAAGTGCAGAATTCTCTTGGAGTTGCCCCGGGCACGTTCTATGGCGATGTAAACGTTATTAAAAAAGTTTATGACCATTCCCACCAGTTCCAGCCGGAAATACTGGGTTCCCTCAGCAATAAAGCTGTCCGGTGTTTTTGCAAATCTTAAAAACTCAGGCGCAAGGGGAATTAAAAGAATCAGGATAACGCCCCCTAAGATCCCGCACATGGCAAACAGGCTGCTGACCCGTTTTTTTACCAGTCCAAAATCACCAGCACCGTAGGCTTCACTGATCTTTAGGCTGGAACCGATGGCAAGACCGCCGCCCAAGGCGGAAAGCGTCAAATTGATCTGAGATAAATAAGCCACCGCTGAGACAGAAGTGGCGCTGATGTGGGCCGCCATCATGGAGTCAAATATTTTAAAAAGCTGGTTTAAGCTCTGGTATAAGGCCAGTGGGAGGCCAACATAGAGGACCACTCTCCACATGTTGTCGTTTAATGCAAAATTCCGGAATTTTGCATCCTTGGCGGATAAGCTTGCTTTGACTGACATGGTTTCTCTCCTTTGAATGATTGATTCTTAATGCATGAATAAGCATAATTCAAAGAAGCGTAAAAAGATACGAATAATCGGTTGTATTTAAAAAAAACTACAGAAAATTTGTCGGGTTCAACCCCTTTGTTTTCATGAATGTTCACAAAACTCCCGTCTTGTGGTAAAATAAACCATAATGAAATTGGACAGGAGCGGATTATGGCAGAAAACCTTCATAAAAATGAAAAAACCAAATACCGTCTGGCTGACTCCATAAAGGAATGTATGAAAACCAAGCCTGTAGATAAGATCACGGTCCAGAACATTGTGGATGGCTGCGGGGTGACCAGACAAACCTTTTATCGGAATTTTAAAGACAAATATGATTTAATCAACTGGTATTTTGACAAGCTGGTGCTGGAATCTTTCGCTCAGATCGGAGTGGATAAAACGGTATGCCAGAGCTTGTGTGAGAAGTTCAGATTTATTAAAAAAGAAAAGATTTTCTTCACAGAAGCGTTCCGCTCTGACGATTACAATTCATTGAAAGAGCATGATTTTGAATTGATTACAGGATTCTATACGGAGCTTATGACCCGCAGAAAACAGGAGCCTCTATCTGAAGCGATCCAGTTTCTTTTGGAGATGTATTGCAGAGGTTCCGTTTACATGACGGTGAAGTGGGTTTTATCCGGAATGAAGCAAAGTCCGGAAGAGATGGCGCAAAGCCTGACAGAAGCCATGCCCCCCGGTCTGGCAGCCGTGTTTGCGGATATAGGACTGGTATAAATTATGGTATATATGTACAGAAAGAAAGTTACAACTCTAAGTTTATGTAATATTTGTTACAAAACAAAAGGATTGTAACTTTCTTTTTTTGAAATTTTTTGTTAAAATTATAACATAAAGAACTGGGAAATGCGTTTTAAAAACACCCCAAGCGGAAAGAAAAGGAGAGATCATCATGGCAAACAGAATCGTATTAAATGAAACCTCATATCACGGCGCAGGTGCCATTCAGGAGATTCCCCAAGAGGTTAAAAAAAGAGGGTTTAAAAAAGCATTTGTTTCGTCTGACCCGGATTTGATTAGGTTTAACGTTACCTCCAAGGTTACAAAAATTCTGGAAGAAAACAAAATGGATTATGAGATCTATTCCGATATCAAACCCAATCCTACCATTGAGAATGTACAAAATGGCGTGGAAGCTTTTAAAAAGTCTGGAGCTGATTATATCATTGCCATTGGCGGCGGTTCTTCCATAGACACATCAAAGGCCATCGGTATCATTATTGCTAATCCGGAATTTGCTGATGTAAGAAGCCTGGAAGGCGCAGCCCCAACCAAAAAACCGAGCGTACCCATTATCGCTGTTCCCACCACGGCCGGTACAGCAGCAGAAGTAACCATTAACTATGTAATTACCGATGTGGAGAAAAAACGTAAATTTGTCTGTGTTGACCCTCATGATATTCCTGTGGTAGCAGTGGTGGACCCGGACATGATGGCAAGCATGCCTAAGGGCCTGACAGCAGCAACTGGCATGGATGCCTTGACTCATGCAATTGAAGGTTATATTACCAAGGGGGCCAATCCGATTACGGATATGTTCAACATTAAGGCAGTAGAACTCATTGCAAAAAGCTTGAGAGGTGCGGTGGATAATACTGCACAAGGCCGGGAGGGCATGGCGTTGGGCCAGTACATTACCGGTATGGGATTTTCAAACTGCGGTCTTGGGATCGTACATTCCATGGCTCATGCCCTGGGCGCTGTCTATGACACCCCTCATGGTGTGGGAAATGCCATTCTTCTACCAACCATTATGGAGTTCAACGCCAGCGAAACCGGAGAAAAATACCGCGATATCGCTAGGGCAATGGGTGTGGAAAATACAGAAACAATGACCAGTGAAGAATACCGCAGAGCAGCTGTGGAAGCAGTGAAGAAGCTTTCCGCAGACGTAGGGATACCCGCTGATCTAAAAGAGATCGTAAAAGAAGAAGATTTAGAGTTCCTGGCAGAATCTGCAGTTGCAGATGCCTGTGCACCAGGCAATCCAAAGGAAGCCAGCGTTGATGATATCATCAGACTTTACAGATCCCTTATGTAACCGTTGAATGTAAGAAAGCGGATCGTCTGGCTGTAAGGTATCTCCCGATCATAATGAAACCGTAAAAGGTGTCCTGAAATGGTTCCCAAGACCAGTCAGGATGCCTTTTTCATTACAGTCTCTTTTATAGGGTAATTCAATATAAAAACTGGATGCAAAAAAGAAAAAATAATGATATGATAAGCATACCAGGGGAGGAACTGAAAATGGGGTTATTGAACAAACACAAGAAAAATGAAGAAAAAAAGCCGGTGGAACAAAGGGATAAGACGACTAATGATTTTACAAAAGGAAATGTAGTGGGAAACATAATGAAGCTGGCCGTTCCCATGACCTTGGCACAGCTGGTCAATGTCCTTTACAATATTGTAGACAGAATCTTTATTGGAAGAATTCCTGAAAATGCCACACTGGCACTTACCGGTCTCGGACTTTGCCTGCCCATCGTATCCATTGTTATGGCATTTGCAAATCTGTTTGGTATGGGAGGTGCCCCATTATGTTCCATAGAAAGAGGACGGGGAAGCACCGACGAAGCTGAAAAAATCATGGGCAATTCTTTTATGCTTATGCTTTTATTTGGAGTGTTGCTCACGGTAGTGGGGCTTATTTTTAAAAAGCCGCTGCTGTATTTGTTTGGAGCAAGTGATGCCACTTATCCATTTGCAGCACAGTTTGCGGAAATTTATCTCCTTGGAACGGTTTTTGTTATGGTTGGCCTTGGCATGAACAGCTTTATTAATTCCCAGGGCTTTGGCACCATGGGAATGATGACCGTACTTTTGGGGGCAGTCGTCAATATCATTCTGGACCCCATTTTTATTTTCTTTATGGATATGGGAGTCCGGGGAGCGGCGTTAGCAACTGTAATTGCCCAGCTCCTTTCCGCACTTTGGACCGTAAAGTTCCTTACAGGGAAAAAAGCCATACTCAAGCTGAAGCTGTCCTGTTTCCGTTTGGAAAAACACAGGGTGAAAAGCATTATAGGGCTTGGAATGTCAGGATTTACCATGAATGTTACCAACAGTTTTGTTCAGGTTCTCTACAATGCATCACTGCAGCAGTATGGCGGGGATTTATATGTAGGCGTCATGACCATCATCAATTCTGTTCGTGAAGTATTTATCATGCCGGTCAAAGGGGTCACAAACAGTGCCCAGCCCATTATGGGATTTAATTACGGAGCAGAAGCGTATGGAAGAGTCAAAAAGGCTATCGTATTCACCTCCATCGTTTCCATTGTGTACACGACGGCGGTGTGGGGACTAATTCATGGGTATCCGGAATTTTTTATCCGAATTTTCAACCAGGATCCGGAGTTGATAACCGCAGGGGTCCCGGCTATGAGAATCTACTATTTTGGGTTCTTCTTTATGTCTCTGCAAATTGCAGGCCAGTCCACCTTTGTGGCATTAGGAAAAGCGAGACAGGCTGTGTTCTTCTCGATTTTCCGCAAAGTGATCATCGTGGCTCCTTTGATCATCGCCATCCCTCTGCTTTTGGGAAATGGCATCTTTGGTGTCTTTATGGCAGAACCGGTCTCCAATTTCATCGGCGGCGGTGCCTGCTTTATCACGATGCTCTTAACGGTATGGCCGGAACTTAACAAAAAAATAAAGAAGAAAAATGCATCATAAAATTCCAATTTTGCAGGGCAATCGGCGTAAAAATTCTTGACAGCCCGCATTTTTTGGAACATAATGATAAACAATTATAAACTGACAGATATGCCGGTGTGGGAAAGGAAGAGAATAATATGCAGAAAATCACAATCGAGAAAACAACTTGCCCTAAGGAAAAACCGGGCAAAGAGAATCCTTTAACCTTTGGTACCATATTTACGGATCATATGTTTGAGATGGATTACGAAGAAGGAAAAGGCTGGTATGATCCGAGGATTGTTCCTTATCATAAGCTGGAGCTGGAGCCGTCCGCCATGGTGTTCCATTACGGACAGGAGATGTTTGAAGGGTTGAAGGCTTATAAAACGGAAGACGGAAGGATTTTACTGTTCCGTCCCGATAAGAACATAGAGCGTGCCAACCGCAGCAACAACCGTCTTTGCATTCCTGAGATTCCGGAAGATTTGTTTTTAGAGGCATTGAAGGAAGTGGTAAAGGCAGATCAGGACTGGATTCCCACAAAACCGGGAACTTCCCTTTACATCAGACCGTTTGTTATTGCTACGGATCCGTTTCTTGGGGTAAGACCCTCTCATACTTATAAGTTCATGATCATTTTATCCCCGGTAGGTGCTTACTATGCCAGCGGCCTTGATCCTGTTAAGATATGGATCGAAGATGAGTATGTAAGAGCGGTGAAAGGAGGCATCGGAGAGGCAAAGACCGGAGGAAATTATGTTGCTTCCCTGGCATCCCAGGTAAAAGCCCATGAAGAAGGATATTCTCAGGTGCTGTGGCTTGACGGAGTTCACCGCAAGTATATTGAAGAAGTTGGAGCCATGAATATTTTCTTCAAAATCAACGGCGTCGTAATCACACCTGAATTAAACGGAAGCATTCTTCCGGGAGTTACGAGAGACTCTGTCATTGCCCTTTGCAGGGAGTGGGGCGTTCCGGTGGAGGAACGCCAGGTTTCTGTTGACGAAGTGGTAGCTGCAGCAAAAAACGGAACAATGGAAGAATGTTTCGGGACCGGTACAGCGGCCGTTATTTCCCCGGTAGGAGAACTGCGTTTTGAAGAAGACCGGATGTCCATCGGCGGCGGAAAGATCGGAGAACTGACACAGAAGTTTTATGATACCATCACTGGTATCCAGCTTGGTAAAATAGAAGGTCCAAAGGGCTGGAGTGTTGAAGTAAAATAAGCTTTTGTAAGAAGATTCAAAGAAGACAGGGCCTTTGCCATGCTCAATAGGTCCGGGTATAATGTGGGGGACGTATTCCCTGGCACCTTTTGAATTGGAAATTCGCAGGGCTTTGGCTGGCAGTACTCATTCTTCTTTTATGAATAAAATATTATCAAGAAGCTTGACAAACTGCGTTACCATGCTATAATCTAGTCATAGAAACAATATAGAAAACGCAATGACAAGAACAGTATCATGACAGGAACGTTCAGAGAGAAGCACGTTTGGTGAGAGTGCTTTACCGGAATGCTATGAGAAGACCATCTTGGAGCGTCCCTTAATCGGGAACGGTGATTCCGTTATCATCAAATGAAGTGGTTTGAACATTTTTGTTCACTCAAGCTAGGGTGGAACCGCGATTTATTATGATTAATCGTCCCTTTCTGTATGGAAGCATATGGAAGGGGGCTTTTTTTGTCTCATAGGAAATGATGTCCGAAGAGATAAAAGGCCCTCCTATAGAAGGTCTGTGACGCTTCAGAGATCTATGTCACTAAAGTGTCGGCGATAGTGCCTGACAAGTCAGACGCTATCATGTTTGGAAATAGAATATTTCACAACAACGTAAAGGAGATTGATGGTAAATGAAAATTACATTAAAAGACGGCTCAGTCAAAGAGTATGAACATGCTTTATCCGTGATCGAAATCGCTTCTGATATAAGCGAGGGCCTGGCAAGGAATGCCTGTGCAGGCGAAATAGATGGAAAGGTAGTAGATTTGAGAACAGTCGTTGATCGCGACTGCAATTTAAGCATATTAACGGTGAGTGATCCTGCTGGACTTTCGGCTTACCGCCATACAGCCAGCCATATACTGGCTCAGGCCGTTAAGAGACTTTACCCGGAGGCAAAGCTTGCTATCGGACCCTCCATTGAAAATGGTTTTTATTATGATTTTGATATTCCCTCTTTTTCAAGAGAAGATCTGGATAAGATCGAAGCTGAGATGAAGAAGGTCATAAAAGAAGGAGCAAAGATCGAACGCTTTACTCTTCCAAGGGATGAAGCCATTAAATTTATGGAAGAAAAGGGTGAACCATATAAAGTAGAGCTGATCCGGGATCTTCCTGAGGGCGAAGAAATCTCTTTCTACCGTCAGGGTGATTTTACAGATTTATGTGCAGGTCCTCACTTGATGAGTACAAAATCCATTAAGGCATTCAAGCTTACCTCCTCCTCCGGTGCTTACTGGAGAGGCAGCGAAAAAAATGCCATGCTGACACGTGTATACGGAACTGCTTTTGCAAAGAAGGATGAATTAAACGAATACCTGGAATATTTAGCAAATATCAAAAACCGTGACCATAACAAGCTGGGCCGGGATCTTGAACTTTTTGCAACTGTTGATGTAATTGGTCAGGGACTTCCTCTTCTGATGCCTAAGGGCGCAAAGATCATCCAGACCTTGCAGAGATGGATCGAGGATGAAGAAGAGAAGAGAGGCTACATGAGAACAAAAACACCGCTCATGGCCAAAAAGGACTTGTATGTGATTTCCGATCACTGGGATCATTATAAAGAGGGAATGTTTGTTTTGGGAGATGAGGAAACAGATGACGAGGTATTTGCCCTTCGTCCCATGACCTGTCCATTCCAGTATTATGTATACAAACAAAGCCAGAAATCCTATCGTGATCTGCCATGCAGATACGGCGAGACCTCCACATTATTCCGCAATGAGGACTCCGGCGAAATGCACGGTCTTACCCGTGTCCGTCAGTTTACCATTTCCGAAGGCCATCTTATTGTACGCCCGGATCAGATTGAAGAGGAATTCAAAGGATGTGTGGATTTAGCCAAATACTGTCTGACCACTCTGGGACTGGAAGGGGATGTCACTTACCGGATGTCCAAGTGGGATCCGGAGAATGCCGACCACTATATGGGAAATGCCCAGATGTGGGATGAAGTGCAGGATATGATGCGCAAGATTCTTGATCATATTGGAATTGAATATACGGAAGCAGTAGGAGAAGCTGCATTCTATGGACCAAAGCTTGATATTCAGGCCAAGAATGTGTACGGTAAGGAAGATACCATGATTACCATTCAGCTTGATATGTTTCTTGCAGAACGTTTTGATATGAGCTTCGTGGATAAAGACGGAACAAAAAAACGTCCTTATATTATTCACAGAACTTCCCTCGGCTGCTATGAGAGAACTCTTGCATGGCTCATCGAAAAGTATGAGGCTGCATTCCCCACCTGGTTATGTCCGGAGCAGGTCCGCGTGCTTCCTATTTCCGAGAAATATCATGAATATGCTCAGAAAGTGGTATCACAGTTAAAAGACAACGGAATCCAGGCCACTGTTGATGAACGTGCAGAAAAAATTGGTTATAAGATCAGAGAAGCCCGTCTGGATAAACTTCCATATATGCTGGTTGTTGGTCAGAAGGAAGAAGAGGAGGGCGTGGTATCTGTCCGCAGCCGCTTTAATGGTGACGAGGGCCAGCGTCCGCTTAAAGATTTCATTGATGATATCTGCCGTGAGATCCGAACCAAGGAAATCAAAAAGGTAACTGTAACAGAAGAAAAAAAATAAATTTCCAAAGTGAGATCATAACCGGGAAGGATTCTATTTGAAAGAATAGTTTCCTTCCCGGTTGTGCATACTACCTCCTGAAATAATATCTCAATAAGAATGCCAGGAGGAAACGTGCCATGACAAAATTGGATTGCAATGTTACAAACTGTCTCCACAATTCTGATAATTATTGCTGTAAATCAGCCATTATCGTTGAAGGTAATCAGGCGAAGGACAGCTATGAAACCTGCTGCGGCAGCTTTGATGAAAACCGGGATGGTTCTTTCCACAATTTATTTAAAACTCCGGAAAGCAGACTGGAAGTGGATTGTGAAGCAGTAAACTGCGTTTATAATGAAGGACGCCATTGCTCCGCAGAGCATATTGGAATTGCAGGAGATGGAGCACAGCAAGCGGAACATACCGAATGCGCTACGTTTAAAACCAGATAAAATCAGTAAAAAGATACGTCAGGAAAGTGGCTGACGTATCTTTCTATTTTCAATTCGCAAAAAAAACTTGACAGATAGATAAATATATAGTATTATACTCTAAGTTGTGGAAACAACAGACAGGAAAGTAGGTATCCGCCTCACCATGGCACGAGCAAGTGTCCTTGGTTCATAGCCTTTGATACATAGGTGTTCTGTGTAGAGACTTTGGTGGTGGATAGCGTTTGTCTATCTACTTTTTTTGTGCCTATGGGCAAGTAATGTGGATTCCGACCAACACACACTATATTATGGAGGTGCACGACAATTAGCGATTTAATGATTAATGAACAGATCAGAGATAAAGATATTCTGTTGATTGGTGAGAACGGAGAGAAATTAGGCATCATGCCTACCAAAGATGCTTTGCAGATGGCAAAGGAAGCAGAACTCGACTTGGTTAAGATTGCTCCGACTGCAAAACCACCGGTTTGTAAGATTATCGATTACGGTAAATATCGCTATGAACTGGCAAGAAAAGAAAAAGAAGCTAAAAAGAAACAGAAGGTAATCGAAATTAAAGAAGTTCGCTTATCTCCTAATATTGATACAAATGATTTGAACACAAAGATGGGCGCCGCAAGGAAGTTCCTCGAAAAGGGAGATAAAGTTAAGGTAACCTTACGTTTCAGAGGTCGTGAGATGGCGCATATGTCAAAGTCCAGATATATTTTAGATGATTTCGCTGAGAAGCTGTCTGATATAGCTACAATTGATAAGCCATCTAAAGTGGAAGGAAGAAGCATGGTTATGTTTTTAACCGCAAAACGCTAAAAGAACATTATCAAGGAGGAAAATACAATGCCTAAATTAAAAACAAGCAAATCGGCTGCAAAGCGTTTCAAAGTTACAGGAACAGGAAAGCTTGTAAGAAATAAAGCTTACAAATCTCACATCTTAACTAAGAAGTCTACTAAGAGAAAAAGAAATCTTAGAAAAGATATCGTTACAGATGCAACTAACGCAAAAGTAATGAAGAAGATTTTACCATATTTATAGAATCTTGAGTTAAGAAGGAGGAAAAACCGATGGCAAGAATTAAAGGCGGTATGAACGCTAAGAAAAAACATAACAGAGTGTTAAAGATGGCTAAAGGCTACAGAGGCGCTCGTTCCAAACAGTATAGAGTAGCAAAACAGTCCGTAATGAGAGCATTAACAAGCTCTTACGCAGGCAGAAAAGAAAGAAAGAGACAGTTCAGACAGTTATGGATTGCCCGTATTAACGCAGCAGCTCGTATTAATGGCGTATCCTATAGTGTATTTATGCATGGATTGAAATTAGCCGGTGTTGACTTAAACAGAAAAGTCCTGGCTGATATGGCTGTGAATGACGCAGAAGGCTTTGCAAAATTAGCAGAACTGGTTAAATCCAAAGTGGCTTAATCGTATATAAAAACCCCGAAAAACTTTATGGTTTGCGGGGTTTTTGTTATAGAAACGTTAGGTTTATAAGTTTTTATTTTATAGATTTTGCTTCTGCTTCCGTCAGAAGGTCTACATATGCATTCCTTAATTCTTCCTCTGCAGAGCAATGCTGCATATAATACCAGTCTGTAACCTTTTTGGTTATTTCTTCATCGCTTCCTTCTGCCTTAAAAGGATATACTACGATTAATTTATCTGTATCTTTGTTTCTTAAACCTATTTTTTCTGCACTTTCAAGTTTTCCCATTTTGTTTTTCCTTTCTTAAACCAATTCAGCAATAAGCTTGCGTATTTGCTTGATTCATTCATTATAAATCACATAAATTTATATGTCAAAGGGAAATATGCATACTTTAATACGGCCGGTTCTCCATTCTTTTGTGGCTTATTAAGTGTTCTGTAGGATTTATTTCATAAGAACAAAAAAGCCATTTTTAACACCTTGTCTACAAATTCCATATAATGTAGTGTAACTATTTATGGAAAAGAGGTGAAATTTATGTGTTGCTTTAATTGGAATGGCCGTTGCTGTAATAACAACAATAATTGGTGGAATAACTGTAATAATAGTTGGAGCAGAAATTGTTGCGAACGAGAAAGAAGAGAAGCTTACTGTGCTGGTTATAGAGATGGATGCCGGAACGCTTCATGCCGCTGGGGGAATTACTATAATGATGGCTGTAATTAGTTTTCTTTGTATGATAATTTTCTCATCAAACTGGTAAGGCAGCGTTCTAAAATTAGAACGCTGCCGATGCTTCATTCTTTAACCATCTAATAGAGTATCATAAAACTATAGATTGCAAATGGTCCGGGGTATTATACGGAACAGGTAAACATGTCGATGCGATTTAAAGAGATTCCAGTAAAGGACCAGCCGAATCTACGGTCCCAGCGAAAACCTGAAACGCTATTGCGCCAGATCTGAACCGGGAAAAACCAGAATTCCTGACCATTGCTCATCCATATATAGGTAAAACGTCCCATGCATTGCCGGATGGAGCCGGCATCTATGATTCTGGCTCCTGAACGTGTTTGAGCGGGCTTTTGGGGAGTTCTGGAAGGAGGTGGTCCCATTGGACCCGGTCCTCCGGGAGGATTCGTGTTAGGGGGGAATGGGGGCATTTGATTACATCCTTTATATTTTTTATTTGATAGTAATAATATATGAAAAAAGTTTATAGCAGTTAATACAAATTTTTCAACCAGGTATGCAATCCACCTCTTTATCTGGACATGATTCACATTTTGTCTGAGTTTGTCATATAATAACATATATAAATAGAAAAGAGGTGTATCGTATGGGCTGTTTTTGCGGGTGTTGTAATAATAGACGTAATTGGAATAGTTGCAGAGGTAATTGGAACAACAATTGCTGTTGCAATGATAACAATGCTTGTGAAGAGGAGAGAAGAAGGGCTTACTGGGCTGGTTTCCGGGACGGTTGTAATGATCCGAGATGCAGGTGGAGAAATAATAATGAGGACTGCAACTGTTAATAATAGAAAAAAGCGGAAAGTCTACAGGAGATGGAGACTTTCCGCTTACTAATATGGGTGCCTGAAGGCACCTAAGTACCACCTTGACAGGTATGTACGTTAAATCGTATTCCTTTAGATAAAAAAATATGCTATATCGTTAAAAAATCATTGAAACTTGCAAAATAAAAAACGTTCTTATTCGTGAAACAAAAACCCCGGATAGAAATACCGGGGGTTTTGCAAAAAAAAATCACACTCAAAGTGTGACCGGAAACTCCCCGAGTAGGACTCGAACCTACGACCCAACGGTTAACAGCCGTTTGCTCTACCAACTGAGCTATCGAGGAATATATCATTTATTATACCCGAAAAGAAACATCTGTCAAGGGTAAAATAAAAATATATTAAATGCGGGAGATGGGACTTGAACCCACACGATCATACAACCACAAGATCCTTAGTCTTGCCTGTCTGCCAATTCCAGCACTCCCGCACAACGGATGTTATCTTACCATTTTTAGAAAGAATTGTCAATATTTTTTGAAAAATATATTCAAAAAACAATTTGAAGAAAATTGGAAAAACATATTGACAGAAGTAGGGTTGTATACTATAATAGCTATTGTTGTTGCGAAAGATAACAACGAAATGCAGAAGTGGCGGAATTGGCAGACGCGCACGGTTCAGGTCCGTGTGGTAGCAATACCTTGAGGGTTCAAGTCCCTTCTTCTGCATGAAACCTTACAGAGTGTCATGGCTGTCTGGTTTTTGTTGAGTGACATGCGGGAGTGCTGGAATTGGCAGACAGGCAAGACTAAGGATCTTG
>CAJMPJ010000008.1 GCA_905215155.1 uncultured bacterium | reverse complement strand
TGGTGGAGCAGGCTCCGAATAAGCCAAACAGCGGTATTTCCAGATCCACAGTACCAAAGGAAGTGGCGATCAGCTGTCCAAGCAAATCTCCCGCAAACAAATAGCGGAGATCTTTTCTCCGGATATCACCTTTTTCTATGGCAAGATCAGCGGTCTGTTTTTGAAGAGCACTTTCTGCTTTTTCCCAGGTGTCCGCTCCAAACATATCATCCTGCTCTACCATATCGAATAGTTTTCCCAAAGGGCCTTCCCCTTCTTTTTTACCGACGATTGATGCCATACTTTCAATGACCGGCGGTTCCTCAAATTTAATGCTTGCTTTTCCTACCTGCATATCTTCTCTCCATTTCTCTAATTGTTCCTTCCTACAGTATCCCAAAAGCCATTAATACATAGGCGATAACTCCAAGAATCCAGGAGCTTAATATTCCATATAAGATGACGGGTCCGGCAATGGTAAATATCTTGCAGCCGATCCCAAATACCTGGCCTTCCGCTTTAAATTCCACAGCCGGGGCCACGACAGAGTTTGCAAAACCTGTAATCGGCACCAATGCACCTGCACCTCCGAATTGGACGATTTTCGGATAGATATTCAGTCCCGTTAAAATGACGCTGGAGGCAATCAGGACCAGAATCGTCCAGGATGAGGCAGCCTCTTTTTCAAGTCCCATATTCATAAAAATATTGGTGATGAACTGGCCCAGGGTACATATGATCCCCCCTACCAGAAATGCCTTTATGATGGAAGGCCATTTTTTGTGTACCGGTGTTACTTCTTTTACATACGCTTCATACGCTTTTTTGTTTATCTCCATTGTTTTCCTCCGTTCTGTACCATAGTTGCTGCATTTACTGTCCGAACCGTTCCGCAAAAAATACCAGGGATCCCAGTAATTTACCAAGGCCCAGGGAAAGAATGATATACTGCAGACCAACCCCAAGATGAATTCTCCGGCTGATGACAGGAAGTGCTTTTAACGTTTCTGCAAGTGACATGACCAGACAGCCTACAAAGATTCCTACGGCCAGGCCATAAGTCCCCAAAGCTACATTCCCCCCAAAGCCAATTGGAAATTCATAAATATCAAAGATATTTCCGAGTACACCTCCAAGAATGATGCACGTTTCAAAAAGAATGATGTGTTTATGGGTCTTGGTATATCCAATAATCCGGGGGAAAACTCCGATCATCGCTAAAAAAGCAAAAACGCCGGCTGCGATAATGCCGCCAGCGCTTAACCCGATAAAACCAAGAAATACTTCTTTAAGTAACATCAATATCGGACTCCTTTCTTCCATCGTTCTGGATCAGAGTTTTGCTGACATTATCTTCATAAAGACGCATTTCCACCTCAATAGGCGTCGGATCGGTATTGATCTTGAATTTTGCAAAATGATTAAAGAATCCGACGATTCCCAAAAACAAGCCGACAGAATAGCAGATTTCAAGAATTGTAAATCCGCTTGATTCTTCTCTCATTACAATTTTATAAATTTCCTTAAATACATCCGCAACATTCACATCGTTGTTAAAGGTAATAATTGCGAAAGAAGCACCACAGAAACATATGATGCATACAAATATGGTTTTGGCCCATTGCCATGCCCAGTGAGGAGGCTTGGGTTTATGGTAATCAATAATATATTCTACTTTCCCCACATTTGTGACAGAAATGGACGGGTCCATTTCCACCAGCTTCTTAATGACATCAAGAGCGCTTTCCACATACCTTTTATTCTGGTCCAAATGAATGGTTTTGATCCTCATGGCATTGCACTTATTCATTGTGGCAGAATCGTCACAATATACATCTGCTACATCCTTTAATTGGATGTCTTTATGATGAACCTCGGTAATTTCTCTAATATTTAAGTATACTGTTTTGTTCATGAAATCACCGTCCCTATTCCGGGAAATGCTTCTACAAGAGTACCTTCTTTTTCAAGACCATCCGGCATAACAGCAATCATATACCAGATAGCTGCTGCAATTGCAATCAGGCACACGATAAGAAGTGCCATGACAAGCTTGTGTTTAACGGATTCCATACGTGCTCACATCCTTTTCTCTGGTTTTTCAGAATTAGTATGAGCCGTACCAATTTTTTTATTCTATAATTTTTCACGCATTTGTTTTAAAATCTTTTTTTCCAGCCGGGAAACCTGAACCTGGGATATTCCCAGTTTTGCTGCGATCTGACTTTGTGTTTCATTGTAGTAATAGCGCCTGATGATGATTTCCCTGTCTTTGTCAGAAAGCTCCGTAAGCAAGTCCCGAAGCACCATTCGGTTTAGAAGCTCTTCCTGGGCTGAGCTTTCCTCTTCGATTTTATCAATCAGCAAAATGCTGTTTTCATCATTTTTATTGACGGAACGATATAAAGATTCCACCTCGGCACCGGCTTCCATGGAGGCTGCTACTTCTTCTTTGCTGGCCCCGATTTCTCCGGCGATCTCCTCCACCGTAGGCTCTCTGCCAAAACGGAACACCAACTCTTCTCGCACCCGCTTCACTTTTAATGCCATTTCCTTAATGGAACGGCTGACTTTGATGATTCCGTCATCTCTTAAAAACCGTTTGATTTCTCCTGTAATCATGGGTACCGCATAAGTGGAAAATTTCACATCATAGGATAAATCAAATTTGTCAATGGCTTTCATCAAACCGATGCTTCCGATCTGAAATAAATCCTCAGGTTCATACCCCCGCCCTGTAAATCTGCGTACAATGCTCCAGATCAACCCGAAATTGTCGGTCACGAGCTGATCCCTTGCCGCTTTATCTCCTTCGTGAGCCATTTGTATCAATCTCATGGTCTCATCCATAAGGCTCACCCGTTAATCTTCTTTTTCATGGTCACGGCAGTTCCTTCATCCGGCGCCGACTGTACTTCCACCTCATCCATAAATGCTTCCATAAAGGAAAACCCCATACCGGTGCGCTCTCCGTCAGGATCTGTGGTATACATAGGCTCCATGGCCTGCTTAATATCCGGGATTCCAATTCCGGTATCCCGAATGGTAATGGTGATCTCCTGACCTTCCACTCCAACTTCCAGGTATATGATCCCTCCCTTCCCCTGATATCCATGGATGACTGCGTTGGTAACTGCCTCCGACACGGCTGTTTTTACATCATCCACCTCTTCCAGAGTAGGATTTAATCTCGCCATAAAAACAGCCACTGCCACTCTGGCAAATTCCTCATTCTTTGATAAGGCCTCCAATTCCATTTTCAGAATTTCTGGTTTGTTTTGTTCAGACATACGTTCCTCCTCAACCTGTGACTGCTGCTTCCTTAGAGTCATATAATTTCATTAATTTTAAAATGCCTCCCATTTTAAGAATGCGGAGAGCCTGGGCGCCTGCACCGTAGATGGCAACGGTTCCTCCGCTTAATGCCATCTGTTTATAACGATTCAGCAAAATTCCTAATCCCGAAGAGTCCATGAATCTGGTTTTTGTAAAATCAAACAGAATCCGTTTGATGTAATTTTCTGAAAGGATCAGATCGGTTTCGTATTTGAGTCCTGAGCAGTTATGATGATCCAACTCCTCCGGCAGATGTACGATCAGTGTATGGCCATCTGCCTCATATGTAAAGTGCGGTTGATTCATATGCAATCTCCTCCATTCTTTATTGTCTTTCCGTAATAGAAAAAAAGACACCACAAAATAAGATTTCTCTTCTGTAGTGTCTTTTTCACAGAACGTTTTTAAAAACCGCGTTCTGCTTTTGCTTTTGCAGATAATTCCACATCTTTGCTGTTATTGATAATATCAGAAAACAGTCCATTGGCCTGGTCCTTCTGGTCCATAGCCTTATAAATGACTGCTGCCTTAAATTTTGCCTGCCAGCTGGCTGGTTTCAGCTCAATGCATTTGGAATAGTAAACAAGTGCTGTCTGGCTGTCACCGGCTGCCGTTGCTTTATCCCCAAGGCTTTCCAGTACGGATGTGCCTTTCTCAGCCATATCTTTTCTGATCTCTCCAATGACTGCCTGTACATCCTCTGAAGTGATGAGAGTCGGGTCCAGACCGGCATAAATCTTGACTGCCGTATTAAAATCATCCTTTTTATACGCTTCAAGAATGCCTATGACTGCCTGGTACTGGGCTAATATGCTGTCTGCATTATTGGTTAAAGATGCTAAGGAATCCTCTGCTGCCTTTTTCTCTGCTTTTAAATGTTCCAGCTGGTCACTGAGGCTGTCCACTTTTTTATTGGCCTGGCTCAGCAGTTCGCTGTATTTGAGCATCTCCCTGTTATGAGCCTCATTGATGGATTTTGTATTGGCAGGCATGACCACAAAAAAGATTACGGCTGCCCCCAAAACAAGTCCGGCCAGAATATTCATAACGGCCTGATCTTTGGTATTCTCCCGGTAGCTGGGAGGTATGATCACATCATCATCTTCCATCTGCCTGTGGGAAAGCACATTTTTCAGCTTTCGCTTTTCCGGTTCCTTCTCAGGCTTCATATTCACACCGGAAGACTTTATTAACGATTTATAGTACAGGGCTTTTGGGTGGCTGCAGTCAATCTGCAGCACTTTATTAACTGCCTTTCCGGCTTTTTGGTAATCTCCTCTGGCAATGCAGAGTATGGCAAACAAAAGCTGGGCTTTTACATAGTTGGGCTTGCTTTCCACCACCTTGTTAAGCTGTAATATCGCAAGGTCCTCGCTTCCGTTCTGTGCATATACCAGCGCCTGATTAAATCTGCGCACCAGACGCCGCTCATTATCCATAGTGCCTTTTTTCCGCTGTATCTCTCCCAGATAATAATCTGCCCGGTTCTCCTCCGGCTGAAGATTCATGCTGATTACCCATTGAACCAAAGCATCGCCCACCTCTCCGACCTCATAATAAATCAGTCCCAGAAGGTTTCTTGCATCTGTCATATATTTATTAAAATGCAGGCTTTTCTTCAGGCATTCCGCTGCTCCGGATAGATCCCTGAGCCTTGCCTTTTCCAGTCCCATGTTGTAATAGCTGTTTGCTATGAAACGGGTTTTTCTTTCATAATCCATATCGTAACCGCCTATTCCTTGCTGACTTCTTTGATAAGATCCATTATTAAGTCTTTCATATCCGTCAAATCGCTTTTTACAATGGCATCTTCAATGGCATCAACCTCAAGGCTTGGCCTGTATTCGTTAATTTCAGCTTCAAAATCAATCATAAACCGTTCCTCCTTAAAACTGCTTTAATTTCACCCATTAAGTAAAGGGAGCCAACGCAAAAAAGCAGGTGGCCTTCCTCCCTTTCTTTCAGCATATATAAAACAGCCTCTTCTACTGTGGTAAATCCTATTGCCTGGTTTTTGCATACACTTTGAAATTCCTGAAGAAGAATTTCCGTGTCCATTCCCCGTTCCGAATCAATATGAGCCACCGCCACCTGATTGAGAGGAAGGGCATTTGCAATCCTTTTTATCATTTCACCGTGAGCCTTGCCGGATACTGCCGAAAACAACAGGTCTGCTTTTTTTTGTCTCTTTTGGCATAAACCGGACGCCGCTTTTATAAATGCCTCGATTCCACCCGGATTGTGGGCCCCATCAAGAAATACGCCCGGCAGAACTTCTTCCATCCTCGCCGGCCAGCGCATCTGCGCAAATCCGTCTCTAATGCCTTTTAATCCAGCCAATCCAGCCGCCTCCAAAGCACGATAGGAAAGAAGTCCATTCATGACCTGATATTCCCCGTGGGAAGGTATAAAAACCTCGGTAAGCTCTCCTTTTGTATCAAAAAATCCGGCTTTAAAGCCCATATCTTCGTAACTGGTTATCTGATAGTCCTGCCTGTCCACCTCGTAAAAGGAAACGCCAAGTGCTTCTGCCCTGCGTTTTATTACGGAAGCCGCCTGACGGTCATTCCCGTCAAAGACCACCGGGACACCTTTCTTAATAATGCCAGCCTTTTCCGCTGCGATTTTTTCAATCGTATCCCCCAGATATTCTGTATGATCCAGACTGACCGAGGTAATTACCGATACCATCGGGTGTCTTATGACATTGGTAGTATCAAGCCTTCCTCCCAGCCCTGTTTCCAATATAACGTAATCCACGTTTTCTTTCCGGAACAGGTCCATGGCCATATAAAACAGAAATTCAAAATAGGAAGGATGGCAGAACCCTTTCTCCATCATATTCTCTGAAAGTTCCCGAACACTTTCGTAGCTTTTTAAAAATGTATTTTCAGATACCATCTTTCCATTTATGGAAAAACGTTCTCTTGTCTCAATCAGATGGGGAGAGGTAAATGTCCCCACACGAAACCCAGAGCTTATTAAAGCAGACTGAAGAAATGCGCATACCGATCCCTTCCCATTGGTTCCGGCCACATGAAAAATCTTCATATCCTCATCCGGCTCTCCCATCTCACACAAAAAGCTTCGGATATCTGCCAGAGAATTTTTCTTTTTGGCCCACATGGGAATCCTGCCTAAGTATTCCTCTGCCGTCTCGTTCACCTTCATCGTTAAAGTACCAACTTCCATCGTTAAATTAAACCTTGATTTTACTCCTAAAAGGGAAAATCAACCATTTGATAGGTATAAGAAGCAATCGAACTTCCTCAATTTATTATAATATAAGTCCGTCAATATGCAACCCATTTCTTTCGCAAAAAGCCCTTAATTTCTACAATGACTCCCGAATTACCGTTCTTTGTCCAATAAAAAAGGGAGCATCGCTTATCAAAGCCATACTCCCTGTCTTAATGATCTCATTCTCCGCAGTATGCAACCGCTTCGATTTCAATCAACGAATCTTTCGGCAGCGCTGCGACTTCAAAAGCTGCTCTGGCGGGACAGGCACCTTCAAAAAAGGTAGCATACACTTCATTCATGGCAGCAAAATCACTGATATTCTTTAACAGTACAGTTGTCTTTACCACATTGGCCATGGTTAAACCATCACTTGCCAGAATGGACTGAATGTTTGTTAAGGACTGTCTGGTCTGCACTGCAATATCATCTCCTGCAAATGCACCCGTAGCCGGATCAATCGGAAGCTGTCCGGATACAAATACGTAATCCCCGCAGCGCACTCCCTGGGAATAGGGACCGATGGCTGACGGTGCTTTTTCTGTAGCCAATACTTTTTTCATCTTGTTGTATCTCCTTTCATTCGCCAAATTAATAGTTTAAGATTAACATACATTTCCCAAAAGTCAAGAATCTCTTATATGCTTTTGATCCATTTGACACTTTATCACCTTTTACTCTTGTCATCTGGTATTGAATACTATATAATACCATAAAGGGATTTATTTCTTGTGCAGGACATTCTGTGCACAGAACGGAGGAACACATGAAAACAAACGACGAAAGAATGCAGGATATCGTAAAGCACCTGGAATCATTTCAGCATATCAAACCGGAAACCATTCCTAACATAGATCTATATATGGACCAGGTCACAACCTTTATGGATGAGCATTTAAAAGATACAAAACGCTATCCGGAAGACAAGGTCCTTACAAAAACCATGATCAACAATTATGCAAAAAATAATCTTCTTCCGCCTCCCAATAAAAAGAAGTATACAAGAGAACACATTCTTTTGCTTATATTTATCTACTATTTTAAGAATCTTCTTTCCTTCCGTGATATTGAGCAGCTTTTCCGCCCCATAACGGAAAAACATTTTAACCGGACGGAAGATCTGCCTTTGGAAGATATCTACAAGGAGATCTTTGAACAGGAGGAATCTGAATTAAGCAGGATTAAAGCGGATGTTTTGGAAAAATATGAACATGCCCAGTCTGCGTTTGCCGACAAAGACTTAGATCCTGAGGATCTGGAATATCTGCAGCTCTTCTCCTGGATCTGCGGACTTTCCTTTGATGTTTACATGAAAAAGCAGGTCATTGAACAGCTCATTGACGATTTGACGGAAACTGCTCCGGGGAAAAAGAAAAAATAGTATAAAACAAGGGACAGCACCTGTTTGGGCCTGTCCCTTGTTTTTATCCTTCTTTCTTTTCTTCCAGACGTTTAAATACCATATCATAGCCGTCGTTTCCATAATTTAAGGAACGGTTGACTCGGCTGATGGTCGCAGTGGAAGCACCAGTCTTTTCTGCGATCTCCAGATAAGTACGGCCCTCCCTCAGCATCTTCGCCACCTCATACCTTTGAGATAAGCTTAACAGCTCATTGACCGTACAGACATCCTCAAAAAAAGTGTAACATTCTTCCGGTGTCTTTATGGTCAAAATGGCTTCAAACAGATGATCCACCGCATCTGTCTTAATCTTTTTATTCATAGTATTATTCAATCCCCTTTATTAAACTTTTACTCTAAAAATATTTTAACATACTAAAGTTGTAAAATCCACCCCCGGCGCATCAGGAGAGCATAAATTTTTCCACCACATGGGCGATCCCATCCTCGTTGTTGGAAAAGGTCACATAGTCCGCCGCTTTTTTTACCGGAAGGACTGCATTCTCCATGGCAACCCCTAGTCCTGCATACTCGATCATGGATAAATCGTTATATCCATCTCCGCAGGCAATCATCTCCTCCCTGCTCATGCCCAGGCGGGCAAGCAGACGTTCTAAGCTGGCCGCTTTGTCAATTCCTTTTGGAAGAATCTCCAAAAAGAACGGTTCTGAACGGTAAACACTGTAATCACTGCCCAAAGATGCCTTTACCTTTGGTTCCACCTTCTGAAGAATCTCCCCATCCTCCAACATTAAAAACTTTACAACCGGGAACTTTAGGTAGGCTTCCATATCTTTCACTTCTTTGACTTCCAGCTTATTGATGGCAGCTTCTTTCTTCACGTATTCATCCGAGGCATCCGGAGTGATGATCAAGTCATCCTCATAGGTAAGGATGTTCACTCCCTGTTCTTTGGAAAGTCTTAAAATGGTTTTATTAGACTCCACCGGCAGTTCTTTTGCAAAAACTGTTTGTCCGCTGCTGCAGTCAAGAATCCGGCCGCCGTTAAAAGATAAAATATAGCCTCCGGTCTTGTCAAGCTCCAGTTCTCTGGCAAGCGGCATGATTCCATAGGTCGGGCGGCCGGAAGCCAGAACAATAACACCGCCCTGACGTTTTAATTCAAAAAGTGCCTCTTTTGTTTTGGGGGTGATCTCCTTGTTCCGGTTCGTCAGCGTCCCATCCAAATCCAGCACAATCATTCGATAGTCCATGATAGTTCTCCTGCTTTTGTTAATTTACCATAGCAGTATAACACAGTTTATCTTCTTAATCCATTGTAAAATGAAGAATCGGAAAAATGATCGTAACAGATGCCTGTCCCTTCTCATACAATGCTAACAGAACAACCAAAGAAGGAGGAACCATGTGAATCGTGCATTTATTTTATTATTGGCGGCTTTCATGGCGGCCGCGTCCTTAACAAGCTGCAAACATACGGCCAGGAAACAAATCCAGCCTCTTTTCTTCCATATTACATCTGAAACCATGAGATTATAATTTTTTTTGAGACAAGGTACCAATTGGTCAGGGATTAATAATATGTAGTATTAAGATTCCCTAAGGAGGATTGTATGAGAAAAGCTTTACACTCTTTTCTGACTGCCATACTTACCGGGACTGCCATACTCAGCCTGACAGCCTGCGGTTCACAAGCAAAAGCATCAAATTTAACTCCGGTCACCTTAAACGAAGTCGCCCATTCCATTTTTTATGCCCCCCAATATGCCGCCATCGAGCTTGGATATTTTGAGGATGAGGGCATCAATTTGACCCTTGTCAATGGAGCAGGGGCGGATAAAGTCATGACTGCCTTGATTTCCGGCGATGCGGATATCGGATTTATGGGGTCTGAAGCCAGCATCTATACCTATGCCAACGGCTCTGAGGACTATGCCGTAAACTTTGCACAGCTGACCCAGCGTGCAGGGAACTTCCTGGTAGGAAGAAACAGCCAGCCGGATTTTAAATGGACGAATTTAAAAGGAAAAAAGGTACTTGGAGGAAGAGCCGGCGGAATGCCTCAGATGGTATTTGAGTATATTTTAAAGAAGAATGGCATGGACCCGGCTACGGACTTATCCATTGATCAGAGCATTAACTTTGGCTTAACTGCCGCCGCCTTTACAAGCAACGATGCAGACTATACCGTGGAATTTGAACCGTTTGCCACCGGACTGGAAAAGGAAGGCAGCGGAGTTGTTGTGGCCTCTCTGGGCGTTGATTCGGGCTATGTTCCTTATACCGCTTACAGTGCAAAGAAAAGCTATCTGGAAAAGAATCCGGAAACCATTCAGAAGTTCACCAATGCAATCCAAAAAGGATTGGAATATGTAAACTCCCACTCTTCTAAGGAAATTGCAAAAGTGATCCAGCCCCAGTTTAAAGAGACCGATGAAGAAACCATTGCTGCAATCGTGGACCGCTATAAAGCTCAGGATACCTGGAAAAAGGATACCATTTTTGAGAAGGAAAGCTTTGATCTTCTCCAGAATATCCTGGAAGAATCCGGTCAGCTAAAGGAACGGGTCCCTTATGAAAACCTTGTGACTACCGTGTATTCAGAAAAAGCAGCAAAATAAATCATGCAGGCATTCTGTAATAAAGCAGGATGCCTGCATTTTTTCTAATGACAGGTATCTGGGGTGAAACAATCCCTGCAGTCGCTCATATTAAATTTAGGTGTGCATAATATAGAACAAATGCTTCTTTTGAATAAGTCCGGGAGGCAAATTTGGAAAAAATTCTGGATAATGATTATTATGATCTTATTATCAATAATGTGTCCGTCCCCCAGGTTGATACGGGGGATAACATTACATTGCTGAATCTAAGGCATTCTCTTTTAAATATACCCAGAACAGAGTTTGATCCGTGTATCCTGGGACAATATCCTTACAATAACTTTCCAACTTTATATACCCCTACCTCAACCATCAGTATCGAAAAATCAGGGATTGGCACGGTCCAGCGAAATCCCTTTTTAAATTTACTTGGAAGAGGGATTCTTATCGGCATTGTAGATACCGGAATCGATTATACCCATGAGGCCTTTCTTCATAATGACAACACCACCAAAATCCTTTCCATCTGGGACCAGTCCATTCAAACCGGCACGCCTCCCGCGGGCTTTACCTTTGGCACAGAATACAACGCAGGAATGATAAACATTGCCCTGCGTTCGGATAATCCTCTTTCCATGGTCCCTGTCAACGACACAAACGGGCACGGTACGGCCATTGCAAGCATCATTTCCGGCAGGCCAAATGCAGATAATTCTTTTTCGGGGGTCGTACCGGAATCGGAGTTAGTGGTTGTAAAGCTCAAAGAAGCAAAGCCCAACCTAAAGGAAGTATTTTTTGTTCCGGAAAATGTACTTTGTTACCAGGAATCCGATATTATACTGGCACTCCGCTATCTGGAAATCTACGCGTCAAGTGTCAGCCGGCCTATCGTCATCTGTATCGCTTTGGGAAGCAGCCAGGGAGGCCATGACGGCAGCGGTGCCTTAAGCAATTATTTAAACTATCTTGCACGACTTCCAGGAGTTGGGATTTCTGTTTCCGCAGGCAATGAAGGCAACCGCCGCAGACATTATTTCAACAGTACAACCAATGCTCCCTTTTATAATGATTTTGAATTGCGGATTGGGGAAAATGACAAACTTTTTTCTATGGAAATCTGGCCATATGCCCTGGGTCGTCTTTCTGTGGATATTTCTTCTCCAAACCGGGAATCTACGAATCCAGTCTATCCCACAATCAATGACTGCAGAATGTTTAATTTTATTTTCACCCCCAGTCAGATCTGGGTCAATAATTTTATCTTTGAAGAAGAGACCGGCGACCAGCTTATGCTGGTGCGTTTTCAGGATGCGCTTCCGGGCGTATGGAGAATCCGGATCCAAAGTCTGGATAATGCCCCTTTGTCGTTTCATGTATGGCTGCCTTCCGGAGATATGATCTCAGATGAGACCTTTTTTCTCAATCCGAACCCGGATACCACCATCACCTCTCCGGGCAATGGAATCAACCAGCTGACGGTTACCGCCTACAATCAGTTTGACGAAAGCATTCTGCTGGAATCCAGCAGAGGCTATACAAGAATCGGCCTTGTGAAACCGGACATTGCCGCCCCAGGTTATCAGATCCCGTGTGCTTTACCAGGTGTCAGCCAATATGGAACACTGACAGGAACAGGGGCTGCGGCTGCCCATACGGCAGGGGCAATTGCCATGGTTATGGAATGGGGCATTCCGAGGGGAAATCTTACCTATATAACGGGATACGATGTGAACCGGCTTATTATAAGAGGGGCTAGACGTGACAGCTCCATGATCTATCCGAATAACATCTGGGGATATGGACAGTTAGATGTGAACAACTTATTTTTAAGGCTGGCAAATATTTAATGTGCCATCATCTGCTTTTTTCCATGCTCATAAAGGCATTTACTGTGCATAATATATACTATACGCTTCATCAGGATAGACAGGAGGCTGGATTTTGAGCAAAATTATTGACAATAATTACTATGACTTAATCATAAGTAACATAACCGCTCCGTCCTATGATACGGGAGATAATATCACTTTACTGAGCGAACGCAATTCTTTGCTGCATGTGCTCAGATCTCAAATCGAGCCATGCGATTTAGGCAGCCAGCCATATAACTCCTTTCCATCTCTTTATACCCTTGAATCTACCGTGAGCATTGAAAAATCCGGTATCGGCACCGTTCAGAGGAATCCGTTTCTTAGTCTGTTCGGCCGTGGAATCGTCATTGGGGTTATTGATACCGGCATTGATTACCAGCATCAGGCATTTCTTAATAACGATGGAACCACCCGGATCGTTTCCATATGGGATCAGTCCATTCAAACCGGTCCGGTCCCGGAAGGCTTTACCTTTGGCACAGAATACACCAGAGAAGCAATCAACCAGGCATTGAGCTCTGAAGACCCTCTTTCGGTGGTGCCCTCTGTGGATACCAACGGTCATGGAACTGCCATTGCCAGCATCATTGCGGGAAATCAAAATGATGAAGTGTCATTTTCCGGAATCGTTCCGGAATCCGAACTTATTATTGTGAAGCTGAAGGAAGCCAAACAGAATTTAAAAGATATCTTCTTTGTAAAAGAAGATGCGTTATGTTTTCAGGAATCGGACATTCAGCTTGGGGCCAGGTATATGCTTCTGGCCTCCCAGAAACTGGGCCGTCCGGTAGTCATCTGTATCGCTTTGGGAAGCAGTCAGGGCGGGCATGACGGCAGAGGGCTTTTAAGCAGCTATTTGACTTATATCGTCCAGCTTCCGGGAATTGGGGTTTCCGTTTCTGCCGGAAATGAAGGCAACAAAAGAAGGCATTACTTTAACAGCACAGCAGTCACTCCCTTTTACAATGATTTTGAATTGAGAATCGGAGAAAATGATAAGCTTTTATGGATGGAACTTTGGCCGTATGCCCCGGAAAGAATTACCATAGATGTTTCTTCTCCCAATCGGGAATCCACACTGAGAGTCTATCCTACCATCGGGGAATGCAGAAGATTCGACTTTATATTCACTCAGAGTGTCATCTGGGTGAACAACATTGTTTTAGAGGAAGAAACCGGCGATCAGCTCATCCTGATCCGTTTTCAAAATCCGGCTCCCGGAATCTGGTATTTCCGGGCGCAAAGCGTGGAAGAAGAACCTTTTTCTTTTCATTGCTGGCTGCCAAACGGAGATATCATTTCCGACGACACCTTTTTTCTAAACCCGAATCCTGATACCACCATCACCTCTCCGGGAAACGGTGCCAACCAGCTTACCGTGACCGCTTACAATCATCTCAATGACAGCATTCTTGGGGAATCCAGCAGAGGATATACGAGAAACGGTCTGGTAAAACCTGATATTGGGGCTCCCGGGTTCCAGCTCCCATGTGCGGTTCCAGGTAACCTGTATGGAACTGCTACGGGCACCGGAGCGGCCTGCGCCCATGCTGCCGGCATCGTGGCAATGGTTATGGAGTGGGCAATTCCCAGAGGAAATTACATTTCTATGACCGGAAACGATGTAAACCGGCTTATCATACGGGGGGCAAGACGCACCACTACAGAAGTTTATCCCAATAATGTATGGGGATACGGTCAGATCGATATTAACAACTTATTTGAACAGCTCACCAACATCTGATCGTTTTGCAAGACCGTTACTTTTTTATTTTTGTGCAATATTTCATAAATGCATTTTAATCTTTCACACATACTACAAAAGAATAGGAGGTATGTCATGTTTCCCGATAAAATTTACTATGAACCCGCTTCCCTCGATTATGAGCTGGGCAAGTTTTTAAAAGAAAAATACAGTGACGTTCCCTGGATTGCGATTGAAAGCCACAACAAGATCGACGAGTTAAGAACCCGTCCCAATAAGGAGTTTCCTTCTCTGAAACAGCATATGGTCATCGGCGTACGCAAAACCCATAATTTTGTACCCAACCATAAGGTCTCCGATTTTCTTGTGCCCTATACTTCTTCCGGCTGTACCGCCATGTGCCACTACTGCTATCTGGTCTGCAATTACAATAAATGCTCTTACCTGCGTTTGTTCGTAAACAGGGAAAAGATGCTGAAAAAAATCATGGACCACGGAACCCGTTCCCAGAAGGATTTCACTTATGAGATCGGCAGCAACAGTGATCTGGTTCTGGAAAATACCATAACCGGAAATTTATGCTGGACCATTGAAAATTTTACCAAAAGCCAGTACGGCTCTCTTACCTTCCCCACAAAGTTCGATAAGGTGGACTCGCTGCTTGACTTAAATCACGGGGGGCGTGTCATCTTCCGGATGAGCGTAAATCCTCAATCCATCATCAGCCGCTTTGAACCAGGCACCTCCAGCCTGAATGCCAGGATTACGGCGCTGAACCGAATGTGTGATGCCGGTTACCGGGCCGGTCTGTTGATCGCACCTGTGATCTTGACAGAGGACTGGAAAAAACTGTACTCGGACCTAATTACGGTACTTTCAGAGCAGCTGACAGAAAAAACCAGGAAAAACGCCCCCATTGAAATCATCTTTATGACCTACAGCTACGTTCATAATGCCATTAATACCGAAGCATTCCCCCTTTCCGATCAACTTTATTCCAAGGAATTAATGACAGGCAGAGGCCGCGGCAAATATTGCTACCGGACGGATTTAAGAGCTGACGGAGAAGTGTTTTTAAGACAGCAGATCGAGGACAAGTTAAGCGATATGACGATTTTATATGTAGTTTGACCATGTTATACGATTGTTTTTTGCAATTGGTAAAAAGATATGCTATAATATACTTTTTCTAAATACCAATGATAACAAAGGAAAACCACTATGTATAATGACTTATTTTCCATCGGAAACATTACGTTTCACGGCTATGGCCTTATGATCGGCATCGGAATCCTGGCTGCCTATCTGACTGCAGAAAACCGTGTCAAAAAATCAGGACTGGATTCCGAACATGTATTCCCACTTCTGTTGTGGGGATGCGGATTTGGCCTTGTAAGTGCCAAGCTTCTTTATTTTATTACTATCTTTGAAGATATAAAAAAGGACCCCAGCCTTTTATTAAACCTTTCCGGAGGTTTTGTGGTGTATGGCGGAATATTCGGAGGAGTTGCCGCAGGCTATGTTTACTGCCGAATTAAAAAAATCGGTTTTTTCACCTATCTTGACCAGATCGTTCCCTCGATTTCCCTGGCTCAGGGATTCGGAAGGCTTGGCTGCCTGCTGGCCGGGTGTTGTTATGGAACTCCATACAAAGGACCATTTTCCATTGTCTTTCACACTTCCCAGTTTGCGCCAAATGAGGTCTCTCTGTTCCCTTCCCAGGTCATTTCAAGCGGATACGACTTTCTGCTTTTCCTCATCTTATCGGTCATCGCAGGAAAAAACCGTACCCAAGGAAAAGTTACCGCTTTTTATCTGATTTTCTATAGCATAGGAAGATTTTTAATTGAATTCTATCGCGGGGATTTAATCCGTGGATCGGTGGGAGTGCTTTCAACGTCCCAGTTTATCTCGCTGTTTGCTGCCGCCGCCGGTTTCTTTCTTTTATGGAAGACACGGAACAGAATCAACAAAAACAAATAAATTATAAAACAAACCGATATGCCCGGGAATTTTTCCGGGTATATTTTTATTTTTAATTCAAAATCAAATAAAAAAACCGCTGTAATTAGTAGTTATCTATGGAATATACATAATTATAGCAACCTTTTTTTTGCAAATTCTATTATTTTTATGTCGATTCATGTCGATTATACAGTTGTTGAACAGACATAAACTATCCAAAAGCAAAGGAAGGAGGTTATTCTCTTATATTCACACCAAATATCTGCTGCAATCCATGCAGTAAATTTTTGTCTGTTAATTGGTAAAAATTTCCTATATGCAATAACACTGTTAAGCTGCACAGAAGGTTTGCTTTTTTACTGATTACTTGATTAAGGGAGCATAACACATTATGAAAAACAAGAAAAAAATAAAATTCAACGATTTTAAGCTTGCAACAAAGATGTCCATTATTACGGGCGTAATTCTTTCTGTAAGTTTAATTTTGCTGATTGCTATCTCTGCAGTGCAGGCGAGTAGCGCATTGTCAAAAGCAATCAACGGGGAATTTTCCGGAATCGCTGCAAAAAATGGACTCATGGTTCAGTCCATCATTAACAGTGCAACAAATACGACCAAAGAACTGCAGGACTATTTAAACAACGTTTATAACGGAAACCAGTCTGCTGCCGGTGACTGGACCGGTGAAAGAAAAAAGAGCCACATTTATAATGCGGAGCTGACAGAATCCAATTATGCCATTGAAACCTATATCATGAATACGGCCTGGGCTGCGCTGAACAACAGCGAAGACCTTTACGGTGTTGGCGCATTCTTTGAACCGGGACAGTTTGATTCTTCCGTCAAAGATTACTCGGTCTATGTGGACAGAGATAATATGAAAAACAAAACAGCCCAGTCTCTCGGCGCATACAGTGAATATTCCCAAAATGATTACTATAAAGTTGCAAGGGATACCAAAGCTCCATTTATCACCGATCCCTTTGATTACAAAGGCACAATGATGAGTACGGTTGCCTTTCCTATCATGAAAGGCGACAATGTAATCGGAGTCGTTCTGGCGGATATTAGTCTTTCAAATTTTTCCAAGATCAAAACAACGGATTCCAAATATCCAACCATGTATGTTGATATTTACACAGAAGGAAATATCATTACCTTTGACAGCAAGTCAAGCGATAACATTGGAAAAAAGCTGGAGGATATAATACCTGCTTCCGAGTATAACAAAATTGTTTCCATGCAAAAGAATAAGCAGGAGTTTCATGTAGATACCAAACGATCCGACGGTACCTACGAATCCAGACATTACTATCCGATCACCTGTGAATCACAGACCTGGTGGGCTTCCAGCAGTCTTGACAAGTCCGATTTGAACAAAGACGTTTTCAGCATCGCCATTGTTATGATCATCATGGCTGTAATTGCCATTGGTGTTATCGTGACCATTGTTACCATTGTTATGACCAAAACACTCCGTCCAATCAATGGTGTCGTCACCGCTGCGCAAAACATTGCCCAAGGAAACTTAGACATCGAACTGGATATAAAATCCAATGATGAGATCGGTGCCCTTTCAAAGACCTTTGTTGGTATGGCAGATAACTTAAAGCTGATCATTCGGGACATCCACTATCTTCTCGGTGAAATGGGAAGCGGTAATTTTAAAGTAATGACAGAGAACGAAGATAAATACGTTGGTGCTTACCGCTACCTCCTGGAAGCAATGCGCAATATCCGTTTTACGCTCAGTGATGCTCTCTTAGAGATCGACCGTGCTTCGGATCAGGTTTCTACCGGCGCTTCTCAGGTTTCCGATGCGGCACAGGCTTTAAGCCAGGGTGCTACGGAACAGGCTTCCTCCATCGAAGAATTATCTGCAACAATTACAGAAATTGCAGAACGAGTGAAACAAAATGCTTCCAATGCTTCTGAAGCAAATTCCTTATCCCAGGAGGCAAGTCAAGGCGTACTGGCCGGCAATCAGAAGATGAATGATATGATTGCTGCCATGAATGATATTGCCAACACATCAAATGAAATCGGCAAAATCATTAAGACTATTGATGACATTGCATTCCAGACCAACATTCTGGCGCTGAATGCTGCCGTAGAGGCCGCAAGAGCCGGTGCTGCAGGAAAAGGCTTTGCCGTTGTCGCAGATGAAGTCCGCAACTTAGCCGGTAAATCTGCAGAAGCAGCAAAGAATACCACAACACTGATTGAAAATGCCATAGCAGCCATCGGAAACGGTACAAAAATCGCCGGGGAAACGGCAGATGCACTTCGCCTTGTGGTTGAAAAATCCAATGTTTCCGCTGTCCGTATCGCTGAAATTGCGCAAGCATCTACCGCACAGTCCGATGCAATCATGCAGGTTACAACCGGTATCGACCAGATTTCTGCTGTGGTCCAGACCACTTCTGCTACCTCAGAAGAAAGTGCTGCTACCTCCGAGGAATTATCCGCTCAGGCAGTAACCTTAAAAACACTGGTAGGAAAATTCCAGCTGATGGATACCCAGTCTGATGTATTTGGCACAAATTCCGTCCAAACGGAGCAGACAGAGCCAGCAGAGACTTATGAAACACCTGTGGAAGAACATTCAAACAGCAAATATTAATCACTTTCTTCCATAGAAAGTTAAGGGCTGCCCCAATATCCCATAAGGATACTGCGGCAGCCCTCTTCTTTACATTTTTCATCACTTGTGATAAAGTATTTTCTATATTATTTGATAAATTGCAAAAGGAGAAACAAATGCTGACTGATGATTATGCAACAAAAATGACAAGTAGTGTGGTCGGTACTTTATTAAAATTGATTTTTCATATAGAACTGGGAAAAAATGACGATCGTGCCTTTTCGGATGCGGAAATGAAGGACAAGTATCAGGAGCTAACACAGCTGATAGACGATGGGGACCTAAACGGCGCAGAAAACCAGATGTTTGATCTTCTGGACCCTGATAACATGGAGATTTTCAAATTATCTCTGATGGTTTATTATTATATGAATGAAAAAGACGCACAATTCCTGGAAGAACATAATTACTCGAAAAGTGAGATTACGGATGGATTAAGACACGTATCAACACTGTACGGCTATGAGAGCATGGCAGTGGCTCTTCTTGGACATGCTGCAGAATAAATTTTATCCCATAGAAAGGCTGCTGCAGACTCACTCGATTCTGCAGCAGCCCTTTCCTTTCTTATGACCGCTTAGTTACTGCCTTGCCATATGGCCGTTCAGCTTTTCTACCAGTTCCTCTACGGAAACACCATGAACCATACATGCCTCCTCCAGACTTTCCATTGTTGAGGAAGGGCATCCAAGGCAATGCATTCCCATTTCAAAAAAGAACGGTGCGGTGGACTGGTCCTCTCTTAAAATTTCTCCGATCAAAGTATCCTTTGTTACTGTCATATTAAATTACCTCTCTTCTCAAATTATTTTTTGGGGGTTCAATAGCTTCCAGCATCCTTGCATTTCCATCTTTCTGCAAGAGCATCTGCTCCAGTCTTGGGAGGGAAATTCCAAGAGTTTCTTTCAGTACATCTTCAATGGTCTCTACTGCAACCACGGTAAGCTGTTCTTTTACTTCTTCCGGTACCTCTTTTAAGTCAACCAGATTATCTTTTGGTATTAACACTTTTTTTATACCTGCCCGTTGTGCACCTAAAAGTTTTTCTTTTAATCCTCCGATCGGAAGAACGGCACCTCTTAACGTGATTTCACCCGTCATTGCCAGCCTGGAATCCACCTTATTGCCTGTAACCAGAGAGGCCAATGCCGTAAATAATGCAATTCCTGCGGAGGGACCATCTTTTGGTACGGCTCCGGACGGTACATGGATGTGTAAATCCTTTTCCTTAAAATTAAAGGTATTTAAAGGAAGTCTGGATTTTAATAAGCTTAAAGAGATCCTTGCGGATTCTTTCATTACCTCTCCCAGCTTTCCTGTGAGGATCACGTTTCCACTCCCCGGCATATCTGTGGCCTCAATAAAGAGGATTTCACCGCCCACCGGTGTCCAGGCAAGTCCTGTAACAACCCCGGGAGGATTGTCTGACTGGGCTTTTTCATGACGGGATACCTGTCTGCCAAGTACCTCCTCCAAATCCTCTTCCCGGACCTTAAAGGGCTGTTCTCCTTTGTTTGAAACAATTTTCTCACTTGTAACTCTGGCCAGGGCAGCCAGCTGTTTTTTCAAGCCTCTGACTCCGGCCTCCAGTGTATAGTCACTGATGATCTTTTTAAGGACAGAATCTTCCAGCACAAGCTGGTCTGCCTTTAGTCCATGTTCTTCTAAAACAGCCGGCAGCAGATGATCCTTCCCAATATGGAACTTTTCTTCCATGGTATAACTGGAAATGGAAATCACTTCCATACGGTCCAGCAAAGGACCGGGAATGCTCTCTAAAGAGTTGGCCGTTGCAATGAAGAACACATCGGACAGATCGTAAGGCAGATCCAGATAATGATCCGTAAAGGTTGCATTCTGCTCCGGGTCCAGCACCTCTAACAATGCGCTGGAAGGATCTCCATGGAAGCCCCCGGACATCAGCTTATCCACTTCATCAAGGACCATGACCGGATTGGAATGTCCCGCTTTCCGGATGCTTTGAATGATTCTGCCTGGCATGGCGCCAACGTAGGTTCTCCGGTGCCCTCTGATTTCGGATTCATCTCTTACACCACCTAAGCTTATGCGGGTATATTCCCTTCCAAGTGCCTCTGCGATGCTCTTACCAAGACTTGTTTTACCGGTTCCTGGCGGGCCTACCAGTAAGAGTATGGAACCTTTCTTATTTTTATTCAGCTGCATTACGGCCAAATGCTGTATGATTCTGTCTTTTACCTTTTGCAAGCCATAATGGCGTTCATTGAGGATTCTCCTGGCTTCTTCCAGATCCGTGGCTTTTGCCTCTTCCTTTTTCCATGGAAGCTGAACCAACAGGTCAAGATAATTGCGGATTATATTATAATCGAACTTATTAGGACCCTGATCCTCCAGCTTGCGGTATTCTTCAAGAGCTGCCTCTTTAACCTCAGGCGGCATTCCTGCTTCTTCGATTTTACTCAAATAATCCGGCTCTTTCTTGCTGTTTTCTTCTTTTCCTTCGTTCAGTTCTTCCTGAATGGCCTTTAACTGTTCCCTGAGAACCGATTCTCTGTAGTAACGGTTGGCTCTCTCGGAAAACTTTTCAGAAATTTGCATCTGCAGCTGAATCATTTCCTTATGTTTTAACATATGATCCAGAAAACGGAGGCTTCTCTCTTTGACGGACCGCATTTCCAGTAATTCATACCGTTCATTGACCGGCAGCTGAAGGAATTGGGATAAGTATACGATCAGCGCGTTTAAATCATGAAATTCTTCTATGATCTTCTGGTACTGCTGCCCTCCCGTGAATTTGGAGCTGACCTCACCGCTGATCTTCTTGATATAACCAAGCATCTCTTCCCGGCTCTTTTCATCCAGGTCATCAAGATCCGGAGAAAGGTCATAATCCGCCCACAAAAGGTCATCTTCTTTCTTAAAGTCCTTTACGTCGACCCGTTCTGTTAATTTAACGGAGACCTGGATACCTTTTTCCGTCTTTTCCAGGCTGTTCACTTCAAATATCACACCGGTACGGAAGAAATCCTCCTCCATCTTTTCTGTTCTGCCGAAATTCTGTTTCAGCGGCAATGCGATTTTTACAACTTCATCGCTCTTCAGATATTCTATCTGCGCTTCGTCAAAAAGCTCCATATGAATCGAAGTTACCACATCCGGCAATAAAACTTTGTATGAGACTGGAAAAACAATCCCTGTTTGATTATTGTTGTTATTTTTCATCGTTTTATCCTTTCTGTGCGTATTTCTAAAGTGAATGTTCATTTATAATCTATTATTTTTTTGCGAGATCTTTTACAGATCTTCTCTGTATTATAATCCCGCATATATCTATCGTAATATTGCATATTGTATGATCTTTATCATCTCCTGCAGCAAATCTTCCTTCTGTGCTTCACTCTTCCGGTTATCCACTGCAATCGCCTTTACCGGCTGGAACATGATCGCAATTAAATTGTCTTCTCTGTAATCTTTTATAACGTTGGCATTCTTCATCTCTGTCATCAGATTATAAATTTTACAAATTCCCTGCTTTCCGGTACACTTCCCTGCCAGAGAGGGACAATTGGAAAACTGCTCTACAAAACTGAAAATCTCTTTGTTCTCTAAAATATAGTTATAATAGCTTCTAATGAGGGCCTCAATCTGCCTCTGTCCTTCCATCTTTCGGTCAACGCAGTCTAACAGATAGGTATAAATCTCTTCTGAATACTCCATGTAAATATCATGAAGCATATCATCCTTATTCTCAAAATAGATATATACTGTTGCCGGCGAAACCCCTGCCATCTTGGCGATTTTGGAGACAGAAGTGCCATGAAACCCCTCCTGCAGGATCAGCTTAATTACTGCTTCTTTTATGCTTCTCACTTTTTCGTCGTCTTTTTTTCTCATTCCATCACCTCTGTGATTCTATAATAAATGATCATTCACTTATTGTCAAGTTATTTTTTTATCGTATGCTGTTATGCTATTCAAAAATCTTCTTATTGGGATTCCGGGGAAACCAGCCTTTTTCTACCCTTTGCTTCTGTTCAAAAAGTTCCTTGATACTCCATAAAAGCGAAAAACCCAGAACTGCCAGAAGCGGGGACAGCACTCTTCCCGATGAAAATAGGGAAAGCACAATGCACACAATTCCCGCAGCCAGAAATGCCGGCCATATTTTTGTTCCAAAATAGTACTCTGCCTTAATGACAACCGGATGCAGCAATCCAATCAGAAGAAACGTTCCCATTCCTATTATAATTCCCTCATAATTCATAAGTTTTACCATTAGATTTTCCTGTTTTCGTATCAGGAGCTTCCCCTTTCCTAGTCTTAATTACAAATAGAAATACATAATTATGGAGGATAAACGCGACGATAAGAAACAGGCGTATCGCCAGGTTATCCAGAAACAAAAAAGCGAAAAGCATCATGGTTCCAGCCGTTAATTGAATGACAAGCTTCTGTTTGCGGGGCAGGGATTTGTCCTCTTCATAGGGCTTTACATAGGTTTCAAAAAGTTTTGTACCACGAAACCAGCGGTCCAGTCGATTGGAACTTCTCGTAAAGCAGAACAAAGACAGCAGAAAGAACGGTGTTGTCGGCAGCCCCGGCACTCCAACTCCAACCGTTCCCAGAGCCAAAGACAGGATTCCTAAAACAAGCAGCAGAATCTTTCCCATTCAAACACCTCCAAATTCTTTTTCATTTTTTTTTATTCTATTGTTGGTTGAAGAAATATATACAAAAAATGCCTGATAAAACAAGACTGTTTCTACCTTTTGACAAAATAAAATTGAGATCTATCTGTTTCTGAAAAGCTTTGGATTTTTACGTGAAAGATTTCTCCGATGCAATGATGCAGTTCATCATCAAGTACAGAATTACAGGCTTTGATTTTTCCATTTTCCATTAGAATGATGTAATCTGCGTAGTTTAAGGCCAGAGTCATATCATGGAGAACCATGACTATCGTTTTACCCAGTTTTTGATTTTGTTCTCGGAGCAGTTCCATCATTTCATAGGATACATTGATATCAAGATAGGTGGTCGGTTCATCGAGAAATATAACCGGCGTATCCTGGGCCAACCGCATGGCAAGAAATGCCCGCTGGCGTTCCCCGCCTGACAGCTGATGCATATTTTTATATCTGAGAGAATGGCAGCCTGTCACTTTCATGGCATATTCCGTGATGGTCCTGTCCTCTTGCCCATAAGTTTTAAATGGGGACTGATAAGGATATCTTCCGGACAGGACCGCGCGTTCTACAGTCATATCGGGGATGGGATTGTTTTGCAGAAGTACGGACACCTTTCTGGCAAAGGTTCTTCCCTTAAATGTGCCGATTTCCTGGTCCTCTAAAAACACGTTTCCCTTCTGGGGACGCAGCAGGCGGCAAGCCAGCTTTAATAGGGTACTTTTCCCGCATCCGTTGGGGCCGATGATCGCCGTAACTTTCCCCTTTTCAAAGGTCACGTCCATATCCTGTATCAGCGGCTGATGATTGTAGGAATAAGTCACATTTTTCAATTGGATCATTTAGATTCCTCCCTTTTACTTGGAGCGGCTTCAAGCGGTGCCTCTGCTTTTCAGGATCAGATACAGGAAAAAGGGACTGCCAAGAAAGGACATCAAGATCCCGACCGGCAATTCATAAGGAAGAAAAATAGTCCTGGCAAGCAGATCGCACAATATGACAAACATTCCTCCCATCAGCGCACTGGCGGGAATCACAAAACGGTTGTCTGACCCAATGAGCAATTTCACCCCATGGGGAACCAAAAGTCCCACAAATCCAATCAGTCCGGCAAAGCTTACGGCTGCTCCGGCAAGTACGGCCGCTATTGCAATATACAGAAAGCGGCTGACCAAAACATTCATTCCCAGTGTTTTGGCACAATCAGCCCCCAGATGAAGAAGATTCAATCCATGGGAGCAAAGCATTGCAAGCATCAGACCCAGAAGAATCAATGCGGCCGGAAAAGCAATGTTCTTACCCGTCAGAGAGGAAAGACCCCCTGCCAGAAAATTGCCTGCTCCCACATAGGCATCGGGATTGAGGATCATGATGGTGTTCATTCCGGCGGTGAAAATGCTGTTGACCACAAATCCGGTCAGTACCAGCAATAACTGGGACATCTGTCTCCCCGCTCCGGCTAAAAGGATCAGCAGAGAGGCCAACAGTGCACCAAGAAATGCCCAAACCGGAAGAAGGCCGGGCTGGGCCGGGAACAAGGCGGAGGCCAGCAGAACGAAAAATCCGGCCCCTGCATTGACTCCGATAATGTTTGGGCTTGCAAGGGGATTGTTCAGCACAGACTGTATGATGGTTCCCGATACCGCAAGTCCGCTTCCCGCCAACAGTGCACCAAATACTCTTGGAAAACGGACGGTCCGAATGATCCGGTATAAAAAGTCATCCGGGTTTTTCCGGATAAGGGTGTCAAAAAATACCGGCACTCCAATGGGATTGGCTCCCAGGCACAAGCCTGCCCCCACCGAAACCAAAAGACCGGCGGCGGAACACAGCAAAAGAAGCCACGCCTTACGGTTTGTTCCCATACAGGATTTCAAAAAGGTATGCATAGCTATCTCCCCATTTCGCATCTGGTTTATATAGAAACTTTTCCTTTGGCAGCACAATATACCGGCCATTTTTCACTGCACTAAGGCCATTCCAGGCCGGATTGTTTTCTACGGCCTCTTTTAAATTTTTCTTTGCCAGTTCTTCATCATTTCCCATAGCAACAACAAAAATATAATCAGGATCGGCTTTCATAATGGATTCTATATTAAATTCCTTTAAAAGGCTCTGGTTTTGATCCGCAATGTTTTCACAGCCTAAATCCTTTAACATCTTCCCGGTCATGCACTGGGAATTCTTAACGAGGGCTCCCCCTGAATAGGTAATGAGGAACAAAACGGCGGGGGATTTTTGACCCTTGGTTTTTGTAATAATGGCATCAATCTGCTCTTTTACCGCCAGACCGTTCTTTTCATAGAGATCCCCGCGGCCTGTGATATCCGTACATAGTTTCAGCATCTTTAAGTAATCCTCAAAGTAAGTCACTTGAAAATATGCGGCGGTAATACCTGCCTGTTTTAACGTATCCTTTAAGGCCACATGTTCCTTGGTTTCGGAAGACAGGAGTACTAAGTCCGGATCACAGGCGATGATCTGTTCCACATTGGGACGGTTGTAGGTTCCCACAGTTACTGTGTCTTTGGGAAGTGTCAGCCCTCTTTCCTCAAATGCATCGTCCGTAACTGCCGTCAGCTTCCCGCCTGCGTCCAGCCAGATTTCTGCAAAGCTGCCCATAAGTGCCACCACTCTTTTTGGCTCTTGAACGGTAATCTCCTGACCAAGGGCATCTGTAAATTGGTATCCCTCTCTGGAAGGAGCTAGCTTTGTCTGCTTATGGTTACAGCCTGCTAAAAGGCTTGCAAGGATGAAAATAATTGCCCCATATACGATTTTTTTCCCTTTCAATTGACCAGAAGCCCTCCTGTTTCCAACTGTTTTCCATAAGCACAGTAACTGTCCTCTGCCATATAGTCGCCTTCATGGTAATACCCGGCTCTTGCCCGGCAGCCGCCGCACTCTATCTGATAGACACAAGCACCACATGTCCCTTTATATTGCTGAGTACGCAGATGCTTGAATAACCCGCTGTTCTCCCAGATCTGGTCAAAGGGCTGTTCCCGGACATTGCCTGCTTCCTCTACCATATAGGCACAGGGCCTGACCGTTCCTACCGGATTTATGATGCAGTAGCTCAATCCGGCCAGACAGCCTTTTTGAAAGCGGGTTTTTACCTCCATCTGCCTGGCTACCCGGATAAATTGAGGCGCGCAGGTGGGCTTGATATCAATGGGAACGTGTTTTTGCTTTTCCATAATGGTTCTCAACAGTTTTTCATATTCCATCACCTCAAGGGAGGTTTTCTCCAAAAACTTTCCTCTTCCTACAGGAATCAAGAAAAACAAGTAGCTGGCAATTGCTCCTGTTTCCACACAAAAATCTATGATGCCGCATACCTCCTCCTGATTCCAGTCCATAACAGTGGTATGGATCTGAAAGGGAAGACCTGCCTTTTTGCAGTTTTCAATGCCTTTCAGGGTCAATTGGAATGCATCCTCCTTTCCCCTGAAAAAGTTATGCCTTTCTTCTATTAAGCTGTCCAGACTGATGCCCATGGCCTTTGCACCGCACTGTTTCAGCTTCACAGCTGTTTCTTCTGTGATCAGCGTTCCGTTGGTTCCAAAAACCGGACGCAGTCCTAAGGAAGCTGCGTAAGAAACCAGTTCATAGATATCGGGACGCATGAGCGGCTCTCCTCCGCTGAATATCATAATTTTAAAACCGGCCGCTGCGATCTCTCCGATCATTTTTTTTGCTTCGTCTGTATTAAGCTCCTCTGCACTTCTGCCTCCGGCATCCTGATAGCAATGCCTGCATTTTAAATTACACTGATTTGTGGTCAGCCAAGATACGATCATCCATGTTCTCCTTCCATATGCGTTTTGCCATAAGGATTAAAAGTATATGCCTATTATATGTGGGCGGCCTGTTCCATAGAATCAGGGCTTTTCCAGTGTTGTTGAAAAACAACGGTACAATAGAAAGCGGCAGAATATACATATTTACAATTTAAGTCAGTAAATGGTATAATGGATCGTAGGATATCTTTTTAACATACATAGCTTCATTTGATACTTCCTATATTTTATATACCAGAAAGAGGTGGTCCCATGTCAGCCAATATGATCTGCAATAAGCCCATGCACGAAGAATGCTATATGAAAGACCAGTGCTTAAAATACAATGTCTGCCCCATGGCCCTTGTGCAGGAACTGCTTTCTGGAAAATGGAAAATTCTGATTCTATGGTATTTAAGCAGCAAGACCCTGCGATTCAGCGAAATCAAAAAAAGGCTTCCTCAAGTGACCCAGAAAATGCTGACCTCCCAGCTGCGGAGTCTGGAAGAAGACCGGCTGGTGAGCCGGAAGGTCTATCCGGTGGTCCCTTCCCGCGTGGAATACAGCTTGACCGAACTGGGTACAAAAATCATCCCTATTCTGGAACTGATGCACGCGTTTGGGAGCCAGTATTTAAGTACGGAACCCGACCCAGGCAATCCCTAAAAGGGAGCAATAAATGAAAATGCGCCCAAGCACTTGACAACGCTTTGGCATGGTGCTATATTAACCGTAATTGAATAAATATCTTCAGGGCAGGGTGAAAATCCCTACCGGTGGTAAAGCCCACGAGCCGCAAGGCATGATTCGGTGTAATTCCGAAGCCGACAGTATAGTCTGGATGAAAGAAGATGAAAACACATGTTGTGTGTATCGTAAATGTCTCTGAAATCGTTTTGATTTCGGAGTTTTTTTATTTTTGATACAGCTTCCCTCCATTCTGTGACTCCATGCCTTGAACGATATCGGTTCAAGGCATTTTATTTTTCAGGAGGTGTCCGGTTGACTGATATTGATTACATGAAACAAGCATTGGAACTTGCCAAAAAAGGGATTGGCTGGGTCAATCCCAATCCAATGGTAGGAGCTGTTATCGTAAAAGATGGCACTATCATCGGAATGGGGTTCCATCAGAGGTTTGGTATGCCCCATGCGGAGCGTGAAGCCCTTTCGGGCTGTAGGCAATCCCCTCAGGGCGCAACCCTTTACGTGACTTTGGAGCCCTGCTGCCATTACGGAAAAACACCGCCATGCACCGATGCAATTTTAAAAAGCGGCATCCGGAGAGTTGTGATCGGCTCCCTTGACCCAAACCCTGTCGTTGCAGGCAAAGGGGCCAGCATTTTGCGTCACCATGGAATCGAAGTTACGGAAGGGGTTTTATCCGAAGAATGCAGGAAGCTCAATAGAGTCTTCTTCCACTTCATTAAGCATCAAACCCCTTATGTGGTAATGAAATACGCCATGACCATGGACGGAAAAATTGCCACTTCTTCCGGGAAGTCCAAATGGATTACGGGAGAAGCTGCCCGTCTGCAAGTGCAAAAGGACAGACACCGCTATTCCGGAATCATGGTCGGGGTAAGTACCATACTCACCGATGATCCCATGCTGACCTGCCGCTTCAATGGCTGCAAAAGCCCTCAACGCATCGTCTGCGACACAAGCCTGAGGACACCTCTCTCCTCCCGTGTCGTTCAGACTGCCGATCAGTACAAGACCATTCTGGCTGCCTGCTGTACCGACCAAGCCAAAATAAAGCCTTATGAGGAAGCCGGCTGTGAGGTCCTTACGGTTTCTCAAAAGGAGGGAAAGGTGGATTTAAAGGAACTGATGATACAGCTTGGGAAAAGGAACGTAGACAGCATTCTTTTGGAAGGAGGGAGTACATTAAACTGGTCCGCATTAACCGATGGAATCGTAAATAAAGTCCAGGTCTATGTTGCACCAAAGCTGTTTGGGGGCATCCATGCAAAATCCCCCGTTGGTGGAATCGGCATGGAATCTCCAGACAATGGGGTGTCACTGTCACCTCCCCAAATCACTGTGCTTGGAGAGGATATTCTTTTAGAAAGCGAGGTGCTTTGATGTTTACAGGCATTATTGAAGAAATCGGTACGGTGCGGGGCGTGAAAACGGGGGCATATTCTGCGGTTCTGACCGTTGGTGCCTCTTTGATACTGAAGGATATCAAGGCGGGGGACAGCATTTGTGTAAATGGTATCTGCCTGACCGTGACTTCCTTTACCGCCACAACATTTACCGCAGATGTGATGCACGAAACCCTGCGCCGCTCCTCTCTTGCAAGGCTTTCTTCCGGTTCCACCGTCAATTTGGAACGGGCGGTGCCAGCCAATGGGCGGTTTGGCGGTCATATTCTTACCGGACATATCGACGGTACCGGCATCATCCGTTCCATTGATCGGGATGACAATGCCATCTGGTACACCATACGGACGACTCCCGGAATCCTGCGTTACATCGTCGAAAAAGGCTCTATTGGGATTGACGGCATCAGCCTGACTGTTGCCAGACTGTCAAAAAATGATTTTGGCGTATCCGTGATACCTCATACCGCCAAACAAACCACTCTGTCCGGCAGACGGGTCGGAGATGCTGTAAATCTGGAAAATGACTGTGTAGGAAAATATATTGAAAAATTCCTGGGAGCAGCAGTCCCGTCAAAGGGCACTCCCAAATACGGTCTGGAATAGGAGGAAATATGTTTGCATTTAATACCATTGAAGAAGCACTTGAGGATCTTCGCCAGGGAAAGATCATACTGGTTGCCGACGATGAAGACAGGGAGAATGAAGGGGATTTTATCTGCGCCGCCCAATTTGCCACGACGGAACATGTGAATTTTATGGCAGTCCACGGAAAAGGGCTGATCTGCATGCCCATGAGCGCTGCGCTTTGTCAGAAGCTGCAGCTCCCTCAAATGGTTTCGGAAAGTACCGATAACCATGAAACCGCTTTTACGGTCTCCATTGACCACATCCGTACGACCACCGGAATTTCCGCTGAAGAACGGGCAATCACGGCCCGCGCCTGTGTGATGGAGGATGCAAAGCCGGAGGATTTTCGCCGTCCCGGCCATATGTTTCCCCTGACTGCCAAACCAGGGGGAGTCTTAAAACGGAACGGCCATACGGAAGCAACCGTGGACCTGCTCCGTCTTTCCGGTCTGAAAGAATGCGGGTTATGCTGTGAAATCATGGGGGAAGACGGAACCATGATGCGCACCCCTGAACTGATCAAACTGGCAGAGACTCATGGACTGACCTTTATCACCATTAAAGAACTTCAAAATTACCGGAAAAAGCATGATAAACTGGTGGAATGCGCCGCAGTAACAAAGATGCCCACCAAATATGGGGATTTTAAAGCCTACGGTTATGTGAACAAGCTAACCGGGGAGCATCACGTTGCATTGGTTCGCGGAGAGATCGGCGACGGAACCAATCTCCTGTGCCGCGTCCATTCCGAATGCCTGACCGGAGATGCCTTTGGTTCCCTCCGCTGCGACTGCGGCCAGCAATTTGCGGCAGCAATGACCCAGATCGAACAGGAGGGACGGGGCATCCTTCTTTATATGCGGCAGGAAGGAAGGGGCATCGGCCTCATCAATAAGCTCCGGGCCTATGAATTGCAGGATCAGGGCATGGATACACTGGAAGCAAATCTGGCTTTGGGCTTTGCCGGTGATATGCGGGAATATTACATAGGTGCTCAGATCCTGAGGGATCTGGGAGCAAAGACCCTGCGGCTTCTGACAAACAATCCGGATAAGGTATACCAGCTTTCTGATTACGGGATGGAAATCGTAGAACGGGTCCCTATCCAGATGAATGCTACCGCCCAAAATTTATTTTACTTGAAAACCAAGCAGGTCAAAATGGGACATTTATTCAATTATAAAAAGGAGATGTAAGCATGAATGTATTGGAAGGAAAATTAGTATCAAATAATATGAGAATCGGGATCGTTGCCGCCCGTTTTAATGAATTTATCACTTCAAAGCTCCTTTCCGGCACGCTGGACGGATTAAAGAGACATGAGGTCGCCGATGAAAACATTGACGTAGCCTGGGTTCCCGGAGCCTTTGAGATTCCCCTGATCGCATCAAAAATGGCAAAAAGCAAAAAATATGATGCTGTCATCTGCCTGGGTGCAGTCATCCGCGGCAGCACCAGCCACTATGATTACGTCTGCAATGAAGTCTCAAAGGGGATCGCACAGATAGCACTCACCCAGGATATCCCCGTTTTATTCGGTGTGCTGACAACGGAAAATATCGAGCAGGCCATAGAACGGGCCGGAACGAAAGCAGGGAACAAAGGCTTTGACTGCGCTGTCAGTGCCATTGAAATGGTAAATTTAATGCGCGCATTTTAACACTTCTGACCGCAAAATAAGCAAACAAAGCAACAGATATCATGTTTTGTTTTTAAAACAAGTGTTTTTTATTTGGTATTTTCTCCTTATATTTTGTATAATAAAAAGGACAGCGGCCAAGGCTTCTTTGATGTGTTAAAAGTTACAACAATAAGGAGAAAAAACATGAGTGATTACAATATTTCAAGGGTTTCCCCCGATGATAAAAGAACCAACAAACTGATTGATGAATTACTTTCAGGAGAAGGAATCCGCAGAGACAAGAACCTCGATTACACCTGTGCCATGTTTGACGAAGATTTTAACGTGGTCGCCACCGGAAGCTGCTACGGCAACACGCTGCGGTGTCTTGCGGTAAGCAGCGCACATCAGGGGGAAGGTCTGATGAACCAGATTATGACCCATTTGACAGAGGTACAGTTCAGCAGAGGCTATTTTCACCTTTTCCTGTACACAAAATCTTCTGCCTCCAGATTTTTCTCTGACCTGGGCTTTTATGAAATTGTGAGCATTGACAATAAAGTGGTGTTTATGGAAAATAAAAGAAGGGGATTTTACGACTATATAGACCGTCTGAGTGAAAATAAGAAAAACGGAAAAACAGTGGCCGCCATTGTTATGAACGGCAATCCCTTTACCTTGGGACACCTTTACCTTGTAGAAAAGGCGGCGAAAGAAAATGACGTGCTTCATCTGTTCATTGTCAGTGAGGACGTGAGTCTTGTTCCGTTTGAAGTAAGAAAACGGCTCATTATGGAAGGGACCGCTCATCTTCCCAATATCTGCTATCATGACAGCGGCCCTTACATCGTCAGCACCTCTACCTTCCCAAGTTATTTCCAAAAGGACGAGAAAGCTGTCATCGAAAGCCATGCGCTATTGGATCTGGAGATTTTCGTTAAAATATCCAAAGCACTTGGAATCAACAAACGGTATGTGGGAGAAGAACCCAATAGTCAGGTAACAGCGATCTATAATCAAATTATGAAAGAACGGCTTCCGGAATCCGGCATCGACTGCATCATCATTCCGAGAAAAGAAACAGACGGAAGCGTCATCAGTGCGTCAACCGTGAGAAAGCTGATAAAAGACGGAGATTTTTCTCAATTAAGCAACTATCTTCCCCCGACTACCTTACGCTATTTTAAAAGCGAAGAAGCCGAACCTGTGATTCAGAAAATCAGGGAAGCTGACCAGGTAATCCATTATTAAGACCTTATTTTATAACCACAGAAAGAGGCGGCCATTTACTAAGAAATGACCGCCTCTTTCTGCATTAAAATGTTTTTGCAAACTCTCCTGCTTTTTCAATGGTCTCTGCGATGATTCCATCAACATCAATTCCCGTTACGTCAAGCTGTTCAGCCGCTATGGTTGTATAATCTGTAACTCCCATAAAGCCAAGAATGGTTTTTAAATACCGGTCTCCCATCTCCATTTCTGCAGTGATTCCGGAACTGTATGCACCGCCTCGTGTGGTGATATTGACAGCTTTTTTGCCCTTGCATAATCCTACAGGACCCTCAGCCGTATACTTGAAGGTAATGGAGGAAACGCAGATATAGTCAATGTATGCTTTTAAAATTGCCGGCATGCTTAAATTCCACAGTGGTTCTGCAAAAACATACTTATCTGCCTCTGCAAACTGATAGGCGTATTTTAAAACCGGATGCTCCCTGCCCTCTCCCGGGGACGGCATATGATAGGCAAGATCTTCTTCCTCCAGAAAGTGGATTCCAAGCTTATAAAGATCCAGAACAATTACTTCGTCCTCCGGGTGAAGCTTTTGATACCGCTCAATAAATGCATCGGATATTTGAAAGGTTCTGGAAACGCCTTCTGGTTTTGCATTTGCTTTAATATAAAGAACTTTACTCATAGTGATAGTCTCCTTATTGTTATTTTTTTGACGATTCGATGCAGGTGTCATCTCTATTCCCTGTCATCGTTTGGATATTTTAATTATAACATTCCCAAAAAAATTAACAAGTAGGCACAATTAAGTGGTGTGGTTTCCAAAAGGGTACCTCAAGGAAATTCCTGGTTTCTTTTTGTTACCTTGGTACCCAAATGGTGCCTACTTTACGATGTGGGATATAAGTATTATAATAAGGGTAAATCGTATATATATTGACCGGTCCGGCCTTTTTATATGCAAAAAGGTTAGTATTCTCTAACCAAAAGATCCTCATGGCTGGAATTATTTTAAAATTATAAGGAGGTATTTATCATGATTGCAACGATTGTCGTCGCAGCACTGATTGCTGCTTATGTGGGTTTCATTGTTGTACGTGGAATCCAAAAAAGGAAAAACGGAGAGTCCGGCTGCGGCTGTGGCTGCGGCTGTTCCGAATGTCCGGAAGACACCCGATAATAATAGATGCATTTCTGGATATGAAGTTGTTGCAGAAGGGGACGGAAAACCGTCCCCTTCTGTATTTTTTTCCATCAGCGAATACTCTGTACGATTTCCATCATCTGATCCTGGGAAATCCCATTGGTCAGTTTTATGGAGTAGGAATATCCTCTGACTTGCCAGACCGCCAGAACATACTGATCCTGATCTCCTTTGATGGTCACATTCATATCCTCTGAGGGAATATCCTTTACACTGGTGTATTGGTTATGATCTCCGCTTACATCCTTCTTACCGGCAGACATCCGGAAAGAAACAGCCTGGTCTTTGCCGGTGTAATCAATTTGAGCGGTCTTTTTCCTGTAGGATGAGAACCGGATTTTTTCCGCTTCAAACGGCAGCTTTTGCACCTGACGGACATTAAACCCCACCGCTCTCGATAATTCTTTCACAGAACGGTACTCAATGCTATGAGAAACCACCTGCTGGTAAAGCACAGACACGGAATCCCTTTTATTGAAGGCGAAAGAACCCCCTAAAACTAAGATGACAAAGCAGGCCCCAATCAACAGGCATTTCCCGAACGGAAAGGGAGTGGCCGGCTTTGGTTTTGTTTCATTTAAGTCCAGTTGATGAATGTGCTCCATGATCCTGTCCTGAATCTCCGGCGTTACTTTGATATGTTTCATAATCTGATTGTATCTATGCATCAAAGTCATACACCTCCTTTAGCTCCTCTTTCAGATTAAGTCTGACTCTAAGCAGCAGAGATCGGACAATGGTTTCTTTCTTTGATAAAAGCTCTGCGATCTGTGCGGCTGAATATCCCTCCTGATAAAAGAGATGGAGAATTTCTCTGTATTTTTCCGGCAATTCCTTGACCGTCTTCCACACAAAGACCAGATCCTCTTCTTCAGCTGCCTCCAGGTCTTCACTTAATTCATCGGTTTTTGGAGGTTCATCGTAGGAAATTCTCTTTTTGCTGTTATTGATGGCCACACGCATAAACCAGGCTTCCACCTGACTGTCTGATTCAAATTGGGGAGCTGTTTTTATGTAATGGACAAGAGTTTCCTGCAAAACAGCTTCTGCATCGTCTGAATGATGCAGATAGGAATAGGCCAGGCGCAGAATGCTGTTTCCATACTTCTGAAGCATCTCCTGGGCATTTTTCTCCATCTGAGCTCTGCGGTCCGCCTCGCTGACGGCAGGCGCCGCAAGTAAACGCAAATACAATTTTTTTGCTGCCGCCAAAAACATACTTACTTTCTTTTGTGTTTCGTATACACCTGTCATTTTACCACCTCCAGGTATGGGGGAAGGCTCGTTTCATTGGCCTGCTCCCCGTTTTCTTCTTAAAGGAACTTACACTGATAGTATCGTTATACTGCCATTTTTGCAAGACCATTTTAAAAAATGATAAAAAAAGAACCTGACTGCTGCTCTGCAATCAAGTCTTTTTTCTTAAACCAGGTTTTCTCTTTAAATTTTCTTCCATGAGATAACAAGCAAATCTATTTCATTTTCCGATATCCTTTGCTGTCGCCATCACCCACATAAAGGAGATCATCAAACGCAGATACATTGAGCCGTCCGGAACCATTTAAATAGGCTTCTGACACAAGGCGTCCTTTGATTTTTGCCAGAATGTTTGTGATTCCCATATGATTTTCACTTTCAATCACATCCGTCATTCTGCATTCGATGGAAATAGGACACTCTTCGATGATGGGGGCACTGACAACCTTTGACGGTACCGGTGTCAGAGAAAGGCTGTCAAATTTTTTGCATTCTGCTCCTGTATTTTTTCCGCAGAAATTTACCGCTTCCACCTGACTGCTGTCCACAATATTTACTGCAAAATCAGATACCTCCTTGATCCGGTTCAATGCATATCCTTTTGTACTGAAGCCTATGGCCATCATATCCCTTAACGAATACGTGGAAGATATGGTCGTTATATTGGGGGTTCCATCTGTATCATAGTAACTGACCAAAACGATTGGAAAGCCGTAATACAGCTTGTCATAATATACGTTTACCTTTTTCATGTTTACCTCCATTCAATGATAAAATGTTTGATTGCATCTGCAAGCCAGCACTTACCCTGTAATAGTATCAAAAAAAGCCCGCCAGAGACGTTGCGCACGCAACATCCCTGACGGGCTTATACGGATAAAGCAATTATGCATTCATGAATAATTTCATATCATCATCCACGCTGCCGATTCCTGCAATACCAAAGGTTTCAACAAGAACCTTGGCAACATTGGGAGATAAGAATCCTGGTAATGTAGGTCCTAAGTGAATGTTTTTCACGCCTAAGTGAAGCAGGGCAAGGAGCACGATTACTGCCTTCTGCTCATACCAGGCAATGTTGTAAGCGATCGGAAGCTCATTGACATCATCCAGTCCGAATACTTCTTTTAACTTTAATGCGATGAGTGCAAGAGAATAGGAATCATTACACTGTCCTGCATCAAGAACTCTCGGAATACCGCCGATATCACCAAGCTCCAGCTTGTTGTATCTGTACTTTGCACAGCCGGCAGTAAGGATCACCGTATCCTTTGGAAGTTTCTCTGCAAATTCTGTATAGTAAGATCTTGATTTCACTCTTCCATCGCATCCTGCCATGACAAAGAACTTCTTGATTGCGCCGGATTTTACTGCGTCTACCACTTTGTCTGCAAGTGCAAACACCTGATTGTGTGCGAAACCGCCCACGATGGTACCAGTCTCGATTTCCTCCGGGCTTGGGAGCTTCTTTGCAAGCTCAATGATCGCGGAAAAATCTTTCTTTCCGTTCTCATCTGCCTCAATATGAGTACAGCCTGGGAAACCGGTAGCCCCTGTGGTGAAAATTCTTGCTGCAACTTCCGGAGACTTTGGAGGAACGATACAGTTTGTAGTAAACAGGATCGGTCCGTGGAAGGACTCGAATTCTGTCACCTGTTTCCACCATGCATTTCCGTAGTTTCCTGCAAAATGATCGTATTTCTTGAATGCAGGATAATAGTGAGCGGGAAGCATTTCGCCGTGGGTGTAAACATCCACACCGGTTCCTGCGGTCTGCTCTAAAAGCTGCTCCATGTCAGTTAAGTCATGACCTGAGATAAGAATCGCCGGGTTCTTTCTTACACCGATATTAACGGTGGTGATCTCCGGATTTCCGTAACGGGTAGTATTGGCTTCGTCAAGAAGTGCCATAGCGGTTACGCCAACTTCGCCTGTCTTTAGAGTCAATGCAACCAGGTCATTTACTGATAACGTATCATCCAGTGTTGCTGCCAAGCCTTCATACATGAAGGCATAGATATCGTTGTTCTCTTTTCCGATGTTAAATGCATGCTCCACGTATGCAGCCATACCCTTAATACCATAGATGATCAGTTCTCTTAAGGAACGGATGTCTTCATTCTCAGTTGCAAGAACCCCTACATTTGCAGCCTTGGCAAGCATGGATTCTCTTGAATCTACGGTAAACAATGCAGCATCGCTGTTCCCATGATAACCTGCGTCTTTTGCAAGCTGGTCTCTTAATCCAAGTACCTTTACAATCTGTGCTTCAATTGCGTCCGCATCAAAGTTTGCATTTGTGATCGTGATAAAAAGGCTTTTTACCACCTCACGGTCAATCGCAAGGATATCGGAGGCTTTCGTGTTTGTTTTTACAACCACCTCAGAAATTCCTTTTACAGCGTAAATAAGCAGATCCTGAAGCTTTGCAACCTCCTCGGTCTTACCGCAGACTCCCATAACCGTACATCCTGTGTTTTTTGCTGTCTCCTGACACTGATAACAAAACATGCTCATATTCATTACCTCCTGTAGTAAATTATTATGCATAACACCCTTTATAAAAGGGGTGTTTGTACTCGTCAACAACTTTGTTGAGATTTGTTGAATCAAGGAACATCTGCTCGTTTTCTGTTCTGTCCTCGATCCTTGTACAGGATAACATCATCACAGAGATATGTCCGTTGTTATTACAACATAGTGAAATCTTTTTGATATTTTTTATTCAGAAACATTCCTGAAGCATGGAACAAAGTACCTGACTATGGGATTTTCTCTTCTTTGTTTCCGTTCCAATCAAACAGATCCTTGAATACGTGCCATACTGAGACTTAAAATAAGAAATGACGTTTCTCTCCTTCATTAAAGCTTCGTACCCCTTTTTATACTGCTCCCAAGAGATCCATTGCTTGAGATAAGGGTCCAGCAGACCGCTGTCCGGAGCAAACTTCCGGTCGTGGACATAGTCGGCATGGACAATGGTCCTGACCAGATACTCCAAGTCTCTTTTCTTTGTAAATCCACACAACTGGGAGTCATTCTTCTGCCTGATATCCAACACCAGATCCACCTGGTATTGTTTTAATGTTTCAAAAAAATTTTCAGCGCTTGTTTCATAGGCACTGAGTGCATAGATCTCTTTCATTTGCAATCCCTCCTTTGCCGCTTGCTTTGAATCTGCTTTTCCTTCACTTCTTATTACTATAAAATAATCCGCTCAAAGAATATCTGTTTTTCCGGTATAAGTCCCTCATGCAGAACGTCCGCGGTACCCGCATACTGGAATCCCAGCTTTTTATATAAGCGGGCCGCCGGTTCATTCTCAGCGTGAGTATCCAGCCTCATCACTTTACAGCCCAGTTCCTTTGCCTGATTTAAGGCATAACCAACCATCTTTCTTCCCATGCCTTTTCCTGCCTTTGAAGGCGGGATGCAAAGCGTATGCAGGACAAGCACCTCAGCCGGATCAGCCGGATATCTCCAAGGAATTTTAGCATATTCTTCGGACTGCAAATGATTTAAAACCATGCTGGCACAGATCTCTCCATTCTCTTCCAGCACATATAACGTCCCCTCTTCATAGCTTTTTTGAGCATTTTCTTTTGTAGGATACACATCAAGGACCCAATTGGAATGACTTCCATGTTCCTTCTCATAAAGCAGCAGCTCCCGGTAAGTATGGGCCACTGCCTGAATGTCTTCTTTGCCTGCCTTTTTTATCATGATTGCCTCCTGATTTTTCTTTTTATAAGTAAAGTACTTATTATTAATAAAACTTTATTTCAATCAGCCATCTAACGATGGAGTTGGGAGAATTTATTTTTTCTATTATAAGGCACTGGCTTATAATTATCAAAGAGTTTCTATGGTTTGAATAACTTTTCTGATATCTGAAATAATAATACAAAAATAAAAAAGCGAGGGATTCCAATGGAAAACAAAGCAAAAGGACTTACTGCAGGCCGTTTGACAATGATGGCTCTTGGAACCGTCATCGGCGGTTCCTTTTTTATAGGTTCAACGGTTGCCATTCAGGCGGCAGGACCAGCAATTATTTTTTCTTATCTGATTTGTGCTGTTATGGTCTACTTCATCCTTTTTGCACTTTCGGAAATGACAGTATCTCATCCGGATTCTTCTTCCTTTAGAACCTTTGCATCGGAGTATATCAACAAAGGAACTGGCTTTGTGGTGGGCTGGGTCTATTGGACCGGAATGGTCATTTCCATGTCCAGTGAGGCTACCGCAGTATCCTTATTGTTCCGAACCTGGTTTCCGGCCGTTTCAATCCCTTTTCTTGGCACCCTTCTCATTGCCGGTGTCACCTTATTAAACCTTTTGGGAGCCAAACAGCTGAGCCGTTTGGAAAGCGTTCTGGCCGCAGTCAAGATTCTGGCCATTATAGGATTTATCCTTTTAGGGTGTCTGATCATCTTCGGTGTCTTGCCCGGCTCTACCCCACTGGGGATCAGCACCCTTCGTTCAGAACCATTTCTCCCCGGCGGAATAAAAAGTCTGGCCGGAAGCATGCTGATCGTTTTGTTCTCCTTTGCAGGCTTTGAAATCATCGGACTGGCTGCCAGCGAAACAGAAAACAAGCAAAAAAATGTGCCCCGTGCCATCCACCTAACGGTGTTTTGGCTCGTGACACTTTATATTCTGTGTGTTTTAGTCCTTTTGCTGCTGGTTCCCACCGGGTCCTTAAATGAAGACGTCAGCCCTATGGTTACGGCCCTCTACCGCTATCAAATGACCTGGGCAGGTACTGCCATGACGGTCATACTCATTACCGCCATCATATCGACCATGTTAGCCGCCATGTTTGGAATCGGAAGAATGCTCCGCTCTCTTGTGGAAGACGGGCTTGGGCCTGCATTTTTAAGAGATAAAACGGATGTTCCTTACAGGGGAATCCTCTTTTCGGGCTTCTCCATGATCCTGTTTTTATACGTGGGGCTATTGTTCCCTGAGGTCTATGTGTTTTTGATCAGCTCCGGAGGATTTGCACTGCTTTTTACCTATATCGTACTCATGGTTACCCATATCCGCTTTCGGAAAAAGAACGGGAAACCGGAAGGAAACTGCCGGCTGTGCGGATTTCCGTATAGTTCTCTGTTTGCAATGGCAGGACTGATCATCGCCATGTTCAGCATGCCGTTTTTAAAAAGTCAGACCCTGGGATTTTTTGCAGGAATTGCTCTTGTGGCTTTTTTCACGGTCTGTTATGCATTTGTTCATGAAGCAGACAAACACAAACTGCATCGGCAAAATCAATATCCGGCAGGAACCTCGGAGCATCGCCGTATCTTAACTGAATTTTCAGAGGAAATCTATGATCCGGACAGGAAAAAGAAATAAGGCTTATCTTTTTTATTTCATTTCCACCAGCTGAACCTCATAACCATCAGGATCATGGATAAAAATAAACCTGGTAGACGGATTCGGTGAAATCGGCCCTCTAAGAACCGGAATTCCCAGTTTGTCCAAATATTCCATCGTCTCTTCCAAGGAATTAACCGAAATACCTACAGAAATGCCGGATTGCTTCTGACCGCTTTGAGCGTTCCCGTCACAGAGCAGTTCTACTTTCGGCTGTCCTTCTTTTCCAAGCATGGCCATCTCTACACCGCCTCCGCTGTGTCTGCTGCTGACCGGAAGCTTCAGCACTTCATGATAGAAAGCAAGGGATTCTTCAAAATTTCCCACATGCAGTGTTACCCAACAAAAATTCATATTTTTTCTCCTTTTATTACACTTTTTTAATTGCATTGATTATACAAGTATAGCAGAACGGATCAATTAATGTCATACCTATTTTTAAAAAATTTCAAACTTATTGATACAGCCCATCTTATATTGTAACACTTTTTCCGTTTTAAAATATATTAGTCTCAGGAAACTTTTTTAGCCTCCGCTAATTCTCTCTAATGATAAAGATACTCGTTTCTTTACCGGGATGTATCTTGCACTTTTCTGATTTTAGGTATATAATACAATTAATTTAGGTATACCTAAAACAGGAGGCGGTCCTATGACACCAAACAAAGAAGATTATTTAAAAGAACTATATAAGCTGGGAGGCTCCGAACACCTGGTAAGCAACAAGGAGCTATCGCAGAAATTAAAAATAGCGCCGGCTTCAGTATCTGAAATGCTGACAAAGTTAAGTCAGGAATCATTGCTGATTACGGAGCCTTATAAAGGAGCAAAGTTGACAAAAGAAGGAATCGGGATCGCAATCTCCCTTTTGCGGGGCCACCGCCTGTGGGAAGTGTTTCTTATACGGCACCTGGGTTATTCCTGGAGTGAAGCACATGAAGATGCGGAATTATTGGAGCACGTATCTCCTGTCCGGCTGACGGGCCGGCTGGAACGCTTTTTGAATTATCCTGCATACTGCCCTCACGGCAATGCGATTCCCGATCAGAACGGACAGATAAAAGAAGGATCATTAGTTCTTCTCTCCACCCTGGCTGCCGGAACAACAGCCATTATAAAAAAGGTACAGGAAGAAAAAGAACTTCTTGATTACTTACAGACTCAGGGAATTGAAATCGGAAGCCAGATCACCGTCCTTGCCGTTGATGACTACGAGGGACCTTTTACCCTGGTACTTGGAGACAAAACAATACAGATCAGCCATAAAGCTGCCTGCCAGATTTATGTATCTACAAATGAATGAAATTTATAACGATTGAAATGATGGAGGATTAACATGATAAAAAAATTAATCATGATGTTAAACATCAGCCTTATCGCATCCTTATTTTTGACCGCATGTCAAAAAGCTGACCAGAAAAACGAAAGTGATACGTTAAATATCGTAGCTACCACCACCATGCTTGCCGACCTGACAAAAGTCATTGGCGGGGAACATGTGAATGTAGACGGACTTATGGGACCGGGTATTGATCCCCATTTATATCAGGCAAGTGCCGGAGACGTTACTTTGATGCAGAATGCCGATGTGGTCGTCTATAACGGTCTGCATCTGGAAGGGAAAATGGGTGAGATCTTTGAGTCACTGACTGACCGGGGAAGCAAGGTCATCTGCATTGAAGACGGTCTTCCAAAAGATCAATTGCTATCCTGGGAGGATGACAGCTCTGTTCACGACCCTCATATCTGGTTTGATGTTTCCCTTTGGAAATCTGCCGCTAAAACTGTGGCAGACCAGTTATCCGAAGCAGATCCTGATCATTCCCCATATTACAAGAAAAACTTAGAAGCCTATATGTCAGAACTGGAGTCACTGGATACATATATTAAAGAACGGGTAAAGGAAATCCCGGAAGAACAGCGGGTTCTGATTACAGCACACGATGCATTTCAATACTTTGGCAAGGCTTACGGCCTTGAGGTGAGAGGATTGCAGGGAATCAGTACCGATGCGGAAGCTGGTACTGCTGACGTGAGCAGCCTGGCTGATTTTATCACCCAACGGAAAATTAAAGCCATCTTTGTAGAATCCTCGGTGCCCCCGAAAACCATAGAGGCCCTTCAGGCCGCCGTAAAATCGAAAGGATTTGATGTAATCATCGGCGGAGAACTTTACTCCGACTCTCTTGGGGGCGTGGATTCCGGAGCGGAAACCTATCTTCTGACTGTAAAAGCCAACGTTGACACCATTGTAGAAGCATTAAAATGACAGATTGGGAAAAGGAGGACCCCCTATGAAAGTGAATCCATCGGATTATGCAGTCCATATAGAAGATTTAACCGTTGCATATGATTCCAAACCGGTCTTATGGGATATTGACCTTGATATTCCACAGGGCAAGCTGATGGCTGTGGTCGGTCCCAATGGGGCTGGGAAAACCACTCTCTTAAAAGCCATGCTGGGACTTTTGGTCCCGGTAACCGGTACGGTCCATTTCTTCCAGGAGAAAGAAAACAATCTTCGCAAATTAAAAAATCAGGTAGCCTACGTTCCCCAAAGCGGAAGCGTTGACTGGGATTTCCCGGCAACGGTAAAGGACATCGTTCTTATGGGCTGTTACGGAAGGCTTGGTTTTATCCGGCGGCCCGGTAAAAAAGACAGGGAAATGGCAATGGAATGCTTAAAAAAGGTTGGCATGGAACCATTTGCAGACCGCCAGATCAGCCAGCTTTCCGGCGGTCAGCAGCAGAGGGTATTCTTAGCCAGAGCTTTGATGCAGACGGCAGATATTTACTTCATGGATGAACCCTTTAAGGGTGTAGACATTCAGACAGAAAAAGCAATTGTTCAGCTCTTAAAAGAGTTAAGAGAGTCCGGTAAAACGGTGGTTGTGGTACACCATGACTTACAGACAGTTGAGGAATACTTTGACTGGGTCACACTGATTAACATCAAAGTGATCGCAAGCGGCCCTGTAGAAGAGGTATTTCATGAGAGCAATTTAAAAAAGGCATACCGCAGCTCCGTAAATTTATTGCAGGGGGCCATGTAAGGAGGTGACACTATGGAACAGGTATTTTCCCTTTTTAAAGACTACACGTTCCAGACCGTGGCACTGGGCTCTGCCATTCTTGGATTATTAAGCGGCGTTTTAGGAAGCTTTGCTGTGCTTCGCAAGCAAAGCCTTCTGGGGGACGGTGTCTCCCATGCCGCCTTACCCGGTGTCATACTGGCATTCGTTCTGACCGGCTCCAAGAATACAGAAGTCCTGTTGCTTGGAGCACTGATCTCAGGCTTAATTGCCACTTTATTCATCATCAGCATTGTAAAACATACCCGTATTAAATTTGACAGCGCTCTCGCCCTTGTCATGTCTGTATTTTTCGGATTTGGTCTGGTACTGCTGACCTTTGTCCAAAAAATACCCAATTCCAATCAGGCCGGATTAAAACGCTTTATCTTTGGGCAGGCATCAACCCTCCTTAAAAGAGATGTTATCTTTATGATGCTGTGCGGAGTGATCCTGCTCTTCCTGGTACTTTTATTCTGGAAGGAATTCAAGCTTTTCATCTTTGATATGGAATATGCCAGAAGCCTTGGCTTTCCGGCTAACAGAATCAATCTTTTACTTTCCTTTATGATTGTTATGGCCATTATTATCGGCTTACAGACGGTGGGAGTAATCTTAATGAGTGCCATGCTGATCGCACCGGCGGTTGCTGCCAGACAATGGACCGACCGCCTGTGGATCATGGTGATGCTGTCCGCTGTCTTTGGGGCGGTATCCGGTATCCTTGGGACCATTGCCAGCTCCCTGACAGCTAAACTTCCTACGGGTCCTGCAATTGTAGTCTTTATCAGCTCTATTGTTATATTCAGCATTTTATTTGCACCGGGAAGAGGAATTATACAAAAAATACTTCATCGAAAAAACTTAAAACAATTAATAAAAAACAAAGGAGGGAATGAGGATGTCACCACAATTTGAAATTCAGCTGATTGCCGTTATTGTTGCGGTTGCCTGCTCGCTGCCGGGCGTGTTTCTGGTTCTGAGGAAGATGTCAATGATGTCTGACTCCATTACTCATACCATTCTTCTTGGGATTGTCCTTGCCTTTTTCGTGACCCATGACTTATCTTCCCCTCTCCTGATTGCAGGAGCTGCTTTGATAGGCCTTGCAACGGTTTGGCTGACGGAAACGCTGAACCGGACCAAACTGCTTTCTGAGGATGCTTCCATTGGAATTGTATTTCCGCTGCTATTCTCCATCGCTATTATTCTGATTACCAAATACGCAGGTTCCGTCCATTTGGATACAGATTCCGTTCTTCTAGGGGAGCTTGCCTTTGCGCCGTTTAACCGGCTGGTCCTGTTTGGCTATGATATTGGTGCCAAAGCAATCTACAGTACCCTGGCACTGTTAATTATTAATCTCATCTTTATTATTGTATTTTTTAAAGAATTAAAGGTGGTCACCTTTGATCCTGTGCTGTCGGCTGTTCTTGGAATCTCTCCTTCCCTGATTCACTATGGGCTGATGATGCTGGTTTCCATGACAACCGTAGGCGCATTTGAAGCGGTTGGTTCTGTACTGGTCGTGGCGTTTATGATCGGGCCTCCGGCTACCGCTTATCTGCTGACCGATGACCTGAAGCACATGCTGATCCTCAGTGCCGGAATCGGAGCCTTCAACGGTATCGCAGGCTTTTATCTGGCGTCCTGGTTCGATGTTTCCATCTCCGGCAGTATGGCAGTCATGACCGGATTGGTATTCTTTGTTGTATTTATCACAGCTCCTAAAAGAGGCTTTATAAGTTCCATCAGAAGGCATCAGAGGCAAAAACTTGATTTCAGCAGGAAAACGCTCTTATTTCATTTATACCAGCACGAAGGAAGCGAGGAAGAAACCCAGGAAGCTGGTCTTCATACACTTTCCGCACATTTCCACTGGGAAAAAGCGTTTACCGATAAAATTGTCAATGCTTTATTAAAGGATGGAAATGTGGTGATTGAAAAAGATACGATCAAACTGACTGCAAAAGGGAGAGAGATAAGCGATTTAGAATATAAAGCTATATTTTCCGAATAGAATCATAAAATAGGAGTGTTAGCTGTCTCTTTTTTTAGGAGGAAATTATATGGCAGGGGTAAAGTCAAGATCATTCAAATTCAGGATATTGAATCGTTTAATTATATGCTTATACTTTATCGGTATCGCTTGTTATCTGTTGATGTTTTCTAAAGATTCTGCCACTGCTGCCGGTGAAGAAGCCTCACTTCCCCAAAATGAATTCGGCGATGTGCTGCCAGGATTGAATGAGACTTTAAAAACCATCACGGTTTCCAATGATGATTTTGGCTTCTGGGTCTTTGAAATAAGCAATAACCCACAAAAATATGTGGGTTACAAAATACGATTGACCGGATTTGTCTCCACCGGCCCTGCCCTATGCCACGAGGAGGAATTCATGGCTTCCCGTATGCTTATGACCTGCTGCGCAGCCGATGTTACTCCACTGGGACTGATCTGCAAATATGATAGGACCGCTCAGCTAAAGGCCGGTTCATGGGTGACCGTGGAAGGAATTCTTTTTTCCTCAGAACAGGAATTTAACCGCCAATCCTATAAAAATCCAGAAATAGAGGTGACAAAGCTCATACCTGCAAATGAGGTGAGCGGATACGTATATGCTTATTGATGCCTTGGTCTGATCCCACACTGCACCTAAATTTCTATATCACCAGACGAAATCCAGACCACCACCCTTTTTTTCTAATTAATTTTCCCTCACCTTAATATCCAGGATGTCCAGGAAAAACATAAACAGCGGAATGCCGAAAAGCAAGCCCCATACCCCGATATAATGTTCACTCACAAGTAAAATGAGAAATACAAGGAACACGGGAATCTTTGTTTTCGCGGACATCAGCTTGGGATTCAGCACATAAGTTTCCAGGGAATGAAGTACCACAATCATCACAATCACTTCAATGATCTTAATGGCACCGCCGATATTAAATGCAATGATGGCAAGAGGGATCAGGGAAATGATCACCCCGGCAACCGGAATCAATCCGAGAATGAAAATCATGGCCCCAAGACCCAGGGTCTGGGGAAATCCCATTACCGTAAGGGCCACTACGGATAGAAAGGAGTTAATGAATGCAATTAAAATCTGCAATTCAATCACTTTCCCAAATGAGTTTAAAAACTTCTTTCCATAGAAGGTGAAATACTCATAGAAGAAAGAGACTTTACTCTGTTCCATATGCTTAAAAAAAGCAATAATTTCCTCCTTTTCCAGTAAAAAGAGAAAGCTGATTAAAAAAGACAGCAGCAAATTGATGCTGAACGTACCCGCCGTCGCAACAAAACCAAGAAGATGGCTCTCTGCCATCCGGATATAGGAATCAATCTCCTCCTTTGGTATGGCATTGATAAGACCGATATTCACTTTTGACTGAACCTGATTCAAATCAAAGGTTGAGAGCAGACCGATGATATCAAGAAGCTGCTGGGTCACCATTGGGATATACACGATTCCTAAAACCGTAAAAAACAAAAGAATCACTATATACATCAAAATTGTAACCAGCTTCCGGCTGACTTTAATATGGGCATTCACTTTATCATAAATGAATTTCTGCAGCTGTCCAAAGATAAATGTTACGATAAAAATAAGCAAAAGCTGATTGAGCATCCCCCGAAAGAAATACATAAATAAAACCAGCAATAGAATACTGACTAACTTTTTAACTATAGTATTATTCATTAAATCATCGAACCTGTCCATCCATTATGCCTCTCGTTCTTAAAAAGAATTTTTTCTGACTATTAACAAAATTATAGTCGAAATATTGACTTTTGGAAATACCTTGAATAAAATATGTTCCATTTTATGTCATGAAAAAGTTTTTATAATTCCATGGGTCAGCAGAAAATCGGTCCAGAGATGGTAATACGCCGCTTTTAAATGAACATTGTCAAACGTATCCTCCGCCGGTATCCCACCTGTCTCATCAGCAATGGCCTGATTCACATCAATATAAAAGACGCTGGTATTGTCCGCCAGCGTTTCTATGGCAGCATTTCTTTCATTTATGTTTTGATTGTTGAAGATTGGGTCCGTATCCGATTTCTTTTTGGAGACTTTCATGATCCCTTCGATAAATATCAACGCATCCGGCTGAAGCTCCCTGATTCTTCCAATTACCTGACGGTACCTTTCTGCAAATTTCCCGGTCGTTCCTCTTCCCAATTCGTTGATCCCCAGCATAATATAAATCTTACCAAATTTCTGTTTTTCCAACGCTTTATCTATTGTAAGTTTTTCCCCGTTCACTTCTGCGATCTTTTTGTCAAAAACATCATAGATTGTAAGGCCCACATCTGCATAGTAAACCGGATTCTTCCAGCCGGAATACTGGGATAAACCAACCGTTCTGGAATCTCCGATGAATAAAGCATCATCAAAATAGCTTTGATCCACGGTTGTAAAGAGTGGAGAACCTTCAGGGACCGCTGCTTCTGTACTGGCTGCCGATTCCGTACTGGCTGTGGATTCTGTGCCGGCGGTTGTCTCCTCCCCTGCAGATGTGGAGGATTCCGGGACATTGGCATCTGCCTGTTTGGAACCAAATGCCAGGATATCCCAGGGGTACTTTCCCTGTTCCATTCCTTCAAAAACCGCTGCCAGCTGGGGAGATTTTATCAGATCCACAGAATTTTCGGCGTAAACATTATTTTTGCCAAGATATCCAACCAATGACAAGGCCACGGTGCTGGCAGATAACAGAACCAGCAGACGGCATCTTTTAAAGTCTCCCATATTTTTCATCGTTATCCTTTCGTCCTATGTAATACTAAAATTTAAAATATAAAAACGGATTATTCGCCCCATTGGAAAGCAGGTAAACACAATACCAGAATATCACAAGAAGAAAAACCGTACAGATCAGATGATTCTGATATTTGCTGAATATCTTTTTCCCATAGGGAAGACAAAGAAATCCCCCGGCCAGAAACAGCCATTTATACTGTAGGAGGTATTTCGTAAAATCTCCGGGATTGACATTCACTCCCTGATAAAGGCCAAACATTCTGCCAAGATAGATGCCCAGCTGTTTTAGATGATTGATGGCAAAAATCATCCACGTAATGGGAATCACAAAAAGCATATAGCATCTGGATAAAATCCTAGATTTGTCCAATACCGGCTTAAAAAATAGCTTTTCAAGGAAAATAAGCAAAAACAGCACCAGTCCCCATAACACGTAATTCCAGCTGGCTCCGTGCCATAATCCCGTAAGGAGCCATACCACGAAAAGATTCCCTGCCAGTCTTACATTGCCGCGGCGGTTTCCTCCCAGGGGGATATAGACGTAATTTCTAAACCACATTCCAAGTGTCTTGTGCCATCTGCGCCAGAATTCTGTTACAGATTTCGCTATGTAAGGGTGACTGAAGTTGGAAGGCAGGTAAAAGCCCAGCATTCTCCCGATTCCGATTGCCATAAGGGAATAGCCCTGAAAATCCAGATAAAGCTGTATGCTGTATCCCACCGATCCCAGCCAGGCAAGGGGCGTGGAAATGCTTTCAAAACCGATGGTCTGTATATCGTTCCACAAAAGCCCCAGCCGGTCAGCAACCAGAACCTTCATCCCAAGTCCCAGAATAAAAAATCTCAAGCCCATTTCCAGCTTGAACAAACTGTATTTTCTGACAGACAGTTCTTTTGCCAGTTCCCCAAAGGAAGTAATGGGACCGGATATTATTTTGGGGAACATGGCCACATAGGTGGCAAAGCCGGATAAGGTAAGTTCTTCTCCAATGTCCCCCCGGTACACATCCACAACGCAGGAAATGATCTGAAACGTATAAAAGCTGATTCCCAGCGGCAAATCCAGGTGGAAAGAAGCAATGCTGATACCGGAATGAAACAGTTTTAAGAAAAGATTCACATTTTCTATGAGAAAATCAATGTATTTAAAGAAAAACAACGTCCCTATATTAAAAATCAACGCTCCCGTGAGCCATGCCCTTGCACGCTCCCGGTGCTGCAGCATCTGCCTGACTGCCAAGTAATTAATTCCAATGGACACGAGAAGCAAAGGAAGATACCGAAAATCTCCCAGGGCATAAAAACAAAGACTTCCTATAAAAAGGACCTTATTTCTATGTTTGTCAGGCATTGCATAATAAATCACCAGAAATATCGGAAAAAAGCGGAATATAAATTCTAAACTGCTGAAAACCACCGGGTTGTCCTCCCTCTCGCTGCTATACTGTGGTTCAATGATATTTCCTGGAAACACATACCACAAAGACCTATTATAAACATTTATTTTCAGAAAGCCATTAATTATGCATTAATTAATTTTAAGTTTTTTCGACATATTTTTACAAAATTTTAATAAATAAAAAAACAGCTATCCTTCCATCCTGTGGAAATGATAGCTGTATGAAGCATTTTTTACGTTTTGAACCGGTTACTCTTGTTCCATATTGTTTGATTTCCCGGACTCCCAGTCTTTCGTAAGCTTTACTACCACACCGCCCAGAAGAAGCAAAGCCGAAATATTGGGGATAACCATCAAACCATTAAATAAATCTGCCAGATTCCACACAAGATCGACTTTAAGTGCACAGCCAATCCCCACAAATATGGAAACCAGGATGGCATAGACGGATACGGCCTTTTTACCAAATAAGTATTTTACATTTGCAAGTCCGAAAAAGTACCAGCCCATAATCGTCGCAAAAGCAAAGAAAAACACGCAGATGGCGATGATCACATACCCGAAATGCCCAAAGACCTGGGAAAACGCTGACTGTGTCAGTTCGATTCCTGTAACAAACCCGCCTTCCGTATCGGTTGTGCCAAGAACACCAGAAGTTAAAATCGCAAGAACTGTCAAAGGCAGTAAGACAATGGTATCAATGAACACCCCCATCATGGCCACAAGTCCCTGCTCGCAGGGATGCTTTACCCTTGCCAGAGCATGTGCATGAGGGGTCGATCCCATACCGGCCTCATGGGTGAACAATCCACGGGCAATCCCAAAACGAATGGATTTCTGCACGCTTACTCCCAAAACTCCCCCCAAAACTGCCTGTGGCCGAAAAGCTCCAACGAAAATATCATAAAATGCAGGAATAATATTTCGGAAATTCACACCGATCACCACCAGAGAAGACAGGGTGAAGAAAACCGCCATAAAAGGAACCACCTTTTCCGCAACAGCAACGATCCGCTTTACGCCCCCCAGGAAAACAAGCAGAGAAAGGATTGCCAGACCTGCGCCAATAGATTCCGAAGGGACCCCGAACGCTGCCTCCATGGCACCGCCTACGGAATTTGCCTGAACCATATTTCCCATAAAACCCAGTGCAATTATGATGAAAACAGAAAAAATGGCTGCAACCACCTTACCGGCTGGTCCCTTGATGGCAGCACGTATGTAATATACGGGTCCTCCCACCAGTTCTCCATTGACCGTAGTTTTATAACGCTGGGCAAGGGTGGCTTCCGCATAGATCGTGGCCATACCTAAAATGGCGCTGACCCACATCCAGAACACCGAACCAGGCCCTCCGGATACCATGGCTGTCGCCACACCCGCCAGATTCCCGGTACCGATCTGCGCGGAAACCGAGGTGAGCAGCGACTGGAAGGATGTCATCCCTTCTTTTTCGCTGGCCTCCTTGCCTCTTAAAGTGATCGAGCCAAAGGTCAGCTGAAAGCTTTGCTTGAATCTGCGAAATTGTACTCCTTTGGTGAGAATGGTAAAATACACCCCTGCACCACAAAGAACAATGATCAAAAACACATCCCATAACACCTTGTTGATACTGACGACCAATTCTGAAAACCATTCCATACTCTAAAATCTCCTCCTAAATTTTTATACGGATACCCAGCTTTTATTGAATTTTGAACATCCGCAGTTTTTTCAACAAATAAAAAAGCCAAACCACAATAACATGATTTGACTCCGGAAACCCACAAATAAACCCAAATTTTCCACCTATAGGTTCTCTGTCCTTTCGCCTGAGAGATTAAAACGAATCGTTTCGTTCCTTACACCTTCGGCACTCATGAAATGAGATTCTCCAGAGTTACATCCATTTATAGTCCACACCCGGATATCCAGGCACCTGAGAGTGTTACTCCTTCGGTAGGCTTACGCCACTTTCCTACAAACTTCACTTGCTGATATTATATTGTTTTTAATACTAACACATTGGGAAACCAATGTCAAATCCATGCGGTTGCCTCCATGTGCCTGCTTCCTCATAGACATCGGCCCAATCAGGTGGTATAGTGGAAACAGAAATGAGAAGTGGAGGGATTTTTAGTGATTAACGATTCCGGATATTACAATACGGAGGAACGAGGTGCTGCTGATATGAAGTATGATATTCTGGTCAACAGTGCGGGACATTATCGGCTGGTCACACAGCAATGTTTTGAGACTACCCGTCCATACGGACGTCAGGATTATCAACTACTGTATGTTGCCAAGGGCCGGGTGTATTTTCAGATGGAAGGAAAGCTCCATCCGGTCGGGGAGGGCCACATGGTCTTATATCATCCGGGTGACAGCCAGTATTACCGCTATGAGCTGATCCACCAGCCGGAGGTCTACTGGGTCCATTTTACAGGCAATCAGGCGGAAACGCTTTTGACCCAGGCAGGCTTTGGCAAAAGCGGGATTTACCGGACCGGTCCTCAAAGCGAGTTTGTCTTACTGCTTCAAACGATGATCCAGGAACTTCAGGTAAAAAGGAGCCGCTATCTCCCTATCACCAATTTATATATGAAAGAATTGATTGAGCTTACCGCAAGGTATTTTTCCGAAAATGAAAATGGACGGTGGAGCACCACCGGTTTCATTGAAAAGGCTATCGTCGATTTCCACCAGTCCTACCATCTTCCATTAAGGATCAGCAATTACGCAAAAAAATACAATGTCAGCTGCTGCTGGTTTATCCGCTGTTTCAAACGATACACCGGGAAAACACCCCAGCAATACATTATGGACATCCGGATGAACAAAGCAAAAGAGCTTTTGTATTCCAGTTCCTTTGGCTGCAATGAAATCGCCCAAAGCATCGGATATTCAGATCCTCTTTATTTCAGCAGGATTTTCAAACAGTCCGTTGGAGTCTCACCGCAAGAGTACAGAAAGCGTATCCGGAGTCAATCGGATGAAATCAAATAACCCAGGTAATAAAAGAGAAACTGCTGCAGACACCGTCCCGGCAGTTTCTCTTTTCCCTATGATTTATTGTTCTTTTATGGTGCCTGTTCAATTGCTGGCATTCATCTCTTCCACGACTTTTGGTACGTTCAGCATTTCAGACTCCGTCTTATATTTTGTCATGCCTTCCTCCACCGTCATATCGCCCATGATGACCTTTGCAATAATTTCCTGCCTTAACATTTCAAGATCAGATTTGATTTTTGTAAGAGTTGAAGATACCGGGTAAACATTTTTTGCAACGCAATGGGCATTTACGATTTTGAGAGAATTCTCTACCTCAGGTGCCAGCTCCATCTTTTTATCATCAACCTCAAGCGGGCTGATGGCCAGCCACGGGGTAATCCATGCTTTTTTCAAGGTCTCTTCCGGGTTTGACAGGGTTGGGAGTGGTTTTAAATGGTCTCCATCCTGCTCCCAGTGAACGCCCTCCACACCGCTTTGGAACAATACCTGGCCCTCTCCGCCATCGTGCATGTATTCAATCATGTACTTGAAGAGGGAAGCTGCCTTCTCTTTGCTTGCCTTTCCTGAAATGCAAAGAAGATTTGGTACGGCAAATTCGTATACAGCCCCTTCTATTGGCTCAATGGCTATGACTTCTGCCTCAGGAACATTCATTTTAAGACGCTCTGTCAATGTCTGCCCCCATAAGCCGCCCCAATAATTAAACACGCCAACAGAACCGCTGTACCACTGATCCCTGCAATTGGAGGTGGTGTTGGTAATTACTTCACTGTCCAGCAGCCCTTCCTCGTAAACAGCACGCAGATTGGTCAGCGCCTGGGCCATATTTTCCTGCCCCATTCCATCCACCCATTTTCCATCGACCTTTTTAAACTCGGGTGTTGCCCCCTGGAAAAATTCTGGCAGGTTCATGGCAGATTTCAGTGCCGGTGCGGTAATGGGTACGGTGCACTCCGGAATTTCCTTTTTAAATCTGCGGAGCATTTCGATAAATTCGTCATACGTGGTTGGAACCTCCATTCCAAGGCGGTCCAGCCAGTCTTTTCTGACATACGTCACCGCACCGGACGGTGTCTCCATCGGCACACCATAAATTCTGCCGTTCAAGCTTATTGCTTCCCAGGTAGCAGGATCCACCTTCTTATATAATTCCGAGTTCTTGACCAGGTCCGTTAAGTCTGCAACCGCATTCTGCTTTGCATAAACGGCAAGGTTCTCACCGGTCAAGTCAAACATATCGGGTACCGTGTCCGAAGCAAAGGACAATTCAAGCATCTGTGAATATTCATTATTGGATATTATATCCAGATTCATCTTAATCCCGGTCAAGCGTTCATATTCTTCTGCCCACTGAGCCGTTCCATTTTCTTCATTTAGGCCGCTATGCACCATCCACCGGATGCTTTCCGGTTTCTCCGCCTCTGCCGTATTCCCTGTGCTTTCCCCAGTTTTCCCCTCCTGGCTCTGGGCAGGTGCCTTTGTCGATGCCGTTTCCGTTCCGCTTCCCACACAGCCGGTCAGAACTGTGGCTCCCATGACGGCTGCCATTGTGACCGATGCTGCCTTTCTCATCCATCTCATGATGAAATCCTCCTTATATATAAATTTTAATAAAACCGCTGCGTATAACTGCCGCCTTTACCCCTTTACGGCTCCAATGGTGACCCCCTTTGTAAAATATTTCTGGACAAAGGGATAAATGATCAAAAATGGGAATACCACCACAATGACTACCGCTGATTTGAGCATTTCCTGGGACATGGTAAGGGTGGCGGCATTTCCTGAGATACCGTCATTTAAAATCAAATCTCTCACCTTCACCTGAAAATTCTTCCAGTTGGGATTGGTGATATAGAGAATGAAATGCATGTATTCATTCCAAAGTCCCACCGATATGAACAGGCCGATGGACGCCAGGGCAGGCTTTGAAAGGGGAAGCACGATTTTCCAGAACGTATCCACTGGCGTACAGCCATCAAGAGCCGCCGCTTCGTACAGGGACTGGGGAATCGTCTCAAAAAAGCTTTTCATCAGAATGATATTGTACGCACTCAAGCTGCAGGGAATGATCACTGCCAAAAGATTGTTCATCAGTCCCAGATTTCTTATATTCAGATATGCAGGGATCATCCCGCCGTTGAACAGCATGGTGAAAAGGATTAAATTGGTTAATATTTTTCTTCCCGGCATCTCTTTCTGAATGATCACATATGCCCCTAACGTGGTCAAAAGCAGGCCCACTGCAGTTCCGGAAGCCGTTGTCAGAACGGATACCAATAGGGGCCGGTACAATGTAACATTTTTTAAAATCATGGTGTAAGCGGTGAAATCCCACATTTTCGGCCAGAGCCGGATTCCATAGGTGGATGGGTCGACTGAATCCACAAATACTTTTAATAAAGGAATTACCATCGCACACATTAAAATGCTCAAAAACAGATAATTAAAGATCAGAAACGCGGCTCTTGCCCGATGCCCTTTTTTTAGTGAAAACTTTTCTCCTGTTTTTCCTGCCATTATAGGATTCCCTCCCCGTTGATTTTTTTGCTGGCCCTGTTTGCAATGGTTACAAGTATCACCGATATGATGGATTTAAACAGGCCGGCAGCAGTGGACAGCCCATAATCTGCACTGGTGATTCCAAGGCGGTATACGAAGGTACCGAGAACGTCGGAGACTCCGAGGACCATGGAATTTTGCAGCACCCACACCGAATCAAACAGGTTTAAGACCTTGGCAAGATTTAGGATGAACACCACCAGAATCGTGCCTGAAATGGCGGGTAAGGTAATAAACCAGATCCTCTGCAGACGGCTGGCCCCATCAATGCGGGCCGCCTCGTGCATCTCCTGATCCATACCTGCCAGTGCCGCAATAAAGATAATCGTTCCCCAGCCGGTTTCCTTCCACCGGTTCACCACATAAAAAACCGGTCTCCACCAGTCTTCATTGGCCAGAAAATAAATTGGTTCTCCCCCAAACATGGTAATGATCTGATTGATGATTCCATTCTTCGGAGATAAAAACATGGTGAATATGGAAGCGACTACCACCCAGGATATAAAATGGGGAATGTATACTATGGTCTGTGTTAGCTTCCTGAATTTAATCAGAGTGATTTCGTCGATGAGAAGGGCAAGCCCCACGCTGAAGACAAGCCCCAGCACCATGTTGATGAAACTGATCTGAAGAGTGTTTCTGAATGCCCTCCAGAAAGCGGGACTGGAAAACAGGGTCTTAAAATTTTCCAGTCCGATAAAAACCGGATCTGTAAACGGCGTATATTCTGTAAAGGAATATAAAATACCGACCATAGGAAGATAACTGAACAGAATCATGCAGATAAGGACCGGCAGGAACATGACGTAAAACCACCGGTTGTGATAAATACGCGTTTTCAAAGGCACGTTGCTGTGTTTATAAACTGCTGTTTCTGCTTTCTTAAACTTATTCATAACATCCCTCCATATCATTGGGGCTTTTGTGCATCCCGTCTGTTTATTTATCATAACAGCTCTTGAAACACAGCATAAGATACAATTTTTTCATCTAAAAAATTGTACCGAAAAAGGAACCATTCTTCTGATTTCTGAAAAATGGTTCCTTTTTCCTTTTCGTTCCTCTATCAGCTTCTTGCCTCTTTGGGACTGATTCCCTTTACCCGCTTAAAGGCACGGCGGAAGGACTGAACGCTGTTATATCCCACCATAGCCGCAATCTCATTGACCGTCAAAGAGCCATCCTTTAATAATTCACTTCCTTTGTCAATGCGTAACTTTTCCAGATAATCGGCAAAATTGATTCCAGCCTGTTCCTTAAAGACGGAAGACAAATACCCCTCCGACACCCGGAATACGGTCCCCACCTGGGCCAGACCAAGACCGGAATCCATATAGTTTTCTTTCATATAGGCAATGATGTTGTCAATCATAATTCCCCGCTGCTGTTTCTTTTTCTCTCCCGTCTCCTGGCAGATCCGCTGACAAACCCGGTCCAGACGGTCAAAATATTCCTCATGGCTTTCCTCCGGGTTTATCACGATCTCATTGAGCCATAGAATTAAATCCTTTCCGGAACTGTCCTGTTTTAAAACCCTGGAAAGAAGCTCCGTCATTTTCCGGTTGAATTTAATAAACAGAGAACGTCTTACCTTCCGTTTCTCAAAATTCTCCCTTTTCAAAATCCTGAGAAGCTCCCTCACTTCATCCAAATGGCCCCCGCCCAGGGATACTTCCAGCTTCTCCTGCGCAATGTCAGGGAAGTAAAATTCATTGTCACTGACCAGTTTTGCATCATATTCCACTACCGGCGTCTGAACATCTGCGTGCCCCAACGCATATCTGGCTTCTTCTCCGGATTTCCATAGATAGAGCAGATCATCACAAACTTTTCCGATCCCCCAGCTGGTATTCACCTGATATTCTGCCACCAGCCAGTCATGGATCTCTGCAATGCTTTTTTTAATACCCTCATAATTATTTTCTACGGCGAAGATCACGAAGGTATCCCGATAATTCTTCTTATAAAACCAGACTCTGTCCTGATAAAGTTCTTCCAGCCTGTTCCGGATCAGCCGGATGATGATCCTCAGTTCATCAAGGGTCTGGCTGTCGATATCATTAAAATCATTGTTGGAGAACAGTTCAAAGGAGGCCACCACGTATTCCGTATCGTCCATGGAAATACCCGCTTTTCTTGCCGATATCCGCAGCTGGTTTTCGCTGTCAAAGCCGGCCTTTAACAGTTCATGGAAGAACTCCTTCTTCCTGGAGGTCTTATCCATTTCCAGCTCGGAAAGCAGATTCTGGTGAGCCTGCAGAATTCCGGTCACCACTTCCCCCATCTTCTGATAGCTGTCCGTATTCTTCCCTGCTGATGACAGGACTCCCCATATTTCATTAATGGGTCTCCCCTTTTTTACTGCCATCATAACGGATACCAGGATACCGATTACAATTGCAGAGCCGCCCAGGAAAAATACCAGATTTTTCAAAGCTCCCAATCTTAAAAGGGCTGTCTTTTGGGGTACCACAAGAACATAGTCCCACTTGTTTCTTCCGGACGTGACCCGAATGACACTTTGGCCCTCTTTTTCAAAATATCCGTGAGAATCAAACGCATGTTCTGCCAGTTCCGGCTCCTGCCGGCTTCCGTCTGACCACAAAAGATTTCTGTCATGGTCAAAAACCATGATTGCATATTTTTCTCCTGCATAAACATTGCCAAAATCCAAAAGTTCCTTTAAGCCGGATTCCTTCAGTCTGTAAACCAATACTCCATTATTGTCTCCCACCAGATACTCGGAAAATGGTTTCCGGTATTCAATGGTATTCCCCTGCTTTTCATATACCGGAACCCGCAGTTCTGGTGCTACCACGTTTTTCCGCCACGAGGTCAGGCTGGTCCCCCAGTTTTGCAGATACCGCTGGAAAATTTCCGGTCTGTAATACGTTTTGCTGTATAAAATCAGATCCACTCCCTGAAAGTATAGGTACCCCTCATCCAAAAGATCAATGGTCTGGTAATGTGTAATATCATAGAATTCATTGACTGCATCAATGGCTGTAATAATGTATTCCTTATCTGTCTTCCTGGACCGCCCCATGGACTTTATGGCGGAATTCTCAGTAATCTGCAGTGCCATGCTTTCCAGACGCTCTAAATTATTGTCAATAATATTAACGCTGCGCTGCAGCATTTTCACATGGGAATCCTTGATCTCCTCCTCCACGATGAAAAAGGACCGCGAAAACCCGTAACTTAAAATCAGAAAAGGCACTACCAGAACCAATATGTAAGAAATCAGAAATTGGATGATCGAATTTCTTTGATAAAGCTTCCAAATTTTTTTCATACTCTCCCATTCCTGCCTTAAAACTTATAACAATGCTTTGAATTCCCGAACTCTCAAGATCAATTGTACAGGACGCAGCATTATTATGACAATTGTACATCTTTTTCTGTATATTTACAAGACAAAATAGTTATTATACATATATATTTATACATACAAAGAATATACGTAGTCATTTTCTACAAGTACAAGCCGGTTTATGCTTACAGAAAGTCATATATTTAAAACCATCGTGATCCAAAAAAAGCCACAAACCTCCTGTATGAAGATTTGCAGCTTTTTTACATGATTTTCCTATGTCAACCTTAATGCGTTCCCTGCTAATCCAGTAAATACGCCCGGTCAAACAATTCAAAATCTTTGAAATCAAATCCTGGAGAAACCATACAGCCAACCAGCACAGAACGTTCCTTATTCATCGCAGAACCAAATATATATCCCTTGGGAACCAGATCCGATCCATTTTTACCACTTCCTGTTTGCTGTTCCATTTATTATATATTACATTTAGGTTACAATAGTGTTACAATCAAATTGTTCAAAAGTAAGAACAATATAATAAAAGGAAGGGGATTGGTATCATGTTTTTTGACTTCAGCTCATGCAACTTTAGTGATTTATTGGAATTAATTTCCCAGTTCTGCAAGTAATTTACGCAGGGTCCAGCCATTAAGACTGGACCCATTTTTTTGTTTTTTCTTCTTTCCAGAACCCGGGATTATAAAAAGATTACGTTATACACCATCGTGTTTATTTCCCATTTTGTAATCATCTCTTGCCCAGTTGGGGGCATTGACGGGACCAGCTTTTGCATTGCCATTTTTTGCCGGGCCCTGGATCTCCGGCACCTGTGCCTGTTCATTTTTTGGGCGGTGCATTTTCTCATGATTTTCTGTTCCGTGGTTATTGGAATCATAAGGATCGGGTCTTCTCATACCTGCTTTTGCCATAATGATACCTCCTGTCAGCCTTTAGTTTCTGTATTTTCCCGCTAAACTATGCAATGAAAACAAACGAAAAAAGACCCTCTTTGCCGTTATCATCTGTTTACCGTTTTTCGTGTCTATGATATAATACCCCTTAAAAACATTTTTTTCGATTACTTTCGCCTTCAAAGGCAAAGAAATTTTGAAAAAATGATAGAAAGGAAAAAAACATGATAGGTTCAGGGACAATCGTAAATAGCATTGGTGTGATTGCCGGTGGTATCATCGGACTCTTACTGAAAGGAGGCTTAAAAAAGAGATATCAGGAAATTCTTATGCATGCACTGGGGCTTTCCGTCATATTCATCGGTATTTCCGGAGTTTTACAAGGGATGTTTCTAGTCAGTGAATCAGGCATCGAAACAACAGGTACCATGAAACTGGTGATTTCCTTGGTGCTTGGTGCTGTTTTAGGCGAATTTATCAACATCAACAAACACACGGAAACCTTTGGACAATGGCTGAAAAAGAAATTCGGAAGTGCGGAGGACAATAATTTTGTGGAGGGTTTCGTATCCACTTCACTGACGATCTGCATCGGTGCCATGGCGATTGTGGGTTCCTTGCAGGATGGTCTGACCGGTGACGCTTCCATGCTTTATGTCAAGGCGGCCTTAGACAGCGTTACCGTTATGGTGTTTGCATCCATTTTTGGCAGAGGTGTTATTTTTTCTGCCATTCCACTCTTTCTTTTCCAGGGTTCCATTACTTTGCTGGCGTCTTTTGTACAGCCCTTTATGACAGAGGCGGCAATCAGCCATTTATCCTTTGTGGGCTCTGCATTAATTTTTTGCGTAGGAACAAATTTAATGTTTAAAACCAAAATTAAGGTAGCCAATCTGCTGCCCTCTCTGATTATAATTGTATTCATACATACGCTTCCAATATAATTTACGTTTATAACCGGGATTGGTCCGATAACATACGAAGCAATGCTCTTATATCCAATATTCCATATCCCCAGACATTATCCGGATAATATCTGGAAGGATCCCTCCAGGCACTCTGGATCAGCATACCATGGAGCTGGTTTCCATTCAATGCGGCATTATTGGTTCTTATGACCCACTCCATAACCATAGCGATGGCACCCGCTGCAAAACAGACCGCAGCACCGGTTCCATTCAACACCCCGTATCCACTTCCCGAAATTGCACAGGGAATCAGGGATCCGGCAGCGGCGATATCAGGTTTAATACCTCCGGTCCTGGTATAGCCTCTTCCCGATTCCACTAATATGCTGTTAGTGACAGGATCATAAGCAGTGACCGTTAAAATATTGATGGTGTTCCCCGGTGAAGTTATGGTGGTATCCGGATTGGACTCATAAAAATAGGTTTCGTTGGAGATCAGATCATCCGACGGCAGCCATGTATGAAAAGAAAAAGGAGTATCCTCCACATCTACCACCCGAAAACTCCAGACTCCTGGGTAGGCATTACGAAAACTGATTAATATCAAAGGATTCCTGCGCCTGCTTCGGAATATAAAATTATGGACCAATACAACGCTTTGACTCTGTTCAAAAACAAATTCCTTACATTCCAGAGAAGGAAGAACTGCTTGCGTGGTTTCTCCAAGCGGTGATATGATCTCGATGGATAAAGACGATGGTGCATAGGGCCAGATCTCCATGGAAAACAACTTGTCATTTCTCCCTACGTTCATTTGAAATTCATTGACAAAAGGTTCCGAATAAGTGCTGTTAAAATAGTGTCTCCCTTTGTCTCCCTCATCTCCTGCCGCAGCACAGATCCCCATATTGAGCAGCCGAGAAATATTATCCAAATAATCACTGACAGGATTGATCCCATCATGGCCGCCCTGACTGCTGCCCAACGCAATGCATAGGACTAAAGGACGTTTTAACCTCAGGGACATATTCACCAAATACCGGAGGCCCAGCATCACATCTGTTTCCTGAAAACATACCGAGCCATCCGGAATATTGTAAAGCTGTCTTAAATTCTGTTTTGCTTCCTTTAGTTTTACGATCACAAGTTCCGATTCCGGTACGATCCCGCTGAAATTCCGGGTAAAGTCACGCCTGCCTGCAATCACGCTTGCGACTGCGGTTCCATGTCCGTTGGTATCCACGGAAGGAACGATCTGCAGGGGGTCGGAAGAATCCAATGCCTGATTGATCCTGTCACTCGTATATTCACTGCCAAATGTAAATCCAGGGGGTATGGTGCCTCCCTGTACGGTCTGGTCCCATATGGAAGCAATGCAGGTGGTCCCATTCCTGTTTATGAATGCCGGATGCTGATAATTGATACCGGTTCCAATTATTCCTGCAAGAATCCCATTTCCATGAAAATCATATTGCGAATTGATAAGTATCGCATCACTGTAGGCAATTCCTTCACTGACTTGAGATACCAAAGTGTATATTTCAGGGAAATAGGAATAAGGACTTTGGGTTTGATCACAGGTATTGATTTCAGCGGTCCTGACATGTAATATGGAATAGGTCTCGTTCAGAGGGGTCACGTTCTCACCCGTATTGTATGTGGAACTTACTATATTTTCAATGATCAGATCATAATAATTCTCATCCAGAATTTTTTCCATACAGTTTCCCCTTATTACTCAGCAAGTCAATAATATATATGCAAAACCAGTTCGATTATGTGGATATAGGAAAGAATATCAATAATATCAATCAAACTCGAGGTCTGATTTTGTTTTTTTCTTTCCGCTCATGATCATATAGTAGACCGGCAAAAGAAGAAGGGTCAAAACCGTGGAAGCAGTAAGGCCGCCTACGTTGACCAGAGAAAGGCCCTGCATGATCTCTCCGTTATCGCCCCCGCCCATTGCCATAGGCACAATGGAAACGATGGCAATAAGGGTCGTCATTAAAATAGAACGGAATCGGTTGGTTCCTGCCTTTACTACTGCAGTCGTTTTTTCCATGGTCTCGCAGTATTGGTTTGCCGTTTCCACATACAGGATTCCTGATTTGACTACCGTACCAACCAACATCAGGAAGCCTAAAAGAGATGGCATATTGATCTTGATATTTGAAGCCACCATTAACCCAAAGGCTCCAATCAGGCTAAACGGTATGGAAGTCATGACCATCAATGACATCCTGGCTGATTCAAATTGAGCCGCAAGGACTACAAAAAGCAGGAAAACGGCTGTAACAATGGCCATAAACAGATTTTTAAATTCTTCGGCCATGGTTTCTTCTTCACTGTTCTTCGCCCGTGTAACTGTAGCATCCAGATATTTTTCAACCATATCATGATTGATATTTTTTATCACCTCAGCCTTTTCTTTCTCCGTCTCCACCTCATCGGTAAAGGAACCGGTAATTGTAACCAGATACTGTTTATTTTTCCGATTGATTGCAGTAGGACTGTCTTCGTAACCGATATCTGCCAGGTCTGTCAAGGCAACGGAACCACCGGAACTGTTGGGAAGCAGAATTCCTTTCACCTTATCCAGGGTATCATAATAATTTTCTCCATATTCAAGCTGTACAGAGATCTCCTCTCCATTCCGGTCCATGGTTGTGGCTTCCACACCGCTCAACATCTCGTTTATGGCGGCACCTACCTGGATGGGGGCCACCCCTTCTGCCGCCGCCTTGATGGAATCCACGCTGATTTTAATGACGGGTGCCGCATTTTCAAGATCGGAATGTACCTTGATCAGCTCGGTGCGGCCTGACAGTTGGTTTACCATCTGATCCGATATTTTTTTCAGCTTATCCAGTTGGGCGCTTTGCAGGATTACCTCAAAATCTGAACTGCTGCTCATCATATTCACGCTGGAAGAGGATTCTACCGTAATGCTGCAATCAGGAATCTGGCTCATCTTCTTTTTCCAATGATTCACGATTTCTTTGGTGGAAAGAATCCGGTCATCCTTTAAATAAGCGGTTAAAGTGCCTACATTTTTGCTGGTTAAACTCAATCCGCCTCCCCCATAGGTTACCATATAGGAATCCAGGTCCTTTTCACCGGTCACAACGGCCTCTGCTTTTTGAAGAATCTTATTCACCTCCTCCAGCTTTAGTCCGGGTTTTACCTCGATGGAGACGGCAATGGTGCCTTCATCCGTATCAGGCATGAGCTCAAAGCCCAGCTTTCCCGCCAGAACTGCGGAGGCCGCCAAAAGAAGGACCGACACGATCATGACAAGGGCTTTTTTACGGAGAAGCCTTGCGGCAAGGGCTGTGTAACCAGCCTGCACCACTCTCACAATGCCCCCTACCGGTGAGTCATTCTTTTCTACAGGGCGCAGTCTGCTGTAACACATGGGCACAATGGTCAGGCCGGAGATTGCCGATGCCAGGGACGTGAAGATTAGAGTAAAGCCCAATGGCATAAACAGCTGCCCGGACATTCCCTCCAAAAAGGAAAGGGGAATAAACACCACGCTGTTGGTTACGGCTCCGCCTAAAATAGCGGCAAAGACCTCACTGGTACCTCCAACCGCTGCTGACATATAAGCCTTAAAGCCTTTTCCCTTCTGGGCTTTGAAGCAGCTGTCAAGGACCACAATAGAGTCATCCGTCATGTTTCCGATCGCCAGCACGATACTGCTCATCGTGATTAAGTTTAAGGAAAACCCCATGACAGACATCATGATCAGGGAAATGAGCATGGATATGGGCATGGAACTTCCTACGATCAGAGATGCCTTTAAATCACCAAAGAACAGGAAAATAATAACCATAGCAATGAGTACCGCTGTGATCATGGTGTCCTTTACGTCATTTAAGGCAGACAGGATCTGGTCACTGGTATCGTTAATTTCGATAAATTCCACATTGGGATATTCCGACTTCAAATTTTTAATGGTCTCCTTCACTCCCCTGGAGACCTCTACCGCACTGTTTTTCTGCTGCTTGTTGATGGATAAGGTTATGGTCTCCTGACCGTTATACCGTCCAATGGTATCCTGCTTTTTCAATGCTTCTTGTATTTCAGCTACATCCTCTAGATAAATCGTCTTTCCGGCCCCTGCGACTAAAGGAACCTTTTTCAGCTTATTGACATCATCCACCTTCACCGATGTAACCACGGACAATTCCCGTTTTCCTACCCCTGTACTTCCTGCCGGATAGCTGAAGTCCGCCGCCTTGATGGCCTGGGTAATGGAATTCATGGTCAAATGGTACTGATTCATTTTCTCCGGAATCAGGCGTACGCTTACATAGTTTTCCTGACCGCCGCTTATATCCACACTGGCAACGGAAGGTATTTTTTCAAACTCCGGCATGATGGTATCATTGACGAAATTATACAGGTTGTGCTGGGTCGGATCATTGACAGCCAGTACAACTGCAGGCATGTCATTGATATTAAACTCCATTATTGTAGGGGTTTCCACATCATCCGGCAGTTTTATTGCATCTATCTTTTTCTTTAAATCAGAATACGCTTTATCCATGTTGGTGCCATATTCATATTCCAGCATTACCATAGAAACATTTTCCTGGGAAACGGACTGGATGTTTTTAATACCGGAAAGAGTTCCTACCGCGTCTTCAACGGGTTTTGTCACCAGGTCATTGACATTTTCCGGACTGGCTCCCGCGTAGACGCTGCTGATCAGCATCATGGGGAAATTCATCTCCGGAGTCAGCTCCATCTTAGATGTAAATACGGAAGACAAACCAAATACCAACAGGCATAGAATGGCCAGAACCATTGTAACAGGGCGCTTTAAAACAGCTTTTATAATTCCCATACACTACCTCCTCACTGTAGAAAATCAAAAGTTACCGCTGTGCAGCAATGAAACACCTCCCTTGTAGATTTTTGTTCTGTACTCCTTTCGATTCTATGATAGCTTTCGCCGGAAATAAGGCGTCGTCTTAAATGAGGTGTTATCATAATTTATCTGCAAGTCCAGAAAAACATGCTATAAAATGCATTATGAAAAGATTAAATAAATATAAACAACTTTTTTTCGCATTTTATGAAAATGATTCTGTGAACGGATTGATCTATTCCTTGGTACGGTGTAGACTATACTTAAAAAAGCATATCTTTAATTTTATTTACAGAAAAATGGGGTTACTATGATGTGGATATTGTTTGCGTTCGGCTCCGCCTTTTTTGCCGGAATCACAGCCATATTGGCAAAAATAGGCATTAAAAACACGGATTCCAACTTGGCAACCGCACTTCGGACCATTGTGATTTTGATTTTTTCCTGGTTCATGGTCTGGATCACCGGTGCCCAGCATACCATAAACACGCTGAATCCAAAAACAATTATTTTTTTGGTTTTATCGGGTCTGGCTACCGGCATGTCCTGGCTTTGCTATTTCAGGGCGCTCCAGCTGGGCAATGTGAATAAGGTAACTCCCATCGACAAATCCAGTACGGTACTGACTATGCTTCTGTCCATGGTCTTTTTAGGCGAGGCCATCACCGGAATAAAAGTTTTGTCCCTTTTTCTTATTGGTGCAGGTACCTGGATGATGATAGAGAAAAAAGAAGATGCCAAAAAAGCCATAGACCATCGGTGGCTTATTTACGCATTGGGTTCTGCCGTCTTTGCCAGTCTGACTTCCATTTTAGGAAAAATCGGAATTCAGGATGTGGATTCCAACCTTGGAACGGCAATCCGTACGATCATCGTCTTGCTTATGGCATGGATTCTTGTTATCATAACGAAAAAGCAGTCTGAGATAAAAGAGATTGATAAAAAGAATTGGTTGTTTCTGATCTTGTCGGGCCTGGCTACGGGCATGTCCTGGCTCTGCTACTATAAGGCTTTGCAGAAGGGCCCCGCAGGCATTGTCGTTCCTATTGATAAGCTGAGCATACTACTTACCATCGGATTTTCATATTTCATCTTAAAAGAAGAACTGAGCCGTAAATCCTTTGGCGGTTTGATTCTGATTGTTATTGGTACCTTACTGCTATTGATTTAACCAAAGAAAAGAGCCAAACAGGTTCAATGGTTTGGGAACTGAGCTTTTGAATCCCCCCATTGATCCGGACCCCGTATGACACAATCATTCTCGGCACTCCTGTTTGGGCCGGTTCCTTTGCAAAGCTGAAAAAAGCAATACCGGACAATGAGTTTATTGGCGAGATTGCTTTTGTTGATCCTAAAACTAAACCGAAAGGGAACGCTTCTAAAGTGATTGCCTGGGCCAAAAGTCTGACCGGGTAAAATTGTTTGGCACCAGTCTGTAAATTTTATCATCCCCATTGTAGGGAATCCCTCTGCCGTCCATGTTACTGGTGCTAATATAGATGGAACCGTCCATTGCCTCATAGGCTTCCCTTAAACGTCCGTAAAGTCCGTCCAGCAACCGTTCTACACCTACCACCTGGGTTCCCGATTCATCAAGTGTAATTGCAAGGAGTACATTCCCCCGAAGTGTGGATACAAGCAGCTGACCGCTTCGGGGTCCTTCGGTCACAAAGGTAAGCCCGGCAGGAGCCCAGGTATTGAGTCCGCTGTGTATGACAGGCTTAATAAAATCATACCCCTCTATTTCTTCATCTCCTTTTACCAGAGGCCATCCATAGTTGCCGCTTGGCTGTATGAGATTAATCTCATCATGCGCGCTGTCCCCGTGATCCGTGGCATATAAAACGTTTCTGTCATCCCATGCAAGGCCCTGGGGATTGCGAAGGCCAAGAGCATAAACCGGAGAACCTGGAAACGGGTTATCCGGCGGAATACTTCCATCGGTTGCGATACGCAGAATCTTACCGGCCAAACTGTTGATATCCTGGGCAAGTTCCCGTCTGCCGGCATCTCCCGCGGTGATATACAGATAACCGTCAGGTCCAATTTTGATCCTGCCGCCGTTATGGATACGGTCTGCCGGTATGCGGTCCAAAAGAATCGTCTCTTCCGATGCGGTATTTCCGTCGATCGTCATGCGTACCACACGGCCGTAAATCCCATCGTCGTCTTCATAATTATACATAAGATAAATAAAACCATTGGATAAAAAATCCTCATCCAAAGCGAGCCCCATAAGCCCGCCTTCTCCCATACTGACAAAAGGCGGTTCAAAGGTATACACCGGCACCGGATTTAATCTGCCATCTTCCACGACACGCAGAGTTCCGTTACGCTCCGTAAAAAAAACTCTTCCGTCTTTACTTACTTCCACAGACCAGGGAACGTAGAGATTTTCTGCGATGGTCTGGACCTCAAATAAGGGACCTGGAAAGTTTCCGTTCATCATCTTGTCTTCCTTCCTGCTTTAACGGCATTGTCAGCCGTGTTCCTTCTAGCATTATATGGAAGAAATCAAAATCTCATGAGAAGTTCTGTTTCCTTTCCTGCTATCCATTTACCCGCCAGGGGTTATCCCTCCCCTCTAACTCATATTTGCAGCTTAATATGGAATACTCCACCATATCACTCACCGCTTCTTCGGTATAAAAAGCAGTGTGGGGAGTGAGGATGACATTGGGCATAGACTGCAAAAGGGCGAGCTCCCGGTTGGAAAGTACTTTATATTTCAAATCTTTATAAAATACCTTTCTTTCATTTTCCAAAACATCCAAAGCTGCCGCCCCGATTTTCCCCGATTCCAGACCTTCAATCAGGGCCTGAGTATCAATCAGTGTACCACGGGCGGCATTGATGAGAACTACACCGTCCTTCATCTTCTCCATTTCCTTTTGCCCTATCAAATGTTTCGTCTCTGCCGTCGCAGGAGCATGAAGGGAAATAACGTCGCTTTTCTGTAAGAGTTTCTCAAAAGGAACGTAGGAAACAAAGGGAGCAAGTGCTTCGTTCGGTTTCAGGGTGTGTACCAGAATTTCACATCCAAACCCACGAAGCCGCTGAATGACAGCCTCTCCGATCCTTCCTGCCCCAATGATACCTACGGTGCAGGTACGAAGCTCCCGGCCCCTCACACTTGTAAGGGAATAATCCTGTACTGATCCCCGCATTATAATCGTTTTAACTTTGCGCAGTGCCATCAATATGAGCATTACCGTATACTCGGCCACACTGGCCGGAGTATAATTGACGGTGGAGACAGGAATGTCCAAAGCGTCCGCTGCCTCTATGTCGATATGGTCAAAGCCGACAGAGCGGGTGGATACGCAGCGGATGCCGCTTGCTTTCCATTTTTCAAGTATCTCTTTGGTAATGGAGGTGGTCACAACGCTGACCGCGTCACAGCCTTCTGTCTTGCCCGCGTTCTCTAAGGTGGGGCTGTAAGGCAGTGTATGAAGCTCCACCCCATATTGTTCTGCAAATGTTTGAAAGAACATTGATTCATCCGTACGGACGTTGTATGCCAGCAATTTCATAAATCTTCACTCCTTTTTTGGGTTTTTCCGGCCTTCCGATGCAACAGATCCTATAACCTTACAATCACACAAATCCTGCCAAATGTCAAGTCTATAGGGGGAAAACAAGAACCGCAGCCCGGTTTGCATCTCCACAAATCAAGGCCGCAGACATCCATGCCTGCGGCCATTGCTTATTGTATCGTATAGTGACTTAAAATCTCCTTCAGCCGGGGCCGGTCCTCCTCGATCCAGTCATAAAAGTCCTTGTTTGTCTTTGATAGCTCTAACGCGATCTCATATAAAAAAGCAGGCACGTTTTCCCTTAATATGTCACCGCAGTAATCCGCAAGCCTTGCTTTTCCTACCCCCAGCTTTCCGCCCAGATGCAGCTCAAAGGCATCCTTTGCTTCTCCCTGGATATTGATTCTCTTCCCGCAAAAACCGATTTTTCCGATCTCATGGGCGCTGCAGGAATTGGGACATCCGGAAATATGGATTTCAGGCAAAACATCCTCTGTAAAATTCTTTCCCTTAAAATAGCCAATTACCTCTTTCAGTGTCTCCTGGCTGTCAAGTATACCCATCTGACATGTTGGCACACCAATACAGGCAACGGACCGTTCCAGACGGTTTTCTCCTCCGATATGCCTGGTCAGCTCCAGAATGTTCTCAGCTTCCTTTCCATTTAAATTTCTAATATAGAAGCCTTCAGACATGGCAAGTCTTATTTCTGCTTCGGGAATTACCTTTACATGGTCGAATAAAAGTTCCATATCCTTTAGTGATAACTGTCCTCCAGCCGGATGGACATAGACACTGTATAGTCCCTCTTGCTTCTGCTCGATCAAGCGCTTGCTTTTGACGTCTGTTTTGATCCCTGTCTTGTTATATTCCTTCCCGGTGACAAAAAGCGTCCGGTCCCCGCCTTGTTTTACTTTTAAAAGATGGGCCCTGTAGCATTTCATAAATTCTTCTTCTCCCATGCGATCCAGGATATATCTCATGCGGGCCTTGTTTTTATTTTGATAATCTCCCTCGCTCATAAAAATCTGGGTAGCTGCTTCTACGTGGTACAGCACCTCCTCCGGCTTGATCCGCTCCGGAAACTCTGCTCCAAGCCTGGAATTTCTACCAAGTCCACCGGCTAAGTAAACTCTGAAATATTTCTTTCCCTTTTCTTCCACCGCCAGAAATCCCAGATCAACTGCGCCAGTATTGGCTGCATCTTCTTCACTGTTTGAAAATGCGACCTTTAATTTTCTTGGCAGCTTATATGTATAAATCTTTTGGAGGAAATAATCTCCCACTGCCAATGCATAGGGAGATACGTCGAATGCCTCTCCTTTTTCCACACCTGACAGTGGGGATATGGCAACGTTTCTTGGATAATTTCCGCCGGAACCTCTTGTATATATGCCCTGCTTGATTCCTGCTTCTATGACTTCGCAGATCTGGTCCATACTGATTCCATGAAGCTGAATGGCCTGACGTGTTGTTAAATGCACTTGTTCCACACCGTATTTTACCGCATAATCATGAATGAATTGAAGCACATTCCACTGAACAATCCCAGAAGGTACCCGGAATCGAACCATAAAATCTTTTTTATTTCTATGGGCATATACCCCCATCCCCCCGGAGGCTCCCTTAAAATCCATTTTACTTATTTCACCATTTAAAAATTGATATCCTAATTCTTTAAACCCCTCAATTTCTCCTAACAGTACTTCATCTAATGTTTTCACCATTCACCGCTCCTTTTTGACATTGCATCCTATTTTAGGATATAGTATACTGTGTTTAAACCAATAAGTATAATATTTATTTTTTATTATACCTATTTATATTTCTAATGGATTATAACCGAAATACAGAAATTACGAGGTAGGACCTTTGATTGAAGAATTAAAAACATTTATTGCTGTGGTTGATAAAAAGAGCTTTACCAAAGCAGCAGCCGCCATTAATATATCCCAGCCAAGTGTAAGCCTTCATATCTCCAATCTGGAGCATTATTTTCACACCAGGCTCATCGAACGCTCTAATAAACAAAGAAACATTTTCATCACTGCTCAGGGAGATATCCTATACAAACGGGCAAAGCAGATCTTATCGGTTTTGGAAGAAACCAGGGAGGAGCTTTTACAAACAGACCATTCCCCCAGCGGCACATTAAGAGTGGGGGCCAGCATGACCATTGGAGAATTTCTTCTTCCTTCTATATTAAGTGAATTTATGAAGCTATATCCCAACATAAAACTGGAAATAACCATTGAGAATACGGAGCATATCTATGAAAAATTCAAAAATTATGACATTGATCTCGCTTTGATCGAAGGAACTGTGCCGGTTGAAAATTATATCCATCACAATTTTTATAAGGACCGGATGGTCATCGTTGCCCCCGCGTCCTTTCATTACGACCAGGGAGCACAACTCAAGCAGTCCTTATCCAATCAGACCTGGATTCATCGGGAGAAGGGCTCCGGAACCGGGGAAAATCTAAATATTTTTTTAAACAGCTACGGCATATCCCCCAAAAACTTAATTACCCTGGGAAGCAACTACTCCATTAAAGAAGCTGTAAAAAATAATATGGGAATCAGCTTCATTTCCTCTTTGGTGGTGGAAGAATCCGTAAGGAACAAAGAAATCAAAATCATCCCACTGGAGAATCAATATTACAGATATTTTTCCTATCTCATTCATGAAAATAATTTACCGAAAGCGGTTGAACTGTTTATTGAACGATTGCCTCAAACTGAGGGGAATGGGTGATTAAGTCTAAAACGTAACAAAAACAGGAGCAAAAGGTTCTTCAGCCCCCTTGGCTCCTGTTTTTGTATCATCCAACCACTTAAAAGCAGGGAATTATTTTTTTATTTTATTTTTTACTTTTATCAGTCTGACTAAATTACCCCGTTCATTCTCATCAAGTCTCATCTGTATATAACGGATGCTCTCCTGCAGCTGAGGAATGGTCATAAACTCAAGTGCATTGACTCTTCTTCTTATTTTTTCAATCTCATTTGCTAACAGCTCACAGCTTTTTTCCAGTTCAGCCAGATGGATGATGTCTTGCATCATACGATGACATTTCCTGAGAGAAGCATCAAGTTCACTGTTCGTATAAGAAAAACTGTAAGGATAAGAGATTTCATCCTTTGGCAGAAGAAAATCAAATTGGGGTACACGCACTCCCATAATGGAGGCTTCCGAGCCGGTTATATTGGCTGAATTTCCGGAAGAGAGGAACGCTTCCTCCAGAAAGTCCGGAGACAGTTCCGCACCGACCAGTGCAAATTGCTGATACAGATCGGAGAACTGTTCGGTCAGCCTGGCTCTTAAATCTTTACTTTCACGAACCATATCTACAAAACGGTGAACTAATTCATCCTGTTTTCCCTTGAGCAGTTCGTGACCCTGTTTGGCAACAGCAAGCTTTGATTTGAGTTCCGCAAGTTCCATTCGATTGGGGTTCACATTCAACTTTTCCATGTCTGTTACCCCTCTTTCTCTGGGTGCTCCTCAAGGGAATGTTCACTCTGGTCATCTGGTAAATATTCCTTTATAAATTTTTCCTTGATTCGTTTTAATTCAGATTTTGGAAACATGGAGAGCAATTTCCAGCCAATGTTCAGTGTTTCTTCAATGCTGCGGTTTACATCAAATCCCTGAGCGATGTATTTGAGTTCAAATTCATCTGCAAATTTGGCATACAATTTATCGGTATCCGACAACGAGGATTCCCCTAAAATCGCAGACAACTCTCTCGCTTTTTTCCCCTGGGCATATGCGGAAAATAACTGGTTCATGGTATCCGCATGATCTTCACGGGTCTTTCCTGCTCCAATTCCCTTATCCTTTAGTCTTGATAAGGATGGAAGCACATCCACCGGCGGCCAGATTTTTTTTCTGTACAGATCCCGGCTCAGTATGATCTGCCCCTCCGTAATATAACCGGTAAGATCCGGGATCGGATGGGTCTTGTCATCTTCCGGCATCGTTAAAACAGGAAGCTGAGTGATGGAACCCTTCCGCCCTTTGATTTTGCCGGCACGTTCATACAGATTGGCCAAATCGGTATACATATAACCAGGGTATCCTCTTCTGCCCGGTACTTCTCTTCGCGCCGCACCTACTTCACGAAGTGCCTCGCAATAGTTTGTAATATCAGTCATAATAACCAGAACATGCATATCCTTTTCAAAGGCCAGATACTCCGCCATCGTCAGTGCCATACGCGGAGTCGAAAGACGTTCAATCGCCGGATCATCCGCCAGGTTTACAAACATCACCGTTCTCTGCAGGGCACCTGTTTTTCTGAAGTCTTCAATGAAATATTCCGCCTCTTCAAAGGTAATGCCGATTGCAGCAAATACCACGGCAAAATTCCCCTCGCTGCCTTTCACCTTTGCCTGCCTTGCGATCTGAGCCGCCAATTCTTTATGGGGCAAACTCGATGCAGAAAACACCGGAAGCTTCTGACCGCGCACCATGGTATTTAACCCGTCAATGGAAGAAATTCCTGTCTGGATAAACTCGGAAGGATAATCCCTTGCAACAGGATTGATGACTACGCCGTTGATGTCCATGTATTTTTCCGGCAGTAATTTTGGTCCTTCATCAATGGACTTGCCCATGCCGTTAAAAATACGGCCAAGCATATCCATGGAAACTCCCAATTGCTGGGGTTTTTCCAGAAAACGAACGGAGCTTTTTTCCATAAGGATTCCATCTGCCCGTTCAAACAGCTGGATCACCGCACTGCTTTCGTTAATTTCCAGAACACGGCCCTGTCTGATTTCCCCGCTTTGCGTCCTGACTTCTACCATTTCATCGTAGCAGACATTTTCAACCTTTTCCACTACCATAAGAGGTCCCACAATTTCTGATATGGTACGATATTCTTTTATCATCGTCTGTTCCCCCTCTCCTGTATCAGGCTGTTGATCTCCTGTTCCATGACTTCCTGAAGTTCCCCGAACTTTTCCAGGGAATCTTCCGGTATTTCTTTTATTCGTCCCAGTTTTTCACGAACCGGCAGATGTAAGAGATCCTTTAAGTAAATCCCATCCTCTAACGCCTGCTTTGCTTGTGCATGAAACTTTAAAATTGTCTGAAGCATATAAAACTGCTTCTTTAAAGGGGTATAGCTGTCTTCCTCCACAAAGGCATTCTGCTGCAGGAAATCCTCTCTCAATGACTTTGCTATTTCAAGCTTCAGCTGGTCCTCCTGGGACAGGGAATCATATCCCACCAATCTTACAATGTCATTTAACCGGCTTTCTTCCTGTAACAGAGCCAGCGCTTCTCCCTGTAATCCGGAATAATCCTGATCCACATTTTCATCCATCCACTTCATAAGATTTGAGGAGTACAGGCTATAGGAAGTCAACCAGTTAATCGCCGGAAAATGACGGGCATAGGCAAGACTGGAATCCAGTCCCCAAAACACCTTAACGATACGAAGTGTTGCCTGTGTGACCGGTTCCGATAAATCTCCGCCTGGAGGAGATACGGCCGCCATGACCGTCAAGGTCCCGATTCGTTTCTCCTGTCCAAGGCATATTACTTCTCCGGATCTTTCATAGAACTCTGCGAGTCTTGATCCCAAATATGCCGGATATCCTTCTTCTCCAGGCATCTCCTCCAGGCGCCCGGACATTTCCCTTAACGCCTCCGCCCATCTGGAGGAGGAATCCGCCATCAATGCCACCGAATAGCCCATGTCCCTATAATATTCTGCAATCGCAATCCCTGTGTAAATAGAAGCCTCTCTGGCCGCTACCGGCATGTTTGAAGTATTGGCAATAAGGACCGTACGCTTCATCAGCGACTGCCCTGTCTTCGGGTCGATCAGTTCAGGAAATTCATTTAATACATCGGTCATCTCATTGCCGCGTTCGCCGCAGCCTACATAAACTACGATATCCACATCCGCCCATTTTGCAATCTGGTGCTGCACAACGGTCTTTCCGCTACCAAAGGGTCCCGGAACACAAGCAGTTCCCCCCTTTGCCACCGGGAAAAAGGTATCTATGACACGCTGGCCGGTAACCAATGGTTTTTCAGGTGTCTTCTTTTTATAATAAGGCCGTCCACGTCGAACCGGCCATTTTTGAAGCATGGTGACATTTACCTGGGTTCCATCCTCCTGCTCCACAACAGCAACCGTATCTTCAATGGTATATTCCCCTTGGGAAATACTTTTTATCGTGCCCTTGATTCCTTTTGGTATCATGATTTTATGCTGAACGATGGAATTTTCCTCTACCGTTCCTATTACATCGCCGGTTAAAACCTTGTCCCCCGCCTTCAGGCATGGCACAAAATTCCATTTTATCTCCCGGTTTAAAGCTTTTACGGAAACGCCCCGGTTAATAAAATCTCCTGACTTTTCCATAATGATGTTTAATGGTCTCTGAATCCCGTCAAACATGGATTCCAACAGCCCTGGTCCCAGTTCAACACTTAATGGCTCTCCTTCTCCATAAACCGGTTCCCCAGGTCCCAGCATGGAGGTCTCTTCATAAACCTGAATGGAAGCTCTGTCACCGCGCATCTCTATAATTTCACCAATCAAATGCTGATCGGAAACCGTCACCATATCATATATTTTTGCAGTGTTCATGCCTTTGGCAATGACTAACGGACCTGCAACGCTTATTACGGTACCTAATCTCAAATTTTCTCTCTCCTCTCATAGTAAATCTCAGGAGGCCGAAGCCTATCATATATTCATCCCGACTGCTCTTTCCACATTCTTTTTCATTCTCAATTCAGCAAGTCCATGGGAACCTTCCATAGAAGGAATGACGGAGATTGCAGGGAGCGGTTCCCTGCCAAAATGCTCCAAAACTTCACTAAGATGACTTGCAACCTGCTCTGTGATCAGAATGATAGCATACCCGTCCTTTGCCAGTTGGTTGACAAGCCTTCTATTCTGCATAACATCGGCTTCGTCTGCTGCAAAAATATCGGCACCAAATGCCTTGAAAATTAAAATAGATTCCCGATCTCCTATTACCGCCATTTTATACATAACATTCCCCCAGCTTTCCAATTAAGATATGATCCGATATGTTTCTGGACTTACAAGTAAGCAGCAGCCGGATTTGCCGGAGCTCATTTTCTTTTGCCATCAGATATGCATACAGTATTTCAGGACCATAGGAAATCAGCTTGGCTTTTTTTAAGTGCTTGATCAGACTATCACGAAAAAGCGTCTCCAGCACTGAGAAATTATGATGGGTCTCATAGGCTTCCAGTCCCTTTTGAACCTCGGTGTTGCAATATTTGTTGGAAAAGGAAGCTGCCAATGCGGAGAACGGAAGGGAATAGTTCTGAACAAATACATCTTTGGTCAAACGTCCTCCCGGTTCATAGCAATACTCAAAAAAAGCGGAGTCCTTATCCATTTCTCTTGCACGCAGCATTGTTTTTATATTATAAAAATCAATCCTCATCTGTACCTGTTCCGCTATAAGCTCACTGTTTAATTCTTTTCCGATCTTTTTCATGGCTTCAAACATTTTTTTATCCAGAAAAATCTCTTTCCTCTGACTGTCCTCTTCCATGAGAGAAGCCTGTGCCAGCAGTTTCTCCATATCCTCTGAAAGCGGCTCTGTACTTTTTGTCTTTGACAGAGCTTTTTTCAAGGCACAGCGAAGAGCATGGAATTCATAGGGTAACAAAACTATATCAACCGCCGCTTTATGAGGAGACACTTTATAAAGCAAGTTGCACACCCGTTCCCATTCTTCTTTTAAAACAGCCTCTGCCTGATCTAAAGTACTGACCGCGGTCAAGTTATAATCCGTATCTTGGGAAAGCCCCTTTGCTATATCAGAAAAATGCTGGAGTGAAATAAGGCTGTCTAATTTGGATTTTGTAAGAAGCCTGCTTTCCAGTGTCCTTATAAAGCTGGATGCAGTTATAAAATCAGTATCCTTCAAGTTTACGTCTCCTCTCCATACAAGATATCCACTACCTCCCGCTCCATTTCCTGACGGATCACATCAATCCAGGCTTCAAACGTATAGTTTTCTTCTATCCCGTCCCTCATCAGGATAAATCCTCCTGCCAACGGCTGATAAACTGTTTTTAAGGGAGCCTTGTCTTTTCCAACCAGACCGTTAAGAAAAGAATCCATATCATATTCCGGCCTGTGATACTTTTCCGGCAGAATCAGGATATCATTGCTTAAATCCTTATCTAAAAGCATCCTGGTCAGCAGCTCCTTATATTCCATGATATCCAGGTTTTTTAATTGCATTAGTGCTTCATGGAATACACGGTCCATGACGTTTTGTTTTATTAACAGATTTTTATCTCTAATCTCAATCTCTTTTTCCGCACAAATCCTGTGATACAGTTCAGCCGCTTTTACTTCGGCTTCTTTTATTCTGTTTTCACAGATGCGCTCTATCTCACGGATTTCCTCTTCCAGCTCTTTTTTACTGTTCTCCACAGCTTTCTCAATCAGCTTTTGTGCCTGGTTCTGTCCGTCTTCTATTATTTTTTCAGTCAATGCTTCTAAGCTGCCCAACTCCTCACTTCCTTTCAACCCAGATCCATTATTTAGGGTAGGTCACAAATAACATAATGATCGATGCTACAAAACCAAGAATCGCATAAGTCTCAACAATGGCTGCCAGAATGATACCTTTGGTATTATGCTCTGGATTTCTTGCAAGAATCTGCATACCGGAAGCAGCTACCTTTCCCTGGGCAATACCAGAGAGTAAACCGGCAAGTCCTACGGGCAGACCGGTAAACAGAAGATAAAGTCCCTGGGCCAAGCTTGGATTATTCCCAATCTGCAGCAGAACTAGAAAGCCAATGATAAAACCATACAATCCCTGGGTACCTGGCAACAGCTGCAAAATCAGAGCTTGTCCAAATTTTTCAGGTTCCTCCGTGATAATTCCTGCCGCTGCCTGTCCTGCTACCCCACAGCCTTTTGCGGAACCCACACCAGCCAAACCAACTGCCAAAGCTGCACCCGCAGCCGCAAAGATAAAACCACCGTATTCTAAGAAATAACTTGAAATTGTCATTATTCATCCTCCTGATTTGTACTCTTAATTGAAATATAATCGTTTTCTACTTGAAAAGGCCGGTATGCCTTTCCGCCGCCTTTATAAAATTTACCGAAGAATTCCACGTATTGCAGTCTGCAGCTGTGGACATATGCACCCAGCAAAGACAGACCCAGATTCAAGGCCTGGCCGAACACTGCGATCAAAGTGCCAAACACCAGCTTACCAAGGACTCCCGGAATCAGTCCGGACATCAGATTAAAAGAAAAAGCGATATAGGCCCCCGAAAGTCCAAGTGCTACGATTCTAGTGTAGGAAACAATATCTCCGATATAACTGGTAAGGCCGTATACACCATAAAGGCCTCCTCCGATTTTCCCTCCAAGGGTTTTGCTGCTTCTTCCCTGGGTTGCTGCAAGTCCTGCGATGCAGATTCCAAAAATGATGCCAAAGAGCTTGGGACTTCCCAAATCCAGCATTCCTGCACCAGTTAAAAGCAATAGTATACCGCTTGCAAGGGTAAGCATCCAGAGAACCGAATCGCAGAAGATCCCTGCATAATCTTTTTGTATATAACTGTTTAACCCCTTCATGACCAGACCACTGAAGATATGAATCACGCCAATCACAAGTGACAAGACCAGCATAAATACGATATCGGTCTGGGTGTCCAAAATGGGTTTAAATCCTCCTCCCTTCACAGGAACAGGAGCAAAAATGGTGATACCGAACATACTTCCGTATAAAAATCCGCAAAGTATTACAGATATCCCAAGATAGAAAAACATCTTGACGGATCTTCTCGTCTTTTCCTTAAAATCAATCCATCGCAACGCGAAAAAGCAGCCAAGTGTCAATATCAATCCATACCCCACATCTCCTACCATCATACCGAAAAATATGAGATAGAAAATAGTGAGTATACTGGTTGGATCTAATTCCTGATAAGCTGGAAGGCTGAACATCTCCGTGATGCTTTCAAAATAAGTAAATATCCCCTTATTTTTCAGCTTGACTGGTGTTTCTGCATCCTCGGGGGACACGTCTTCTGCCTCCAGGTAATAGCTTTGAGGAAGCATCCGGTCCAAAATGTTGTATAATCCGGGGATATCCTTTTCCGGTACCCATCCTTCCATATATATTACGTGTCTGCTGTTTAAAAAATTTTCAATCACCTGGTTTCGGCTTAAAACCGTATTTACCGCATCCAATTCGATCAAAATATCATCGTATCTGTGTCCCAAAGCATTTAATGCATCATTGCACCGGACCAGTTCGGATTCCGCCTTCTTTAACCGGTTTACGTTATATTCAATCAATTCCCTGGGCGGTTTTTCAAATGAGAGATCCAAGATGGGAATGGACTGGTGATTCAAGGAATCCTGTACCTCCTGGTATTTTCCCCGTTCCGATACTGCGAGATAGACCGTATCCTGCTTCACCTTACCCAAAGGTTCTAGATACAATTCAGGAAAGGCTTCCTTCCAAGCCAGAAAGGTTTCTTCCTTTGCCGCCTTCACTGCAATCAAAAAGGCTTTCACCTTTTTTAAATCATTCAGATCTGCGGTACTGAAATCAATAAAGGCATATTGCTCCAGCTGTTCATTCTCTGATTTTGCTTTTTTTATTTCCTGAGCCAGAGCATCCTTTTTATCCAGGATCTCCTTTACCTTTCTGTGCGTTTCCTTTAATTCCGGCTTACACAAATAGTTACAGCATTCTTCATAGGTCAGCCGGGGACGTTTGGCGGTAATGGATTTTTTAGGCACATAGGGCTTTAAGGCTTTTAACGTTGCATCAATCACCTGCTTTTCCTCGATTAGCTCAAAATCCTCCACCGGTGCTGTTTTAGATAAGAAGACATAGTCCTCGGGCAGCTCCTGCAATTCCAACTCTTTGAAATGAATGGTACCTGATTTTTGGATCTCTTTTAACAGCATGTCGCTTTGATCACGAATGGCGGTGATGGAAACCTTTTTCATTTTTTCAACTGCCATACTTAAACACCCGATTCACAATCAAATTTACAGCCTTCTCCACCTTTGGCTCCGGAGGATTTTCATATTTTTCCATCATAGGCTGATTGCTTTTTTCCAATTCCAAACATTTGGCTTTTGCTTTCTCCCTTGCCTTCAATAAGATTTCCTGCTCCCGCAACAAGGTCTCCTCCATTTTCTTTTGCTGCAGTTCCTCTTTTTGTTTTCTGTTTTGACCGACTTGCCTCTCCGCTTCTTTTTGCGCTTCTTTCACCAGGGAAATGGATCGCTCTTCTGCATTTTTAATTGCTGATAGGGTACGAATAGACATGAAATCACTCCTAACGTAATAAAATTATTAGTCCTTTGGATCACAGTTATCTGATTTTAAATAAAAAAAAGAAACTGAGTACAAGAAGCCTGGGTACTTCCCCCTGAGTACCCAAACGACTTGTAACAGTTTCCTGTCCAACCGATAACAACCAAATTTCTAATTAGATAGTTTATAACATATAATTTTATCTGTGTCAATATTATTATTATGTCTCGGATTCTAATTTTTATTGGAAATTTCCGCTGTTAAACGGGAATGATTTTAAGAGGAATGATATTGTATTTCATCATTTCCCATGCTATAATCACATTGATCGGAAATAAATTGTTACTGACGGGCATTATATAAGCAACGGCTTTTTAACAAAGGGATGTTGAATATGTAATGTCTTTTGTGTAGGAGGAAATTTTTGGATATAAACAAATTAAATACGGGCAGGCTGATCTTAACAAAGAAACTTCGCTCTGCACTGACACCGTCTCAAATCGTTACTATTAGTTTTCTGATGATTATTTTAATAGGTTCTGTTTTATTAAAACTTCCTGTTTCCCAGTCTGCTTCTGCTGGAACGGTTTCATTCCTTGACTGCCTGTTCACCGCCACCTCAGCCGTTTGCGTTACAGGGCTTGTTACTGTGACAACGGCTACCTCATGGAGTTTATTTGGTAAAATAATCATTTTACTTCTTATACAGATTGGCGGTCTGGGGATCGTTGCCATCATCACTTACCTGGGCATTCACCTTGGAAAGCGAATCACGTTAAAAGAACGGCTGACCCTGCAGACTGCTTTTAACCATACTGATTTTCATGGTATGGTGCGCATGGTGATGTTCGTAATAAGAGGAACCCTGATTTTTGAAGGAATTGGTGCGGTTTTTCTTTTTATTGGATTCCTGATGGAGGGACATGATGTCTTTACTTCTTTGTTCTATGGCATTTTTCACTCAGTCTCCGCCTTTTGCAATGCTGGGTTTGACGTGATTGGAGACAAGAGCCTGATTCCTTATGGGACCAATTTTCTCATTTGTATTCCCATTATGCTGCTCATCATAATCGGCGGAATTGGTTTTTCAGTTTGGGTTGACTTGATATACAATATAAAAAATTATTTTTCATTAAAAATAAAAAAGAGATGGAAATTTTCCCTCCATACAAAACTGGTTTTGATCACCACAGGTCTTCTCTTATTCACCGGTTTCCTGTATTTTTTAACTGCCGAATACAATAACACCCGGCTTTGGGGGAATGATGGATTTGGAGAAAGGATGTTTAAAGCCTTCTTTCAATCTGTGACTCTTAGAACTGCCGGATTTGCAACCATAGATCAGGGCGCTCTTGGCGAAACATCAAAATTTATTTCCAGTTTGTTTATGATTATTGGTGGTTCCCCCGGCGGTACTGCAGGTGGGATCAAAACGGTCACTTTGGCTGTTGTTATATGCAGCGTGTGGTCCGTCATAAAAGGCAGATATACCATAGACGTATTTCACAAAAATATCCCTTTGCAGTTGCTGCAAAAATCTCTTACGATTATTATCATTATGACGGTATTGCTTTGTACCGGTACTGCCATTTTAACATTGACAGAGTATAACAACGCCTATTCCCATGGGACAGTAGACCTGTTCTACGAAGTAGCCTCGGCTCTTGGAACCGTTGGGCTTACAACCGGAATCACTCCATTTCTCAGTTCACAGGGAAAGCTTTTGCTGATTTTGTGTATGTTTATCGGGCGCATCGGTCCTATTTCCATATTGATTTCATTATCCAAAAGAGGGGAAAAAGCAAATAATACGATTCGATACCCCAAAGAAGACATTTTAATCGGTTAAAGGAGCCTTGCTATATGAATAAAATAAAATTTGATAAAAATGCACAGATCGCAGTTCTGGGTCTTGGCAAGTTCGGACGCAGTATTGCTGCTACATTGCATGAAAATGGATTACAGGTACTTTGCTGTGACATCAATCCCACCCTGGTCCAGGAAGCTGCGGAATATTGTACCTACGCAATCGAAGCGGATGTAACGGAACCCTCCTCCTTATCAAAGATGGGTCTGGGGAATTTTGATGCTGTGGTTGTGGCCTTCAGCTCCGACTTTGAGGCAGCTATTATCACCTGCATGATCGCAAAAGAAATGAACATTCCGTTTGTTCTTGCAAAAGCAAATGGCACACGCCAAAAGAAAATCATGGAGAATATCGGTGTAGACCGGGTTGTTCTACCCGAAATGGAAATGGGCGAACGGATTGCATACCAGTTTATCACAAATGACCCGATGGAATATATTCACCGCTCAGACGAATATGAAATCATAGAGATGCATCCCAAACATGGCTGGATCGGAAAGACACTTCAAAAACTGGCACTGAGGCAGACAGAAGGAATCAATATTCTGGCAATCATACGTGACAGTAAGGTCATGGCTGTTTTAGGTCCCCAAACCGAAATCAAGGAGACCGATAATCTTATCGTCCTGAGAATGTTATAGGAGTTTGGCAGGCTTAAAACAATTTCTGCACATTAGAAGCAGCGGAGGCGTTTTCTTCCCCCGCTGCTTTTTTAATCCTCTCTATTCAGCCTTTCTGCGGTCAGTCATCCCCTTGTAAAGCATCATAACCAGTTTCTCCGGTTCTTACTTTCACTACATCTGTCACACGGTATACAAATATCTTTCCATCTCCGATATTACCGGTATAAAGTGCTTTCTTTGCCGCATTTAAAACCTGGGACACCGGCACCTTAGACACAACAATGTCTACCTGAACTTTTGGAAGCAAATTGGTTTCTACAGGAACCCCACGGTAAATCTGTATTTGACCTTTTTGTAACCCGTACCCCATTACCTGAGTGACTGTCATTCCGCTCACTTCAATTTCATTCATCGCAGTTTTCAATTCCTCCAGTTTATCCTGGCGGGTGATGATGGTAACCTTAAATATCTTTTTCCCAGGAGCCGTGTCTGCTTCCTCATTTTCAGAAGCCGGAGCCTTCGATGGCGCCAGAGGCACTGATGTTTCAGCCGCCGGTGGGATTTCGGAAGAAATCATGCCGGTTCCGGCACCGTAATAAAGATTGCCTGCCGGCATAAAATCTGCATAGGAACTGGAAAGTCCATGTTCTTTGATATCAAGCCCTTCCATTTCTTCTTCCGGGGATACCCGCAGGCCCACGGTTTTCTTAATGATCATAAATGCAATGGTAATTGTCACTGCGGTCCATAGAAGAATGCAGAAAACTCCAAGCAGCTGTATCCCAAACTGACGCAGCCCTCCTCCATAGAACAATCCTTTTGTAACCGCTCCGGTGTCATAAATCCCAAACAAGCCTACCGCTAATGTGCCCCATATGCCGTTTACGCCATGGACCGCCACCGCTCCTACTGGGTCATCCACATGAAGCTTCATATCTATGAATTCTACAGCCAGAACTACGAGAAATCCGGCTACAATCCCAATAACTACAGAACCGGCAGCATCCACATTGGCACAAGGGGCTGTAATCGCCACCAGTCCCGCCAGAGAACCATTGAGCGTCATGGAAACATCCGGCTTTCCATTTTTAAACCAGGTAAACAGCATCGTAGTCACCGTAGCAAATCCGGCAGAAATGGTCGTTGTACCAAATACCTGAGCCAGCTGTTCCACGGAGGTACAGGCTGCCCCATTAAACCCGTACCAGCCAAACCATAAAATAAAGACTCCCAGAGCTCCTAAGGTAATGGAATGTCCTGGTATGGCATTGACCAGCGTCTTTCCATTTTTATCTTTGGTGTATTTTCCTATACGCGGCCCAAGGATCGCTGCTCCAATAAAGGCTGAAAGACCGCCTACCATATGAATGGCACTGGAGCCGGCAAAATCAACATATCCAAGGTTAAGGAGCCACCCGCTTCCATTCCAGATCCATCCTGCTTCGATGGGATAGATCACGGCACTGATCACAGCACTGTAAATCAAATAAGCGCTGAACTTGGTCCGTTCTGCCATGGAACCGGAAACAATGGTTGCTGCCGTTGCACAAAATACCAGGTTAAAAACAAAGCTGGACCAGTTAAAGCCTGCAAAATCAGTGAACAAGTCAAGATTCGGGATTCCCACCAATCCCATAACCATATCCTCTGCCATCATAAGGCCAAATCCCAAAAACAAAAATACTACGGTTCCAATGCAGAAATCCATAAGGTTTTTCATAATAATGTTGCCCGCATTTTTTGCCCTGGTGAATCCGGTTTCAACCATGGCGAACCCAGCCTGCATAAAGAATACAAAGGCCGCGCCGATCAAAAACCATATGCTGAACATATTGGAATTTGCCTGTGTCAGAATATCGCTTACATTCATCTCAATTTCCTCCTCTAAATAAAAATAAGGCATACTCCACCTCATTTATGGAGTACACCTCTTTGTGCAGGGAAGAGCATCTTTTCATTCCCAGCTAATAAAAAAGCAAAGGTACCAGAATTTCTTCCCTGGCCCCTTTGCCTACTGCTAATAGTATATACAAAGATTTTTATATTGTCAATCATATACTTTAACTATAATTTAATTTACAGTTATAATCATATATCGTTTGTTTTTTACAATAAATTTATCTATTCTAAGGAGATGAACTTTAAAATCTCCAATAAACACAAAAATTGTGTAATGATCGACCTCTTTATGTCCAATACCTATGATCCAATCTCTTTTTTATTTAATATTCGTACCGCTTTATAGAAAAAACAAAGGGTGAGAACCAAATACAGCCCTCCCGCCGCCGCATACAGCCAAATAACTCCCAGGGGCCTTAAAAGCCACAAAACAAACATCAGGGCGGCCGCCGCCCCCATATAATGGCCAAAGAGAGTGCCTATTTTTTCCTCTTTCCAGGATAATTCCATCTCTCCGGCAGCCAGCTTTTGAAGTGCAGGAACAGAAAAAATCAGAGAAATGACTGCAAACAGCCCAACACCGAATATCATGAAATCATTCCGCTCTCTACTAAAAAGTCGTGGGCAACTTCAGCAGGCGTCTGCTGCAGCTCATCCACCTTGTAATTCAACTCCATCATGACCTCATTTGTCAGCAGCTGTCCCAATTCCTCCATAAGTGCCGGGATTTCAGGAAACTTTTCCAGTGCATCCTCCCGAATGACCGGTATGGCATAGTAGGGCGGGAAAAAGTTCTTATCATCAACGAGCGTTTTTAGATCGAATTTCTTTAAAAGCCCATCCGTGGAAAAGGCATCAATCATATCAACCTCGCCTTTTTCCAGCGCCAGATAGCGGGGTGCACTGTCTAAGGTAAGCTGATTCCCTACCTGGAACCCATAAGCCTTCTGAAGACCGGCAAGCCCGTCTTCACGGTTACTGAACTCAAATGTGGTACCGGAGGTCATACTGCCGGCTTTTGAAGCCAGATCACTGATGGTCTCAAGCCCATACTTCCTGGCGGTCTCCTGAGTGACTGCCAGCGTATACGTATTGTTAAAATTCATCTGCTTTAATACATTCAGGCCGTACTGCTCTTTCAATTCAGCTTTTACGATCTCATACACCTTTTCCATATCACTGACAGGCGGGTGTTTTAACATATCCGTATAAGCGGTTCCGGAATATTCAATATACATGTCAATGTCTCCGCCTTGAAGCGCGCCGAAGCAGACCTGGGTCCCTCCCAGATTAATTCGTCTGTTTACGGAAATATCCGTCCGGTCCTCGATGAGGTCCGCCATCATATTACCCAGGATTTCCTGTTCCGTAAAATCTTTGGAACCTATGGAAATGGATCTGGAGCCATCCATCTTGCCTCCTACCGAGGTAAATATAAAAATTCCAGCCAAAAACAGGGCAGCCACGCTGAGTCCTGCCTTCTGTGCCGTACGCCTTTTTTTCTTTAAGACTGCGTCTCCCTTTTGAAGACTTACCGGGGTCACCAGCTTCTCAACCAGGCCGATGAGGAAATCCACCGTCAGGGCCAGCAGGCAGGCGGGTATGGCTCCGGCCAAAATCTGGTTATTATTTACCGTTTTAATACCGGAAAAAACAAGATATCCCAGACCTCCGGCACCGATAAAGGCTGCCATTGTCATAAGCCCCACCGCGGTTACTGAGGCAATACGCACTCCTGCCATGATAACAGGAAGGGCCAGAGGGATCTGTACCTTTGTCAGCACCTGAAGGGGTGTCAGACCGATTCCCTTGGCCGCCTCCAGCGTCTGCGGATTGATATTCTCAATTCCCGTATAAGTATTCTTAATGATGGGCAGCAGAGAATAAAGGACTACCGCAACGACGGCTGGTACCGTACCGATCCCAAACAGAGGGATCATGAACCCCAAAAGGGCCATGCTGGGAATTGCCTGGATTACATTGGCAAGGGATAATACCGGTTTTCCGGCTTTTGATGTATAGGAAATGAAGATACCAAGAGGTACTCCAATCAGAATCGCCAGTCCTACCGAAACGGCAGTCAGCTTTAAATGTTCGATCACTAAAGAAAGGATCTGCGGATAATTGCTTCCTATATAATTCCAAAAACTCATTGTGCCTCTCCCCCTTCATAATCAAAATACTGCTGACTTAAAGTCGTTACCAGACTGCTTCGTGTGATCAGGCCAGCCAGACGCTTTTCCTCATCCACCACTGGTACTGTGGAAACGTTGTTTTCCGTCACGATTTTCAGCGCATCCAAAATACATTGATCCGGTAACAGAAACGGGAAATCTTTATACATATATTCTTCCGCCGGTCTTGCCCGGTCTTCCACGCCTCGTAATTTCCCGGCTTTTACAATTCCAGACAAACGCCGGCTTTCCCGCTCTACAATCAACAGGCTGTCAACCTTGTTCTGACGCATCTTGTCAATGCATTTTAAAACGGGAAGGTCTTTGAATGCAGTGACCGGATTCTCGATCATAATGTCGGACACCTTTATAAATTCCGGGGAAGACCAAATCCTGTTTTTCCCTACGAAGTTTGATACAAACTCATCTTTGGGATTGTTTAAAATATTTTCCGGGGTATCATATTGAAGAATGTTACCATCTTTCATAATACAGATCATATCTGCAATTTTAATGGCTTCATCCATATCATGAGTAACGAAAACAATGGTTTTTTTCAGTTTGGACTGAAGCTGTACCAGCTCATCCTGAAGGTCCGATCTGGTCATAGGATCCAAAGCGGAAAAGGGTTCATCCATCAGAATAATATCCGGGTCCGTAGCAAATGCCCTGGCAACCCCTACTCTCTGCTGCTGCCCTCCGCTGAGTTCCGTAGGGTAGCGGTGCAAAAATTCCTTGCAGTCCAGACCCACCATCTGCATCAGCTTTTCTGTATTTTTTAAAATATTCTCATCAGATCTTTTTTCAAGCTTTGGAATCAGTTCAATATTTTCCTTCACCGTCATATGGGGAAATAAACCTGTCTGCTGGATTACATAGCCGATGCTCCTGCGCAGGGCCACCTCATCCATGCTGTTAATGCTCTTGTCATCAATGTAGATCGTCCCCGATGTAGGCTTGATCAAACGATTGATCATTTTTAAGAGAGTTGTCTTTCCGCATCCACTCTCACCGATAACAGCCACAAGGCTGCCGCTTTTTATCGTAAATGTAACTTCATTTAGAACTTGTTTTGTCTTATAACGTTTTGAAATGCGTTCAAATCGTATCATTCTTATCCCTCCTTCTCAACAAAGTAACAACTTAATTATAGCGGAAAGTTGTTACTTTGTCAAATTAGAGCAAAAAAAAACCTGAAGTGCTGCCACTTCAGGCGTAACCATTCCGGTTTATTTTGATGGATATAAGAATTCTTTTACCCTGTCTAACGTATCATCCTGGGTCACAAAAAATATGGTATCGTTTTCCGAAAGAGCCACGTAGGGTCCAGGGGATTTTATCAGGGTGTTGTTTCTGCTGACTCCGATCACCGTAGCCCCTGTACGCTGCCAGAATTGTATTTCCGTCACTGTCTTATTCAGATAGACACAATCCTTGGTAATCCTTATCTCAAAGGGCATAAACGGATTTAAGGACCGGAAATGTACGGAAGCCTCAATCAGATCCTTTAAACAATCATTTAAGTACTCCATCTCCTGCTTCTGACGGCTAACGCTTTTTAGCAGATTCTCCTTAATGGTATCAATGGTCTGCCGATTGCCATTCTGCTGAATATATTCCGCCGCCTTTTTCTGGGACTTGATAATAATCCCGTTGCCTTTTTCAGAACTAACGATTCCCAGGTCACTCAGGATGCAGATTGCCCGACGGGCAGTTTCCGGAGATACGCTATATTGACCGGCAAGGGAGGAACGGGCATAAATCTTCTGCCCTTCCGGATACTCCCCATTGGCGATCCTGGCAGCCACCTCCACCGCAATCTGCTGATAGCGGGGAATGGCTGTTTTACTTTTTAACTCTATTGCCATACAATTCACGTTTCCTTTTCTGGTATAATGTTTATAAAACAAACTCAGTATAGCCTAAAACGTAATACAAGGCAATATGAAGAAGGGGATATCTTACTTTTTCGTGTATTTATTTTCGGATTCCAATATCAATCACACGCTGAACCCAGTCTTTATAAAAATCTTCTTCATGTGAGACTAATAATACAGTACCTGAAAAGTTAATCAGCGCCTCTTTTAATGCCAGTTTCGCCTGAATATCAAGGTGATTTGTTGGTTCATCCATAATTATAAAATTGCAGGATTTCATTGATAAAATACAAAGCTTCACCTTTGCTTGCTCTCCCCCGCTTAATGAACCGATAGCTTGCATTGCATGTTTACTTTTAATACCACAACAGGCAAGACTTTTCCTTATTTCTTTATTTGACATTTCAGGATACGCATCCGATATGATCTGAAGAGGCGTCCTGGTTCCATCTTTCCAAACCAAATCTTGTTCAAAGTAACCGATTACTACTTGATTTGAAAATGAAAACTCCCCTTTTAATACTGGTAATTGTTTTAGTAATGTTTTTAGTAATGTTGATTTCCCTATGCCGTTAAAACCTGTAATAACCACTTTCTGACCTCCTTTAATCGAAAAATCGAGATCTGTAAGGATTGGATACTGATATCCAACAGACAAGTGATTTACTAATAAATGCTCCGTATTTGTTAAGGGAACCTCTTTAAATTGAACGTATGGTTTTATCTCTTTTTCTTCAATGGCTTCCATTTTATCCATTCGTTCAAGCTGCTTCTGACGCCCTCTGGCCATTTTTGATTTTCGTCCTGCAATATTCTTACGAATAAATTCCTCTGTTTTTTTAATTTCTCTTTGTTGTGTGGAATACTGTCGGACATAATCCTCCCGCAGTTGAGTTTTCTTTTTCAAAAACTCTGTATAGGTTCCAGAGTACTTAGTTATTTTTTTATTATCAATATCTACTATTCTGTTCGTTACTTTGTTCAAAAAATTATAATCGTGTGAAACCACCATAAATGCATTTTCAAACTTTGATAAAAATTCTTCCAACCATTGAATGTGCTCCTTATCTAAAAAATTTGTAGGCTCATCAAGAAGTAACACGTCTGGTCTTTCAAGTAAAAGCTTAGCTAATATAACTTTTGCTCTTTGTCCACCACTTATCTTAGCAATTGGCCTGTCAAGACCAATTGCAGATAATCCAAGACCAAACGCAACTTTGGCAATTCTCGTATCAATGAAATAGAAATTATTTTTCTCTAAAGTTTCTTGATACTCCGTTATAAAATTAAGAACGCCTCCATCCCCTGCCGCTAATCTGTCGTAGCATTCGTTTAGACTTTTTTCAATTTCATACAAGTTTGAAAAAGCAGATTTTAAATAGTTTCTTATGGTTATCTCACTGTCAATTTCCGCATATTGATCCAAATACCCAATAGAAATTTTAGCTTGCCAGTCTATACGACCATTATCAGGGATAATTTGTTCGGTACAAATTTTAATCAGTGTACTCTTACCAGTACCATTTTGTCCTACGATTCCAATATGCTCTCCTTGATTAAGCTGCAACTGTGCATTTTTATATAGAACATTCTCACCATAAGAATGTGATAAATCAGTAACTTCCAATAAACTCATAAAGAACCTCTTTCTATAAAAATATAATGAATTCAAATAAAAAAACAGAAGGTATAAACGCAGATAAATGCATTAACCTTCTGTTATATATATTACATCAATAACAAAAGGCTACGGACAAAACATTGTCCATAGCCTTTTCACAAATTTATATACAGGAAATAAGCAATATAATTACAGCAGAAACAGATTCTAATTCCTACTATAATATATTACTTCATTTCCCGATGAAATCCTGTAAAAATCATGCGCTATACTCTGTACAATGTTTCATCGGTAATGATTGCACAGAGATGAGCTTCTTTATAAGCTGATCTGTTAAATGAAAGTTATTCATTCCATTTTCTCCTTCTAAATTAATACTGTTTTATCATAACATAGTATGGAGAGCTTATCAATCTTTATTTATAAAATGTCAATTTAATACTTATAGTTCCTCTGTTTTTTGTGATTTTCTGCTCTTTTAATATCTCAAAATAATACAATCACTATTACGGAAACCTTATTGCCGGGCACCCAATCATACGGCTGTTCTCTTAAAAAACTTTTTTAGCGGGAAGCCATTCGGTAAATCGCTTTCATGTCTTCTTTATTTAGTACCTTAAAGTTTCCTATGGTTCTCTGATTATCAAAACTGCATTTTTGTGCCAGTTCTTCAATCTGCATTTCCGTTAATTCTATATTTAAATCACTTATTTTAACAGGCATTCCCAGAGAAATAAAAAATTCTTCCAAAGCTACGATTCCCTCAAGTGCCGCCTTTTCTGGTTGGGAATAATCACAAGGGATATTTAAAACATGGGAAGCAAATTGCAGGAATCTGTAAGAATTCTCTTTAAATACATATCTTGCCCAGCTTCCCCATACTGCTGCTAAACCAGCACCATGTGAAATATTAAACATTCCGCTTAATTCATGTTCCAATTGATGAGCCGCCCAATCACTTGAGGAACCGCAGCCGGTCAAATCATTATGTGACAAACTGGAAGCCCACATAATTTCCGCACGTGCTTTATAATGATCCGGTTCTTTCATTAAAATCCTGGAATTATGAATGACAGTCCGCATAAGACTTTCACTAATCCCATCTGTAACCTCCATTGACGGCTCAGACGAAAAATAACGTTCCAAAGAATGCATCAAAATATCGGTGCAGCCACAAGCCGTCTGCCACTTAGGCAAGGTATAAGTAAGCTCTGGATTCATAATGACAAACTTGCACCTTCCCAAATCAGAGTTGCAGGCTCTTTTTAAGTTTCCAGCCTCGTTGGTAATAATAGAACAGTAGCTCATCTCACTTCCCGATGCCGCGATTGTCAAAACTGCCCCGACAGGCAAGGAGGCAGAAGGCTTTCTTCTTCCATTATAGAAATCCCAGACATCCCCTTCATTTGCCGCACCATATGCAATTGCTTTCCCGGTATCAATGACGCTTCCACCTCCAACGGCGAGAATAAAATCAACCGGTTCATTTCTGCAAAGCCTGATCCCCTCATACACTTTGGATAACACAGGGTTTGGTGCAACTCCACCGAAAGAGAGATAGGAAATACCGGCCTCTGACAAGGAACCATAAATACGATCCAAAAGATCGGAACGCTGTGCGCTGTTTCCTCCAAAAAGCACAAGTGCTTTTTTACCTCCAAAGGAACGAATCAATTCTCCTGCCTGCATTTCTGTTTCCTTTCCAAAAACAACCCGTGTAGGGGCATAATACTCAAAGTTTACCATAGGTTCTTACCTCCAATCGTTTGATACCCATACTGTAAACCCTTGAGTATACTCAAACGCAAGAAGTATTTTCGTTTTTTTTTAATTTCCAAAAAAATCTTGACATTGTGTATGCTTGGTCTATAAAGTATAAAATGTACTTCTTCATTGGTCATGGAAAACAGGAGGATAAACATGTTCGATACGATCGCACAAGCTTCAAAAAAAACAGGAATCTCAATACACACTTTGCGTTATTATGATAGAGAAGGGCTGCTTCCATTTATTGAACATTCAGCCAATGGAAGCCGCTTATTTCGTGAAAGCGACTACGAATGGATCGCTGTGTTACAATGTCTGAAAAATACAGGAATGCCTTTAAAGCAAATTAAAACTTACATGGATTGGTGTATGCAGGGAGATACCACACTGGAAAAAAGGCTTTCACTTTTTCAATCTCAAAAAATTGTTATTGAGCACCAGCTCAAGGAATTAAAAACTTATCAAAACATTGTGGAATATAAAATCAAGTATCTAAAAGGGCGTATTGATGGCACAGAGGAAAAAGGGATTTGTCAATTTTAATCTTACCGCAACGATACATCCAGTTCCGTAACCTCCTTTTTGTACTCTCTTTCTATTTCGTTTTTATCATGTAAGGGATCCCAAACCTGTGCAAAGAAAGGATCTACCTTTGCTCTGGCTGCATAATTCCAGCTTTTTCGTTCACATTCGAGACACCAGTGCCCTCCTTCTAAAATAAGCCGGGGACTGGCGTCAAATTCATGGCCAAAGGCACACTTGAATTGAAGTTTACTTTTCCAGTCGCCTTTCTTCATGGTAAGAGATTTACATTCCCCTCCCCGAAATTCAGCGGCACCCTTTACATCCTCCAAATCAAGTGCTTCTTCCGGTTTTGATTCATCATAACCATGGTAAATATGCACGACCTTATCCCAATTTTTAAAGTGTTCAAAATCGTTGATGTTTTCCGGGATCTTCTCCCATGCTTTTTTGCTGCCCCAATAGGCATCAATATGGGCCTCCATATTTTCCTCAAGATAGCGGACCGTTCCATGCTCCGTTCTGGCTATCTTTAAAAACATCTTCTTCATCATATTCCCCATAAAGTTTTGTCCTCCGGGCAGCTTGCACAGGATTCGTGCCATTGTGCCGGTCATTCCCAGGTTCTTATGATAACTATCATAAAAATACTGCATGGAATCATGTCTGAAATGGAGATGTTTTTCTAATTGATCCGAATCCAGATAATACTGCCCGTGGAAATTTCTTGTTGCATACCATTTCGGATTGATGACATGATTTAAATCCTTAAATCCGATGGCACCATACAGTTTTTTGTACATGGTAAAGGTATCTACCCTGCAGCTTTCTCCTCCGCCAATATTATAAATATGCCCCCAGAAATTCTGGGAAAGCTCACCCGTATAATGAAAACGTGCAAGATTTCCAAGAAGTATTCCCGAATCACGGTCAGATACGTATTCCAGCACATTATCCAGACAGTTATGAAACATAATGGCATCCTTTACATTACCCATAACCGGACCCATAATTCCGGTCTGTCTTAAACTGACCCAGTATTTTAAGCCTGATTCCACCAAAAGACGTTCGGCAGCAATTTTAGACACGGCATAATAATCATAAATACTGGGCTTTATAGGATCTCCGACTCTTCCCCAGTGGATCGGCGGCATCCGGTCCCCGGTTTCGGCTATCGTACCGATGGATACCACTTTTACTTCTTCCATCCTTCCCTGCTCTCTTATGGAGTCTATTATATTTTTCATGGAACCGTAATTAACTTTCATGGCCAGCTTTGGCTTATAATCTGCTGCAGGTGACACCAGAGCCGCTACGTGGAGTATGATATCCGAATTTTTAACACACTCGTAGACATCCTTATAGTTGGTCAAATCCCCCCAATAAATGGTCAGTCCCTTCCTGTTTTCAAATTCTTTCATCTTTTGTCTGTCTGCTTCCGTATCCATAACCAATGCGATAATATCCTGTTTATCCGTATCCTTTAATAACTCCTTCAATCCCAGAGAACCCATACCGCCTGATGCCCCGGTCAATAAAACCCTTTGTTTCTTCATTTCTTAATCTCCTTTCACAGCTGATGCATCCATTCTTTTTATTCCTAGATTATACCAACCTGATTTTAACTTTTTATTAACTTTTTTTATGCGGGATGACCGTATGTTATCGGGTCTTCCAAGCATTTTGCAAAACAACTGCCTATATCTAATATATTAAATATATCGTTTATAAATTGTTAACATTAGGAATATATAATATATTTATTAAACTAGAACAAGGAGGACTTATGCTTAATATTCTTGTAGCAGAAGACGACCCGAAGTTACAGCACTTGTTTTGCAGCGTTCTAAAAAAGCATCATTTTAATCCTCTCCCTGCCGGGGACGGTGAAATCGCTCTTAAAATCATGGAACAGGCACATATTGACCTGGTAATTACTGATATTATGATGCCCAACATGGATGGTTATGCACTGACAAAGCTTCTCCGTGAATATGATCCTGTCCTTCCGGTTTTGATGATAACGGCAAAGGATCGCTTTGAAGACAAAAAGCAGGGCTTTCTTGTGGGTACCGACGATTATATGGTAAAGCCTGTGGATGTAAATGAGATGATTCTGCGCATACATGCTCTGATCAGGCGATCGAAAATCGTTTCTGAGCACAAAATCCTTTGGGGCAGCACCACCCTCATTTATGACAGCCTGGTTGTATGCTATGACGGTAAAGAGGTCCAATTGCCCCAAAAAGAATTTTACATCCTGTATAAACTGATGTCCTATCCGGGGACAACCTTTACCAGGCAGAAATTAATGGAAGAAATATGGGGGATGGATACGGATTCGGAAGAAAGGACCGTCGATGTCCATATCAACCGTATTCGGGAACGGCTCAAGGACAACCCTGATATCAAAATTATCACAGTACACTGTCTGGGATATAAAATGATAAAACCGGAAACACAAAGAAATGATTGAATCGTTCCTGTGCAACGGCACGTCAGAAAGGAAAAAAGTTGAAAAAACGTAGAATAAAAAGGCAGGCAAGCCTTTGGCAATACTTTGTTATGATCGTTTTAGGGATACTGGTCATGACTTCCGTGATCATGTACGTTATCATTTACTTCGTTATCAATGCCGGCCTGCTGTCCCAGCTGTCATTCAGCCTCCCTTTTGCCATCAGCACCATCCTTGCGATCAGCATATTGATCGGCACCATAATATCATCTCTTGTAGGCAAACGCATCCTGGCTCCCATAACCAATTTAAACAAGGCTTCCAGAGAAATCGCTGAAGGAAATTTCAGTGTCAGGCTGGATAGTGCCAGCCAGATAAAAGAAATCACAGAAACGTTCACAAACTTTAATCAAATGGCCACGGAACTTTCCGGTATAGAAATGATGCGCAATGACTTTATCGCCAATATATCCCATGAATTCAAAACGCCGATCGCAGCCATTGAGGGCTTTGCAGCTTTGCTGCAGGACGGGGATTTAGATGAAGAAGAACGGATGCAGTATACCCAGATGATCCTTGAAAGCACCAGACAGCTAAGCAGCCTTTCCACCAATATCCTTAAACTGTCCAAGCTGGAAAATCAGGAAAAAATTACGGGGCAGGTCTCCTACCGTCTGGATGAACAACTGCGGCAAGCCATATTGCTGCTTGAAAATTCCTGGACGGAAAAAAAGCTGGAACTGGAACTGCATTTACCGAAAACCTACCTTTACGGCAATGAGGATCTATTGATGCAGATCTGGACCAATCTGTTATCCAACGCCATTAAATTCACTCCGGAAGGAGGGCTGATCCGAATAACCATTGATCATGATGAAAAAAACGTCTCTGTTTCCGTTATGGATACCGGGATAGGGATATCGCCAAATGAAAAAAAGCATATTTTTGAAAAATTTTACCAGGCTGATAAATCCAGGGTCCGGGAGGGCAATGGACTGGGATTATCCCTGGTATTCCGAATTGTCAGCTTATGCGGCGGAACCATAGAGGTCCAAAGCGAACCGGGGCAGGGAAGTGAATTCACCATCCGACTCCCGAAACAGTAAGCAGATGTCTTACAAAAAAGGGGAGGAGGGACTAAGAGATAACTCCGTCACTCCTCCACGATCCATTTTTCTTTTTAAAACCTTAAAGTTTAAACGCTGCTATTTTTTCTACTGTTGATTGGTATTCTTTTAAAACATCATCTATGATATCCTGCACCCGTTTTACTTCCTTAATCAAAGGTACAATCTGTCCGGCCATAACAGCACCTTTTTCTGTAACGTCCCCTTCCAGCATCGCTTTTTTCAGAGAGCTTTCCGCTACTTCTTTCAGCTTCACCGCCGCCTCTTTTTTGCTGTAATTATTTTCAATTTCTGTCATTTCATCGGAGAGCTTGTTTTTTAACTGCCGGCATGGTTCATCCGTACAAGTTCCGGTTATAACGGTTTCCATATCACCCGCTTTAATCATGGCTTCTTTTACATTGGGATGCACCACAGCTTCCTCTGCACACATGAAAATGGTTCCCATCTCGATCCCATCTGCTCCCAGCGCGATGGCGGCTGCCATTCCTCTGCCGTCGGCAATGCCTCCGGAGGCTGCCACAGGCTTTGTTAAGCAATCCACCGCCTGAGGTACAAGGACTGTGGTGGCTTCATAGGTCGTATGTCCGCCGCCTTCCCAGCCTTTTACAACGATCGCATCCGCATCTGCCTTTTCTGCCGTTATCGCATCCTGTATAGTTCCTGCTTTTACAACAACTTTAATTCCTAATTCATGCCATATGGAAAAATATTTTTTTGACAATTCTAAATCAAGCCCTATCAGCGTATCCGCATATATGACAGGCGGTTTTTCCTGAGAGACAATCTTGGTGATATGATCCAGTAAATCCGGAACCATGATCACATTGATGGCAAACGGTTTTTTCGTCAGGCTTCTTGTGGCGGCAATCTGTTCCTTAACAAATTCCAATGGAGCAAAGCCTACCCCTAATACGCCAAGACCTCCGCTCTCAGAAACAGCAGCTACTAACGGTGCCGTGGAAACCCAGGCCATCGGCCCTTGAATGATCGGTTTTTCAATTCCCAAAGCTTTACAAAGACGGTTTTCAGACATTATTTTTCTCCTTTTTACATGAAAATGTATTTTGTTAATAAATAAACATTTAAATCCTGTATAGGAATATTATAATGAATTACGGCAAAAAATAAAATCATTAAAGAATGGCAGGAGTGTTGTTTAAGCAACACTCCTGCCAACATTTGTTGTTTTATTAGTCGTTTCTTTCTCCTTTTCAACAACGTTTCTTCCATCCGGTCACAGATAAAGCTTCGGTCTTCGGTCTCCCAGCCGTATCTCCCGGAAGCTTTTGCATTCCTCCAGACTGATTTCACAGACCAGAACCTCTGCCTGATCACGGGAAGCTTCCGCCAGCACCGCACCGTTTGGCCCGATGACCTGGCTGGGACTGCGCACTCCGCTGATTGGCTTCTCATAGGGAATCCCCATGGCGGCAGCCACAAATATCCCGTTTTCATAAGCCCTGGCCTGAGCGTAAAGATGCTCCCACCCCCAGGTGGGGACCACAATCAGCTCTGCCCCCATCAAAGCCAGAGTCCTTGCAGTTTCCGGAAACTGCATATCCCAGCATATGCAAACACCGATGGTGCCAAAAGGAGTGTCCCATACAAAAAAATGATCTCCCGGCTCTATGCCTTCGTCTCTTCCTGCATGAACCTTATCATAGACATGAATCCTATGGCCATCCGGAGCATAGATGAACGCACTGTTAAAGCAGGGGCAACTGCCGCTTTCCCCGTTTCGCTTATTGTAAGCACCAGCCACAACATAGGCTCCGTATTGCTCCGCAATTTTTCCCCACCGGTCCCAGAGCGGGTCCCTTTCATCCGGAACCATATCCGGAAGATTTCCCCCGTGAAAACGTTTTAATCCCGGAAAATTAACTGCTTCCGGGGTCACGATCAGTTTACAGCCCTGTCTGCCTGCCTCTTCCATGAGCCGGGTGGTCTGTTCGATCATAGCTTTCTGGTTTTCCAATGCCTCTTCTATGGTTTCCATAGGTTCTGTATCATGAAAATCATAGTTTCTATTCTGTTTGGTCTGGATGAGTCCAATTTTCAATTTTTCTTTCTGCATAATTATCCTCCTTCAGATAAAGATAAAACACAGGCAATGGAATCCAATTCTTCCATTGCCTATTCATAAGTAACCGTAATTTATGCAATACCAAAAAATGCCAGAACAAAGGACACCACCAGGATTCCGCAGATGATATAGAGAGGATTGGCCCCTTTCTTTAAGAGCTTATAACATCCAAGAACACTGAGTACCGGAATCAGTCCTAATAAAATCTGATCCAGATAACTTTGAACATTTAACACCTGTCCGCCAATGGTTGGACTGATTGCAAAGCTGAAGTTTACAGACTGGGCGGACATAACACCGATCATCATCAGTCCCATGATTGCGGCAGACTTGGTAATGGAAGCGATTAACCCTGACTGGGTTGCCTTTGCAATATAGTTCCCGCCCAGCTTATATCCCAGGATACCTCCAAACCAGCGGAATATAACCGACGGAATGTTGTACGCAACCAGAAAAATGATAGGTCCCAGAATACTTCCCTGCTGACTTAACCCTAAGGCAAGCCCTGTTGCAATGATACGGAAGGTTCCTACAAAGAAGGAATCTCCAATGCCGGCAAAGGGGCCCATTAAACCGACCTTAATGCCATTGATGGATTCGATATCAAACTTCTCCGGATTTTTAGCGTTTTCTTCTTCCATGGAAAGAGTCAGTCCTAAGATAAAGGGTGCCATCTGAGGAGTCGTATTAAAAAACACAGCGTGCCGTTTCATAGCAGCCCAATACTGATCGTCATTTTTATACAGCTTTCTCAGAAACGGCTGCATGATCCATGCCACGGCAATTCCCTGCATCCGGACCCAGTTGATGCCCTGCATGATCCACATATGACGCCAGAACAGGGATTTCATCGTCTTTTTTTCTTCTTTGTTCAATACTAATATACTATTTTTTCTTGTTTCACTCATGAGAAGAAATCCTCCTTTTCACTCTTTGCCGGTTCATTCTGCACCACTTGCCTGGACTGTGCCTGCTTGTTCCGTGCAGAATCCTCAAAGAAATAGAATACAGCAATACAAGCGGAAAGAATGGCCATCGGCATAGTCATGGAAGTGGCGGAAAAACCTATGGCACCCTCTCCTCCTTTTACGGACTGAATGGCAGGAAGCAGTGTATTCATAAATGAAGTCATGTATTTTACTGCAAAGAAACCGATGAAGAAAAAGCAGACCACGGATTTATCCCACAGCATTTTCAGCAGCATTCCAAAGCCCAGTGCTGGAAGAAGTCCTGACGCAATGGAGAAACCATGCATAACCCACTCCGGCAGTCCGTTGATAAAGGTCTGGATGCTTCCGGTCCCAAAGGCAATCGCTAAGAACGTTACCAGAGCGTATGGCAGCGGATGGATAAAACAGGTAAGGTAATGAAGCATGGAATATTTTTTGAAATCATGTTCTTCCAAAAATTTATCATACATGGGAACCAGGGCCGTCCATACGATGGTTTCTGCCTGGAAAATCAAAGTTGCCGCCAGAGAGATGGGAACCGCAAGAGTGATGGCAACGCTGGCGTCCTCATTCAAAAGAATGGAGAAGGCTGCTCCAAGAATCGCTCCTGACATATAGTCCTGGGGAACGGAGCCGCCGATCATGATGGCCCCGATAAACACCAGCTCCAGGCTGGCACCCAGAAGAACCCCTTCCACCGGATGCCCTAACACCAGGCCCACAAGAGGCCCCAGAATCAGCGGACGGATTCCGATCTGTCCGATCCAGTCAAAAAACTTTGCAAAATACATCACACATGCAACTAATAATGCCTGTACTATCATATTCTCCTCCTTACTTAATCAGTTCACTGATCGGTTTTTCCGGCTTTGTAGGAACCAATTGATAAATGGATTTAACACCTGTCTGGAGAATGGCTTTTAAATTCTCTTCGTCCTCCTCATTCACATAAAAGGTGTCTCCCAGCTTCTTTTTACCGGAGACATCCTCGGATATCAATCCGTAATTTCCCACATTGAAAAGCTGCAAATCATTTGCCTTTAGAGCGATGGTCTTGGCATCTTCCGTGTTATTGACAATCACCAGTATCTTCAAATCTTTCGCCCGGGGATCATTGACCACATCAATGGCATCCTGTACCGGCATGATATTGCATTTTAAATTAGCCGGAGCTGCCATCTTAAGACTTGCTTTCTGGATCTCATTGGCTGCTACTTTGTCATTGGCTACAATAATATGGGTTACGGAAAGCTGTTTTGTCCAGAGCACTGCGATCTGCCCGTGGATTAAACGGTCATCAATTCTTAACATTGTAATCATATCGTTTTTACCTCCATTTTCTTTTCCTCTTGGTTTCCATCCTACCAAAACATTCAAATTCATTCAAAGAAAAAATGGGGTTATCTAAATTTTCAACCCCTTTTCCCAAATTCTTTACTGTTTTTTATATTCTTTGTTCTGCTGCAGCTTTTTATCCCATAACCTGTCTAAAAATTCTGCTGTTTCCTGAACCGAACTCCTGCCTTCTGCAAGTTCTGTCATTTGAAGATACATCTGGGATGCAAAACCTTCCGGCGTTTTTCCGGAGCTGATGGCATCATTTTGGATCACCCCATATTTGGCCGCATACTTCATTGCCTTTTGCTGGACCGGAAGAAAGGGGTTGTCTGTTTTTTCAGCCAGTGCGGAGATTCCGTTCATTTCAAACAGCACCTCCCGGTAATTCTCCGGACTATAAAAATAAGTGAGGAAGCGGACCGCTGCTTCATATGATTTCGGATCTTTTGCATACTCATTGGTAATGGACCACTCTACATTTCCATTTAATTCCAGATAGGGATCCCCTTCTCTGGCCGGCAAAGGAAACCAGCCCATGTCAAAATCCGGCTGTGCCTTATATATCTGGGAAAACATCCAATTTCCCGAATAAAGCATGGCAGCTTTCTCCTCCACCAGCCGTTCTACGGTCTGACTGTCCGTTGTTGTTTTATATGCATGATCTACATACCCTGAATCAAAAATCTCTTTTATATCTGAAAGCATCTGCATGGGGGCCTCATCGGTCCAGTGGACCTGACCGTGATTCCTCTTGTCGATCCACAAAGGCTCCTGTTTCTTTACGTCATTGGCAAATAATCCGCTGATGAAAAGGTCCCAGTGCCAGGAATCTCCCATTCCGGCAGTTAAAGGATAGACTCCATGTCTCTTCAGTGTCTTACAGATCTGAAGAAATTCCTCATAGGTGGAAGGTTCCTGTAAGCCGTACCGGTCAAAAATCTTCTTGTTATAAATCACACCCTGGCATGTGTAAAACCTGGGAATGGAATACACCTTTCCTTCCACCGTTTTGGTGTGCTCTGCCAGCCTGACCAGCTCGGGCGGAAGGGGCGCAAGCTTTCCAAGTCCGGCATATAATTCCACATTTCTCATTTCCACAATTCCCTGAAATTCACCTAACGCCTCCATCAGATTCAGGCTTTGCTGGTAATCAAAGCTCTCTGCGTTGACAGCCGCCTTCACCACCACCCGAATATCCGGATTTTTCTCCATAAACGTTCGCGCTGTATTCTCCACAGAATTTTCCCAGGAGGCATCTCCCCCGGAAATCAGCACCGGCAGAATAACCGTTTCCTCCTGCTTTTTTATCACACCGGTACTGTTTTGCTTTTTATGGATTGCAGCCCCTAACACCACGCAAAGGATCAGGACCGCCAAACCTATCACACCCGCTTTTTGATAACCTCTGTTCATATTTTCCCGCTACTTCTCCTTCTGCTTCCTGAAATTCTGGGGAGACACCCCATAGAACTCCCGGAACTTTTCCCGGAACTGTCTGTCGTCTCTGTACCCCACTGCCTTTGCCAATTCATAGCTTTTCATATCCGTGGTATGGATCAGCCGTACCGCTTCTTTCATCCGCAATTCTGTCAGATAACTCTTAAAGTTCTGTCCGGTCTCTTTCTTAAAAAAGGCGCTCAGATAGGCCGGATTCATTCCGATATGCCCCGCTACCTCATCAAGCGTAATAGGGTCCCCGAAATGCTCCTGCATATATTGCTTGATTTTTGCAGTAGCCCCGCTTTCTTTTTGCATGGATAACAGCCTGATCCGAAGAAGAAGCTGGTCAAAGTAAGACAGCAGCAGTTCCTTCAGCCCGTGAAAGGTAGGCTTATTCCGGAGTCCGTCAAGGAATTCTTCGTGCTCCTGCCGGTAACTGTTGTCAATGAGACCGCAATCAATGAGCATCCGGTACAGTTCTTCTGAAAACACGATACACCCATTGGATACAGCACTCCGGTTCCCATAATAAATGCTGCCCAAAAGTGTAACGGTCTCTTTGATGAGCTGGTTGATCTGAGCGGTTTTCTCATTTGAAACTATCATTTTTCTTAATTCCCTTAAATTTTCTTCATATTCATCGAGGGAATGGGAATAATTCTTCTGGATCTCGTCATAATCAATGTACTTTTGCTCATTGAAATAATACATCTCCAACGAAAATTTTGCGGTTGTGTAAAGATACTTTAACCGCCCCGCTTCCGAATCCCAGGCCCCCACCCCGATGACAATTTCGATGGGATAGTGGTCCTTTAAGAATTTTACTGCCTCATCCACAAGCTTGCGGATCTGTTTGCGGTTGTCAGGGGCGGATAGAAGAAAGAAACAGGTGCCGAAATCCTTTTTCAGAATACAGCCCCGTTTCTGTTCGCCCAGATACCGGGACAGCTGGTCATAGATTTCAAATTTGAGAATATTAAAATTTTCATCCGAGTTTGCCATTCCTTTTTTTCTTAAGATGCGGAGAGCCGCACATACGGCCCCTCCATCGGTAAGAAACAGGGGC
>CAJMPJ010000007.1 GCA_905215155.1 uncultured bacterium | reverse complement strand
TCGTTCTCTTGATCTTGCGGCTCGGTCTCCCCTGCAGGATTTTCCTTTGACTCTTGTTGTTTTTCTTTCTTATTTTCCTTAGTTTCTTTGGGTTCCTGTATATCGGCACCTGGACCCACGAAACTGCCGTCTCCGTTGGTTGGAGCCTCGGTCGTCTCCGGTTCTTTGGTCTCTTGCACGGTTTCTCTTGTACTTTCCGCAGTTGTTTCAGGTATTGTTTCCGCGGTTGTCTCTGTAGGAGCTTCCGTTTGCGGCGCGGCTGTAGCCCCTGAACCGGAAGTTTTTTTCTTTTTGCTGTTTTTGGAGCTTCCTCCGGAGGGGGCATTTTTCCCTGGCTCAGAAATTCCACTTTCTTTGGCAATTTTGCTGCTGATATTTTTAACCGTTGATGAGGGAGTATAATCGGTTATGCCGTAAAGGAATTGCTGAAGCTGGATTACGTTGCTCTCCAGCGTTGTGGGTATGACACAATCCATACGCCCGATCTTCATAGAAGTACGGGAAAATGGAAAGCCAACCGTTTCACCAATGTGGTATTTGCTGATCCCTTTGGCGACCGAAAGCACATCATTGATCCCAATGCTGGTGGATATCTGAGGAAATACCGAAGATACCAATGCGCTTCGTGTTGCAAAATCAGCATTTTTAGCTTTTTCCATCGCCAGATTCACCACTTTTCGCTGACGCTCTGTCCGGTTAAAATCCGTATCCATAAGACGTAATCTGGCATATGCCACTGCTTGTACTCCATCTAAATGATTCATGCCGGCATGCTTTAACTGATACGAACCGATTCCGGTTGAATTTACTGTCTCAGTAATAAATCCATTAATGTATTTAAATTCCGGATCTGTGATCTCTAAGTCAATTCCACCCAGAATATTGATGGCGTTGGCAACAGACTTCCAGTTAAATGTGGCATAGTCATCAATGTTAAGATCCAGATTTTCATTTAATGCTTCCATCGCCTGCTTGTGGCCGCCTTTAAAATAGGCTTCATTGATTTTATGATAAGTCCCTTTGCTGTTGATTTTTAAATATGTATCCCGGTAAACAGATACCAGCTTTATCTCTCCGTTAGCTTTATTGATGTTACAGAGCATTATAACATCGGATAAAGCGCCCTTTTCCAGATTCCCGTCTCTGGAATCCACACCGAAAACGGCAATGGTCCAAAATCCCTTCTGGTGGGTACGCTGCTTCAGCAAAAAGAAACCGGCAAAAATTACCAAAACAAGGATCGCAAGTTCCATGAATATGACACGCCTTTTATTCCTTCGCTTCCGCTTCTTTTGTGCATTTCGACTCTGCACGCTTTGCGGGCCTGTACGACGCGCCCTGGGGTTTCTGCCATCCCCTTCGCTGTAATAAGTCCTGTCCCCTCTTGCCGCCTGCTGCGGGTGCTTTCTTTGTGTTGACCGTTCAGATCCGCTGCTCCTCCCGCTTTTGCTGTTTCTCCGTTTTTTCCGGGCACGCATCCGGTCTAATTCATCCTCATAGTCCATGATTGAATCATCTATCCTTTCCCATATTGTCTTAGGCAGACTCTGTTTTATTTTACCAGAAATGCAATTGTGAGTTCTTGCTTTTCTCTTAATTTTTTTATCAATCGATCAATTTTCTGTAATAGGGCCAGTTGGCACTCATGGTAGTCACAGTGACATTGTTTACCAATGCACTGGATTCATGGATTACAGTCATAGATCCATCGCTTTCCCAGCAAAGAAACATTACTACATGGCCTTCCTCTCCTGTTTTTAAAATGATATCTCCTGGCTGCAGATCATTTCTATGAATCGCCGTTCCCACAGATGCCAGTCCAGATGTGCTTTCAGACGAAAGACGTTTATTTATGGCAGACCAGTATACCCAGCTGATCCAACCGGAACAATCCAGACCCTTCATGGCCCTGCCCTTTTCATCCGGTGTTACGAGTGCCCCGAAATGATTCTTTTCATAATCGGCAGAAGCAGGTTTTCCGCCCCAATAATAAGGAACTCTTCCTACGGAGGACAATGCATAATGAATCACCTTTCGCCTGTTCTCAGAAAGATGTTCGGGGAGACGGTCCATATAGTGATCAATTTCTTCATAGGAAAGCGGATTTGTAATAAAAGAAGGGGTCAGAGTCAGACCGTAAGCTTCCGTCCAATCCTGATTGGCCAGGTTTATGGCACTGTTTTTAGTATCTTCTGTCCATCCGGGCCAATGTACGGCATCATTTGGAGCATTGCCTATGGTATCTAAGGAGAATAGTCCTTTTTTCGTATCTGATAAGCCTGCAATGACGGCCTTTACATGGAGATCCACATGCCCTGGACATAAATTTTCTGCAGAAGTCTCCGCCGGCTCTGTTGGCTGGGGGTCCTCTTTCACCGTCTCGGATTCCTTTAAAGCAATACCAGGACCGATTTCCTTTGCCGAATCCGTTTTATTGCTGTAGATCACCTGTGAAGAATCTTCTGACGGAGATTCCATGGCTTCGGAGGTCTCCGGCGGCTCTGCCTTCTCTGCCTGTGAGGGAGTAGCCTCTTTAGCCGAAGAAGACTCAGCCAAGTTTCCTTCAAGGGAACCATCGCAATAATAAATATCACTGATGGAATACTGAAAGCTGTGGGAGTTTTCCCATAGCTGATTGGCGTAATTTAAAAAAGCATCGTAATCTTCCGGTGCTGTATAATAAAAATATGTATTGGCCATGGACATGATTTCCTGAATATTGGATCGGGGAGGAATCTGTTTTCCCTTTTCGTCATAGAAAGTAATGTCTACTTTTTCAAAAGAAAGATCTTTCAAAGAAGCAGACGGCATTCCAAGGCTTGCAGCCACCTTTTGGGGGCTTTTATTGGCCAGTTGGTATAGGGAGGCCAACCAGGCAGAATCTTTCAGAGACAACGCTTCTGCTGCCTCTGTTCCCAGGCTTTTTTCCTGACTGTCTCCTTCCCCATAAAGGAATGCCAGATTCAGTGCGGTAAGGGAAGGGACATAAGGGGCAGGTGTCTCCTGACTTTTTTCTGCCTGGGTGGGAAGTTTTTGGATTCCACTTGCCGTTTCCGGTGAAGATTCATTGGCAAGCGCAACCAAAGGTCTGTCATAAATGGAAATATAAGATTGGGAGAATCTGCAAAGACTGCTTCCCAAAAGAGCCATTATTATGGCGGCGGATATCTGTATGTTTGCTGTTTTTTTTCGTTTCATCTTATCGTTCCTGTAATTTTTCTTCTAACGATAGAACTATAGCACAACACAGCGGTAAAATACAGATCAAAAGATTTAATAGTTTATTAAGATTGATAAGTTCAGCAGACTGCTGCTTCTGAAAGAATAAGGGCTTCTATGGCAAACGCTACCCCATCTTCCTCATTGGTTCTTGTTGTAAGCCGTGTGCTACGTTTAATAAGATCGGAAGCATTTCCCATCGCAATGGTATATCCAATGGGAAGACTTAACATGGACAAATCATTTTCACTGTCACCAATGGCCAGAATCTCTCTCGGATGTATTTTGGATTTTATGGCGTATTCCATGAGAGCAGAACCTTTCTGCGCCTTCTCATGAGTCAGTTCTAAGTTGTTAGGTGCGGAAGAAGCGATGGAAATCCCATTTTCCTTTCCCAGTAAAACCCGGATCTGTTCCAGGACTTCCTGACTTTCGTGAACCACGGACATTTTGTAAATATCGGTACAGGAACTTAACAGTGACTCCTCGGTTGTAAACTTAAAACGGCTTTCAATGGTTTCGTAAGTATGTTCATCCGATACCATTGAGAGAAATATTTTATTTTCAAAACTCTTCTTTAGTTCCTTCCGGCTGGCCGTAGTATAGCTTCCGCCTTCGGTCATAAAATCAAAAATAACAGAATAAGGGCGGCAGATATCAAGAATACGGGTTACCTGACTTTTCAGCAAAGGCTGTTTCCTGAGTTTTTTACCATTCCTGTCAAATACAGAAGCACCGTTCATGCAAATGATATCGCAGGAAATTCCGGCTTCTGCCAGGGGAGCACAGGCATCCCCATAGTTTCTGCCTGTGCAGACAACAAATTGAATGTTTTTTTGTGCAAGTGCCTGAATGACAGTGACATTGTATGGGGACACCTTCCCATAGCGGTTTAATAAAGTTCCATCCATATCGGAGGCGACTAATCGAATCATAGAATAGTTCCTTTCTTATCTACTATTTTTCTGGCGATATCGGGGGTATTGGTGATGATGGCAGCAACCTCCTGCTCTGCAAGGTACTCCATCATGGGTTCATCGTTTACGGTCCATATATGAAGCGGAAGCTTTCTTTTTCTGGAGTTCTTAATCAGCTGGCGATTGGGAAACTGATATACCGGCGGGTGCAGTGCGTCAGCACCAATCAGTCTGGCATAGCCGGTTACATTGATCCACCCGTCAGAAAAAAGAAGCCCGGTGACCGCATCGGGATCTAATTTCTTTATTTTAACAATACTTTTATGGTGGAAGGAAGAATAGATCACTCTATCTTCCATTCCAGCCATTTTTACTTCAGTTAAAACCTTCTCTTCAATGCCTTTGTAGCGGAAAATGCCGGTTTTCAGTTCGATATTGACAGTAAGAGATGTGGGCTTTAACAGCATCAGTACCTCCCCAAGTTCCGGGATCACCGCATCTTTAAATTGCGGATGCAGTTTATTGCAATGGAATTGCTTCAGTTCCTCCAGGGTAAATTCCTTTACATATCCGCTTCCATCGCAGACTCGGTCTATGGTTTCATCGTGAATCACCACCAGTTTTTTATCTTTTGTCAGTTGAACATCCAGTTCAATTCCATCTGCCTTTTGTTTGATTGCCAGTTCAAATGCTTCCAGTGTATTCTCCGGTGCGTAAGCGGAGGCACCTCTGTGTGCCCAAACCTTTGTTTTCATTTGCCAATATCCTTTCTAAGGATTGCTTAATTGTTTAACAGGTTGTAATCTTTTATGGATTTGTTAATGCTTTCCGCCATTTTTGAAACAGCGTCTTCCGGTGTGCCGTTATTGTTGATCATATTTTCGATTTCTGTTTCCACGATCTGTCTTGCCTCCGGGAATACACTTAAAAGTGCACCGGCCGACTGGGGAGTGGAATCATGAAGCTGATCAATGGCAGTCTGGAACTGAGGATATTTTGCAATGTTATCTTTAAAAACAGGTTCGTCATGAGCGGCTACCGTAACAGGGAAATAACCGGTCTGGGAATTCCAGTATGCCTGGCTTTCCGGTGAAACCAGGAATTTTACAAATTCCCAGACAGCCTGCTGTTTTGCCGGGTCTTCATTATTTAATGCCCATAAAGAACCGCCGCCAATGGAAACGCCGCCTTTGTCATTTTCGCTTACCTTAGGAAAATATGCAGTTCCCACTTCAAATTTTCCATTTACATCATTTAAAATCTGTTTTAAGGATGCAGTAGAGCCCAGCGTCATAGCAGACTTGCCGGCGCTGAAGTCTGCAAGACCTGCATCACCGCCTCTTCCTACATTGGGAGCATAACCTTTATCTGATAATTCCTTCCAAGCCGTCAGAGTTTTTACTCCTGCGCCATTTTTGTCAAAGTCCACGGCGGTTGCTGCTGCTTCTCTTCCATTGCCGTTGTCTGCATAATTGGCTTGCTGCTTGCAGGTAAACTGTTCAAAGAACCAACCGTAGATCCCAAGAGAAATGACTTCTCCTGCTCCGCCTTTGGTTGTTAAATCATCTCCAATTTTTGCAATGCCCGGAAGACTGTCAGGAATCTCTGTAATTCCTGCCTTCTCAAACATATCTTTGTTATAATAAAGAATGGGGGTAGATGAATTAAAAGGCATGGAATAAAGTTTGTTATCTACGGTATAGTAAGCGGCAATGTTTGGTTCTACCTGAGTCAAATCCCATTGATCCTTATCAATTAAATCCTGCATTGGGATCACCCAGCCGGAATCAATCATAAAGCGTGTCCCAATGTCATAAATCTGCACCAGGTCAGCACCCATGCTTCCGATCTGAGCACTTTTAAGCTTATTGATGGCATCGTCATAGCTTCCCTGATACTGGGCCTCTACTTGAATGCCGGACGTATTTTCTTTGTTGAATTTATCCACAAGTGTATTAATGGCCTCTCCGTTTACACCTCCCATGGAATGCCAAAAGGTTATGGTAGTTCCTTCCAGGCTTTTGGCAGTCTCCGCTTGGGTATTCTCAGCTTCTGCGGTCTTAGCCGTTGTTGCAGCTGCTTCGCCGGAACCAGAATCGTTTGTTCCTGTTTTGCTTGCACATCCGGACAGCAAGCCTGCTGCCATCATGACAGCCATGCTTAAGGCAAGTGCTCTCTTTCTCATTTTCTTTCCTCCAAATTTTAATGGTTTTATATAATGAACCAGGTCAGCCTTTAACAGCCCCTGAGAACATTCCCCGTATCAGCTGCCGCTGTCCTGCAATGAACACAGAAATTGACGGTACAATGATCATGACGACTCCTGCAACCATCATTGAGATTGATTGTGAATCCACGCTGTCTAACATTCCGATTCCGATCTGAACCGTTCTCATCCGGTCTGAACCGGTAACTAACAGAGGCCACATATACATGTTCCATGCATTGATAAAGGTATAGACAGCCATGGCCCCGATGGCGGATTTTGTAAGTGGCAGCAAGATGCTGTAAATAAATCTTAAGTTGGAACAACCATCTATTTTGGCAGATTCATATAATGAAATAGGAAAGGATTTATAAAACTGCCGGAAAAGAAAGATTCCCATGGCTGAGGTTAAGTAAGGAATAATTAACACCTGATAACTGTCAAGCCACTTAAACCCGCTTACGGTCAAGTAATTTGAAATAATAGTCGCTTCTCCTGGAATCATCATGGTCGCCATCACTACCATAAAAAGCAGATTTTTTCCCTTGAAGTCCAGAAATGAAAAGGAAAATGCTGCAAGGGAACAGGATATCATCTGACCAAAGGTAATACATCCTGCAACCAAAAATGAGTTAAGAATAAAACGGCCCAAAGGTATTTTAACCATGGCTTGACGGAAATTCTCAAGGGTGGGACTTGAAGGGATCAGGTTCATGCTGGTTGTAAACAGTTCGTTGGAAGGCATGAAGGCAATGCTGACTGCATACAAAAGAGGAAGCAGTATAAAAACAGACATGGCCAGATTTGCCATAACAAGGGCCAGTTTCCCTGCTCTTCTGCGTAAAACCGCTTTCTGGACGGCCGTCTGTTTAAACTTTTCAAGCTCATCCTGATTCATATCCTTGGTGGCATTTGTAAGTACAGATTCCATCAGTAGTTTACCCCCTTCTTTTCTATACGAAACATACACAACGTAAGAATCATTATGATGATAAACAGGATGACCGACTGAGCGGCGGCACTTCCGAACCGGTAATTAAAAAAGGCATCCCGGTATATGGAATATACGATCAAATTGGTGGATTCTCCCGGCCCTCCCTGAGTCAGAACTTTTACCTGTCCAAAGGATTGGAAGGCCTGGATGATGTTGACGACCAGAGTGTAAAACATAATGGGACTTAACCCTGGAAGTGTCAGGTGAAAAAATTTCTGAAAGGAATTTGCGCCATCCACAGAAGCCCTTTCATAAATGGTCTCATCAATGTTGCTGAGTCCTGCACTGAAATAAAGAAAATTAATACCGCTGTTCAGCCATGCCGTTAAAAGAGCTACACAGACCAGTGCATACCTGGGATCACTGATCCAGTTGATATTGAGTCCCAGGACCTTATTGACGATTCCGATGGAAGGATGAAGCATGATTTTAAATATCATGGCTGCCGAGCTGGAGGCAATGGCCATCGGAAGCGCATAAGCCGTACTGAATATCCGGATACCCGGAAATGTTTTGTTGCAGAGAACCGCTCCCAGCAATCCTAACATCATACTTACGGATACCACAATCATCACAAAAACGGCAGTCACAAACAAACTGTTGAAAAAGGACGAGGATTTTAAAAGCTCTGCGTAGTTGCCAAGCCCTACAAAAAGCTTGGCCTGTCCCATTTTATTGGTTTTATAAAGGCTTAAGATAATCGTTTTAAAAAATGGATAAAACAAGAATAAGGCAAACACCGTCAATGCCGGAACAAGATAGGCATAAGGCCCTGCTTTCTTCCAAATGGCTTTTAATTTCATAAGAAAACTCCTTAGATATATAATATATTCCGATCCGTATCCATATCAAACAATTTGATCCGGTCCATATCCACGGATACCGGAAGACTTTCCCCGGCTTCCGTTTTGATGCCTGGCATTAATCTGGCACACACTTGTGCTCTTCCGATCAGGCCATGAAGAAGGATCTCAGATCCCAGTACTTCTTTAATATCCACCTGTAAAATGAGTGTCTGCTCTTTTTTTCCAGCCTCGTGGAAATCCTCCGGCCTGATTCCAAGGCATACCCGTTTTCCTAAATATCCGCCCTCCAATAGCTTGCTGGCACAGATATGGTTCACAAACAGTCTTTGATTGTTAGATTCCAGACAAATCCGTTCTTCTTTCCGTTCCACCCATACCGGTATGAAATTCATAGAAGGAGAACCGATAAAACCAGCCACAAACTTATTGACCGGATTCTGGTAAATATCGGCCGGAGATGCTGCCTGCTGGATCTCCCCCTGGTTCATAACAACGATCCTGGTGCCAAGAGTCATGGCTTCTACCTGATCGTGTGTCACGTAGATGATGGTCGCTCCCAGCTCCTTATGCAGCTTTGAAAGTTCCACCCTCATCTGTGTCCTAAGCTTGGCATCCAGATTCGATAAAGGCTCATCCATCAGATAGGCTTTCGGCTGACGGACGATTACGCTTCCAATGGCAACCCTCTGCTTCTGCCCCCCGGACAATGCGTAGGGTTTCCGGTCCAATAAGTGGCTGATATGAAGGATTTCCGCCGCTTCTCTTACTCTTCGGTCAATTTCTTCTCTGGGTACTTTATGTACTTTCAATCCAAAGGCCATATTCTGGTAAACCGTAAAATGAGGATACAGCGCATAAGACTGGAATACCATGGATAAGTCTCTGCTCTGAGGGCTGGTCATATTCATGAGACACCCGTCAATCCACAGTTCTCCGGAAGATATCTCCTCCAACCCTGCGATCATACGCAGCGTGGTGGATTTTCCGCATCCGGAGGGGCCCACCAGGATAAGAAACTCCCGGTCTTTGATTTCAAGGTTAAAATCCTTTACGGCATTTTGTCCGTTCTTATAGGTTTTGCAAACATTTACCAAAGACAAACCTGACATGTTTTTTCATTCCTTTCCACGCATCTTAAATCCATTGTATTGGAAGGATGTAAAATGAAAAAGAACCTTTGCGTAAAAAGGATGTAAATCCTGGTATTGACTCACAAACCAACAAAGGCTATAATAAACTGTATTTATGAAGGAGGCATAAATTATTAATAGCAAAGCTAAGCGCCATGCACCTGACGGTACGAACGTGAACGTTTTTTAAAACGGTATCAAAGGTTAACGAGGTGAAAGGTGATCGAATATTCGGCGGATGCCTTTCCATGCCCTCCGGGCGTGTATCCAACGTGAAATATGCGGGTAACTGCAAAACAAACATGCTGGAACCGGAGAAAGCTGTCTTTTATGACAAAGCAGACAGCTTGTTTTTGTTTGTCGTTTTTCATTCAGTTTTATAAGAAAATTAAAAGGAGATCGTAAATTATGTGTGGAATTATTGGATATACCGGACCTTTGGACTCAAAAAAAATATTGCTTGAGGGACTCTCTCAGTTGGAATACCGCGGCTATGACAGTGCGGGAATCGCTCTTTGTATGGAGAACTCTCATATCCGTATGATCCGGCATACCGGAAAGGTATCGAATTTAAAAGAAGGCTGCAAAGATGTGAAGGAAGTATCCCATTGCGGACTTGGACATACCAGATGGGCCACTCACGGAGGGGTCACCATGGAAAATACCCATCCACATCAGGCCGGCAGGGTTATTTTAGTTCATAATGGTATCATAGAAAATTATCACCAGCTTACTACCGATTTTCAATTGGAAGGAAAGCTTCGTTCTGAAACAGACAGTGAAGTAGCTGCCTGGGTGCTGGATTCCATCTATCAGGGAAATCCGGTGGAAGCCATTGCAAAGCTGGTGGGTTATTTAAAAGGCTCTTATAGCTTCTGTATGATGTTTGAAGATCATCCGGGGGAAGTCTATGCCATCCGCAATGTAAGCCCTCTGGTGGCCGCTTATACCCCTTCAGGATCATTCCTGGCATCTGACCTGACTGCTCTTATTCCTTATACCAGACAGTATTTTGTCGTTCCTGAGGATCATATCGTAAAGCTGACCTCTTACCAGGTGCAACTATTTGACTTAAAACTTCAGGAGCAGCTTCCGGAACTTTTAGAAGTCAACTGGAATATGGAATCAGCTATGAAAAACGGATTTCCTCATTTCATGCTCAAAGAAATCCATGAACAGCCCGAAGCGCTGAAGAATACCATTCTTCCCCGTCTGGTCAAGGGTCTTCCTGATTTCACCGATGATCAGATCCCTGACTGCGTATTAAAACAGTGTAATCAGATCCATATCGTGGCATGCGGAACCGCCATGCATGCAGGAATGGCGGCAAGGGCACTTATGGAACCTCTGTTAAGAATCCCGGTAACAGTATCCATCGCCTCTGAATTCCGCTATGAGGAACCTCTGGTTGATGATAAAACATTGGTGATTATCATTTCCCAGTCCGGTGAGACCATTGATACTCTCGCCGCCATGCGTCTGGCAAAAAACTATGGTGCTGCTACATTATCCGTAGTGAACGTAAAAGGTTCTACCATCGCAAGAGAAAGCGACTACGTTCTCTATACCCATGCCGGCCCCGAAATCGCAGTAGCCAGTACAAAAGCTTATTCCGTACAGCTGGCTGCCCTCTATATGATTTGCTGCCGTATGGCCTATGTACGTGACTGCTACACCAAAGAAGAAGCCGAAGACTTTATGAAAAAGCTTTTAGATGCCATTCCTGCCATGGAGGCCATGATAGAAAAGAAGGAATTGGTCAAAGACCTGGTATCTCACCTGATCCAAAAGCCGGATGCTTTCTTCATCGGCCGGGGCCTTGATTATGCATTCTCCCTGGAGGGTGCCCTGAAATTAAAGGAAATCTCCTATATCCATGCAGAAGCCTACGCTGCCGGAGAATTAAAACACGGAACCATTGCGCTTATAACCGATCAGGTTCCGGTCATTGCCATCGCCACACAGGAAAAAGTATTTTTGAAGACCATATCCAACATCAGGGAAGTAAAAGCGCGTGGCGCCTTTGTTATTCTGCTGACAAAAGAGAATGCCAAGGTGGAACACGGGGTTGCTGATATCCAGATCAATATTCCGGACATCGGGGACCGTTTTACCGTTTTCCCCATTGCAGTAATTCTTCAGCTCATCGCTTACTATGCCTCTGTTGGTAAGAACCTTGACGTGGACCAGCCACGAAACCTGGCGAAATCCGTAACCGTGGAGTAATTTGCTTGATAAAGTTTAGCCAAATATAATAAGAACCAACAAAACGGACATTTTCAGTGGATGCTGGAAATGTCCGTTTTGGTATCTTTTTTTATTCTGGTAATATCCATTTGAAAAGGAAACAGCTCTGCTGAATTATAATCATTCCTGATTTTTTCCCTTTATATACGCTGTTTTCGCATGAACAAAATCCAGTATGATTTTAACAGCCCCTTCCACGCCTACAGCACTGCGGTTGATGCATAGATCATAATTTCTTGCATCGCCCCATTTCCTTTCGGTATAGTACTTATAATAGCTGGAGCGCTTTTTGTCTGTCCTGACCATCAGGTCCTTTGCTTTTCCATCATCAATATGGTGCAGCTCTTTTAATGTTTCTATTCTGTCATCGTCATCAGCAGTGATAAATACAGAAATATGATTTTCATATTCAGACAAGGCATAATCGGCACATCTCCCTATAATTACACAGGATTCTTCTTCCGCCAGCTGTTTGATCGTTTCAAACTGACTAAAAAACAACTTATGGTCCATGGGCACATCCATATAACCGGAGTTCGTAAAACTCAGCGAACGGGGATCCATTACCAAAGAATATAGTAAACTGTTGGTAGGTTTCTCATCATAAGACTGAAATACCTCTTCACTAAAACCGCTTTTTTTCGCCGCAAGAGAGAGCAGCTCTTTATCATAGCACTTGATCCCTAATTCTTCCGCCAATTTTTGACCAATGGCCTTGCCGTCACTTCCGCATTGTCTTCCAATTGTAATGACCGGATGTTTCCTCATATGAATCACTCCTTCCAGTTCTCTCATAATATCATTATATATGAAACTAACTGAAAAATCTATAAATACAAAAAAACCACTTAGACAATCATCTAAGTGGTCCTCAGTTTTCTTAACAAATCTTCAAAATACTCCGGCAGCGGAGCGGTAAATTCCATGTATTTTTCACTTCTGGGGTGAATGATTCCCAATACTCCCGCATGTAAGGTTTGTCCCCTTAACCGGAACGGAGACTTTGTCGGTCCATAAACAGAATCCCCTAACAGAGGATGACCAATGCTTGCCATGTGTACGCGGATCTGATGAGTTCGCCCTGTCTCAAGCTGGCATTCCACAAAGGTAAACTGGCGAAACCGCTCCAGTACCCGGTAATGAGTGACGGCATCTCTTCCGTTTTTTTCATTGACACTCATCTTTTTACGGTCCACGGGATGACGGCCGATGGGAGCGTTTATCGTTCCTTCCTCTTCTTTTAGATTCCCATGAACGATGGCATAATATTTTCTTGTAATAGAATGTTCCTTCAGCTGCTTTGCAATGGAATTATGAGCCATGTCATTTTTGCATACAATAAGAACTCCCGTAGTATCCATATCAATCCGGTGAACGATTCCGGGACGCATAACCCCATTGATGCCGGATAAATCATCACGGCAATGAGCCATTAAGCCGTTGACCAGGGTTCCGCTGTAATGGCCTGCGGCGGGATGGACCACCATTCCTTTTGGTTTATTGATCAGTATAATATCCTTGTCCTCATAAATAATATCAAGATCCATCTCTTCTGCCACGATTTCCGGTTCTATGGCTTCCGGAACGGACAATTCGATCTGGTCTCCGGAGCTGACTTTATAATTGCTCTTAACCGATTTCTGATTAACCAGTACGGACTCTTCTTTTAGCATTTTTTGTAAATAGGAGCGGGAAATGTCCCTGCATTTTTCAGATAAATACCGGTCAATGCGGATTCCTGCTTCCTCCCCTGTTACGGTGAACTCCTGTTTCAATTGCCTGCCCCTTTCTTGCCTATGGACAGACAGGATAAGTCTTCTTCCTTATAATAAAAAAAGAACAGCACCATAAAAAAGAACATGGAAATGGTAACGTAACAATCCGCCACATTAAAGATCGGAAAATCAATCAGTTTAAAGTACAGAAAGTCCACAACATATCCTCTTGCAAAACGGTCGATCATATTTCCAACGGCACCTGCAGACAAAAACATGGCGATCAGATGAAGAGGAATATATTTTTTCGTCGCCGGCATACGGATAATTGCAAAGATGGCGGCTGAAAGTACAACAACTGCTACCAGCAGGAAAAACAATTTTTTCCCCTGAAGCATTCCAAACGCTGCTCCCCGGTTCTCAGAATATAAAAGCTCAAATACTCCATTCCAAATGTTGTAGGCACTTTGATCCATAAGATGCTTTACTGCCAGGAATTTGGTCCATTGGTCCAGACCAATTGCCGCAAAAAATCCAATGATTAGTCCCAAAATTAGTTTTGTCTTCTGATTCATGAAAATCTCCTTATTCTAAAATCGGCAAAAGCCCTTGTGACATCTCCGCCTCAGTGACGGTTTTATCCACATATGCTTTTCCGATCTTTTCTAACAGGATAAACCGGATGGTTCCGGAATCCATCTTTTTATCATTTTTGGTGAGAGCAACGATTTCATCGGCGGATAGGCCGGTGACAGTAAGAGGCATGGAAAACTGCTTCATAACCTCACAAAGCCTTGGAAGCTCATACGCTTCTATCAGCCCCCGTTTTATGGATATGGCCATCGCTGAAATACAGCCAAGCCCTACACAATGGCCATGCAGCAGCTTGAAATCGGAAAGTTTTTCAATGGCATGTCCAAGCGTATGGCCCAAATTTAAAAGTGCTCTGTCCCCCTGCTCCGTAGGGTCCTTTTCCACAATTTCCCGCTTGATCTGGTTGCTGACACGTACCATCTCCTCAAGAGCGGCAAGCTCTCTTTTCTGAATAGCAGGAGCATGCTTCATGAGCCATTTATAATAGGCCGCATCCCGAATCAGACCATGCTTTATGACCTCCCCCATTCCGGAAGAAAACTGTTCATCTGAAAGAGTTTTTAATGCAGAAATATTGGTATACACAAGCTTTGGCATATGGAAAGCGCCCACCATATTTTTATAAGCATCAAAATCCACTCCGGTCTTACCTCCAATGCTGGAATCCACCTGGGACAGCAGCGTGGTAGGCACCTGAACAAAGGAAATGCCCCTTAAATAGGTAGCGGCGGCAAATCCGCAGAGATCACCGACTACACCTCCGCCTAAGGCCAGCAGATAATCATGGCGGTCAAACTTTTTTAGGATCAAGGTTTCATATAAGCTGCGGACCGTATCCAGATTCTTGCTTTCTTCTCCTGCAGGAAAAATGAAATGAGCCGTTTCCCTGGAACAGGAGGCTGCAATGCCTTCCACTTCCTCCAAATATAGAGGTGCAACATTAGAGTCTGTAACAACGCAGATCCTGCGCTCCTTTAAGTTTAATTGCTTCAGCTCCTGTCTAAGTCCTTCAAATGTCATTTCCATGACAATATCATACAAAAAGGCTCCGTCCAAGTGTACCGGAATTCTATTTCCCATGACCTCATTCCTCCAATGTATATTTTCTCTCCCTCTATTACGGAAGAAAGCAAACAATTTTCCTCTCCACTTTTGCTCTGCAGCCTGGCAGCGCGGATAACAAGTGTGTAAAACGGAAAATTGTCTGCTTGTACCATTTCATCAAATTCGTTATTTCTTTCTCGAAAAACTTGCTAAAGACGAAGATTCATACCGCCCATATCCAAGCTTCCGCTATTTAATAAGTCCTGAAAATCACCAGACAGCTCAACGGATTCGGGAGTTGCAATGAATATGTAGTTTGATATCTTCTGCAAATTGCCATTCATGGAATATGTGGCACCAGAAGTGAAATCAATGATTCTTTGGGCAACTTCCGTATGAATTCCTTCCATGTTAAGGACGACCGCCTTTCCTGAAAGCATATGATCACAGATTTCCTTCGCATCTTCAATGGAGGTTGGTTTCACCATCGACACTTCCATCGTCCGGGACTGCTTCATCGGCACTACCTTGGGAGAACGTGACAGGAAGCGAGGCTTCTGCTCATATTCCTCTTCTTCATCGTAGTAATCAGCCTCTGCCTTCTTTGAAAAGAGTGTTTTCTTTGCAGGTTTTTCTTTTTCATCCTCGTAATCTTCGTCTAAGTAGTAATCATCGTCATCATCTGTATCATTTAAGCGCATGCTATCCATCAGTTTGCCTAAAATGCTCATACTTCATTCTCTCCAATCTTATATCTTGTACCAAAAATTCCGGTACCAACTCTAACAAGAGTAGCGCCTTCTTCTATTGCAACTTCATAGTCTCCGGTCATACCCATTGAGAGCATATTCATATTAACATTATCAATGTTTTTGCTTTGCATGTCAACATAAAATTGTCTTAATTTTTTAAAAACGAAGCGATTTTCCTCAGAATTTTCTACAAAAGGTGCAATAGTCATAAGACCTTTTATCCTTACGTGGGGAAACAAGGCGATTTTACGAATGGCACATTCTGTATCGTCCAAACGAAAACCAAATTTGCTTTCTTCTTCTGCTACATTCACTTCCAAAAGAATGTCAACCGTCAGCGCTTTTTTGGCTGCTTCTTCTTCAATCTGCTCTGCCAAACGCAGGGAATCCACGCTGTGGATGAGCACCGCTTTATCAATCACCTGCTTTACCTTATTACGCTGAAGATGACCAATCATATGCCACCTTATATCTTTTGAAAGTTCTTCGTATTTTTCGCAAAGCTCCTGCACTTTATTTTCCCCGAAATCCCGGATTCCTGCAGAATATGCTTCTTCTATCATGGAAGCTGGTTTGGTTTTGCTGACGGCTACCAAGGTTACTTCTCCAGGATCTCTTCCAGCCCTTTTGCAGGCAGACAAAATCCTCTGGTTTACTTCTTCAAGATTTTCCAGAACCAAAATAATCACCTCTTATTGATAAATTAATTCCCCTTCATTGACAGTCTCTGCATTGAGAACGATATGGTCATACACTGCCAGTCCGTAGGTCATATTCTTTTTGATTGTATAATACTCATCATTGGATGCCAAAATTTCAATCTGTGAATACTGCATATCCTTTATTGATGTTATATACTCCCTGTAAGGAAGCAGTTGGGCCTAATTGATATCGGTCCGTGGAATTGGGTTTGACGATATAATCCCCTGCTTGAAACCCGCCTTTTCCTCCGGTTTCAATATAATAGTTATTTCCTTCGGAATAATATATTTCTGTAGGTACAAAAACAACGGAAGTCCCGGAATCAGAATAGACCTCTTTATTAAAGCCTGTTTCCGTACTGTCTCCCCCTTGTGTCAGGTAATCGACCGGAACCAGATAAAAATCTTTTTTTGTTACAGAAGTTACCGGAATTTTAAGGCCATCTACCCGGTCCGATGTGATTTCAAAATCCACATAACGTTCAGAAGCAAATTGGACCATATATTTGTCAAAATCCAATTTTCCATACGTCTTTCCATCTTTCCCTGTAAACACAGAAAAGTTTCCCGATGCCTTTAGATTCTGCCCGGCAAATTGTACCGTCAGGCTTGTCTTGTCCCCATATACCTTTGCATCCTCTTCCGTCAAAGGAAAAACGACCGACCACAAATCAGAAGTAATGAGTTTATACACCGGCGCACCCTTTTCGATCAGACTTCCGGATTTGGTTATGGATTTTGTATACTTACTGCGGTCAAAAACGTCAGCAGAAATGGAGGCTGGGTCCAGAGTTTCATAAGAATCCACACCATAGGATACGATCCCCGCCTGGTCGGATTTTATCTGCTGGAAATTAAGACCTGCCTTCTCCATCTTGTCTCCAAGGTTATCAAGAGCATTAAAATTCATGTATTCCATAACTTCCGCATCTAACGATAATTTGGTATCATAGACAGAACGGAACTGGTCGCTGTTGTATGCCAGACTGAATCCGGTCAGCTGCTTTTTCAGTTCTGAAAGATTTTCCTGTTTTAGAGTCACCTTCTCCTGGGAATTCTCCGCAAGAAAAGAGGCAATACTTCCGGTTTCATCAATGGAATATACCCGGGTCCCATTGGAAGCCCGTTTGCCTTCCCTGACGTAGTAATTCACGTATCCGGAACGGTCTGTATTCTTTACCACTTCCTGCCGAAGGATAATGCCTGTGTGATTTTTATTATTAACGATACTTCCTTCCTGTACTTCGTAAAACTGTATTTTATCTCTTCTGAAGTACGCGGTTACACTGAACACCATATAAACAAAAATCAGCGCAAAAATGATCATGCCAACATTGATATTCAGAGGCCGTCGGTAACGGATGATTTTTTTGCTTTTTTTGGGGTGAACCGCTTTTTTTTGCGGCCGCTGTGCCTTATGTCTTGCCAACCTGACGCCTCCCTTCCCTTTACACATTATAAAAGGAAATTCATAAAAATTCAAGAAAAATAAAGGGGACCGACATGCAGCCCCCAGTTTAATATCTATGATTATAATGAAACAATCACATCGGCCTTGGCATTCTCTGGCAGATGATCTACATCCAACGAAATGCTGAGAACGAAAGTTACGTGATACTTTTCACCGATTTTTTCCAAAGTTGCAATGGTCTCAGATATGTCCTCCCCTTCCAGAGAGGCCAGTTTTAAAAAACTGTCAAAAAACATCATTTCCAAATCATGATCTTGAGATATAATACCGCAGATAAAACCTATCAAACCTTCGCTTGACGTTATGGGGTATTCATTCACATTAATGAGGCGGATTTTGTTGCTTAATTCATACATGTGCTTCGAACTTTTATCCAAGTATACGATGGAGCCGTTTGAGTCTTTTACAGCGAAATTCGCTCTGTCTAACAGATGCTTTGTCTTTCCCTTACCCTTTTTTCCCGCTATTATCTGAACCATAGCAATCTCCTCCTTGCGTTATATAATTTGTATAAAAAGTCTATTCGGATTAATGTAATTATAGTACAAATCCATAATAAAGGCAATGACTATTCTACAATTTTACTCAATATATTTGTCATGTTATCGTAAAGGCCAACGTGGTTGGGTGCTTTTAAGACTACAGTAATATATTCACGCTTAGAGGAATCAGAACTTCCCATAATCAGACAGCTTCCCGCCGCCTGAGTGGTGCCGGTCTTTCCGCCAAGAGCTGTAAGGCCTTCTGGCATCTTCCGTTCACCCGTTAGATACCAGTTCGTATCTTTCCAGGTCACGCTTATCGGTTTTCCTGCTTCATTGTGGTAGGTCGTGCTGTATTTTTCTGTACCGACGATTTTACGAAATTCAGGATATTTCATCGCTTCGTTAAAAATCAAATACAGATCATAAGCTGTGGTATAGTGATTTTCATTGTTCAGTCCATGAGGATTCATGAAATGGGTACCAGTGGCTCCGATTCTTAAAGCCTCCTCATTCATCATTCTGGCAAAGGGTTCCACTCCCCCGGCAATATGAACTGCGATTGCTGCTCCCGCATCATTTCCGGAAGGAAGCATCAGTCCATATAAAAGCTGCTCCAGGGTCAGTTTGTCCCCTGGCTTAATTCCGCACAGGCTGGCTCCGGATTCCGTAATGACGGCATCTTTGGTAACGGTGATCTCATCGGATAAATTGCCGTATTTCAATGCAACAAGTGCTGTCATGGTTTTGGTAATGCTTGCGGGATAGAGACGTTCAAAGGGATTCTTCGCAAAAAGCACCGTCTTATCCGTAAGATCAAAAACAGCAGCCGCTTCAGCAGTCACTTTGTCATCTTGACCTGGAGTATCCTCGGTAACAATACACAGATCCTGTGCAAAAGTTGCTGATTTATCTGCTGTACTGCCAGCTGCATACAAAGCGGATCTTTCAGAAAATACATAAGGATTTTCAAGCTTACTCAGACCGGAACAGCCTGATAACAGTGCAGCGGTCAAAAATAAGCCGCAGGATGTTACAAAAGCTTTTTTCTTCACAGACGATTCCCCCGCTATTTATACATCTCACGCCATTCCAGATCGCCCCGCTCCAGAGATTTAATTAAAAGCTCTGCAGTAGCCAGATTGGTAGCCAGAGGAATGTTATGCATATCGCAGGTCGTCATAATATTTACAATATCCGGTTCATGAGACTTCTGAGTGAGGGGATCTCTTAAAAAAACCACCAGATCAATCTCATTATGTTCAATCTGGGACCCTAACTGCTGTTCTCCTCCCAAATGTCCGGCCAGATATTTATGAACATTTAAATTTGTAACCTCTTCAATCAAACGTCCGGTGGTACCGGTCGCGTATAACATGTGTTTGCTTAAAATGCCACGGTAGGCAATGCAGAAATTCTGCATAAGTTTTTTCTTTGAATTATGTGCAACTAATCCTATATTCATAACGATATACCTCCTTTTAATTACCGATTTTGCGTTGCAATCCAACATTCAGCACCAGTCCCATGCCCATAAATATACTGATAAGAGAACTGACTCCCGAGCTGATAAACGGGAGTGGAAGGCCTGTATTTGGGAAAATCTGTGTAGCCACAGCAATATTGGCAAACGCCTGGAAACCAATTAGAGCAGCCATGCCGGTACAAATCAGTTTGCCTGACATATCCCTGGCGCGGGAGGCCATATAGAGGCATTCAAAAACAACGAGACCAATAAGAAGAATGACGATAACGCTGCCTCGAAACCCCATTTCTTCGCCGATAATGGCGAAGATGAAGTCGGTTTCCCCGGCTGATAAGAAGTTCCCATCTTTGACTGATGCGATGGTCGTATTAAAAAGTCCCTTCCCCTGAAGCTGGCCGGAACTGATTGCCATAATTGAATTTTTTTGCTGGTACAGATTCTCTGCATATTGCTCCGCATGAGGATAGATCCATGCAAGGATACGCCGTGCCTGATAGTCATGAATAAAAGGAATTAGTCCTTTTGTCAGCAGGAAAATAAAAAGTGCACCTGCCGGTACTGCCACCGCAAGTACGCCGCCGATCCAGCGGTAACTGATTCCTGCGGAATATACCATACAAAGGATGATGATGGTGGTCACCAGGCTGGTGGACAGGTTTGGTTCTGCAAAAATAAGGCCGATAGGAATGGCGGCTAGTCCGGCAGCCATTCCTATCATGACCGGCATATTCATCTTCTCCTGGTACTTATTCCAGTACCAGGAGAAGAATATGATAAGCCCGATTTTCACAAATTCAGAGGGCTGGATTCGTCCAATGCCAGGCAGATTGATCCACCTTGTGGCTCCTCCTGCCGTATGTCCCATAACAAGAACTGCACCTAATAAAACAATACAGCCTGCATAAACCAAAACATACAGCTTTGTGATATTATGATAATCAATGATGGAAATTCCAATTGCCAAAGCAAATCCCACCACTACACCGATAATCTGTTTTGTAACGGTAGAGGAATCCTGGTTGGAGGCACTGGCTACTACCAGGATTCCAATCACAGACAACGACAGCATGTACAAAATCAAACGGTAATTGTAATGTCTAAAATTAATTTCTGAAAACATATTAATATATCCCCTTTTCAGGTACATCGCGAATAGGGATGTTAGCATAAAGCACCGGCGTAAATCGTTCACAATCCGGCTGCTTTAACTTTTTCATCTGTATCTCTATTCTGTCGGAATCAATATCCATGTATCTTGAAACTACACGGACCATATCGTCTTTTATCATCTGCATGATTTCAGGAGAACAGTCAGCCTTGTCCGCAACCAGCAAAAGTTTTAGACGATTTCTTGCAATTTCTCCTGAATTCTTCTTACGGAACACAGGAAACAGGCTCATGTCAAACCCTCCTATGCTCTCTTTAAGAGATTTGAGAGTTTGAAAAACAGGCCTTCACGCAAAACAGGATTCTGAATCGGAATGGTTTCCCCGATAATCCTCCTGCAGACATCCATATAAGCCTGTCCTGCCGGAGTCCCCATACCTACAAGCGGTTCTCCCTGGTTTGTGGAAATGACGATGTCCTCGTCATCCGGAATAGCTCCAATGATATCAACAGCAAGGATGTCCATGACATCATCCAAAGACATCATGTCTCCCCGTTTCACCATGTCTGCCCGTATCCGGTTGACAATCAGTTCAATGCTTCCCATATCAGCGGCTTCTAAAAGTCCGATGATCCGGTCCGCATCCCGGATTGCAGAAACCTCCGGTGTTGTGACTACAATTGCTCTGTCTGCGCCTGCAATGGCGTTTTGAAAGCCCTGTTCAATCCCGGCAGGACAATCAAGGATAATAAAATCAAAATCATCTCTTAAATCGTCAACCAGCTTTACCATCTGGCCGGGAGTGACTGCAGTCTTGTCCCTCGTCTGTGCAGAGGGCAGTAAAAATAAATTCGGGTATCTTTTGTCTTTAATCAGGGCCTGCTTCATACGGCAGTTTCCCTCTACCACATCTACTAAATTGTAGACGATCCGGTTTTCCAGACCCATTACAACATCCAGGTTACGCAGTCCGATATCTGTATCAATCAGAACTACTTTTTTACCAAGAATCGCAAGTCCGGTACCGACGTTGGCAGAAGTTGTCGTCTTGCCTACCCCGCCTTTTCCAGAAGTGATTACGATGATTTCACACATATCATATCCTCCTGTTTTATATACCTTGTTCTATTTTACCTTAATTTTCGGAATATTTCCATACTTTTTTTCATTGGTTTTATAATGACTTTGTTATTTTCCAGGTAAGCCTTCATTGGACCTCTTCCCAAACGCCTGCCCCGTCCGTCAAGACCGGAGGTGCAGTCCGCTATTCTAAGCTGTACCGGAGCCATCTCAAGAGCGGTGATCAATGCTTCCTTGTTGCCGGCTACGCCTGCGCATACCGTTCCGCTGATCTTGCCTAGGACAACCACATTCCCCTTGGCAATTACCTTTGCTCCTTTGCACACATCTCCGATAATAACAATACTGGCTTCTGATTCCAAAGTCTCTCCGTTTTGCAGATTGCCCTTAAAAAATTGTCCCGTCTGACAGGACAATTCCATCAGTTTCTCGTTTAGTGCTTTTTCACATCGTTCCAATCGGTTCGCATCCGTATCGACCAGACAGATGATTTCCACATTGGAATTCTCTGTGATCTGGTTGATGATTGCGAACTCTTCTTCTGAAGTCAGCTGCCTGCCCTCTAAGGTCAGGGTCATTTGTACAGATCCCCAGAATTTTGCATTGTCCCCGAATTTTTTCCCCACATCAGAAAGAAGCTGAGGGAAAGGGATGTCCGGGTCCAGGATGACAATCATACCTGCTCTGTTGCTTTTAATCACTACGGTATTATGCATCATATCACCTCTTATCCTAGTTAATCGCGAATGTTGACTTTCGCTGCATCCAGGGCACCCGCATTGACAATGGATTCCAAGTCTGTATAGCCATAATAATACTTATAGACATTCTTCGCTATATTGGCCGCGTTGGATGATGAATAGCCATAAGGAATATTCACGGTAACGCAGATTTCGGGATTGTCATATGGCGCATAAGAAATGAAGAAAGCATGGTTCGGTTTGTTGCGGGCTTCCTGGGCTGTACCTGTCTTACCTGCAATCTCCACTTCAAGGTCAGCAAATAACCTCTTTGATGTACCATTTGCAATCACTTCTCTCATTCCCTGTTGTACAGTATCCCACGTTGTAGCCGCTGCGTCAATATGAGAAGAAATCTCAGGGGTATAATCTTTGATCAGATTACCTTCAGAATCCGTTGTTTTATCCAGCAGACTGAGTTCAAAAACAGTTCCTCGGTTTGCAATGGCTGCCACATATCTGGAAAGCTGAACATTGGTGTATGCATGGCTTCCCTGACCCATGGCGGAACGCTCCGGAGCTTCTTTGGAAATCTGAGGATCAAGCTCTGCAATCTCCACGCCGGACTTATGGTCAAGCCCAAACATGGTTGCGTATTTTCGTAACATATCAAGACCTGCCTCCGGCTTATAAACACCGTTGGCATCCATGGACAGGCGATGGCCTAAATCCGCAAAGAATATGTTACAGGAATTCATAATACCTCCTACCATATTTAATGGTCCGTGATGACCAGGATAGATCCAACATTTGATCGGCGGTTCTACGTCAGTATAAATACCGGTACAGTTAATGGTCTCATCAATGGTAATTGCATGTTCTTCCAGAGCCGCCACCGCCGTAATAGGCTTAAAGGTAGACCCCGGTGCTTTTCTGGTCTGTGTGGCATTGTTATAAAGCGGCAGTGATAAATCTGACTGAAGCTGGCTGAAATAGGTACCGTCACCGATCCGGTTGTTATCGTAACCCGGATAGGATACAAGCGCCAGTACCTCTCCGGTTTTATCGTTGGTCACAACAACACCTGCATTGCAGGGAGCTAACGCCAGCTGGGCCGGTGTGATTTCCAGTTTGGACAGTTTCTTCAACAGAAATGTATAAGCATCTCCGGTTGCCCGAAGCTCCGCTGCATCTTGTCCGTCATCCATTAACACGCCCTGGTCATATAAGGCCAAACATAATTCCTGACCCGTTATAATATCATCATTGATCAGATAACGGTATATTTTTTTGGTAAAATTACGGTCATCCTCCAGATGATCCAGTACATAATCCACAAGCTTTTCAAAGGTATCATCCGCACTGGAATATTTGGAGCCGGTTTCTAATTTGGTAGTGTCGACCCAGCCATTTGCAATTCCAAAATATAAATAATCCCTTAAACTAATTTCATCGGACTTCCATGCCTGATACTCTTCACTGGAAGTATCAATCGAATCCTCTTTTATGATTCCCACCGTAGGGCCGGACAAATAGCTGTAAATATAAAACATATATGCCTTCATATCTTCCGGAAGATCTTTCATGGAGGTGGAATGACCGCTCATCAACTCATTTTTCAAACTGGTGAAAATCTGCTTTCGGGAAGAAATATATTTCTGGTAAATATTCTTCTCCGTATCAGAAGCATCGGCTTCCTCCAGTTCTTTTAAGGAAAGCACATTGTTGTTCACAAGCTGGTAATAAGCATCTTTCACCGGAATCTTCATATTGGAGCCATCAGTGGTGCTGCCTGCCTGAAAGTCTCCATTTACAATGGTCTTAATCAGAACACCCGCAAGAGACTGCTCGATCAGATGATAGATTCCCCGTTGCAGTTGGGCATCCAGGGTCAGATATACATCATTTCCTGCAAAAGCATCGGTTTCATCTTTTGTCTCCCGGATACGGCCTACGCTGTCCTTGTAGATCGTCTTTTTTCCTTTGGTTCCCTGCAGATCATGTTCCATAGTGTATTCAATGCCTGTCCGCCCAACAATATCGTTAATATCATAATCGCCTTTTTTCTGCTGAAGCCCTTCCAGCTGATCCTCCGGGACCTTTCCGGTATAACCGATCACAGGAGCAAAAGGAATGCTGTCATTGTAAGCACGAATGGTGGTTTCTTCCACGTTTACCCCCTGCATATCACTGAGATGCTCCAGAATATCAGCTACCGTTTCATCGGATACCTGGGAAGCCACCATTGTGGATTCATACTTCCGGTATGACATAAGGCGAAGTGCATATTTGATGTTAATGATATCAAGGGCCTCCTGGTCCGTTAGGGTTACCGGATTTCCTTTCTCATCTTTCAACTCTGCAAAGCCATTATCCTTACAGGCACGGTCAAACAGTTCTCTTGCACTCAAATTAGAAGGGTACTCTCCTTTTTCGTCATCTAAGTCCTCCACCCTTTTAATGCCATAATAATCCCGCAAAAAGCGCTTTCTGGCTGACTCGGAGGATGAGGTATACACCATATCTCCATTGGGGTCGATGGCTACTTCAAATTTCCCCTGTACGGTTTCTCCATGTCTTTGAAGAATCCGGACCAGCTTTAAGTACATATTATTTCTGGCTGCGGAATTCTTATATGCTCCCGTATCCTGCACCGTTACGGAATAAGCAAGTTTATTATAAGCAAGCACTTTTCCGTTCCGGTCATAAATATTGCCTCTTGTCCCTGCGGTGGTTATGGTCTGTTCCGTCAGCTGCAAGTACTCATTGAGGGCCTTTTCCCCATTGATGATCTGCATGTTGAACAGCTTGTTTATTAATCCTGCATACATGGCAAAGCAGATAATCCCCAGAACAAACAGTCTTGACGTTACCGCCTTTTTTAAAAGCTCTGTTATAAAATCCAATAAATCCTTAAACAATGTTTGAATCCCCTTTTTTTCCTGTCTCTTCCAAATGGCGGTTTATAATCATCAATACCCGGTAAAGAAGCAGGGTAGTCACAACCGTAAAGATGATTTCCGGAAGCACTATGTTGATAAAATAATACCCGATCCGGACTTTTTGACGAATCAGGAACCGGAAAACATAGATGTAGAAGTTGTAAGCCAGTTCGTTTAATACGCTGAGAATTAATGGAAGGGTAATATATTCTTCATAGTAGTATTTGGTACAGATGCCATTCATATATCCAACATACACGAAAATCAGTGTATAGAAACCAAATGGCCCGGTGTAAAACAGATCCATCAAAAGCCCCGACAGCAGTCCATAATACATTCCGGCTTCTTTTCCGTGCATAAAGCCAAAGGAAAATGTAAGAATCAGAAGCAGATTGGGGGAAGCTGATAAAAATGGCAGCAGCGGGAATATGCAGTTTTGGATGGTAAATGCCAGAATAATCAGCAGTACATTGAAAAAAATACGTCTCATGTTACTCCTTTTCGCTATTGGGCAGCGCTCTCCGCAGAAGCAGGCTCCGGCTGCGGTGCAGATGAACTTTCTTCTTTCATCATATCCGCCTTCAGCTTTGTAATGACCAAAACTTCCTGAAGGCTGTCAAACTCCGCCGCAGGAATCAAATATCCGGATTTGGTAACATTGTTGGTGTCATTGGTTATATCGGCTGCATATCCAACCAAAAGGCCCGGAAGGAACACAGAACTGATATTGGACGTTACAATCTTATCTCCGTCTTTCAAGTCACTTTCCTTTAAAACATTGGTAATCCGAAGTCTTCCTTCTTTAAACAGAGTCAAATCACCGGCAACGATACAGCTGTCTCCAGACTGCATGGCCATGCTGCTTACCCGGCTGGAATCGTCGATAATGGAACGGACTGTAGCATAATTGGCGCCTACATCTGTAACAATACCAACCAGTCCGCCTCCGGCAACCACATTCATGTCCACAGCAATGCCGTCTTTTGACCCTTTGTCAATACGGAATACCTGGAACCAGTTGCCGGAGTCATTGGCGATTACCCTTGCTCCTACTTTTTCGTACTGTCCGTATTGCTGGTCCAGGGCATAAAGCTTACGAAGACGGTTTAACTCAAGCTCATTTGCCTGAAGCCTGGTATTTTCCTCGGTTAATTGTGTGATAAGGTCCTTCATCTCTTCATTTTCTTTTTGTGCATTACGTAACTTTGCAAGATCTGTGAGTTCATCATAGATTGACGATCCAACAGAATTCACACCGGACTGTACCGGAATGAGAAGATACCCCACACCGGTCCGAAGCGGTGCCAGCCATTCGTCATGAATGGAGGTCAAACCGATCAGCAGTACACAAAATACGGTTAAAGATATAAGAACATATTTACTGCGTTTTGATTCCATCTATAAGATTCCCCGTTCTTTCAAACTGATATAGGAATTATCTCCTATAATGATATGGTCCAACAGCCGGATTCCCAGTAACTCTCCAGCTTCCTTTACCCGTTTTGTAAGGTTGATGTCCTCTCTGCTGGGAGACGGGTCCCCGCTTGGATGGTTGTGGACCAGTACCACACTTACGGCATGATACTTAACAGCTTCAATGAAAATCTCCCTGGGAGAAACTACGGAAGCATTCACCGTTCCCTGAGAGATCATTACGTCCTTGATCAGGACTCCTTTTGTATTTAAGAGCATTATATAAACCAGCTCCTGTTCTCTGTGCCTCATATCTTCTACAAAGTAGTTGACAATGTCGAGGGGATTATGGAAAGCTGCCGTATCCAGCCTGGCAGTTTTTTTCCATATCCGCCTGGAAAGCTCACCGATGCACAGAAGCTGTGCTCCTTTGACCCTTCCGATTCCCTTGATCTGCATAAGTTCCTGCATGGAAAGGTGTAAAAGCCCTAAAATACCCTTCTTTGGATAGTTTAAGGCCAGTATCTTTTGTGCCAGTATCAAAGAATTCTCTTCCCTGGTACCTGTGCGGATAATGATGGATAAAAGCTCCGCATCGCTTAAGCCCTGAGCCCCTTCTTTCAAACACTTTTCATAGGGTCTCTCATCCGTTGGGATGTCTTTCATAGTTATGCGTTTCATATGCCTCCTGACCGTTACTCTCCAGGCACGTTAAAAAAGACATATGTAAGAATCAAATGAACCGATACGTAATGAGGGCTGCCGCTACTCCTATGATGCCGGCCATGGTGATCTTGATATTGATCCCAAAGGTGATGACTAATATTCCGAAATTTACCACAAGCGGAGTATCAAATCCAAAGGATTGTCCTGAATTCAGCCACGACAACCCGGATATTCCCTGGGTTAGATTTCCAACAAAACCTCCTAAAACAACACCCGCAAGCATAAGAAGAAGCAGTACCCAGCAGTTTTTGTACTTCATCTGCTCTGCTACCCCTTTTGGTTTTATGGCAGGAACGTCCATACCTGTCAAAATATTTTAGCATAGATTTCCAGCTGTGTATACCGTTTTTTTATAATTGGACCAATCCGGCATCCAAAAGCTTTTGCAGGGACATTAAAATCCCCAGCTTTGCATGATACCAGGTTAAGCCTCCCTGGAAATAAACCGTATAGGGTGGTTTAATAGGACCATCTGCACTTAATTCAATGGAAGACCCCTGGACAAAAGCTCCGGCTGCCATAATGACAGGCGCATCATATCCCGGCATATCCCAGGGTTCCGGAGATACAAAGCTGTCTACGGGAGCCGCTGCCTGGATTCCCTGGCAAAATGCAACCACACCCTCCGGTTTTCCAAAGGTAACTGCCTGAATGATATCGTGACGTGATTCACTTCCGTTCGGCACAACAGCGTATCCCAGTCTTTCATAAACATTGGCTGCAAATATTGCTCCTTTTAAAGCTCCGGCCACCACAGTAGGAGACAAAAACAGACCCTGATAGAAAGACTGGTTGAGTCCAAGACTGGCTCCCACCTCTTTTCCAAGCCCTGGCGCTGTCAGGCGGTAGGACGCTCTGTCAATGCACTCTGTTTTTCCGGCAATGTAGCCTCCAATTGGAGCCAGTCCACCGCCGGGATTCTTGATCAGAGAACCAACGATCATATCCGCTCCTACATCGGAAGGCTCTATTCTCTCAACAAATTCTCCATAACAGTTATCCACCATGCAGATCACATCAGGTTTTATGTTTTTTACAAATGCAATAAGCTCTCCGATCTGGGCAACAGAAAATGTAGGGCGGGTGTCATAGCCTTTTGATCTCTGGATGGTAACCAGACGTGTCTTTTCATTTACTGCTTTTCCAATGGATTCATAATCAAAGGTCCCATCTGGCAGTAAATCTACCTGACGGTAGCAAATTCCATATTCTTTCAAGGAACCGGTACTTTCCCGGATTCCTATAACTTCCTCCAGAGTATCATAAGGTTTTCCTGCCGGCGAGAGCAGTTCATCCCCGGGGCGGAGATTTCCGGAAAGTGCAATGGAAAGCGCGTGTGTTCCGCTGATCAGATTGGGTCTTACCAAAGCACTTTCCGTGTGAAACACCCCGGCATAAACCGCTTCCAGAGTATCCCTGCCAAGATCATTGTATCCATAGCCGGTCGTCGCTGCAAAATGAATGTCACTGACACGATTGTCCTGCATGGCTTTGATAACCTTCATCTGGTTATATTCTGCATTCCCGTCAATTTCTTCAAACCGCTTTTTTAGCTCTTTTTCAATCTTTTCCCCAAATTCCAGTACGTTCTGGCTGATTCCAAGCTTATCATACATTGCATCTATTTCCATGTTGCCTTATTCTCCAATCCGTACCTTTCGCTGATGTCTATTATCATCTTTTCAAGCACCTTATCTAAGTCATAACCATAATCCGGCAGATTGAGCCATCTTACGTCTTTTTCCCGCTTAAACCATGTAATCTGGCGTTTGGCAAAATGCCGGGTATCTCTTTTTATTAAATAAAGAGCTTCTTCCAGTGAATACTCTCCCTGCAGGTAATCAAGGATTTCCTTGTATCCGAGCCCCTGCATGGACACCATATCTCTTGTGCATCCGGAAGCCTTCAGCCGTTTTACCTCTTCCACCAGCCCCTGTTCCACCATTTGGTCCACCCGCTGGTCAATTCTCTGATACAGCGTGTCACGGTCTGTATTTACCACAAAGTAAAGGAAATCATATGGAGATTCCTTTTGCCGTTCCCGTTTGTTGTGTTTAGAAATCCGTTCTCCTGTCTGCCGGTAAAATTCAATTGCCCGTATGACCCGTTTTACATTATTGGCATGGATCTGTTCTGCGGATTCCGGATCAATCATAAGAAGCATCTCATGGAGATGAGCGGCCCCCTTTTCTTCTGCGATCTTCTCCAGTTCCGTCCTTATAGAAGAGTCTTCTCCTGTTTCGGTAAAATCAATATCATTAAGAAGTGCCTGGATATAAAAACCGGTTCCGCCAGCCACAATGGGAATGCGGCCGCGGGAGTATATTTCTTCCACCGCCGCCTTTGCCATTGCCTGAAAAACGGTAACATTAAATTCTTCTCTGGGGTCAAGGACATCAATCAGATGATGTGGAATACCCATCATCTCTTCCTTTGTGATTTTTGCAGAACCAATGTCCATGCCCCGGTAGACCTGCATGGAATCCGCACTTATGATCTCTCCTCCGATTGCCTTGGCAAGACGGAGGGACAATGCGGTTTTTCCTACTGCGGTGGGTCCGGTCAATATAATCAATGGTCTCATTACACGATCCTCTTAAATTTCTTTTCTAACTCATACTTGCTCATGGAAATGATGGTAGGTCTTCCATGAGGGCAGGCATAAGGGTTCTCAAGGCCAAGTAGCTGGTCTATTAATTCATTGGCTTCCGCAAAGGACAGGCGGTTCCCGCCCTTTACTGCCGCCTTACAGGACATGGATGCCACACGCTCATAAATAATATCCGGGCTGCTGACAGAACCTTCTTCCGATAAACCATCAATCATTTCAATCAGCAGTTCTTTCTTGGCAATGGAAAATAAATTGGCAGGAACTCCCCGGACCGCATATTCTCTGCCGCCAAAAGGCTCTATTTCAAAGCCCATTTCCGTAAAATACTTTAAATGCTGGTTCAGCAGGACTTCCTCATTCCGGTTCAACGTAAGAATAATGGGGGGATTGACCAATTGGGAAGTATATTCCCTGGTTTTAAGTGTTGCCATTGTTTTCTCATATAAAACCTTTTCATGAGCCGCATGCTGATCAATAATATAGAGCTGTTCGTTAAATTCCACCAGCCAGTACGTATCAAACAGCTGTCCGATCAGCTTATGCAAAGACCGGGCTTTGGGTTCCAAAAGCTTTCCGTCAAACAGATCCAACTGCTTTGGCTTTTCTTCTGTTGCGGAAGAACTTTCCGGGTTTTGTAAAGGCTCTAAGGACTCCGATGGCTGACTCGTTACGGACGTCTGCGGCAGAACCGGTGCCGATGGCTTCAGCCAGTTTTCCAACAGATCATCTGGTTCTTTTACCGCATCCATAGCGGCAGAAGACGGCTGTGGAATTAATCGTTTTTGAAACCCTTCCGTAAATACAGGGGGAAGCTCTTTCTGTTCTTCTGCGGCAGCCTGTTGCTGCATCGCCATAAGACGCCTTTTTTCAAATGGTTCCGGAGCCGGATCATGCCTTTTTCCTATCAGGTTTTGGAGATTATCTTCCTTATTTTTCTCAAGTTCCACTTCCGGAATCAATTCCTTATGGGCAAGGGCGCTTGCAACTGCCTGATAGACCATATGATACACCATATCTCCGTCCCGGAAACGCAGTTCCATCTTTGTCGGATGGACATTAACGTCAAGCATCTCCGGTTCGATCGTGAAATGAAGCATGGTAAAAGGATATTTATGCTGCATCATAAACGGCTTATATGCCTCTTCAATGGCACGGCAGATGATACTGCTTTTGATATACCTTCCATTGATAAAATAGTTTTCATAATTCCGGTTTCCTCTGGCAATCACCGGTTTTCCAATATAACCGTCAATGGAGACCTCCGGTTTTTTTACCGAAACTTCCAAAAGATTGGAAGCAATTTCCCTTCCAAATACCGTGTATACAATATCCTTTAAATTGTGATTCCCGGATGTATGCAGCTTGTTCTGATTATTCTGAATAAAGCGGATGGAGATTTCGGGATGGGACAGGGCCAGCTTTTCCACCAGATCAGATACATGTGCTCCTTCGGTCATGGGAGTTTTTAAAAACTTTTTTCTGGCCGGTGTGTTATAGAACAGATTTCTGGCAATGAAGGTAGTTCCTTCCGGAGCACCGATCTCCTCTAATGACCGTTCCTCTCCTCCGTCGATTTGATAACGGGTCCCGGTCAATCCTATGCTCGTTTTTGTAATAAGCTCCACCTGGGATACTGCCGCGATGCTGGCAAGAGCCTCTCCGCGGAAGCCTAAGGAAGAAACGGTAAATAAGTCTTCTACGGATTTGATTTTACTGGTGGAGTGGCGCAGAAAGGCCAGCGGCACTTCCTCCTTGGGAATCCCGCAGCCATTATCGGTTACACGGATAAAGGTTGTGCCGCCTTCCTTGATTTCTACAGTCACTGCAGTGGCTTTGGCATCAATTGCGTTTTCTAACAGCTCCTTTACAACCGACGCCGGCCGCTCAATCACTTCTCCGGCAGCAATTTTATTAATGGTGTTTTGATCCAGTACAGTTATATTCGGCATGACATCAGCTCCTTTTTCTTACTGCCAACGGTTTTTCAGCTTTGTCTGCAAACGGTATAAGGTATTGAGCGCATCAATCGGTGTCATATTGCCAAGTTCCAAATCTCCCAGTTCCTTAATAATGTCATCGTCTTTTACCGTATCAAACAGAGACATCTGCTGCAGGTCCACTTCGTCTGGTTTTGGAACAGCCTTTCTCTGGGTAATATTGGAATTAATCTCAGCTATTTCCCTTGCTTTTACAGTAATATCTGCATCGCTTAACTCTGCCAGCAGTTCTTTTGCCCTCAAAATGACTGAATCCGGAACACCGGCAAGTTTGGCAACCTGGATTCCATAGCTCTTATCCGCTCCGCCTTTTATGATCTTTCTCAAAAAGACGATATCATCCCCCTGCTCTTTTACCGCGATACAGTAGTTGTTGACTCCGCTCATGGTACCTTCTAATTCCGTCAATTCATGGTAATGGGTCGCAAACAAAGTTTTTGCCCCCAGAATTTTGGGATTGCTGATATGCTCCACCACTGCCCATGCAATGCTCAAGCCATCAAAGGTACTTGTTCCCCTTCCGATCTCATCTAAAACAATGAGGCTGTTTTTGGTTGCATTACGGAGGATGTTGGCAACCTCCGTCATCTCTACCATGAACGTACTCTGGCCGGAAGCTAAATCATCCGACGCTCCCACTCTGGTAAATATGCGGTCACAGATCCCTACATTGGCTTCCTCTGCCGGAACAAAGCTTCCGATCTGAGCCATGAGGACGATTAAGGCAGTCTGTCTCATATAAGTGGATTTACCGGCCATATTCGGGCCTGTAATAATGGAAAGACGGTTTTTGCCGTTGTCCAGATACGTGTCATTGGCAACAAATAAATCATCCCGCATCATTTTCTCGACCACCGGATGGCGGCCGTTTTTAATATCAATCAGCCCTTTTTCATTGATATGCGGTTTTACATAGTTATTCTTTGTCGCTACAGAGGATAAAGAAGCAAGAACATCGATCCCTGCAACCGCTCTGGCCGTCCTCTGAATCCGGAGCACCTGATTGGCAACTGCATCCCGGACTTCACCAAATAAGCGGTATTCCAGGGAAAACAGCTTGTCTTCCGCTCCAAGAATCACATCTTCCAGTTCTTTTAATTCATCGGTGGTATAACGTTCTGCATTGGCCAGGGTTTGCTTGCGGATGAAATAATCCGGAACAAGATCTTTAAAGGAATTGGTAACTTCAAAATAATAACCAAACACTTTATTGAATTTTACCTTTAAGTTTTTGATCCCGGTCTTTTCTTTTTCCCTTGCTTCCAGTTCTGCCAGCCAATTTTTTCCCTCGGTTTTGGCATGGCGCAGCTTATCAGCTTCCTCGTCAAACCCTTCTTTTATCATACCGCCTTCTCTTACCGTAACAGGCGGATCGTCAATAATGGCTTTGTCAATCAGCTCCTTAACATCCTCTAACGGGTCAAGCTCCTCATAAAGCTCCTTCAATTTCTCGCTGCTGAATTCTCCCAGAATATGTTTAATAAAGGGCAGCATTTCAAGAGAATTTTTAAACGCAACCAAATCTCTGGGATTGGCTGTTTTATAACTGATCCGCCCAATCAGACGTTCCAGATCGTAAATCGGATTTAAATACTCACAGATTTCCTCTCTGGATATGTAGTTCATGTTCAGCTCTTCAATGGCATTCTGACGCTTGATGATATCTGCCTTGTGGATTAGCGGCTGTTCGATGTAGGTACGAAGCATTCTGGCACCCATAGCGGTCTTTGTACGGTCCAGCACCCATAAAAGGCTGCCTCGCTTTTGTTTTTCCCTCAGGGTTTCCAAAAGTTCCAGGTTTCTTCTGGTGGAGGTGTCAATGATCATGAACTGACCGGTGGAATAGGGAGTTATGGTTGTGATGTGGGATAAGCTGTTCTTCTGCGTCTCATACATGTACTGCATCACTGCACCAGCCGCAATCACTCCGTTGTCATAATCATCAAGCCCCAACCCGGAAAGTGCGCCCACCTTATAATGCTCTTTTAGAATTTTCCGGCAGACTTCATCCGAAAAGAAATGATGATCCAGAGATGAAACTACCGTGTGATAACGGTTTTTTAATTCCTCGATATCCACGCCTGACACAAAAAACGCCTCGTTGCAGATGATCTCAGAGGGCGAAAATTTGTTGATTTCATCCGTCAGCTCCCGTTCGGACTCAACCTCAGTGACAAGAAAATCGCCGGTACTGATATCAGCAACAGCAATTCCAAATGTCTCTCCTATGTAGACGATTCCCATCAAATAGTTATTCTTTGTCTCATCAAGGGCCTGGGCACTTGTAATGGTACCGGGAGTCACCACACGGATAACCTCTCTTTTTACCAGCCCCTTCGTAAGCTTCGGATCTTCCATCTGTTCCGCAATCGCCACTTTAAAACCTTTTTGAACAAGACGGTTTAAATATGTCTCAACGGCATGATGAGGAACGCCGCACATAGGTGCACGTTCCTCTAATCCGCATTCTTTTCCTGTTAATGTTATTTCCAATTCTCTGGAAACGGTTACCGCATCATCAAAGAACATCTCATAAAAATCTCCCAGTCTGTAAAACAGAATGCAGTCCGGATATTCCTTTTTTGTCTCCAGATAATGGGTCATCATTGGTGATAAACCAGCCATGCTATTTTGTATCCTCTTTTCTTATGTTTATGGTCTTAATGTTCCCATGTAATAAAAGCCTTTGGATTCCTCCAAATACACATTCACGATTTTTCCGATAAGAGAAGGATCTCCTTTAAAATGCACAGTCGTATTATTGCTCAAGCGTCCGGTCAAAAGGCCTTCCCCATGGTCATTCACTTCCTCCACCAGAACTTTTTGTTCCGTATGCTCATCTCTTCCGCATACCTCTGAGGAAATCTTCTGTACTTCCGTTAATAAACGGTCGAAACGATCCTTTATCACTTCCTCCGGAATCTGACTTTCCATCTTGGCAGCCGGTGTTCCGGTACGTTTGGAATAAATAAAGGTAAAGGCACTGTCAAAACGGACTTTTTTCACCACGTCCATGGTCTCTAAAAAATCTTCTTCCGTCTCTCCAGGAAAACCTACAATAATATCGGTTGTCAGGGAAATATCCGGCATGGCTGTCCTGATTTTTTCCACAAGCTCCAAATACTGTTCTTTTGTATAGCTCCGGTTCATCGCCTTTAAAATCCGGCTGCTTCCGGATTGGAGCGGCAAATGAAGATGACGGCATACTTTTTTTGAATTTTTCATAGCTTCAATCAGCTCATCGGATAAATCCTTGGGATGAGACGTCATAAAACGAATCCGTTCCAGGCCTTCAATCTGGTCCACCTGAGTGAGAAGATCGGCAAAGGATACTGGCTCATCCAAATTTTTACCATAGGAATTGACATTCTGCCCCAGAAGCATGATTTCAATGACACCGTCTTGAGAAAGTTTTTTGATTTCTTCCACAATATCTTTAGGGCTTCGGCTCCGCTCTCTTCCCCGCACATAAGGAACGATGCAGTAGCTGCAAAAATTGTTACAGCCAAACATAATATTAACGCCTGATTTAAACGAATACTTCCGGTCCGTGGGAAGATCCTCCACAATGCGGTCCGTTCCGTTCCAGATGTCTACCACCATCTTTTTCTTATCCAGACGTTCTGCCATCAGCTCGGCCAGTTTAAAGATGTTATGAGTACCAAAAATAATATCTACAAACCGATAACTCTTTCTGATCTTTGCCACCACTTCTTCTTCCTGCATCATGCAGCCGCAAAGGGAGATCATCATATTCGGGTTCTTCTTCTTCAAACTGTTTAAAAAGCCCAGACGGCCGTAAACTCTTTGATTTGCGTTCTCTCTGACCGTACAGGTATTATAAAGTACAAAATCAGCTTCTTCCGAATCTGTCTCCACAAAACCGATTGCTTCCAATATTCCCTGCAGCTTCTCTGAATCTCTGGAATTCATCTGGCATCCGAAGGTTGCAATGTGGAAGGTAAAGGAATCTTTTCCCGACATCTCCTTTTGTTTGCCGATCAATGCCTTGCAGTATTCCATAAAAAAGTATTGCCTTGCAGGTTCTTCCGTCGGTGCGTAATGACAAGCTTCATCATAAGTCATATTTATATAATTCATCTACTTAACCTCTTACTTTTATTCGATTTTCCCATTATAACATAAATACTATTGATTGCAAAGTCCAAAATCCACTTGTTCCAGCTGCACCCTATGGGTGGAGACATGGCTGGTAAATGCTTCATCATGCTCCACAAAAACCATGGTAGGCTGAAATTCCAGGATTAAATCTTCAATCTGTATTCTGGAATATACATCAATAAAATTCAACGGTTCGTCCCACAGATACAGATGGGCCTGTTCGCAAAGACTGCGGGCAATGAGAACCTTTTTCTTTTGTCCCTCGCTGTATGTTTCCATCTGCTTTTCAAACTGTTCCCTGGAAAAATCCAATTTTCTAAGAACCGCTTTAAACAGAGTATCTTCTATCCCGGATTCTTTTGCAAATTCCGTCAGACCACCTTTTAGAAAGGAGGTATCCTGGGACACATGGGAAATCCTTATTTTGCTTGCCCTTTCGATTGTCCCCTCATAGGACATCCGGCTTCCAAAATCCTTTTCCCCTGTAATAAGTTTGATAATGCTGGATTTTCCGCTTCCGTTCTTTCCCTGCAAAGAAATACGCTGTCCCTGCTCCAATTGAAAGCTCACCGGTTTACACACCGGCCGGTCAAAGCAGGGAACCACATCCTTTAAGGATAAAATCCGTTCCATATGGTGCACTTGGGGATATAGTTTTAATCGTTCGGCTTCCTCTACATTTTTCAAAAGTCCCTTTTTCTCATCAATTGCCTGATCCTGTCTGTGTTCCAGATTCTTTCTTCGCATCTGCATTCTTCTGGACTTTTCCCCTATATAAGCCCGGGAATCAATAGACTTTTCGCGTCCCATGGATTTCTTTCCTATTTTTGTAGATTCCACCTGATCCGCCCATTCTTTTGACTGCCTTGCCGCAGATTCCAAACGGCGGATTCCTTTTTTCAGACGTTCATTTTCTGATTGCTCAAACTGATCCTGTTTCTGTTTATTTTCATACCAGGAAGTAAAGTTACCTTTTTGCACTTCTATATTGGTTTTATTGATGGAAAGTATATGATCTACCGAGTCATCAATAAACTTTCTGTCATGGGACACCAGTATAAATCCCTTTTTGCTGCTTAAATACCGGCCGACCAATTGCCTTGCATCCCTGTCCAAATGATTGGTAGGCTCATCAATCAAAAGGAAACGGTCTTCCTTTAAAAAAAGAGCAGCCAGCAGTATTTTGGTACGCTCCCCATTTGACAACGTAAAAAAGGGGCGGTACAGCACCTCTTCTGCAACCTGTAATCTGGAAAGTTCTCTCTTAAGCTGCCATTGCTCATAATCCCCCAGAATAGAATCTATAATTTCCAAAGTGTCTCTCTCCTGGTCTGGTACCGGAAATGGAAAATATTCAAATTCCACGCTGGAAATAATCCTTCCCGAGTATTCATAGCGTTTCATTAACAGATTTAAAAAGGTCGTTTTCCCTCTTCCATTTCTCCCTGTAAATCCCAGCTTCCAATCGGTATCAATCTGAAACGATACATGCTCAAATACCGGATCGTACCCACCCTCGTAAGTGAATGACAAATCCGTAACTTGTATTAACGACATCGGCATACCTCCACTCTTGCAGAATACTATTTCTGCACAAAAAAAGACTGCAAGAGATCAATTCTCACAGCCGCCTGTCATCTTTTTCCAGCATGGGCGATATACGCTTTCAACCGATTTAACAACAAAAAAAGAGCCTTGGAATGGAATTGATATTCTTGCAAAACAGGCACAAAAAAAAGATATAGTTTCTCTTATCTTTTCCTCATGCAGTAACTTCAGCAAGAATTATAACTCCATTCTTTCACCTCTTTCCGTTTAATATAGTATCAGCTTATCATAAAGACTTGGGAATGTCAATTCTTTGGTCCTAGTTTGCACTTCCTGTAATCGTAATTTCTACTCTGCGGTTTTTGGCTCTGCCTTCTTCCGTATCATTGGAGGCAATGGGATTGTAGTGAGAGTTTCCTTCAATCGACATCTTATCCGCCTCCAGGCCGATGGAGGTCATGTGATTCAATACCGTAACCGCACGGTTTACCGATAGCTGCCAGGAATCTGCCTCATTATAAGCATCCCGGTTTCCCAAATCTGCCGTATTGCCCGTGATTGTGATATGATTGATATCCGGATAAATGGCTTCCAGAGTCCTGGCAATCTCCTCAATGACCGGTTTACTTCCCGGCAGCAATTCGGCTGTATCCGGTTTGAACAACATCTTATCTTTCATACGAATGGTGATTGTGGCACCGCTGGAAGTTACATCAATCGTCTGTTCCAAATCACGTTCCTTTATGTAAGCCTGCAGACTTTTATATACTTTCTCCAGATTATCAGAAGAAACAGAACCGACTCCGCCCACCTGGGTTTTGGATGTTCCGTGATTTAATGCCTGTTCCAATCCCTGTGACATTTCTTTTACTTTCTGTGAATCCACAGAACTCATGCCGTACATGATAATAAACAAGGCCAGGAGCAGAGTGATCATATCTGCATAGGTAAGCATCCAACGGTCTGAATTTTCTTTACCAGTCTCTGGTTCCAGTCTTCTTCTGCCCATCTTGCTTCCCCCTTCCCTTAGTTTTCAATTCCCTGCTTATATTTCTTACCACCATCTGAAAACGCCTGGAAATAGAGGGCAAGCTCATTTTCTATATTCCGGGAAGTACTGCCTCTTGCAATCATACAAACACCGTCAACAACCATTTCTTTCTGGATTTGCTTTCTCTTCAGCTGTGTCTTTAACTTGGTTGCAATCGGCAGATAAACGATATTGGCCAAAAACACACCGTACAGAGTTGCGATAAATGCAGTACCAATGGAGCCGGCCAGTTTGGAAGGATCATCAAATCCCGAAGCAAGCACCATGATAAGCCCCATAACGGTTCCGATCACTCCCATGGTCGGGGAAAAACCTCCTGCGGCCTCAAACACACTGACTTCAATGCTTCTCTGCTGCACATAAGCTCTGATGTCGGACTCCAGGGTATACTGGATGTCCTCCGGCGATTTTAATTCCTGTATCAATACCAGACCTTCTTTTAAAAGCAGATATTCCTCCTGGTTGAGCTCAGGATCACGGCTGATATCATCGAGACAGGTCACTCCCTCGGTTCTGTAACGGGTTGATATCATGGAAATCTTGGATATCATACGTTCCATGCTGCCTGAATGGGGATGCTTAAAGCTCTTAAACATCGCCTTCATGGCCATGGTAATATCATTGAAGGAAAAGGAAGCAATCACGCATCCCACAGTTCCGCCAAAAACTATAACAAAAGGGCTAATCAAAAACAAAGACGATATTACACCGTGTTCCAGCACATAGCCCGTTAAAAGCGCTGCTACACCAATAATAATACCAATAATCAGTGAAAAATCCATAATAATCTCCTTTGTTACCAGTAATATATTTTTACAGCTTTAATTTTATCATACTATGCGGGAGATGAAACGCTAAAATATTGCTAATTTTAGTTTCATCCTTATTTCAAACGATTAAACAGGTCATTATTCTGTAACAATATTCAGGATGCAGCGGATTATGGACGGATTTGTCCATTGCCAAAAATAATATATTTCGTTGTTGTCAGCTCCTTTAATCCCATAGGACCTCTTGCATGGAGTTTCTGGGTGCTGATGCCGATTTCAGCCCCAAATCCAAATTCATATCCATCGGTAAATCTTGTAGAAGCATTGACGTAAACGGCTGCAGCATCAATTTCATTTAAAAACTTCTGGGAATTGGCATAATCCGATGTGATGATGGCTTCCGAATGTCCGGTGCTGTATCGGTTAATATGGCTGATTGCCTCATCAACAGAGCCTGCCAGCTTTAAAGACACGATATAATCCAAATATTCCTGTCCCCAATCCTCTTCTGTGGCCAAAACAAAACCGGGAACCAAAGAACATGCTTCTTCATCTGCCCGGATTTCCACTGACTTTAAGGACAGCCTTTCTTTTAACAGAGGAAGAAATTCAGGAGCGATGCTTTTGTGAACCACCAGAGATTCACATGCGTTGCATACGCCGATTCGCTGAGTTTTCGCGTTAAAGATAATATCCAATGCCATGTTAAAATCAGCAGACTCATCCACAAAAATGTGGCAGTTGCCGGTTCCTGTCTCAATGACAGGAATGGTGCTGTTGTCCACAACGGCCTTGATCAGTCCTGCCCCGCCTCTGGGGATCAACACATCCACATACTCCCGCAGACACATGAACTGTCTCGTCACTTCCCGGTCCGTATCCGTTATGAGTTGAATGGAATCTTCAGGAAGACCGGCTCTTAAAAGACCGGCTCTCAGCCATTTTACAATGGCAATATTAGATTCCAGAGCATCGCTCCCTCCTTTTAGGATCACCACATTGCCGGATTTAAAGCAAAGGCCGAATGCATCAGCCGTTACATTAGGTCTGGCTTCGTAAATAATTCCCACAACGCCCATAGGAACACGCTTCTGACCGATTATAAGGCCATTGGGACGCTGTTTCATAGAAAGGACTTCTCCTACCGGATCTTCCAGAGCTGCCACAGACAAAAGACCATCTGCCATGGCTCCAATTCTTTCAGAAGTCAGTTTCAGACGGTCGATCAATCCTACTTTCATGCCTGATTTTAATGCTTTTTCCACATCCCGTTCATTGGCAGCAAGAATTTCACCTTTTCCTTCTAATAAGCACGCTGCCGCGGACTTTAAGCCCTCGTTCTTTTTTTCAGATCCAAGAATTCCGATAATACCGGTTATTTCTTTTGCTTTCTTTCCAATTTCTGTAATAGTCATATTAGAGTCCCCCATCCAATCCTTTCGGAGTGATTATCCGGTCAACCTTCTTGTCGTGAGGTTCTGCCGGAATTCGGTCAAACAGCTGAAAATTATAGGCAATCGCCAAACGGAAATGAGATGGTTCCCGTTCAAAAAAACGGTCATAATATCCGCCGCCGTATCCCAGGCGGTTCCCTTCTTTATCAAAAGCAACCCCAGGTACAATAACAGGAGCATCCGGGTCGCATATCTTTAAACAGGTGGATTTGGGTTCCATGATCCCCATTACCCCTTCTTCCAGATCTTTCTTTCCGCTTATGGCATAAAACTCCAGTTCTTTTCCTTTCACTTTTGGAACCGCTATGTATTTGCCCTGCCGAAGCAACGTCTCCATAAACTTCCATGTACCTGCTTCTCCGCGGAAGGAAGCATAGCAATAAACACAGAATGCCTGACGTATTTCCAGCAAATCAAGCAGCTCCCGGCAGATGGATTCATCCCATTGATGCTCCGTGGCTGAATCCAGCGTCTGCCGTTGTTCTTTGATGTATTTTCTTATTTTACTCTTTTCCAACATTTCCATATTTTTTACCCAGATCGGTAATGGTACCGTCTTTTTCCTGAACAGAAATATTATTTAAATTTCCTCTTAAGCTGTTGCGGATTGATTCAATGTATTCTTTTCTTAAAGCCGCCTGTTCCAACTGCTCTGCTTCGCTAAGTCCCACAGACTTGGATTTATGGTAAAGAACATTAATGCGGTCTATTTTCTCCTGGTTCATCTGTTTCTCCTTAATACTCGTAATTAATATAGTTCATTAAATCAAAATCATGGTTTGGGTGGGCCATAAATAAAGTCCCTTTTTCTTCGCCTGCCATGATCTGCTGTATGACTTCCACATGATCTCCATTGGCAATCACCATATCGGACCCGGCATCCGTAGCAATCCGGGCAGCGGCCAGCTTTGCCGCCATCCCTCCGGTACCTACATCACTGCCGGAAGTGGATTTGCCCATACGGAGAAGCTCCGGAGTGATTTCCCTAACAAGACCGATGAATTTTGCATCCGGATTCTGCCTTGGATCATCCGAATACAATCCGTCAATATCGGATAAGAGAATTAATAGATCCGCTCCGATCAGTGCTGCTACAATGGCGGAAAGCCGGTCATTATCTCCGAAATTATCCACAAGAGGGATTTCGGAAGTAGATACTGTGTCATTCTCATTCACAATCGGAATGGTTCCAAGCTTTAAAAGCTCATCAAATGTGTTCTGAGCGTTGTAACGGTTTGTGTCATGAGTCATGGTATTCTTCGTCAGGAGAACTTGTGCTGCAATTTGATTGTACTCTGCAAAAAGTTTTTGATACACCATCATAAGCCTGGCCTGGCCCACTGCCGCAAATGCCTGTTTTTCAGCAATGGTATCGGGCCGGGAATGATGCCCCAACGCCTGACGTCCGGCAGCGATCGCTCCCGAGGAAACCAATACGACTTCCTTGCCCTCTCCTTTTAAATCACTGATTACCCGGACCAGCTTTTCAATTTTCATCAGATTTAAATCGCCGGTACAGGTATGAGTTAAGGATGAGGACCCAATCTTAATTACAATTCTTTGTTTATCTTTTAGTATATCCCGTTCCCTGATGTTCATCGTTCCATCCACTTTCTCCAGTCCTTTTGCTAAATATCTTACATCATTTTTTAACATTCGTCAATTAGATGGGGAACCTTTCAAATTTGGCGGCAATGGCTTCCGCAACTTTTATTCCATCCATAGCGGCGGACGTAATCCCGCCTGCATACCCGGCACCTTCCCCGCAGGGATAGATTCCTTTGATGCCGGATTCAAACAGCTCGTCTCTTGGGATTCGTACGGGAGATGAGGTCCGGCTTTCCACACCGGCCAGAATGGCATCCTTTCTTGCAAATCCGCGGATCTTCCGGTCAAAAGCCTCCACCCCTTCGATGAAAGCCTCTGATAAATAAGAAGGAAGGAAATCTCGGATAGAAGAAAATCCATACTGCCCTTTGAATGCCGGTTCTACGTCTCCAAAGGATTTGGATAACTGGTTGTTTTTGAAATCCCCATATAACTGCACCGGTATCTTTCCTGCACCGCTTATATAAGCAGCCTGCTCCAGCTTTCGTTGATAGGAAACCCCGGAGAGAGGTCCTGTTCCGTCAAAATCATTGGGGGAAACCGTAACGATTAAGGCGCTGTTGGCATTGGTTCCTGCCCGGTCGTGATAGCTCATCCCATTAACGGCCAGCATATCTGCTTCCGAAGAAGCGTTGACCACATATCCGCCCGGACACATACAGAAGGTATACACCCCTCTGCCGCCCGAACTTTTATGCGTCAGTTTATAGTCAGCGGCACCTAATACATCATGGTGTGCCGTACCGTACTGGGAATAATTTATACTTTCCTGAGGGTGCTGGATTCTAAGTCCGACTGCAAATGGCTTGGCTTCCATAGGAACTCCTCGTTTTTCCAGAATCTCAAAGGTGTCTCTGGAACTGTGCCCTATGGCTAAAACGAGAATCTCAGCCGGAATTTCTTCCTTCTCTTCCACCACCACATGAGAAAGCCGGCCATCCTTTATGATAAAGTCCGTCACACGGCTGTTAAAACGCACGTCTCCTCCAAGCCGGTTGATCTCTTGTCTCATCCGTTTCACGATATTACTTAATACATCGGTTCCAATATGTGGTTTATTGATATAGAGAATGGAGGGATCTGCTCCGAATTCCACAAAAAGTTCAAGCACCTTTCTGTTTCTCATAAAAGGATCTTTTACCAGAGTATTTAACTTCCCATCCGAAAAGGTTCCTGCTCCGCCTTCCCCGAACTGAACATTGCTGTCCGGTTTTAAAATTCCGTTCTTCCAGAATTCATCCACCGACTGTCTGCGCATTTCTACTGACTCTCCGCGTTCCAGAAGAATGGGACGATATCCGTTTCTTGCAAGCATAACACCGCAAAAAAGACCGGCCGGTCCGGTTCCGATAATAACGGGACGGCTGGACAACTTTAAAGACCCGGAGGCGGGAAAACCATATTCTTTTTTTTCGGTCAACACTATATTTACATTTTTTGCTTTATGTATAACCGATTCTTCATTTGGAAGCTTCACATCAATGGAGTAAGTGAAATGAATTTCTTCTTTTTTTCTGGCATCAACGGACTGTTTTATAATTTGAAGACGTTCAATCTGTTTAACCGGTACCTTTAATGTCTTTGCCGCTTTTGCCCAAAGTGCTTCTTCCGTGTGGTCCACCGGAAGCTTTAACTGATTAATTCTGATCATCTCTTTCCTCTTCCTGCATGTTTTCCTGCCAGCACACCGCTGGTCCATGCCCATTGTAAGTTATATCCGCCGCAGATTGCGTCCACATCAAGAATTTCACCGGCCAGATACAGACCGTTTATGATCTTTGATTCCATGGTATTTGCATTTATTTCTCTGGTATCAATTCCGCCGCTGCATACCTGAGCCTGTTCATAGGGATTGGAGGCAGTGATTACGGTTTTTAATCTTTTTAAGGCGGCCGTTAGTTTTTTAATCTGGGCCGAAGTGATTTTGTCTGCATTTCCTGATTGAATCCCGGCCTCCTGCAAAAGTATGGGGATCAATTTTTGATTGATAACACCATTTAAAAACTCTGCTGCCGGTCTGTAATTAAAACGGTTTCTTCTTTCTGTCAGCATCTGCTGTGTTTCCGTAAAATCCATGGATGGAAACAAATCAAGTTCTGCCGTCACCTGTTTTTTTTCATGAATTCCTTTGACAGCAAAACGGCTTATCTGAAAAACCGGAATACCTGAAATCCCATAATCCGTAAACTGCAGCTCTCCCCGGTCACTGGCTATTGTTTTTCCGTCAATTTTCAAGGTGACAAGCGCATCTGTCCGGACACCGGCTGCCTGTTTATACCATTTTTCCCTGCACCTAAGCTGCACCAGGGCCGGCAGGGGCTGGATCACATGATGCCCCAGTGCTTTTGCCAGTTCATAACCGCTTCCATCGGAGCCGGTTTTTGGAGCTGCCATGGAACCGGCTGCCAGAACCACAGCATCTGCTTTTTTCTTTCCTTGAGAAGTTATCACGGTTAAGCCGGGTTTTATCTTCTCCACCTTGCAATCAGTCAGTATGGGAACTCCCAGATGCTTCAGTTCAAAAAGAAGGGCCTCTAAAACAGTAGATGCCTGCCCGGAATTGGGATAAACATAACCGTTTCTATCCGTAAGCACGATACCAAGGTCCCGAAAGAATTCCAAAGTCTGCTCCACGGTAAAACGGTTCAGTACTTGCTCGGCAAATCCAGGGTGATTGCTGCGGTAAGCGCCGTCAGGCCTTGATAAATTGGTCAGATTGCATTTGCCGTTTCCAGTAGAAAGGAGCTTTTTTCCTGGCTTTGACGTATGTTCCATAATTGTAACAGAAGCTCCCGATCTGGCAGCCATAATTGCCGCTGTAAGACCGGAAGCGCCTCCTCCTACAACTATTACCTGTTGTTTCATATAATCCTCCTGTATCTTCAGACAAGCTGATTGTACCCTGCCTGTCTTTTTGTTTCAAGTAGTTCTTAACTCGTATAGGATTCCAGATAATTAAATACCTCTATCATGGAAGTAAACCATATGCCCTCCATTAACTTTCCGCGTTCTTCCTCCGGAAAATCTGTGACCGGCATATGGGTATAAAGGCAGATGGTGGTCTTATCCTGATAGAGGACGAGTAAATATCCGTCCTCTGAGACAAGATAATATTTTTCTTTGCCCTTTGCGTTAGCAGGCTGCACTTCCTCCTGATTTATGACAATCTGCGCTTCTGTCACCGTTTCGGTTTCCAGGGTCGCCCCCGGAACAGCTTCCTCCGGTCTCACACTGTCTTTCGTAATGATAAAACCGACCCCCAGACAGATCGCAGACGCCGCAACAAACAAAAGAAAGCAGAACATATACTTCTTCATGAGATGATACCTCCTTAATCAAGTATAGTATCTGCTTTTTTTGCATTCTTAATCATAATAGATGGAATTTTCTTGCAATATATACTAATTTCGAGCCTCCAGGCAGACGAACTAATTCTTTTTCATCCACACAATGAAGTTTGAGCAGGAGAACTCCATATACCCCTGCTGCCACTACGATGGCGGCCAATACACCCAAAACATTGCTTTTTAAAATAAAATAAATGAAAAAATAAGTTCCGTAAGCGGCTGCACCCATGACTCCTGAGGCCAGTGACGGCAGGATGAAGGTCTTTTTCACCTCCTGCCTGTAATTTAAAAACCGTCCAATTGCCAGGCCGTTGAGGATACACATGGTCAGAGCAAACAGAATATTGGAATAAAGCACCCCATAGATTCCCATTTTAAACACAAATAACAGGATGCAGAGAATTCCAACATGAAGGATCAGGGATATAATCGCATTCTTTAACGGAGTCCGCATATGGTTGATTCCCTGCAGTACCGCATTGGTAACTGTCGAAAGGGAGAAAAGCACGACTGCCACTGATCCATATAACATCATGTTAATCAGGGATGCATTGTCGGTGCCTCTGAATAAAAGATTGCAAATGGGGCCTGCCAGTACAGTCAGTCCCACTGTAGCCGGAATGGAAATGACCATGGAGAAGCGGATGACCATGGAAATTTTACTGAGGATCTGCCCTCTGTTTCGTTCCGCAACAGCCTGAGACAGGGAAGGGATAAGGGCGGAAGCCAAAGAATTTGCAATTGCAACGGGAATGTTAAACAGCAGGCGGTATTTTCCAGAATAAACGCCCCAGTTGGCTGCGATTTCTGAAGCGCCCATTCCAAGAGAAGCCATACCATTTCCATAAATACTGTTATCTATTACCGTACTGATGTTATAGGCAACACTGCTCAGTACGATCGGTAAAACCGTTAATACCAGAACTTTCGACAGCTCCTGATACGATTCCCAATGTCTTGTCCGGTCCCTTCTGGCCTGCTTTCTCATCACCGGCCGGTAGTTGAACAAAATGAATCCAAGGAATATTAGGGCGGCTAAAGCGCCCGCACCGGTACCAATGGTGCCTCCGGCCGCACCAAAAGCATAAGAATAATCCCTGGCACCATAAATTGCATTGGACTTAAGTCCTGCTTCAAAAAGCTTTGCCGCTGCAAAAATACTGATGACTGCATTGACTATTTGTTCAAACACCTGGGATATGGCTGTGGGAAGCATAGTTCCCAATCCCTGAAAGTATCCACGCAATACGCCAAGGTACGCAATGATCCAGATGGTCGGTGCCAGCGTCTTCAAAGCGTAGCTGGTATAAGGCATTTTTAAAAACTGGTTTGCAAAAACATCTGCTCCAAACCATAATACCGCTGCCCCGATTCCGCCAACCACCGTTCCATAAAGCATGGATACCTTTAAAACACGAAAGGAATTCACATATTCCTTCCGTGCGACTCTCATAGCAACCATCTTAGAAACTGCAGTAGGCAGACTGTATGAGGAAACGATTAATAGAATGGAATAGATCGAAAAAGCCGAACTATAATACCCGTTTCCTTCATCTCCTAAAATACTGGCAAGGGGGATACGGTAAAACATTCCGATGATACGGACGATAATTCCGGCAGCCGCAAGAATTGTACCCTGAATCAGGAAATTCGTGGCTCCCCTTTTTGTTGATGTTCTCTTTGTCCTATTGTTTTCCATATAATTCTACATTGGGAGAATCCTGTGCGGATATAATGCATACCCAGGTTTTGCCCTGGTTCAGGATAATCTCGTTATTCTCCATGTCGTAATAATGTGTTGGACCGAATTCATTATCCTTCGACCACTTGATGGGGATGGCACGTCCTTCGGTAATGAACATGCCGTAAGAATTGCTCTGTACATTTATGTTCAGATAATCCGTAGTTGCATAATGAGCGGCAGGACAATACTGCAGAATAATGTTTTTCACTTTAATCTGTCCTTCATCTCCTTTATGGGCGGCTCCGAATTGGAAACGGTAATAAAGCCCATCCTCTTCGTGGTATTCAAACCACGGCTTATTCAACTTATAACCAGGATAAACTTTATACGCCTCCTTAACACCGGGAGCCTCTTGAAGAGTAACTTCTTTTCCTGTTTTGGCAAACCGGTAATGCCCCTGGTAGGATGGATCATATTCCTGGGAATATCCCAGCTGGTGTATGGCTTTATTCAAGCGCTTGCCGCTGGTGTAGGCATTGTGGGGAGGCTTGCGGTCTCTGGACCGGAAAAATGCCACATTGCCGATGGCTTCCACGCCATTGATATTATCCACATTGGCTAAGTAAGGCTTTGCGAAGGTACTTTGTCCGTAATGGGCATAGATCGCATCAAATTCACGGGCAAAGTATGTATAGTATGTGCGGCAGCTTCTTACGGAACCGATACGTTCCAGACTGTCATAGTCTTCCAGTATGGCCATATAACGGTTTATGCCCCCTTCAGCAGGTGCTTCATAAACAACGCCTGCCCGGTTAATCCCGTATTGGGGGAGCGCGGCTTTATCATTGCTCATCATTACGGCCACCGGTCTCCGGTTTCCAATGGCTGCATCCACCATCTCTCCGGTTAGATAACTGCGTATCATTCCGTCTTTTTCCTGGCGTTCTGAAAAGGTATAGTAATCTCCCGGACTCTCATCCGATGTAGGATCGGCCTCTGTACTGCTGTTTATTTTAATATCATCTGCATTCACATCCACAGTTGCCTGTTCCGTTACCGATACTGATTCATATCGTTTCCCGCATCCAAACAAAAAAGCACCAGACAACATCACACCGGCAAGACCAAACCATACCTTTTTCATCATCTCACATATCCCCTCCGACTTAAAATTTCCTCCTGCTTCTTTTCCATAAGCAGACGTTCCTCTTCTTCCATATGGTCATAGCCAAATAAGTGGAGCATACTGTGAGCCACCAGAAACGCCATCTCTCTCGTCTGAGAGTGCCCGTATTTTTCCGCCTGTTCTTCCACCTTATCAACGGATATTACAATGTCTCCAAGTAAAAGCTCCCCGGTTTCCGGATTAAAATAATCATTTGCCATCTCCTCCAGACGGTCAAAGTCGGAAGGAGTCTCATAGTCCACCATTGGAAAAGAAAGAACATCCGTAGGGCTGTCGATCTTCCGGTACTCTTTATTGATCTGACGGATATCCTCATTGTCGGTGATCAGAACATTGACCTCTGCTTCATAAGGGCAGTTTTCATAGTCCATGGATTCCTCCACCACATGGTTAATAATCTCCTTATATGGAATATCCAGCTTTTTTTCTGCCTCGTATTCAATATTAATTGTCATAATGTGCCTTTCTGCCTCGGACGGTTTTTGTCTTCCGATCTTCGGTCTTTTTCTTTGACTCAAATTCATCATAAGCCTGTACAATTTTTTGCACAAGAGGATGACGGACCACATCGCTGCTCGTCAACTGACAGAAACTGATGTCGTCGATCTTTTTTAAAATCCTCATTGCCGTATCAAGCCCGGATACCGTACCCGACGGAAGATCCTTCTGGGTCTGGTCGCCGGTAACGATCACTTTGGAACCAAAACCGATTCTTGTCAAAAACATCTTCATCTGGGCAGGCGTTGTATTCTGGGCCTCATCAAGAATGATATAAGCATTGTCCAGGGTTCGTCCTCTCATATACGCCAGGGGAGCAACTTCGATCAGACCTTTTTCTGAATTGTGGAGAAAACTTTCCGCCCCCATAATCTGGTACAAGGCATCATATAAGGGTCTTAAATAAGGGTCAATCTTGCTTTGGAGATCGCCTGGAAGAAATCCCAGCTTCTCTCCGGCTTCAATGGCTGGTCTTGTGAGAATGATCCGGTTGACCTCTCCATTTTTAAATGCCTGAATGGCCATGGCCATGGCAAGATAGGTTTTTCCTGTTCCGGCCGGTCCGATTCCAAAGACAATCATCTTTTTCCGGATCTGGTCCACGTACTGCTTCTGCCCAAGAGTCTTAGGCTTTACCGGTTTTCCTGAAACGGTCCGGCAGATTATATCTTTATCAATTTCAAGGATCTGGCTGTCGTTTTCAGAAAATGACAGAGAAAGGGCATAATCCACGTTTTGTTCGGTAATGGTATTCCCCCGTTTGGACAGTTCAATCAGGTTATTGAATACGCTTCTTGCCTTCTGGACCATTGGTTCCGGTCCAATGATTTTAAGAGCGCCATCTCTTCCGATCATTGTGACATGAAGGGTCCGTTCAATTTTCTTCAAGTAGCTGTCAAACTGTCCGCATACATTTTTCTCGTGTTCTGCTGGAATATCTATGATTGTCTCAATTACGCTCATCTGAATGATTTGTCTCCTCCGGTTCCTCTGTTCTTTGTATCTCCAGCGCTTCCTGCCTTCCCAATGGTTCATCGGTCACAAAGTCTATGGCAATTTGGCATAAAGATTCATTATCTAGTATTTTAACATGATTTTCTAGAATTTGTACCCCTTTTTCCAATAATTTTTTTTCATAATCTTTGTTGAACTTATGGGCAAGTTCCTTTTTCTCTTCCTCCTTATAGGGACGTTCATAGGATATATACTCTTTTCCCGTAATCTTTCCCGTATAAATAGGCAGGTAAAAATTCTCGAATAAATGAAGCTGTTCTTCCTCCATGGTCCTCTTCCAGGATGTTCCGTCGGGTCTGGGGCGCATAAGCAAAAAGGAATACCGAAACGCCTTAATATAATAGCCCTTCCGCACCCTTCCCGTTTCCACATCAATTTTACGGTACATGGGAATCTGTTTGGTGTAATGATGCTCCGTACGGGCACGAATATCCGCATCGGAATGAACATAATGGGTATTTATGATTTCTTCGCTGTCACCAATGACAGGAAGCGCCCCGCTGACTAAAACCTGGCCTTTTGTGACGGTATCTCCGACCGCCACCATAGGAACTCCGGTCCGCACGATCATGGAGGTGATGACCCCGTCTTTTTCCGCTACAAGATCACATGGAGTCTCATCTTTTACAGGAATCTGAGACAGCACTTCATTTTCCTTTATTTTAACCAAAAGCCTGGTTCCTGATACCCTTGCGGATACCCAGGTTATTTCAGGAAATGCAGTACGGAGCGATTCTTCCAGTCCGTCACAGTCAATTTTCGACTTCTGCATCCCGTAGTGGATTTTTTCTGATTCACAATACTTCAGCAAAGTGTCGTATGTATACATCTGGTTTCCATCAAACTCGATATCCCATATAAAAAGAGACAGGGAGTAGAGAATCATAAAAAAGCCCAGGAATCCGGCAGCATAAAACTTTCGGTTTTTATTGCGGTATAAAAAAAAAGGAAGTCCAAACTTTTTTAAAATCCTAAGTCTGACCTTCGATTTACGGACAATGGGTTTTATCTTGCGAAAACCGGAAACAGTCATGAAAAACTGATACGTCTGGCCCGAATTTACCACGTTCCATAATTCAATTTCATGAACCGTACACATATTTAAAAACCGTTCCGGAGAAAATCCGGACATTTCTATAAAAAGATAACCGAAGAAACGGCGATTCAGCCATTCAAGCACTTCCTTACACCTCCAGCTCCCCTATTTATTCAAACTCCAGGGATTTGATATATCCGTTGATTTTCATCTCCTCATTGGTATAATATTCAATCATCAGCCTGCTTCCGCTGATAATAACCCGGCAATTTTTCGCTTGAATTTTAATGGAGCAATCGGTGTATAAAATAATACTCCGGTAATTTTCGATCACAACACTGTGGCGTCCAAGAAAAGACACAAGCACCTCTCCCAAAACAACATCTTTGGGAAGTTTTAAGGCAGAAGCCGCTTTTTCCTTTGATTCCTCCAACATATCTTCTCTGCCTTTCTCTCTGTTATTACTTTATACTATATGCAAAAAGGATATGGAAAATTCTACAGCACTCAAAAACTAGAAAAAACCCCTGGTTATGCCTAAGCCAAACCAGAGGTTTATCTTTTAACAATTAGTTATATTTACGTTTTCTTGCAGCTTCAGACTTTTTCTTACGTCTTACGCTTGGCTTTTCGTAATGTTCTCTCTTACGAATTTCCTGCTGGATACCTGCTTTAGCACAGTTTCTTTTGAATCTGCGTAAAGCGCTATCTAAGGTCTCGTTGTCTTTAACGATTACATTTGACATAGCTCACACCTAACCTCCCTCCAGTTGTGTACTTGTGCATAATACAACTGTTTGGGTATTTTATAGCACTGATATGATTATAGCATAATTCTGCCATTCGTCAAGAAAAACTTTCATAATTTTTCGTATTTCAACAGCAATTATTTCACCTGTTCTGCAACCACTTCTGCAACTTTTGAAAGGCATGCATCAACGCCGGCCGGATTCTTTCCGCCTGCCTGAGCCATATTGGGACGTCCGCCGCCGCCGCCGCCCACAAGGGATGCAATGGCTTTGAGCAGATTTCCTGCATGAGCACCTTTTTTCTGGGCTTCCTCTGTTACAGCAGCCATCAGATTGACTTTTTCACCCTGAATGGAGGCAATTACAATAACACCTTCTCCGATTTTATCCTTTAACTGATCGCCAAGATTACGAAGTCCATTCATATCCACATCCATTACCTTTGTGGCGAGAACCTTTACTCCGTTAATCTCCTGCACCTGATCCATAACATCGCCAAGAGAATCTTTTGCAAGTTTGCTCTTTAATTTCTCATTTTCAGAGTGAAGAGCCTTGATTTCTTCTAAAAGGGACTCAATCTTCGCTGTCAAGGAAGAAGGGGTTGTCTTTGCCGCTTTTGCTGCTTCATGGAATTCTCTTTCCAGCTCTTCATAATAATGCATGAGTCCGTCACCGGTCAATGCTTCAATTCTGCGTACTCCTGCAGCAATTCCAGTCTCGGAAAGGATTTTAAAGAAACCGATCACGCCAGTATTGGAAACATGGGTTCCTCCGCAAAGCTCCGTAGAAAAATCACCCATCTTTACAACGCGTACCGTATCTCCGTACTTTTCGCCAAACAATGCCATAGCACCGGATTTCTTTGCCTCTTCCAGAGACATGACTTCCGTGTTTACCGGAAGGGATTCTTTGATTTTATCGTTTACAAGTGTTTCTACCTGACGGATCTCTTCCGGTGTCAGCGCAGAAAAATGAGTAAAATCAAAACGCAGCCGGTCTCCGTCGACGAAAGATCCTGCCTGTTCCACATGGCTGCCCAGAACGGTCCTTAACGCTTTTTGAAGCAGATGGGTGGCGCTGTGGTTTTTGCCTGTGTTCTGGCGGTTTTCTTCACAGACTTTTAAAGTAACTGTATCGCCGGTCTGAAGCATTCCTTTTACCATTTTCCCTACATGACCAATCTTTCCGCCCTGTAAATGAATGGTATCCTCTACTCTGAATTCCCCATTCTCACTGAATATGGTGCCGACATCTCCCTGCTGACCGCCCATGGTTCCGTAAAATACGGTCTGATCGGTTATAATGGTGCCGACCTCACCATCTGTAAGGGCCTCCACGATCTCTGTATCAGTGGTAAGCACTGTAATCACAGAATCACAGACGAATTGATCGTAACCGATGAATTCTGAAGAAATAGCCGGATCTATGGACTGGTACACCGTAACATCCGCCCCCATATAATTGGTGGTCTTTCTGGCATTCCTTGCAGTTTCCCGCTGAACCTGCATGGCAGTCTTAAAGCCTTCTTCATCGACTTTGAAGTTCTTTTCCGCAAGGATCTCCAGGGTTAAATCAAGAGGGAAACCATAAGTATCATATAGCTTGAATGCTTCTTCTCCGGAAAGAACGGTCTCCTTCTTCTTTCTCATATCTTCTTCTAATTCATTTAAGATAGCAAGTCCCTGATCAATTGTCTTATTAAACTTGTCTTCCTCCTGGGTGAGGACCTTTAAAATCATGGCCTTCTTTTCTTCCAGCTCCGGATATCCATCTTTTGATAAGTCAATCACCGTCTGGGACAGGTCTGCAAGAAACTTTCCTTCTATTCCTATGAGTCTGCCATGACGTGCTGCTCTGCGGAGCAGACGGCGGAGCACATAGCCTCTTCCTTCATTCGACGGCATAATTCCATCGGAAATCATAAAGGTGCAGGAACGGACATGGTCTGTGATCAGACGAAGAGATACATCCACGTCAGAATCCTTTTTATATTCAGTATGAGCCAGATCTGCCACACGGTTTAAAAGGGCTTTTATGGTGTCCACATCAAAGATGGAATCCACATCCTGAACAACGACTGCCAGACGTTCCAGGCCCATGCCGGTATCAATATTTTTCTGCTTTAATTCCTCATAGTTGCCATGACCGTCATTCTCAAACTGAGTGAAGACGTTATTCCATACTTCCATGTAACGGTCACATTCACAGCCTACAGTACAGTCAGGCTTGCCGCAGCCGTATTTTTCTCCGCGGTCATAATATATTTCAGAACAAGGTCCGCATGGGCCTGCACCATGCTCCCAGAAGTTGTCCTCCTTGCCCATACGGAAAATGCGTTCCGGTGCAATTCCGATCTTCTTGTTCCAGATTTCAAATGCTTCATCGTCTTCTAAATATACCGATGGATACAGTCTGTCTGCTTCCAGCCCAACCACTTCCGTTAAAAATTCCCAGGACCAGTGAATCGCTTCATCTTTAAAATAATCACCAAAAGAAAAATTACCGAGCATCTCGAAGAATGTGCCGTGGCGTGCTGTTTTTCCGACATTCTCGATATCTCCTGTCCGGATGCATTTCTGGCAGGTGGTCACTCTTTTTCTGGGAGGGATCTCCTGTCCGGTAAAATAAGGCTTGAGCGGAGCCATACCTGAGTTAATCAACAACAAGCTATTATCATTATGAGGAACCAGGGAGAAGCTTTTCATCGCCAGATGTCCCTTACTCTCAAAAAATTCAAGGAACATTCTCCTCAGTTCATTCACACCATAGTTCTTCACGTTACTGTCCTCCGTTTGTTATATTGTCTATTCTGACAAAGTGCCGGCACTGGCGGCATTCTTGCAATTATCTTACTATCCTATCATAAGGGATTTTATTTATCAAGATGTTCCAATGGAAATTTTTACATTGAAATAAAAAAGCAGGGTAAAAGCCACAATCAAACAGGCAGACAACCCGACAAAGCGGCAAAAAAGACTGATTCACAGGAATCAGCCTCAGACTTTAAAAAATGGTTTTTAGCCCTTTATGGGGACTCCTCCTCAGAAAGAACATCCGTATATTCCTTTACCAGTTCATACGCTCTCGCTCTCGTTGATTCCGCAAGGGAAGCCGTATATTCCAGGCCTTCCAGAGTTCCTCCGCTGTACTTTTTAGCCGCTTCCTCTGCTTTGGCATCCCTGCTTTTAATCCAGGCCTGCTGGGATGCTTCCAGGGACTTTCTTTCTTCGTCGGAAAGCTTCCGGGCTATGGTTTCATAAATCGTATTTTGTTCCAAATTCCATAGTTTTAACTCTTTATCCGCAAGAGCCTTCATGGAGTAGGTATTGGAATCTCCTGATTCATCCCGGATCTTTCTGATTTGCTCATCCAGATTCTCCAGATGTTTTTCATAGTCGACAGTTCCTTCCGAATGAGCAGAACCATTGGAAAACTTATATTTGGTGTCAGGTGCTTTGGGAGACATTACGGTTTCCTGCACAGACTCTTTTGCCGGAACTTCAGAAGCCGCCTGAGCGATTTGAGGAGCTGCCTGCGTCTGCTCCGGGCTTTCATCAGTCTTTTCCGGCATCTGGGTATCTGCCGCAGAAGGGGTCTGCTGCTGTGTAAGAGCGTTCCCGGCTTCCGGCATACTTCTTGCCGCTTTCTTTGGCGTCACCGGTTCTTCCTGTAGCCGGGCCGGTTTATCCAATGTGTTATTTTCTGCTGAAAACAATTCCTGTTCTTTGCTGTAATGTCTCTCTTCCAGGTCAGAAGGCGGTTGGGAACCGGAAATAGTCCGATTCTCTTGAGAATCCGCAGTGTGCTGTTTACTGTTTATAAAACTGGTGGTCGTTAAAGTCACAAGAACTCCAATCACCAGTATCATTCCTATGACAATCCATATTCCTCTGTTTCTATTCATGAACGATCATCCTAATCTGTTTTGATGAAGTTACCATATCACAAATAAAAAAGAAAGAAAATAGAAATTCGCATTTAGTAAGACATCGTAAGAGATATGTAAGTATTTGGCATCCGATGCCAATGATGTTACAGTCCCTCATCGACCAGAAGATTATCTCCATCCGCCGCAGTGGTTGCCAGCAAATCACACCGCTCATTCTGGGGATGACCAGCATGTCCTTTTACCCAGTGGAAAGTTACCTGATGGGGCTTTTTGGCCTTTAAAAGCCTTTCCCATAGATCAATGTTCTTCACCGGACCGCTTTTTCCCCGTTTCCAGTTGTTTTTGATCCAGTTATCAATCCAGTGCTGGTTAAACGCATCAACCACATACTTAGAATCAGAATACAGATCCACCTGGCATGGCCTTGTTAAAGCCTCCAGCCCTGCAATGGCTGCCATGAGTTCCATACGGTTGTTGGTAGTCTTTACATACCCTGCGGAAAGTGTTTTTTCATGGAGCTGCCCTTTGGAATCCGTAAATTGCAAAACCGCACCGTATCCACCCGGTCCATCAGGGTTTCCTCTTGCAGCTCCGTCAGTAAATAATTGTACTCTTGTCACGATCTCTTGTTCTCCTTATCTATCCCATTTATCACATAATGAATTTATTTGATCCGCAAATTTGGCAAGATCTTTGTTGGCACCGCCCTCATTGTGGCGGATCACCTGCAAAAGCCTTTCTCCGGCGGCAAAAAGCCGTCCATATACACCTGCCGGTTTCTTTTGGGGTTCCAATGCTCTGGCCGCTTCAATCCCTTCCGTTTTTTCCAGCCATTTGCCTCTGGAAAGGTCATAGATAGACCCGGAAAATGGAGCCGAAACTTTAAATCCATATTCTTTTTCAAGAAGCTGTTCAAAAGAATCACAGACCAGATTGTCACCGTGAACCAAAAATACTTCCCGCGGCTTTTCTTCAAATGCATTCAACCAGCCAATCAGTCCTTCCATATCTGCGTGGGAACTCATCCCGTCCATTGATTCTATGTGAGCCTCGACCTGAATGGTTTCACCAAATAATCTGACTTCACCTGCTCCGTCTATCAGACTTCTTCCAAAAGTCCCAACGGATTGGTAGCCGGTAAAGACAACGGTACACTCAGGCCTCCATAAATTATGTTTCAAATGATGCCGGATCCGGCCGGCATCGCACATCCCGGCCGCGGATATAATTACCTTCGGCTTTGGGTTAAAATTGATGTTCCTGGAATCTTCGCTGGTAACAGAAAGCTTAAGCCCCGGAAATGAAATGGGGTTTATGCCGCTTAAAACCAGCTCCTTTGTCTCACGATCGTAGCAATCTACCAGATTATCCTTAAACACCTGGGTAGCTTCTACCGCAAGAGGGCTGTCTACGTAAACTTCAAATCCGTCATGTCCTGTGACCCGGTTTTCTGTCTTCATGCGGCGGAATATATAGAGCAGTTCCTGGGTTCTTCCTACTGCAAATGCAGGAATTACCACATTGCCGCCTCTGTCCAGCGTTTTCTGGACAATGCTGGAAAGTGCAGAAACATGATCGGGAATTGCCCCGTGCAGGCGGTCCCCATAAGTACACTCCATAACTACATAATCAGCTTCTTTTATATACTGAGGGTCCCGGATAAGCGGTTTGTTCCGATTGCCGATATCACCGGAAAAAACGATTTTTCTGGTGCACTCCTCTTCGGTAATCCAGATTTCAATAGAAGCGGAACCAAGGAGGTGACCTACATCAATAAATCGAATGGTCAAACCATCGTCCAGCTCTGCTTTTTCGTCGTAAGCATAGGAACGAAACAGTTTAAGCACTCCTGTCACATCATTGATTCCATATAAGGGCTCTTCTTCCGGCAGCCCTGCCCGTCTTGCCTTGCGGTTTTTCCACTCTGTTTCAGCCTCCTGGATATGAGCACTGTCTTTTAGCATAATTCCGCACAAGTCCGCGGTGGCCACAGTGGAAATCACCTGTCCCCGGAAGCCTCTGGCATAGATAAAGGGGAGCATACCTGCATGGTCGATATGAGCATGGGTTAAAAGGACATAATCAATCTCTGCATAGCTCACCGGCAGATTCGCATTCTGAAACCGGTCAATCCCCTGCTCCATACCGCAGTCCACAAGGATTTTTAAACCTGCCGCGTCCAGATAATGACAGCTTCCGGTAACCTCGTGGGCTGCGCCAATGAACATCAATTTCATATGAGCCCTCCTTTTGTATCTATTTTTTCATATTATACCATTAATTTAGATAATAATGCAAATCATACCGCCATTACTATCATTAATAATTTTTTGGAGGGTGTCCTGGAGCTTTAGCTGACAGTCTTCCGTCAGCTGGGAGACTTTGGCCTGTATGCCGTCTTCTACGATCTGCTCAATGGATTTTCCGAAAATATTGGTATTCCAGATGCCTTCTTCACTGTCTCTTGCATTTTCTTTAATATAAGCGATCAAATCCTCTGCCTGCTGTTCACTTCCTACGATCGGAGCGATTTCTGTCTGGATATGAGCCTTGATTAAATTGATCGAAGGTGCTTCCGCACGCATTTTTACACCGTATTTGTTTCCATGCTTAATAACTTCCGGTTCGTCTAACATGATCTCAGACCGTTCCGGTGTCACAACACCATACCCCTTTAATCGTACCTGGCTCATGGCCTGATTCACCTTTTCATACTCCGCTTTCATCTTGGCAAGTTCACTCAATGTCTGCATGAGCTGGTATTCGCCCTCAATGGGAAGACCAACATAATCGCTTAAAATCTGATAATAATAACTGTCATCCACATCCATTCCTACTGCCACACTGCCGTCTGCCATATTCATATTCTGGACTTTGATGGAACGAATGCTTTCAACGGCTCCGTCGTATAGATCAGAAGCAACATCCTTCATATGGGTCACTTTCTTCACCATATTCTTTGCGGCATCAATCACCTGGGCCTTCAGCCAGTGAGTGGGAGGAAGAATTTCAAGCCATTTCGGAATGAAGAAATCCATTTCTGTCACAGGAAATTCTTTCAAGACCCGTTCCATAATGTTATTGACATCCTCTTTCTTTAATTGCTCACAGTTAATCGGAAGAACCGTTACACCGTATTTCTGGTTCATTTCCGTTGAGAGTGCCGAAGTTTCATCAGAAAATGGTTTTGCAGAATTAAGAAGAATGATAAACGGTTTCCCAAGATTTTTTAACTCCTGGACGGTGCGTTCCTCTGCTGCTATGTAGTTGGCACGTTTCAGTTCACCGATGGAGCCATCTGTAGTAATGACGACCCCAATGGTAGAATGGTCATTGATAACTTTTCTGGTTCCTATTTCTGCTGCTTTGGTAAATGGGATCTCATAATCAAACCAGGGAGTTTTTACAAGACGTTCTTCGTCATTTTCAATATGACCGGCGGCTCCGTCTACCATAAAGCCTACGCAGTCAATCAAACGGACCTTTGCTTCAATTTCATCTCCCAGGCGAATGGTCGCTGCTTCCTTGGGGATAAATTTGGGCTCTGTGGTCATAATGGTTTTGCCTGCCGCACTTTGGGGCAGTTCGTCCCTTGTCTGAGTTTTCTGGTGTTCATCTTCCATTCCCGGTAAAACCATTAATTCCATGAAACGTTTAATGAAGGTTGATTTACCAGTCCTTACCGGTCCCACCACTCCGATGTAGATTTCACCGTTGGTTCGGGCTTTGATATCATTGTATACGTTATAATTGTCCATAAAGATTCCCCCTTCTGTGCTGTTACACTATATGCGGAGGAGAAAAGATTATTCCCTTTTTATATAGTAATAATTTTTCCTGTATAACCGAAACAGGTGCAGGGAAAGAATATAAAATCCTCTCTCTGCACCTGCCTTTATATCGTTCCGATCTGGGAAATCTCTGATTCATTATCGAGATACTCGACCACAGCTTTCCTCTCCGGAACGGTTGTTATCACCTCAATGAAATACTCTTCTGGAATGATCCTTGGTTTTCTGCGTGTAGATAACATTCTTTTTTCCGCAGAACCGGCAAACAGCTTGTCCTCCCATTTGATAAACTTTTGAAATAAATTTTTTCTCATTCGTGTTTTCTCCTGTTCTTAATTGAAATTGCACGGAACAACTCATAAAATAATGATAAGATTTGATGCAAATTATTTGCCAAACGAATCAAAATTTCCCCCTTGGTTGTTCCGTGTAAATCAATTTTCATATCAGGATCAGTATGTAAACGAATCTGATATCATTGCGCTTTTTCAATTCAAATGACTTTTGATCATTTTCAAACTCATACCGGACTTGTTTGTTAAAGATTTCTTTAACTGTCTTTCATAAGTAATAGGTCTACGATTATTTTGCATTGTTCGCTTTTAAAACTTCCTCCGGGATTTTTCTTTCATAAATTCCAGCAGGAATACTTCTTCCTACGGAATTCAAGGAAATTTTTACTAATGTCTTTTGTACTTTTTCAATAAATGTTTTCTTCATCCCTTGTTCTCTCCTTTTAATTATTTTTATTTTGGGGAAGCAATGTCATTACTTCCAAAATAACTGGAATCATAATCAGTTCTCTTAATGATGGGAATATGGAAGCAGCCGCCATCAAAATGGATAATACAACAGAAGATGCAATCTTCTTATTTAATATATCCTTTGGACTGAAATATTCTATATTTATAGTGCGGGGAGCACAGAGCCAGACGACTACGATTGATACTGCAAAGATTAACGGCAACACTGAAATATGCATGTGAATAAAAATATCACCCAAAAGTGACACTGCCCATAAAAGCAGCATGCTGAATCCACAGCCCATTCCCGTTTTCGCATGAATCCCTCCGGCCTGAAGCCGAAAACCGCAAAAGGATAATAAGATTATAAACGTTTCAAACCCTTTTCCAATAAAAAGACCGATTATCAGAATTATTGCAAGCTTAATGCTATTATCAAGCAACAATTCCATTCCATATTGAATCACTTTGTTTTCGTCTTGGCTTTTTGGATTGATTTTATTCATCCAATTGCAAAATCTGACAGCAATTCTGGAAATATCCATAAGTATCACCACCATTTGCACCTATATTACCATATCTTCAATCAAATGAATGTTTTTGCAATTTTCGTTGAATTTTTCTTCTTAAACGTTAGATGTGTAATCTATACAAACAATTTCCTTTACTTTCCTTTATCAACAAGGTAAAATATATTTACTTACTAATGAGGTGATATATCATGACTTATTTTATTTATACATTGACCGGAGGAATCTGTACTTATTTTTCTTGTGTCAATCTGCTTCCCGTTCAACTTACAAAGCTCCGGAAACTCATCCTTTTCCTATATGCATTTGGAAGTCTGTTTTTGTTTAACAGAATTTACGGACAGGCCAGCACCTATATTACATTCATAGGATTGCTGTTTTTGAATTTTCTGTTTGCAAAGGATCCTCTTTTAAATATGTCCTGCTATTTATTTGGTTACCTTTATACCGTTTCTTTTAACTACCTTTTTATGTGGATTGCCGGTATGATGCTCAACATGGACATGCAGGCCTTATTGACCCATAATGTGCTTAGTATCCTGTTTTCCTCGATCTACAGCTTTTATTGCGGTATCTCTACAAAAATCATTGGGTGGTATATTCATAAAAAACTGGATATTTCCAAATATTTAACCAATCAGCACCTGTTGAAGGCTATTTTTATTGACCTGTTTGTTTTGGTGTTCTTTTTTATCTTCAATTTTTCTTATGGGGAATACTTGGGATACAGCTATGGTGTGATTGCACTCAACGGAATTATATTTCTTTTGCTGTTTGCAATCACGGTATTTCTTATGTATTCAATTTATAAGGCTACCATCAGAGAACAAACCCATAAGCACCGTATGGCGCAGTTTGAAAACCTTCAGCTTTACACGGAACGCCTGGAAACTTCTTATGGGACCATGCGTAAATTCAAACATGATTATATGAATATTTTAAGTACCATGTCAGGATATATGGAAGAAAATGATATGGCCGGTCTGATGGAGTATTACGGCAGCCAGGTTCTTCCGATCAGTCATGCGTTTTCAGAATCGGATACCAAGCTTGGGGCACTGTCCAATATAAAGAACACGGCTTTAAAAAGCCTTCTCTCTTCTAAATTTATTTATTCTATGGAAATTGGTATCAAAGCGGAAATCGAATTAACAGAACCTATTGACACGTTCCATATGGACATCCTGGAGCTGTCACGGATCATCGGTATCTTTTTTGACAATGCGGTGGAGGCTGCAGCGGAAACCAAAGAAAAAGAACTGATTTTCTGCATGTTTTATAAAGATGACCGGCTTTTTGTAATTATACGGAACACCGCGCTCCCGCCGGATCATGCCATCTCCGAGCTTCGGAGCCATGGAGTCTCCTCAAAAGGGGAAAACCGGGGAGTCGGTTTATATAACGTAGAAATGATCTTAAAAAATTACGACAATGCCATTTGGAATACTACATATGAAGAGCCATATTTTACACAGGAACTGATCCTGATGAAACCTGGTTCTTGAGGAGCATACCATGATTCACATTTACTTATGCGAGGATGACAACAGACAATTAACACGTTGGAAAACGGTTATAGAAAAGTACTTATTGATGAACTCTACCGAATCGCAGCTTTATTGTACCGTCTCTAAACCGGAAGAATTGCTTGCCATGAGAAAGAAGTCCGAGATTACCGGACTGTATTTTTTAGATATCGACTTGCAGGCTGAGAAAAACGGAATTGAACTGGCTCAGGAAATACGGAAATACGATCCCCGGGGATATATCGTTTTTATCACGACCCACAGCGAAATGGCAGTTCTCACTTTCCGTTACAAAGTGGAGGCCATGGATTTTATTATAAAAGACAACGTCAAAACTCTGCCGGAACAGATATGTGCCTGCATCAAGAACGCTGAGAACAACTACCGGGCACAGCTTGATTCCTCCAAACGCCTGCTATCTGTCAAAATCGACAAGGCCAATCTGGTCCTTGACCAGGATGACATTATTGCAATTACGACAAGTGAAGATTATCACAAAATAATCATTCACACAAAAAACGGCACCCGTCAGATGGCAGGTTCATTGAAAGAGTTCAAGGCAACATTAAATTCTACATTTTGTCAGTGCAGCCGTTCCTCGATTGTAAATTTAAAGCATGTATTAAAGTATTCCAGGGATGAAGCGCTTTTGACCATGGATAACAAAGAAACTTATTCTGTTTCCATACGGATGATGGGGAAAGTGCAAAGAGCGCTGAAGCAGATTTAAACAGAAAAAGGGATAAACGCCTGAGACAGAGCATTTATCCCTTTTACAATTGTATTGCTAATAAGTTCTATATCAAACGTTTAACATCCATCGCTATAAGTTCCCTTAGACTTGACCAGTTTCGGACGATAGCCCTGGGCTGTCAGTGCTGCCATGATGGAGTTTTTATGTTCCGTTCCAAATGCCTCTAAGGTGATGCGCAGCTCCACAGCGGAATTTCGGTTGATGCTGATAAACTGGTTATGCTCCAGCCGGATTACATTTCCCTGCTCTTTGGCAAGAAGGGAGGAAACTTTTGCAAGTTCTCCTGGCTTGTCCGGCAAAAGGATGGAGACGGTAAAGATACGGTCTCTCTGCATCAGACCCAACTGGACAATGGAGGCCATGGTGATCACATCCATATTGCCCCCGCTCAAGATCGAGACAATCTTCTTGTTATCCACATTCATGTGTTTTAATGCTGCAACCGTTAAAAGTCCCGAGTTTTCCACGATCATTTTATGATTTTCTACCATATCAAGGAAGGATACGATCAGCTCGGAGTCTTCAATGGAGATGATCTCATCCACATTTTCCTGAATATAAGAGAAAAGCTTATCTCCCGGACATTTTACCGCGGTACCATCTGCAATGGTATTGACACTTGGAAGAGAAACTACCTTTCCCTGGCGAAGGGATTCCTGCATACAGTTTGCACCGGCCGGTTCCACACCAATCACTTTGATCTTGGGATTCAACATCTTGGCGAGGGTGGAGACTCCTGTACAGAGACCGCCTCCTCCGATGGGTACCAAAATGTAATCCACGGTAGGAAGTTCCTTGATGATTTCCATGGCTATGCTTCCCTGTCCGGCAGCTACATCGAGATCATTAAACGGATGGACAAATGTCAGGCCGCGCTCATCGGCCAGCTTATAGGCATAATTGCAGGCCTCATCAAAGACATCTCCCTCCAGAATAACTTCCGCCCCATATCCCTTGGTTCGGTTTACCTTCATAAGAGGGGTTGTAGTAGGCATGACAATCGTGGCAGGTATTCCGGCAAGCTTGGCTGCATAAGCAACTCCCTGGGCGTGATTACCGGCAGAAGCGGTAATCAGTCCCTTGGACTTTTCCTCTTCTGAAAGAGTGCTGATCTTATAATAAGCGCCTCTTACTTTATAAGCACCGGTATACTGCATGTTTTCCGGCTTAAAATACACTTTATTTCCAGTCTGGGCTGAGAAATATTCGCTGTATACAAGCTTTGTTTCCAGGGTGACTTTACTTACGACTTCTGATGCTTCTTCAAACTTTTCCAATGTCAACATGTTTTACGCCTCTACTTTCTCCTCTACGTGGAACAATGCATTTACAAATTCATTTGCATTGAATTTCTGTAAGTCATCAATTTTCTCCCCAACTCCAATATATTTTACCGGAATTGAAAGCTCTGACTGGATGGCAACCGCAATTCCACCTTTTGCCGTACCGTCCAGCTTCGTTAATATGATACCGGTAATATCCGCAACTTCCATAAACTGTTTAGCCTGTACAAGTGCGTTCTGTCCGGTGGTTCCGTCTAATACGACCAGAGTCTCACGGTATGCATCGGGATATTCCTTGTCAATAATCCGGTTGATCTTTTTAAGCTCTTCCATCAGATTCTTTTTGTTATGGAGCCGTCCTGCCGTATCACAAATCAGTATATCGGCATGTCTTGACTTAGCAGCCGCTACTGCATCGTAAACCACCGCCGCCGGATCAGAGCCTTCCTGCTGGGCAATGATATCCACACCGGCTCTTCTGGCCCATTCCGACAGCTGTTCAATGGCTGCCGCCCGGAAGGTATCTGCCGCCGCTACGATCACTTTTTTCCCGTCATCCTTCATCTGCCCGGCCAGCTTTCCGACAGAGGTTGTTTTACCAACGCCGTTTACACCGATTACAAGCAGGACAGACTTGCGGTTTTCAAATTCGTAGGCATTTTCCCCAAGATCCATCTGTTCCATAATACTGTCCATGAGAAGCTGCTTACATTCCGCAGGATCTTTAATGCCCTTTTCTTTTACCTTTTTCCTTAAATCCTCTACAATGGACATGGTGGTCTGGATTCCCAGATCCCCCATAATTAGAGTTTCTTCAATTTCTTCATAAAACTCTTGATCAATTGCTGAGAAGCCGCTGAAAATGGAATCTACGCCGGCAATAATATTGTCCCTTGTCTTTTGCAGTCCAGCTACCAGCTTCCCAAAAAATCCCTTTTTCTCACCCATATTCGGTCTCCTTAACGATCTAAATCTTCTTCAATCAGGTTTACAGATACAAGCGTTGAAACGCCTTTTTCCTGCATGGTGATCCCATACAGGCGGTCCGCAGATACCATAGTACCACGTCTGTGTGTGATTACAATGAACTGCGTATTCTTTGTCAGCTTATGCAGATATTTTGCAAAGCGGTCTACGTTGGAATCGTCAAGTGCCGCCTCGATCTCATCCAGAAGACAGAATGGTGATGGCTTTAAATTTTGTATGGCAAACAACAGCGCAATGGCAGTCAGTGCCTTTTCACCACCGGAAAGCTGCATCATATTCTGAAGTTTTTTTCCCGGCGGCTGGGAAATGATCTGGATTCCTGCCTCCAGTATATCCTCATCCTCCACCAACTCCAAAGCCCCTCTTCCGCCTCCGAACAGTTCCTTGAATACCTTATCAAATTCTGCCCGGATTTCCCGGAATTTTTCTTCAAACTGCTTTCGCATTCCGGTATCCAGTTCCTCTATGATTTTTAACAAAGTTTCTTCTGCAGTTACCAGGTCATCGTGCTGGGTCTTCATAAATTCATAGCGTTCAGAAACTTCCTTATAGTCTTCAATGGCATTGACATTGACATTCCCCAGTTTCCTGATTTCCTCCTTTATTGAAGCGATCATGCGCTTGATATCGGGAAGGGAAGTCCATTCGTCATTCCGTAAAGCTTCGGCGGTGGAAAAAGTCAGTTCATACTCATTCCACATGTAATTTACATGAGCCTCTAACCTCTCATTCAGCTTTTCCTTCTGACTTTGGAGGCGGAACAGTTCCTTATCCAGAAGACTGATCCTGCCGGTCAGTTCTTCTCTCTTTTGGAACAATTCCTTCTGTTCTCTGGTCTTCGCTTCTTTTTTTGAGGCCTTTTCCTGAATGAGCTGCTCCAGTTCTTCTGCGTGAGCTTTCTCTTTCTCAATCTGTTCCTTTATTTCTTCGATTTCTTTTTGCTTCTCCTCAATCATGTGCAAAGAGCCATCGGAGCCGTCTGACAGTCCGGAAAGTTCGTCTTCCAGGCGCAGAATCTCTTCTTTGATCCGACGGAGATTTTCCTGTTCAAAATCATCCTTTTGCTTTAAACCGGAAGCTTCCATCTGGATCGCTGATAAGTTCTTAAAAAACTGTTCCCTGTCTGCTCTGGCTTTTTCCAATTCTGAATTTAACGATTCCAGGTCGCCGCCTGTATCCAGGTTTTGTTTTTCCAGACTGTTTACCGCATTTAAAAGGTCCTGCTGGCTGTTGGTTATTTCCCGGATTTGGGCTTCCAGCTGAATATTTTCCCTCTCCAGATCTCCGTAGGATTCCCGGATTTCCGTTTTTTTATCTTCCATCCGGCGCAAATTTATTTTAACCGTATTCTGTCTTAAATAAAGATGCTGTTTTTCTGCCCGGATCTTTTCCAGTTCTTCCCTGCTTTCTGAGAGAAGTCCTTCATTCATGACCAGCTCTTTTTCCAGACGTTCCACGTCTGTAAGCGCTTTGTTACAGAGTTCTTCCAGCTCTTCGATTTCCCGCTTGCGTCCCAAAAGGTTGCTGGTATTTTTGAAGGCACCGCCGGTCATGGAACCGCCGGCGCTTAAAAGTTCTCCTTCCAACGTAACAATCCGCAGAGAATACTGGAATTTTTTAGCCAGTGCAATGGCATGGTCAATGGTATCCACCACGACCACGCGGCCCAGAAGATAGTTCATAAGGCCTTCGTACTGCTTCTCTGCTTCCACCAGTGAATTGGCAAGCCCCAAAACACCAGGCTCTTTTAGTGCTTTTTCCTGATGGAACGGGTTTCTATTGCCGATGCTGGTAAGAGGAAGAAAGGTTGCACGCCCAAACCGGTTCTTTTTTAAATATTCAATCAGCTGCTTGGCCGTCTGGTCGGAATCCGTAACAATGTTTTGGATGCTTCCGCCAAGAGCAGTCTCAATTGCGATCTCATATTTTTTTGGAACAGCAATCAAATCCGCCACAACACCATGAATGCCATGTACCCGGTCCCGGACTTCCATTACCTTTCTGATACTGCCCCCATATCCGTCATACCGCTCGGCGATATTTTTTAAGGATTCAAGCTTTGTATTGCTGGTATGGTAGTCCTGCTGTCTGTTCGTCAGATTCTTATGGAGACGTTTGACCTGGTCCTCCAGTTCCTCGGTCCTGTTTTCACAGAACGCCTGGGCTTCCTCTCTCTTAGCAATCTCTTCCTCGATTTCAGCTGCTTCTTTTTGAAGTTGTATGATCTGTTCATCCTGTTCAGACTCATCACTTTTAAATTTTAAAAGCTTTTGACATACTTCCGAACGGCGGACATGAACCTGTTCCAGCATAGCCTCATAACGCTGCTGTTTTGCAGTAAAGGACGCTTTTTCATTAAGAAGATCAATGATGCGTCCTTTTCTTTCTTCGATCTGCTGTTCAATGAGACGGATCTTTTCATCTTCTGTGGAAAGAATTTCCTCGGCTTTCTTTTGTCTTTCCATGGCGGACGTTACCTGACTGGCAATTTCTGCCCGCGCTTCTTCATAGGAAACTTTTTGTGCCTGCTTTAATTCGATTTCAGAATGAATGGATTTCACACGTCCTGCAATATGCTCCGCATTCATGCGTTCCGTATTGATCTGCTCCTTTAATACGTTGATGCGTCCTTCCAGTTTACCTGTTTCCATGTTGGAAACATTTTTTTCATTCCGCAGAGCAGTGATGATCTCATCCAGTTTGGATAAGTATGTATCTAACGCGTCATATTCTTCACGGATACCCTCGGAAGTCTGCCTTGCGTCCTCCAAATCCTTTGCAACAATGTTTTCCTTATCCTGATTTTCCCTGATCTGTAGACGCAGCCCCTCTGTCTCCATTAAAAACTGGTTCACATCGTATTGTTTCAGTTCTTCTTTCAGACGGAGGTATTCTTTCGCGGTCTCGGATTGTCTTGCAAGAGGACCTACCTGTTTCTCCAGTTCGGATAAAATGTCATTGACACGGACCAGATTCTGCTTCTCATCCTCAAGTTTTTTCTGCGCGATCGCCTTTCGGCGTTTGAATTTTACGATACCTGCCGCTTCATCAAACAGCTCCCGGCGCTCCTCCGGTTTTCCGCTTAAGATCTTGTCAATCTGCCCCTGTCCGATAATAGAATACCCTTCCTTACCGATTCCCGTATCATAGAATAATTCATAAATATCCTTTAACCGGCAGGCACTGCCGTTGATCATATATTCACTTTCACCGGAACGGTATACTCTTCGGGAAACCGTAACCTGATCATAATCAATGGCCAGATGCTGATCGGAATTATCAAGAGTAATCGCAACATATGCAAAGCCCTGAGGCTTTCTCTGCTCCGTTCCGGAAAAAATCACATCCTGCATGCTGGAACTTCTAAGCTGCTTTACCTTCTGTTCGCCAAGAACCCAGCGGACGGCATCAGCAACATTGCTCTTACCGCTTCCGTTGGGTCCAACGATTCCAGTGATTCCATTATGAAAATCAAACACAATTTTATTGGCAAATGATTTAAACCCCTGAACTTCAATACTTTTTAAATACATAAATGCCCTTTCTTTTCCTTATTCTTGTCCACGCTTTTTGGACATAAAGGGATGCCCGCAGGGCGTTCCTTATTCTTGTCCACGTTTTTTGGACATAAAGGGATGCCCGCAGGGCGTTCCTTATTCTTGTCCACGTTTTCTGGACATAAAGGGATGCCCGCAGGGCGTTCCTTATTCTTTAGTGCCAGAATCCCATGATAAGCAGCTACCTGCTCGGCTGCCTTTTTGGTTCTGCCAATTCCCTCTCCGATGGCCCGGCTGCCTATGAGGACCTGTGCTTCAAACACCTTATTATGATCCGGTCCCTCTTCACGCAAAAGTTTGTAGGTCAATGGTTCTTCCGTCTGGCTCTGTACGATCTCCTGCAAGATAGTCTTGCTATCATAAAAGAGCTGCTTGTGTTCCAGATCATTCATAATAAAACGAAGGATAAACTCTTTTGCATTAGCAAAACCACCGTCCAGATAAATGGCCCCAATAAGTGCTTCCATTGCGTCAGATACGATGGAGGCACGTCCCCTGCCGCCGGTCGCTTCTTCTCCCTTACCCAAAAGAAGATATTCCCCAAGCTTTAACTCCTCTGCACAATAAGCCAGTGTCGGTTCACACACAATGCTGGCACGTATCTTTGTCAGATCCCCCTCCGGTTTATCGGGATATTTATGATACAGACATTCACTGGAAAATATCTCCAGTACGGAATCTCCTAAAAACTCCAGCCGTTCGTTGCATTCCAGCTTGTTTAAACGGTGTTCATTGGCATAGGAACTATGGGTCATTGCCTGCGTCATCAGATGCTTGTCCGAAAAACGATAGCCGATCCGTTCCTCCAGTTCTCTTAAATTTCTACTCATATGATCCCTCTTTCCCTATTATGAAAGAAGGTGCTGCGGACAGACTTAACGCCCCCGCAGCACCCACATCTATTAATTTAAAGCGTTCTTGATCTGTTCTACTGCATCGCTGACACTTACAATGTTTTCTGCCACTTCAGTTGGAATTTCAATATCAAATTCCTCTTCAATGCCCATGATGATCTGGAACACATCAAGGGAGTCAGCTCCAAGATCATCCACAAATGTGGAGTTCATAGTAACCTCATCCGGCTCGATATTTAACACCTCTGCAATAATATTCTGTAACTTTTCAAATTCCATTTCTTTTCCTTCCTCTCTCCTATTCTTGATTTCCTTATTCTTGCCCATTCTTTATTGGCATAGTAGTATGTCCGGAGGGCGTTCCTTCATTTTTCGATTTAAGACTTTCTCTTATCTTATCATTAATTCCCTGTTCTTTGAAGGTTACACACTGAAGTATGGAGTTCTTTACTTCTACTGCCTTTGAATTCCCATGAGTCTTTACAACCAGACCGTTAAGCCCCAGAAGCGGCGCTCCGCCGTACTGGGATGCATCAAATGATTTTAATGTTTCCTTCAAAGCAGGCTTTACAAGCAAAGCTCCTATTTTGCTCCTCAAACTTCCCATCATACCGCTTTTTACTTTACTTATCAAGGTGGCTCCCACCCCTTCATAAAGCTTCAGGATCACATTCCCCACAAATGCCTCGCAAACAATGACATCTGCTCCGCCATGTGGAATTTCCCTTGCTTCAATGCTTCCGGTAAAATTGAGGTCTTCGCATTCTTTCAACAGTGGAAAGGTTTCTTTCACCAACGCGTTTCCCTTTTCTTCCTCTGCGCCGATATTGACAATAGCCACTCTGGGGTTCTTAATTCCCATTACATGTTCCATATAAAGAGAGCCCATTCTTGCAAACTGCACCAGATGGGACGGTCTTGCATCTACATTGGCCCCACAGTCAATCAGCAGGGAAACACCTTTTTCCGTAGGAATAAGCGGGGCTAACGGTGGTCTTTCCACACCTTTGATCCGGCCGACAATCACCTGTCCGCCAACCAGTATGGCGCCTGAACTGCCTGCCGATACAAATGCATCCGCTTCCTTTTGCTTTACCAGATTCATTCCCACAACAATAGAAGAATCTTTTTTCTTTCGTATTGCATGAACCGGAGATTCCCCAGTCTCGATTATCTCTGTTGCATTTACAACCTGAATCTGATCGTTTGGATACGTGTGTCTGGACAGTTCCTCAGATACAACAGACTCTTGCCCTACTAAGAGAATCCGGATCTCTTTATTCGCATTCACAGCCGCCACGGCACCGGCAACCATCTCGGTTGGTGCATAATCACCGCCCATGGCATCTACAGCTACTTTTATCATCGCGATTCCCCTTTCAAGTACTTCCTAAGATAATCTATTACATAATATACTAAATATTATTCTATAAATCAATAATAAATTGAGAAAATTAAAACCGGTTTTTTTCTCTGTTTATATTGCGATACGTTTCTCCACCTTTTTCATTACAAAGATATAAGAGAGACCCGTAAATATGGCAGCGCTGACCCAGGCTGCCGGATCACAGGCACAGGATAAGGGATAGCTTACCAGCCGGATAGCAACTACTGCCATGCACAGCCTTGCAATAAGCTCCACTACGCCTCCCAGCATGGGAAGCAAACCAAACCCGCAGCCCTGCATGGTATTTCTGAATATGTAGATGGTGCTGAGAGGAATATAAAATACCGCGCACAAATAGATATACGTTTTCGCCCAAGGAAGCATGGCCGAAACATCTACACCGCCGGAAAAAAATATTCCAAGAGCATGGGGCAAAGCAAAAATTACTGCGGCAGAGCAAACAAGCGAATAGACAAATTCTGTCCCCAAAGCCATACGAACTCCCTGATGAATTCTTTTTATATCCCCTTTTCCGTAATTCTGCCCGGCATATGTAGCCATGGTTTGTCCCATCGCCATCATTCCCTGCATGGCAATACTCTGGATTTTACTGGCAGCAGTGAAGGCCGCCACTGCCGTAGAACCAAATAAATTGATGGCAGACTGCATGATCATCGTTCCAGACGCAGTAATTGCGAACTGCAGCGCCATGGGAATCCCCACGGATAACTGATGTTTCGTAGCGGATCCGTTTAACTTCCAGTGATGATGCTCCGGGGCAAGGGTCGGAACTTTTTTATAGATATAATAAAGACAGAGAATGGCAGATATTCCCTGAGACACATTGGTTGCCCAGGCAGCCCCTGCAACTCCCCACCGGAACAAGATAACAAAAAGCAGGTCCAAAACAAGATTTAATCCTGACGAAAACACCAGAAATAAAAGAGGAACCCTGCTGTTTCCTACCGAGCGCAAAAAGGAGGAAAACAGATTGTAATATACATTTGCGACTATCCCTATACAAATAACTGAGATATAGGTAAATGCATCTTGGAAAATATCTTCCGGTGTGTTCATAAGCCTTAAAAGCGGTTTCATAAACATCAGGCTTACCGCTGTAATAAATACAATGACAAACATGGATAAAATGGTGCCGTTCGCCACTGAACGTTTTGTTCCCTCTCCGTCACCGGCACCAAACCGCTGACTGGTAAGTACGGTAAATCCGGTGCTCATCCCCTGAGAAAAGCCGATCACCAAAAACATAATGGTTCCAGTGGAGCCAACCGCTGCCAGTGCCCCCGGACCTACGAAACGCCCTACAACTATGGTATCTACCATATTGTACAGCTGTTGAAAAATATTTCCCAAAAGGAGGGGCAGAGTAAATCTTAAAATGATCGGAAGAGGGTTGCCTTTCGTCATATCTGTTTCCATAGTTTTTCATCCTTTTTTATTAAATATCAGGCTGTTTTACAGCAGTGCAAACGTATTCTACCACGTTCCCTATTACTTGTCACCGATATTTTTAAATATTTTAAAAAAAGTCTCATGGCCTAGAAATTCTAAGCCGTGAGACTGTATTTTTTATAAGATTATGCAAATGCTTCTAAAAGCTCTTCATAGCTTTTGGCTGTCTGCAGCTTTTCCATGGTTTTGTTGTTTCCAAGCTTTGCCGCAAGCTCTGATATCAGCTTTAAATGATCCCTGGCACCCTCACTGTCTGATGGAACTGCAAACAGGAAAAATAAGTCGGAAGGCTCCCCGTCATAGGATTCCCACTCAATCATCTCTTTGGTTCTTCCGATGGCAATTCCCACCCGTTCCACAGAATCCGATTTTCCATGAGGAATTGCAACGTGATTTCCAATGCCGGTGATCCCCTCCTGCTCTCTTATATAAACATCCTTTAAATAACCGGACAAATCATCAATGTACCCGGCATTTTTAAGCAATTGCGCCAAATGTTCCAACACTTCCGCTTTACTCTTTGCTTCCATATCCAGATCAATCACTCTCTGATCCAGAATCTCTCTTACCGCCATAGGCTCACCCCTTATCGAATAAAAAATTGATAGATTTCCAATTCGGAACCGAGTCTTTTTATGATTTCCATATTTTCTTCCTGTTCCGTAAATGTCAAAAAGTCTTTATAAAACTGCTTGGTCCTTCGGATTTCATATTGGGAGGTCATTTTCACCGCCAGCAAAAATACGATATCCACCAAATCTCCCGCCCATTCCAAAGGTTCTTTTAAAATGGCAACCGCTATTTTTGATTCATTGACCTCCATCATATTTCCGTGGGGAATGGCGATTCCATGACCAATGCTTGTGGTCGTTGCCTTTTCCCTGTCATAAATGCTTTCCAAATACCGGGAGGTAACATCTCCTTTTTCCTCCAGACGGTTTGCCATGAGACGAATCAGCTCATCCTTATCAGATACCGCAGGATGCAGAAAAATCAGATCCACGTCAAAAAGCAGATGGCACAAGTTATTAAAATGGAATTTGGCAGAGGTGTTATTTTTACGCATCTCTTTTACTTTTTTTCTCACCTTTTCAATGTCTTCCTGCAGCATCCGGTCCCCTGTGGCAACGATTCTTGGATCACTGCTGTTTATGGGAACAGAGGTTATGATAAGATCCATATCCTGATACTGGGAAAGCTTAAAATCATGGTTGCTTACGACACGGATCTGGGCGATTTCGGGAATGCTGTATTTGATCATTTCCATCATAAGCTGGCCGGAAGCAAGTCCCTGCCGGGTGACCAAAAGGGCACGAAACGGCCGTTCCTTTTTCATCCGGATCAAAGATGCCTGGATGTAAAGGGCAATGCCTGCCAGCTCGTCTTCTGTCACCTGGACCCGGTAATGCTCTTCAAATAAATGGCTGGTCGACCAAGTGGCCAAAAAGGTCTGTTTGTATTCACTTTTCACATATTTACTGATTCCTTCCGAGGCTGTGGTGGAATATTTCATTCGGAAGATGGCAGAACGCATATGACTCAACAGGCTCTCATACAGTATTTTGTCGGAAGACAGGTCTACCCCCAAAACAGAATCAATGGTTTCTATCACGAGTTTTACAAAACAGCCCAGTTCTTCGTCATATCGAATGGCAGTTTCCCCTTGTTCTGTTATGGAAAATCCTTCCATCTTTCTTGCAGACAACAAAAGCACTGCCAGCAGCCTTATATCTTCAGGCAGGATGGTGACATGGTATTCTGCCCCTATTCTCTGATAAATGGATTGGGCAAAGGAATATTCGTTGTAATGCTGTACTTCATCTTCTTCTCTCTGCTGAAACTGGTTAATCCCACCGGTACGGCCCCTGGATAGGGATAAGCAGATCATGATCCAGACCATGTTAAAGGATACGTCTGCCAGTTCAATTCTCCATGCATTTTCTGCGTCTACGATGATTTTTCTGATACGGGACACATCAACGCCGGGCGCATAAGTACCAAGCAAGGCCTCCATGATGTCCGGCATCATATAGAGGATATAATCTTTAATGGCAATTCTGTAATTATATTCATCTCCTGCGATGCAAAGGCCTCTGTTTCTGACTGATGCGATCTGGAGATGGTGGGTCTCAAACCAAGGGGTGATTTTCTTTATCATAGAGGCAACTGTTGGGGGACTTAAATACAGGCTGTCTGCCAGCTGCTGCAGCGTAATGATTTCTCCCGGTTTTAATTTCAGCAGTTTCCCTGTAAGCTGCCGGTTCCGGTTCTCCAGATCAGCGGAAAGATCGGTTTTTGCCTTATTTCCAAAAGTTTCTTTTATTCGTTCCTGCTGATTTTCGTTACAGTCAAGCCAGACTCCTGTTCCCTGTTTCTTCTTTACGCTTCCAAGAGCATTGATTTCCAGCCAGTCATTTAGCTGGTTGATTTTAGTACGTGTGGTTTTTTCAGATAGCCCCGCTTGTTCTGCCAGCTGCCCTATGGTAAAAGTACTGCCGGAAAGAAGACAGGTTATGATCCGGTTGTAATATAATGAGTTCTTATCCTGCTTCAAAAAATCACTCCATTCGGAAAAGATAAGGGCAGCATTTAAAGCGCATTCCTGCCGCCCCTTTGGTTTTTATTGAATCATTCATATCCAACCTGTCTGGTCTCTCCGTAAATATAGCGTCCGCTGGAACCAATTACTTTCATAAAATCTTTCACAAATTGCTTGATTCCAGCCTCGGCAGCCATACAAAGATGCATATAATCCAGATCAGGTTCCTGTTCCAGTGCCTTCAGCATGGATTTTTTACCTGCTGCGAATGCATCGGTACATACATTAATTTTATTTATTCCGCTCGCAACTGCCTTTCTTAAATTCTCTTCTCCGGAGCCGGAACCTCCGTGAAGAACCAGAGGCATTTGAAGCGTTTCCTTTAGCTGGCAAAGGCGGTCAAAATCCAGTTTTGGAATTTTCCCTTTGGGATATGCGCCATGGGCGGTACCTACCGCAACTGCCAGCGCATCCACTCCGGTTCTTTGTACAAAGTCCAGCGCCTGATCGGGATCTGTGTACAGATCCTGGTCCATGTCATCGGAATTTGCGGCCTGTCCTACATGACCAAGCTCTCCTTCCACGGAGCATCCCATTCCATGTGCCAGTGCGCTGATCATTGACGTCCGGCTCACATTATCTTCGTAAGGAAGAGAAGAACCGTCAAACATAACATTGGTAAAACCACGGTTAATGCAATCCGCAATGATATGGAAATCTGTTCCGTGATCCAGGTTTAATGCCACCGGAACGTGCACTCTTTTGGCAAGCTCTTTTATGACCGGAAGCATTTCCTCCGCATGTGCATGATTTTTCATCTGACCGGGTCCGAACTGGACAATGATGGGGGAATGTTCTTCCTCCGCCGCCATAATCCCTGCCCGGGCCATTTCAATATTGATGCTGTTCATGGCCATAACACCATAATACCTTCTGTTCGCATCATCAAGAATTGCTTTCATTGATACCAGCATAAATTTCCCTTCCTCTCATCAATGGTATCCATTACTGAATCTGAATATCCAGGTCAATGTCTAATTCTTCTTCTTTTTCGTCTGTTTCCTCCTGCGGCGGTTTCTTGATGGCTGCATAAATAATGCCGGTTACTGCAGAGCCAACGGCAAGGGCCACCAAAAACCAAATCGGCTGTGTCATCATCGGCACTACGAAGATACCTCCGTGTCCGGCTGCGGATTCGCAGCCCATACCAACAGCAATGGCTCCGGCAATGGCTGAACCTATCATACAGCTTGGTATTACTCTTACCGGGTCTGCAGCTGCAAATGGAAGCACACCTTCCGTAATAAAGCATAAGCCCATAGGAAATGCTGTTTTGGCAGTTTCCAGTTCCACTTTGGAAAATTTTTTCTTCTTAATTAATGCTGCAAGAAAGATTCCGATGGGCGGTGTCATACCGCCGATGATCTTGGCCGCCATAGGACCATAGATTCCGTCTGCGCCAAGTGCATTGGCGGCCATGGAAGCGGTTTTATTTACCGGTCCCCCAAGGTCAAATCCCATGCAGGCCCCGATGACCCCTCCGATGACTGCTTTGGCTCCGCCGTTTAAAGAAATGATCCACTGCTGGAATACGTTCATAATATAAGCCAGCGGGATGGAAAAGACACATAGGAATATCATTCCGCAGACCAGGGTCGATAAGACCGGTATAAACATAACCGGCTTTAGACCTTCACACCACTTAGGCAGTTTCCACGTTTTTATCCAGTTGACAAAGTATCCTATAATAAATGCCATCAGAAGGCCGCCCAGGAACCCGGCCTTTGACTGGGACGAACAATACCCGATAACAACGCCAGGAACGATTCCAGGCCTGCCTGCAATGGAATAAGCCACGCCAGCCGTCATAACGGCGACCGCAAAATCCATTGCGATGGAACCAAGTTTATTTACGCCCCACCAAAAACCAATCCAGGTAAAAGGATTTAAGTTGGTAAATGGTGTCGCCCCCGCCTCCACAGCGCTTCCAATATCATATCCTCCAAATCCTTTTGCCAATGCGGATAAGATTCCACCGCACACGATGATGGGAATCATATAAGAAATTCCTGTCATGACATGCTTTTTGATTTCAAACTTTTGCCTTGCCATTGTATTACCCCCTATCTATATAATTTCCTCTCCTTTATTATTTCCCCAATTTTTCGTGAATCTTTGAGATCACCCCTTTGGGCGATTTCATAATCATGCTGATCGGTACATCGACCACCGCTTTTCCGGCAAACCGCTCCTTTCCCACCCGGATATCTGCCGCGATGAGAATAACATCTGCGTCTTTGATCTCTTCCGGTGTCAGCTCATTTTCCACCCCAATGGAACCCTGAGTTTCTACCTTAATATAATCCCCCATTTCTTTCGCGGCATTTTCCAGCTTTTCCTTCGCAATGTAAGTATGCGCTATGCCAGCGGTACATGCTGTGATCGCCAGGATTTTCATAACAATACCTCCTTCTCTTTAAGATATTTTGAGTTTACCACATTCTCTTTCCTTGCGGTAAATTTAAAATGGCATATTGAAACGGTAATTTTTTTGTAAATAAATTTTATAAAATCAAAAATCAGGCTTGTAATTCCTACTAAAAAGGTATAGTATAAAACATGTAAGAGTAGTTAGGATTTTCTAACGAAAGAATTGCCTGTTACAGGCATAAGGAGGTCGATATATATGAGCAGTCCATTGCTTGAAATATTAGATTTGAGTGTTTCTGTAGAAGATAAAGTGATTTTAGATGGAGTAAATTTAACCGTTCATCCCGGAGAACTTCATGTACTCATGGGTCCAAACGGAACTGGAAAATCCACGCTTGTCTCTGCAATCATGGGGGATCCCCGCTATACCATAAGGAGAGGCAAGATCCTATTTGAAGGACAGGATATCACAGAAGAAAAAGCAGATGTACGGGCCCGCGCCGGAATTTTCCTCTCCTTCCAGACACCGGAAGAAATCCCCGGCATCACATTAGAGAACTTTTTACGTACTGCGCGGGGAGCCGTTGACGGCAAACAGCCGAAGATTCTCTCCTTCCGCAAAGAACTGCTGCAACAGATGAAGGCATTGGATATGGACCCCTCTTATTCGGAACGGTATTTAAATGTAGGCTTTTCCGGTGGGGAAAAGAAAAAAGCGGAGATTTTACAGATGCTGATGCTCCATCCCAAGCTGGCCTTGCTGGACGAGACCGATTCCGGTCTGGATGTGGATGCGGTACGCACCGTAACCAAAGGCATCCATTCCTATTTGAACCGCCGCAACGGTCTTTTTATTATTACGCATAATGCCAAAATTCTGGAAGGACTTGATGTGGATGTGGTCCATATTCTGGAGGGTGGACGGATCATCCGGTCCGGAGGAAAGGAACTGATTTCAAAAATCACGAATGACGGCTTTGGTGTGCTGGAAAAGGAGGGTTGGTTCCATGAAAGACTTTCATCAGCAAAAAACTAACGTTGACGAGATGGACCGGAGCATCTATGATATCCGGGACAAAGTTGATGCCTCCTTTGAGGTGGATTCCGGCCTGACTCCTGCTATCGTGCAGAAGATCTCGGAAGAAAAGAATGACCCCGAATGGATGCGCATCTTCCGTCTGAAGGCTTTGGAAACCTATCATAGGACTCCGCTGCCTTCCTGGGGTCCTCCACTAGACGGATTAGACATCGCCAATATTGTGACCTATGTCCGCCCCAAAACGGACATGCGCACCAAGTGGTCTGACGTCCCCGACGATATTAAAAACACCTTTGAACGGCTGGGAATCCCAAAGGCAGAGCGGGAATCTCTTGCCGGGGTGGGTGCCCAATACGATTCTGAAGTGGTTTACCACAGCGTCAGGGCCGAAGTAGCCGCCCTTGGTGTGGTTTATACGGATATGGAAAGTGCTCTGACGGGGCCTTATGCAGAAATGGTACGCAAACACTTCATGCGCCTGGTTCCTCCCTCGGACCACAAATTTGCTGCTCTTCACGGAGCCGTCTGGTCCGGCGGTTCTTTTGTCTATGTTCCCCCGGGAGTATCGGTAGAGATTCCTCTCCAGTCATATTTCCGGCTCAATGCTCCGGGAGCCGGACAGTTTGAGCACACGCTCATTATCGTTGACGAGAATGCTTATCTGCACTTTATCGAAGGCTGTTCCGCCCCCAAGTATAATGTGGCGAACCTTCATGCCGGATGTGTGGAGCTATATGTTGGGAAAAATGCCCGGCTCCGCTATTCCACCATCGAAAACTGGTCCAAAAATATGTATAACCTGAACACCAAGCGTGCGTCTGTGGAAGAAGGCGGCACCATTGAATGGGTATCCGGTTCTTTTGGTTCCCATACCTCCTACCTATACCCAATGAGTATACTAAAGGGGAAGAATTCCCGTATGGAGTTTACCGGAATTACCTTTGCCGGAAAAGGCCAGAATTTGGATACCGGAGCCAAGGTACTTCACTCCGCACCCAATACCACCTCACATATCACTACAAAATCCATTTCCAGAGACGGGGGAACTTCTACCTTCCGCAGTTCCATTACCGTAACGCCTCAGGCGTCAGGCAGCAAATCTGCGGTTTCCTGCGAATCCCTGATGCTGGACAGCATCTCCCGTTCGGATACGATTCCTGTTATGGATATCCAGTGCGATGAGGTGGATATCGGTCATGAAGCCAAAATCGGCCGTATCAGCGAGTCGGCCATTTTTTACTTAATGAGCCGGGGCTTATCGGAAGAAGATGCCCGCGCCATGATCGTGGGGGGCTTTGCCGAGCCAATTGCCAAGGAACTTCCTTTGGAATATGCGGTTGAAATGAACAATTTGATTCATCTGGAAATGATAGGAAGCATTGGCTGAAAGGAGGAACTGGATGATGAACGAAAAAATAAACATACTGCCGGTTCCCACCTGGAACCGCACAGGAGTCAACTGGGCGGATGCAAAAGCTAATCTGCCTGAGGACTCACTTTTCCCAGGAAAAAAAGAAGTATTTTCGGGGGGTCTCCCAAATGGCATCACCCCGTTGAAAGAACTGCCTCATGAGACCGCTGCCATAGAAAGCGGGATGGGGGAAGCCCTTGATGAATATATTAAAAATGGAGCCGATCAGATCTGCTTTATTACAGCAGACGGCAAAGCGGAGGAACCACTTGTTGTTACAGAGTTTTTGGACTCCTCCCGTCCGGTGAGCAGGACCCATTGGGGAATCATTGCCAAAGAAAACAGCGAGCTTACGGTCGTACAGATAAACCGCGGAGATGCAAAAGACGGCGTTTCAATGAACCTAACACAGATTGATGCAAAAGCCGGTTCCAAAGTGCGTCTGATACAGATTCAGCTTTTAGGCGGTCAGAGCCGAAGCTGGGATGGTGTGGGCGCTGTGCTTGGAGACGGTGCCCGGGTGGAGCTTATACGGGCCGTCCTGGGGGGAAATGTGGTTGCCTGCGGTTCTCTGGCTTGTCTGGAGGGAGCAAAGAGTGAATTTGACTTAAATACCGCTTATTTCGGACACAAGGACCAATACCTGGACTTTAACGACGTTTCCCGGCACACCGGCAAAGAGACGGTCTGTGAAATGGATACCTCCGGTGTTCTGGCTGACCAAAGCAACAAGATTCTTCGCGGAACCATTGATTTTCGCAGCGGAGCGGTCCATTCCGTGGGCCACGAAAATGAAACCGTACTGCTTCTCAGCTCTGAAGCCCGCAACCGTACGGTTCCCCTCATACTCTGCGGAGAAGAGCAGGTGGAGGGCCAGCACGCTGCCACCCTTGGCCGGTTTGATGAAAAACAGCTTTACTACCTCTGCTCCAGAGGTATGACTCCCACCCAGGCAAAACGCCTGATGGTGGAAGCACGTTTTGCGCCGGTGCTTGATATGCTCCCGGATGAAGACTTACGAAAAGAAATACTTGAATGCATCGAAAGGAGGCTGGACAGCCATGAAAATGATCCGGGATGATTTTCCGATTCTTACGGTTACTGAAAATGATAAACCCCTGATTTATCTGGATAACGCAGCTACTACTTCCAAACCGCTGCAGGTGCTTCGTGCCGTGGAGGCCTATTACCGCCATGACAATGCCAATCCTCACAGGGGTGTTTATGAACTTGCCGCCCGGGCAACAAAGGCTCACGAAGATTCCCGGACAAAAGTGGCTGAATTTTTAAATGCCTCTCCGGATGAGATCATTTTCACACAAAATACAACCGAAAGCTTAAATCTGATTGCTTATAGCTATGGCATGGAATTTTTAGGGGAAGGGGATGAAATCGTCCTCTCCGTGGCAGAGCACCACAGCAATCTGGTTCCCTGGCAGCGGGTCGCCAAGAGAACCGGAGCCAAACTGGTATACCTTTATCCCGATTCAAAAGGTCATTTGACAGAGGAAGAACTAAATCAAAAAATCACCTCCCGCACCAGGCTGGTTGCAGTCGGCCATGTGTCCAATGTTCTTGGAATCGAAATCCCTGTTTCCTCCATTGTCCGTCTGGCCCACCAAAACGGTGCGGTTGTGGTTTTGGATTGCGCCCAAAGCGCTCCTCATATGCAGGTGGATGTAAAAAGACTTGATGTGGACTTTGCCGCATTTTCCGGACACAAGCTCTATGGGCCTATGGGCATCGGGGTTTTGTACGGTAGGAAAGAACTGCTCGAAAAAATGCCGCCCTTTTTGACCGGCGGAGATATGATTGGAAGTGTTCATGAACAAAACTCCACCTATGCAGAAGTCCCCCGGCGCTTTGAAGCCGGAACAAGAAATGTAGGCGGAGAAGTCGGTCTGGCTGCTGCGATTGATTATCTCCAGTCGATTGGCTGGGAGAACATCAAGGCCCATGAGCGGGAACTGATGACACGTGCCTTAGAAGGACTTGCAAAAATTCCCCATGTAACCGTGTATGGAGATCTCTCTCCCGATAAACGGCATGGCGTGATCTCCTTTAATGTAGAGGATGTTCATCCTCATGATACTGCCACGTTACTGGATGCCGATGGCATCACTGTCCGGGCCGGACACAACTGTGCCCAGCCTTTGATGGAATATTTAAAAATCAACGCTTGCGTCCGTGTCAGCTTCGCCGTATATAACACGGCGGAAGAGGTGGATGCATTCTTAAACAGTTTACGACAGGTAAGGAGGTGGATGGGCTTTGGATCTGAAAGCACTCTATAATCAAATCATTGTGGAAAACAGCCGCGCTTCCCACAACCGCCATAAGGTGGATCATGCAACTGCAGTTTTGGAAGGTGTAAATCCAAGCTGCGGAGATGACATTACACTTGAGCTTTCTGTGAGCGGCGGAATCATTCAGGATGCGGGATTTACCGGAAATGGATGTGCCATCTCCCAGGCTTCTGCTTCTATGATGATTGATTTAGTTAAGGGAAAGACTGTGGAGGAAGCAAACCAACTGCTTCAAACCTTCTACGGCATGATCAAAGGTGATATAAAAGAGGAAGAACAGCTGGAGGTCTTAGACGACATCGTTGCCCTTCAGGGAATCTCCCATATGCCTGGAAGGGTAAAGTGTGCCGTACTTGCCTGGCATACCCTGGAAGAAGCTCTGAACGAAAAAAGTGATTCTTCCGCAAGCTCTGAATAAAGACTTCATATTGTTTTAACCGAATAAAGACAGTAAGATTCCGGCTGCAACTGCTGATCCAATTACTCCAGCCACATTGGGGCCAATTGCATGCATCAGCAGAAAATTAGCCGGATTGGCTTTCTGCCCCTCCAGATGAGAGACTCTTGCCGCCATGGGAACAGCGGAGACTCCGGCAGAACCGATCAAAGGATTGACTTTTCCTTTTGTAATCCAATACATTAATTTTCCAAGAAGCAATCCTCCGATGGTGCTGAATACAAAAGCCATTAACCCAAGGCCAACGATCATCAGTGTCTGAGGGCGTAAAAATGTTTCCGCATTGGCAGTCGCTCCTACTGTAACACCTAAAAAGATAGTTACAATATTAATCAGTGTATTTTGTGCGGTATCCGACAAACGCTCCACAACTCCCGATTCCTTAAATAAATTCCCAAGCATCAGCATTCCGATCAGAGGTGCTACCGAAGGCAGTAACAGGACACATAAGATCGTAACGATCACCGGAAAACATATTTTCTCCAGTTTTGATACGGTGCGAAGCTGTTCCATGACGGTCTCCCGTTCTTTCTTTGTTGTCAGAAGGCGCATGAGAGGCGGCTGGATCATTGGAATAAGTGCCATATATGAATAAGCCGCAACAGCAATGGCCGGCAGCAATGAAGGTGCCAGCTTTGATGCCAGGAAAATTGCGGTAGGTCCGTCAGCCCCTCCAATGATTGCAATGGAAGCGGCTTCCTCCGGCAAAAACCCCAGGGCATTGGCAATGACAAATGCAACACAAATTCCAAACTGAGCGCCTGCTCCCAAAAACAGGCTGCTGGGACGAGCGATCAGCGGTCCGAAATCTGTCATGGCTCCGATCCCCAGAAAAATAAGGGATGGATAGATTCCTAATTTCACTCCCTGATACAGATAATAAAGCAGCCCTCCGGTTTCTGAAGCAGTTGCTGGTGACATTAAACCTGTGAGAGGCAGATTCACCAGCAGCATGCCAAAAGCAATGGGCAGCAGCAAAAGAGGTTCAAATTTACGGACGATCGCCAGGTAAATCAAGAAAAAAGACAGCAAAAGCATGATTACATGCTGCCACGTCAAAGCTGCAAACCCTGATGATGCCCATAATTCCTGTAGTGCATGAACAAACATAATTTATCTCCTCATTCTCATTTTATAGATTCTTTTTCCCCGAATTTTCCCAATAAAAAAGAAAATAGCTTAATGGATAAATATAGACAAAGTAAAACAAAAAATACCACTGCGATTAAAAATAATGAAACAGAAACACTTTCCAATAAAAACATTCGTTTTCTCTCCTATTCAATGGTACAAGTCCGTATTTTCAGGAACAAAAAAAGAGTGGGGATTTCTTACGAAGCCTCCACCCTAAAAGCTACAATTCTTGAAAACAGATATCAAGAATAAAATAAACATCTGTCCAACCGGATACCATGTATTTGTTTAGATCAATCATACCCGAATCTTTTTCATTTGTCAACGAGGGAATCTTATCCTTTTACCGCTCCGGTTGTAAGCCCATCCACAATCTGATTGCTGAAAATACTGTATACTGCAATGGTAGGTGCAATGGCAATGATGATAGCGGCAAACATTTGAACATAATTGGTTGCATAAGGCCCTGCAAAATACGTCAGCGTAACCGGCAAGGTCTTTTTTAAGGAATCTGATATAAATACCATGGCCAGAAGAAGTTCGTTCCAATTCCCGACAAAGGTCATGATTCCCGCCACAAACAACCCAACTCTGGCCAGAGGAAGGGCTATTTTTACAAAACACCCATAGATGGAACAGCCATCCATACAGGCCGCTTCAAACATTTCATTGGGCATACTTTTGAAAAATCCCACCATCAGAAAAATCGTCATCGGAAGGGAAAACGTAATATAAGGAATAATAAGCCCTGCCAGCTGGTTGGTCAGCTGCCACTTGGAAAAACGGACAAAGAGAGGAATCAGCACACAATGGACCGGCACCATCATTCCGATCAGAAAGTACTGCATGAGGTACGGGAGCACCTTCCATCTCATTCTGGCAATGGCAAAGGCCGCCATAGAACCGATCAGCAGACTGATGATCAGTGCACTGCCGCAGACGATCACCGAATTGAAGGTCGCTACTCCCAGCTTGCCATTGGTCCACGCAAAAATGTAATTCCCCAGCTGTAATATGGAAGGAGGGGAAAACGGAGAAGTCAGCACTTCCCGGTTGGTCTTAAAGGAAACACTTAACATCCAAACCAGAGGAAATAGGTAAATCAATGCCAGAACGGCAAGTGCCATATAAAGAAATATGCTTGCAAACGAAATGGTTTTTTGATTTTTGATTTGTTTTGTCTTCATCCGATCACCTCCTACGCCTCATACGTTTCAATTTTGATAAACCGGTTAATAAAAAATGTTACAATCAGACATAAAACCAGCAAAACAATGGAAATTGCGCTGGCGTATCCGTATTTAAAATACTGGAAGCCCTGCATATATAAATGAGAGGCCAGCACCTCTGTGGTATGATTCGGCCCTCCCTGAGTCATATTATAAATTAAATCAAAAAATTTCAGGGAACCGATACAATTTAAGGAAAGTGTCGTAACTAACATCGGACGGATCAAAGGCAAAGTTATGTAACGGAAGGATTGTGCTTTAGAAGCGCCGTCAATATAGGAGGCCTCATAGATATCCCTTGATATTCCGCTGATCTGTGCCATATAGAGCATCATGGTCTGCCCTGCATACTGCCAAAGTGCTACGAATCCGATGACCCACATGGGAAGCGGAATCAGCCCTTTGGTGGAAAACAGCCAGTTCGGTCCCTGTATCCCAAAATAACCGAGCAGCTGGTTGATACCAATTTTAGGATTAAATAAAAATGCCCACAACAGTCCAAGTGCCGCTGAAGACAGTACACAAGGCAAATAATAAATATTTTTAAATAAATTTCTTCCCCAACTGATGTTGGTCAGCAAAACGGCCAGTAATAATCCGATCAGCTGCTGGGTCACTGCAGAAAACACCATAAAAAAAACGGAATTTTTCAAAGCAATTTTCATTGTCTCATCGTTTGTAAATAAATTGATGTAATTCTTTATTCCAATAAATTCCGGTTTGGTAAGCCCTGAATAATTGCATAAGGAATAATAGATAACCTGGATAATCGGAACAAATAAAATCAGTGTAAACAAAAGGAATGCGGGCGCCACAAAAATCACAGCCGCTTTTTTATCTTCCAATAGCTTATTCATTTTGTCTCCCCTTCTATGGATTTATTTCTTCCAGACATTTTGGACATAGAAATCCTGCAGCTTTTGGAAAGCTTCTTCCGGAGTGGCATTGCCTAAATAAATATCCACCATGGCATTATCAAACACATCTCCTGCCTCCACACTGGCCAGAGATTCATTATAAAAGCCAAGGGTACCGGTTACATTTTTCATGATATCTCCGATGTAGGCAAACTGTTTGGGAGCTTTCTCATAATCCACGTCCACATTGATTACCGGAATCTTGCCTGCTACCTCAGCCGTATATTTCTGAGCGGTTTCATCCGTAAACATTTTCATCAGTGCAAGGGCTGCTTCCTGGTGTTTTGTAGTGGCACTCATAACCAGATTGTCAGTTTTCACGATCATACGGTTAGGATCTGCTCCACCTTCAATTCCAGGGAACTGGAAAACCCCGCATTTATCTTCAAATTCCGGGTTGTTGCCATTGATCTGCGCAATTGCCCAGGATCCTTGAACGAGCATGGCCGCATCTCCATTATAAAAGTTTGCCGTTGACTGGTCGTTGGAATCTCCCGCAGCTGTGTCCTGGAAATACTGGGATAATTCTTTCAGTTTATAGCCGGCATCCAGAAAACTCTGACTCGTCCAGTCAAGGGTACCCTCATTCACTCCTTTTAAATGATCAGGACCGCCCTCTCTGTCACAAAGATATCCTGCAATCATTGACAAACACCAGGAGGTCCCTGCGGAACAGGAAATCGGTGTATAACCTGCATCCTTAATCTTTTTGCATACTTCAAGCAATTCGTCATAGGTTTTTGGCACCTCCGCCCCCACGTTTTTAAATATTTCCGTATTGTAAAATACGCAGGCTGCCGCAAAGTTTGTTGGTACAGCCATGATTTTTCCGTCATAGGTAATGCGCTCAAAGATTCCATCCGTAAATGTTTTGTACCATTTAGATTCCTTATTTTTTAAAAGATCCGTCAAATCAGCTGCTATCCCTGCATCTACGTACTGAGTCAAATTAGGACCGGGATTGCAGATAAAAACATCCGGCGTATTGCCTGCCGCAATCAATGCATTTAATTTGGTGTCATATTCCTCTAAATTGGTGGTAATGACGTTGCAATAATACTTTCCCTTGTACGTTTGATTGAATCGGTCAATGACCTGTTTATATCCTTTGCTTATAAGATCGTCCGTCGCATCTAAATTATCCCAATACATCCATGTAATTTGTTCCTCCGTCCCTGACGCCTTAACGGTTTCTTCCTTACTTCCCGGTGAACCGCTTCCTTCTGCCTGGGTAACTCCGGTATCTGTTGAAATCCCACATCCGGAAAGTGAACCCATTACCAGTCCGGCAGCTAACAACCCTGAGATATATCTTCTGATCATACCCTTCCTCCTTATGATACATAAATTATTTTTCATTCTCCTTTGACATTGTCCCTTTCATAGAGACCAGATACAACTGCATTTAAATAAGTGCCACCAGGTTTCCAATTGTTACTATTATATGATTGCTGCGTGGTCTTGTATTTTATAATATATACATAAACTATTGTTTTTTAGACTTGTTTTTATACTATTTTTACAATATTATTTTTGTTTTAACTGCATATATCTCTAATGTTTTTGTAATTTTGACTTAAACTCCTAATCAACTATACCCCCAGGGAATAATTGATCTTCCAACCATTAGCAAACAAAAAGCGGATAGCTAATGCCGGAACTTTTCTAAATCCTCCTCAGATACCTATCCCTGGAGCTGCTCGTTGTTCCGGCTTTTCAAGCCTATCCGCTTTTATTCGTATATGAAAACTGTAAAGTCCTGTACCTCCACCGCTAATCTATGAATTTCAATAATAGTGTATCAAAAATAGCATATCTCCCTGAGTCTGTATGTACTGAGGAAGCATATACCCCTATGGTACATCCGGTAAATCCCCCCGCTCTTTCCGAACAAAGGTCTTTGACCTCCACTCCATCGGCGACCTTTCTATCATCCGCCATAACACAAAGAATCTGATTTTCTCCTTGCAGCTGCAGGGTGTGTACCTCTCCGGCCACTGGACTTCTTCCCATTTCTGTTTCCCCGGCTCCCGTTCTTTTTATAACCACAGCCTCACATCTTCCCCCAGTATTTCTGAATACCGCTTTGATATAGTGACTCTCATCGTAAAAATACACCAGTCCGGCTTCTTCCGCTCCCGAAAATACCGCTTCTAATTCTACCCTCGCATCAAAGGTCCGGGACAAAAGTCTTGTACCAATAAAGGAGGGTGTGCCCAAATCCTCCATTGTCTCAGGCCGAAAAGACAGAAAAAGCTTTCCCTCCTCCGCTTTTAATGGGATATTCGATGGATTCTCTCTTAATCCAATGCATCTCATGTCCAGTGGTAGGGTCCAGAAAATATCATGTTTTTTCTCAAAAGCCTTCGACTCCTTCTTCCCCGCTACCTTTCCAACCTGAGGATTCACCACCGGCCATTCCTCTTCCCATTCCACTTCCGCCAAAAATGTTTCCCGGCCCAGTTCGGCACATCCATTTACCGGTCTGGTTCCCAGCATCACAAGAAACCACTTCCCGCCAGGAGTCTCTATCAAATCTCCGTGACCGATATTTTGGATGGGATAGCGATGGCCCAGATGACGATGGGTCAAAACAGGATTATGGGGACAAGACTCGTATGGTCCCTCCAGCAAACGGCTTCTGGCAACAGCAATGCTGTGATTATAACCTGTGCCTCCCTCTGCAAGAAGGAGATAATAATAGTCTCCTTTATGATAGATATGAGGACCTTCTGCCCAGATGGTGCGTTTCATACTTCCGTCAAATATGCTTTTTGGCTCCCCAACTAATTTCCCTTCCCTCAGATCAAGCATCTGAATCCATATCTCACAATCGCCATAATAAGCCGCAGGTTCTTTTGTCCGCTGTCCCACATAATAACAGGTTTCATTTTCAAAAAACAGGCTTGGGTCTATGCCTGGAGCATCTTTTAAATAAACAGGGTCCGACCACGGTCCCTCCGCTTTTTCTGAGGTCACATAAAAGTTTCCTCCACCGGATACATTTGTTGTAATCACATAGAATTTTTCATCGAAATACCGGATGGTGGGGGCGTAGATTCCCTGGGATACCTTTGCCCCTTTTAAACCTAGTTGTTCCTCCCGCTCCAAAACATGCCCGATCTGTACCCAGTCTCTCAAATTGGTGCTGGTAAAAACAGGAATTCCCGGTGCATATGCAAATGTAGAATGAACCATATAATAATCTTTACCTACCCTGCATATGGAAGGGTCCGGGTAAAAACCTTTTTGTATGGGATTTGTAATTGTTATCATGTTTCAGCCACACCTTTCCCTCTCATTCATTCTGACGACCGCAAATTTAATTCTTTTGTTCCACAATAACTTTTGTATCAACCATAAATTATTTCCAGTATGTTACCATCTTGTGTTACAGCCAGACGTTTAATGGCATCTCCTTTGATTATCAAACCCATGTATGTACCCCCATTCATCACTCGGCATACTGTACTTATTATATCATATAATATTCTCGCCAAAACATAACACTTGTTCTGTTAATAATAAATACATTTGCTCTATACCATTTCTCCCAAAAAAATCCACCTCCAAATATTTATAGCAAAATTAAAATCAGATGCAGGAACATCCGCCGCGCGCACAAAAAAGCTGCTACCCAACAATTGAGTAACAGCTTTTTATAAGTAGTTTCTTCTAATCAAAGAAAAAACAGAATTCAAAGAAATATTAAGCTTCAACGCTGATGATTTCTTTCTTGTTGTAAGAACCGCAAGCCTTGCAAACTCTGTGAGGCATCATAAGCTCACCGCACTTGCTGCATTTTACTAAATTTGGAGCACTCATCTTCCAGTTTGCTCTACGTTTGTCTCTTCTTGCTTTAGAAGATTTGTTCTTTGGACAGATAGACATGGTTACACCTCCTTAAACTGTTTAAAAATATCCTGGATGACTGCCATTCTAGGGTCTGTAGGCCTAATATCGCAGTCACAAGTCTCATGATTGAGATTTGTTCCACATCTATTACAAATCCCCTTGCAGTTTTCACTGCAGAGAACCTTCATAGGCAGGTTCAGTATGAGTTCATCACAAACCAACTGGTCTACATCCAGATTATAACCATTAACGTATGGTTGTTCATCGAGTTCCTCTACACGCTCTCCTTCGGATTCACTCAAGTCAATCGCACGGATCATATCGAATTCCAAATCCACAGGCACCGGCTCTAAACACCGGTCACATGGAACAATAAGGGTAAGACCAGCTTTCCCTTCCACTTCCAGCTTTTTGCCTCCCAGATTCATAATCCGCAGCACAACTGGTTTCGCAGCAGCTACCTCATAATCTCCGTATGGCCCATGATAGACTTTCATCTCAATATCTGGTGTATAGGTTTTCTCTTTCCCCTCCAGGGTAAACAACTCGGTTAAATTAATAAGCATATTAGTCTCCTAATACGCACCTATGCTATTATACATAGGCGCGCACTATTTGTCAACAAAATATTTCCATATTTGATGTTGCAATACTATGATGCACCATCATCTTCCGGATTATACCAGGGCTTTGGTCTCTCTTGCAATTGCCAACTCTTCATTGGTAGGAATTACACATACCTTAACCTTGGATTCCGGTGCGGAAATCATGTTGTTAAAACCTCTCTTGCTGTTAGCTTCTGCATCAATAACAACACCAAGGTATCCTAAATAGGAACATATCTCTTCTCTGATCGGCATATCGTTTTCACCAACGCCAGCAGTAAAGGCAATGGCATCAACACCGTTCATTGATGCAGTATAAGCACCGATGTATTTTGCTACGCGGTAAACATATGCTTTGATGGCTGTATCTGCAAGGTGGTTTCCTTCTGCCTGAGCCTTCTGGACATCACGGAAATCACTGGAGATGCCGCCGGACATGCCAAGAATACCAGACTTTTTGTTTAAGATATCAATAACCTCATTCACAGTTTTTCCTTCTTTGTCACAGATGAACTGAATAAAAGCAGGATCAATATCACCACTTCTGGTACCCATGATAAGTCCTTCCAACGGAGTAAGACCCATACTGGTATCCACACACTTACCGCCGATGGAGGCAGAGATGCTGGCACCGTTTCCTAAATGGCATACAATTACTTTACCCTTTTTCTCGTCAAGACCACAGAACTTTAAAGTTTCCTTGGATACAAAGCTATGGCTTGTACCGTGGAAGCCGTAACGGCGGATGCTGTATTTCTCATAATATTCTGTTGGGATCGCATATAAAGCAGCTTTCTCTGGCATACCCATACCAAATGCCGTATCAAATACAGCTACGTTTGGAGTCCCTGGCATAGCAGCTTCACAAGCTTCAATTCCCATTAAGTTTGCAGGGTTATGAAGAGGTCCTAAATCGAAGCAGTCACGTACTACCTTCTTAACGTCCTCAGTGACTACGATGGAATCGCTGTAAACGGTTCCTGCATGAAGAACTCTGTGGCCTACTGCGGAGATCTCACTTGTATCTTTAATTACACCAAATTCCGGATCAACCAATGCCTTCATAACGTGTTCAATGGCTAAGGTGTGGTTAGGCATATCTTCTTCGATGGTCTTTTCACCTTTTCCTTCTGCCTTATGAATTAATTTTGACCCTGGAATACCAATTCTCTCGCATAAACCTTTTGCTAAAACTTCTTCATTTTCCATATTGATCAGCTGATATTTTAAAGAAGAACTTCCGCAGTTGATAACTAAAATTTTCATATAAATTTGTATCTCCTTCGATTATTTAACGATTTCGCCGTACTGTTCTCTTCCGCAGCCAGCTGCGTTAGATTCATCGGTATCAATGTGCATAGCAAGAGCATAGGAGTCGCTTACACGAACAACCACATCTCCGAAAACAAGGCTTCTGCCGTTTGTGTCAATTTTAACAGAAACGATCTCACCGTTTTTAACGCCAAGCTTTTCTGCATCTGCAGGTGTTGCATGGATATGACGCTTTGCAGCAATAACTCCTTCTGTAATATCGATCTCACCTGCTGGTCCAACAATCTTGCACGCACCGCTCCCTGCAATATCTCCAGATTCTCTTACTGGTGCAGCGATGCCAATGGAACGGGCATCCGTCAGGGAAATCTCTACCTGAGTTGATTTTCTCACTGGTCCTAAAATAGAAACGCCTTTGAACTCACTTTTGGAACCGATAACGGTTACTCTCTCCTCACAGGCAAACTGTCCTGGCTGTGAAAGTTCTTTTTTCTTTGTCAGTTCATATCCCTTTCCAAATAAAATCTCAAGATGCTCTTGAGATAAATGTACATGACGAGCTGATGTTTCGACAATAAAATTCATGTTTCCCTAATCTCCTGTTCTTATCCTCAAAGATTTTTTATTAACCCTCACTCTATTCTATGAGGATTCCTCAAAATTTTCAAGTCTTCCATCAAAATAATTTGCATTTTTTACGAAACAATAGCATAATAAGAGATATATTAACGAAAAAGGACTTATTACATGGCAAACAATAAACATTTCCGTACAGTCGGTATTATTGCAGAATATAATCCATTTCACAATGGACATGCGTATCATATAAAAAAAGCCAAAGAACTGTCGCAGGCAGATTTCTGTATTGTGGTCATGAGCGGCGACTTCGTACAAAGGGGTGCCCCTGCCGTCTATGACAAATATACCAGGACCGCTATGGCACTTTCCTGCGGTGCTGACCTTGTGCTGGAGCTGCCCTCTGTTTTTGCAACCAGCAGCGCAGAGGATTTTGCTGCCGGCAGCGTGGCCCTGCTTGACCGTCTTGGGGTCGTGGGTTCCATCTGTTTTGGAAGCGAATGCGGAGACATCGAAACGCTTATCGCCATCGCTTCTGTGCTGGCTAAGGAGCCTGAGGCATATACCCAAGCTCTCCGGGCAGGATTAAAAAAAGGATTAACCTTTCCTCAGGCAAGATATCAGGCTCTGGTTTCCTGCCAAATCCTGACAGATGAGCAGGCTTCTATCCTGACTTCTCCCAATAATATTTTGGGGATCGAATACTGCAAGGCAATGATCAGACAGAAAAGCAGCCTTTTGCCTCTTACAATTTCCAGAAAAGGCAGCGGCTATCACGATCCAGCCGTGACGGAAAATCAATTCAGCTCTGCAACCGGAATCAGGAATATACTAAAAGAAAGGGAAAGAAGCGCTCTTCCAAAGGATTTTTCTCTGCTTCAGGTCCCGGAACCGGTAAAGCTGATGATAGAAAACGGTTATCCCATATTTCCAGATGATTACAGCGTTCTTTTGAATGCTGCGCTGCTTCGCCTTTCCCACAGCGGAACTTCCTTTGATACGTTTGCCGATGTTTCTGAAGAACTTGCTGCAAGACTTTCTAACCAGCTTCCTGACTATCTTCCTTTTGAAGAAAAAATAAACAGTCTGAAAACCAGGCAATACACCTATACCCGTGTAAGCCGGGCACTGCTCCATATTATCTTGGGGATCACTTCGGAACAGATCCTATCGGCAAGAAATGCAGGTTATGCTCCTTATGCAAGGGTATTGGGCTTTAAAAAGGCTTCTGCTGACCTGATGGGTCAAATAAAAAAGAGAGGGAGCATCCCTCTCATTACAAAAACTGCCGGTGCTGAACTGGCTCTTCCCGAAAATGTTCGTTTTATGCTCCGGCAGGATTTCTACTGTTCCCATATCTATCAGACCGTGCTGCAGGACAAATACCGTATAAACAGAAAAAATGAATTCACGCAATCCGTCGTCATATCCTAACGGCGGATTCGTTATTTTATATACGTCTGGTTAAAAATTTGTTCCATTCCAGCCCCAGTGTTCTGCTTCTTCATATTTAATATAAATTTTATCCTGTGAAATCCCCACTACTTCCCTGTAAATCCGGCTGATCTCGGCGGTTAAACGGTCATAGTCCCGGTTTGAAGCATGCCCAAAAATCTTGACTTCAATAAAGGCAATCTTTGTGTTATTTTTCCCTTTGAAATAAAGAGAACAGTCGTCTTCAAAACCGAGCATCAGCCAGGTTTCTGATTTTCCCGGAATCAGGCTTATTGCCTGGCCCAGCTTTGACTTTAAAACCTCTTTTACTTCTTCGGACAGCGGTACATTGACTTTTGAATTAATAAAAGGCATGATATTTTCCTCCCTCATTTATTTATTTTATCCATTTTTTTCATTTAAACATATCTTTTAAGAAACTTTCCTTCTTTCAATACACTACGTTTCCTAATCAGACAGTAAATCAAAAAGGGTCAGCTTTCCATGGAGAAATTCCATGATTTCTTCTATTTCTTTTCGGTTATCCTTTTTGCCGCCCTGTTTCACCGCCCGGATCAGGATGTTTTTTGGAGTATGCTCCATATCGATAAATTCCAGAATTTGGGTCCGGTATCCGTTATTCTCCAATATTTCCGCTCTCAGGGCATCGGTATAAAGAGCTGCAAGACGTTCCTTAATAAGACCATACTGAAATACCGGTGCCATTACTTCATTTTTCATCTGTTTATTCAGCTCATGCTGACAGCAGGGTACGGATAAAATGACAGAAGCGCCCCATCGGACTGCCTTTGCAAGGGCATAATCCGTAGCCGTATCACAGGCATGGAGCGTCACCACCATATCTACATGATCCACTCCCTCAAAAGAGGCAATATCTCCATGATAAAAGTCCAGCTTATGATATCCGTATTTGTCCTTTAAACGGTTGCAGTCGTCAATGACCTTCTGCTTTAAGTCAAGTCCGATGACCCGAATGGCATAGCCTTTTAACTCATGGAGATAATAATACATGGCAAAGGTCAGATAGGATTTTCCGCAGCCGAAATCAATGATCACATTTTCCCTGTCCGTATATAGCCTAGGAAGAATGTCTTCCATAAATTCTAAAAACCGGTTGATCTGCCGGAACTTATCGTACCGGGATTTGACGATTTTGCCTTCTTCTGTCATCACCCCTAAATCCACAAGGAACGGAATGGGAGTTCCTTCTTTTAAAATATAGCTTTTCTGCCTGTTATGCTCTGATATCAGCGGGGCAGCCTCCATCTTTGGCTGCTGCCGTTTTTCCTTGATGCTAAGGGTTCCCTTTTTGCTTACCAAAACCCTTACCTGGCCCTTTCTGGAATCCAGTTCCAGCTGGCGAAGTCTGCCATCCATTAAATCTGTCACATATGCGGCACATTCTTTTGCCGATAAATTCCTATGGAAAGCCTGGGCTCCTGCCAATTCCTCCGCCTGAAAAATCAGATTTCCTTTCATCAAAAGGGGGCGTATTTTGACCTTTGAAAGTTCCTGCTTTGGCACCGGGTTACTGATTATGATCCGAAGCAGATTCTCATCCAGGTATGTTTCAGCAATCCGCATCAGTTGTTCCTTTTCTTTTTGTTCCATTGAATCAAGCAATTCCTTTCTGCTTTCAGTTTTCCACAGCCGTCCAGCCTGCCCTTAAAAGTTCCGGGTAAGACTCCAGATGGGCATAATCATTAAAGCGCTCCACCGTAAACCGATTATATGTCTCCAGCCACCGCACTTCTGTAATGCTGCAATTTTCCAGGGAATTTCCCAGCAGACGGTAATCCTTGGGTTCCATATGAAGAAAAGCAGCGACTATGGAGCGGATCACTCCCCCATGAGTCACTACTGCAACATTCTGAAAGCCGCCCGAGGCAATCTCTTCAAAGACAGGCATTGCCCTTTTTATAACATCTGCGGCACATTCTCCACCAGGATAAGGCAAATCCTGCTCCATCCTGGCTTGTTCTTTTTTAAACTCCCGAAAGGTCACCGCAATGTCTTCATCCGCCATACCTTCCATGTCTCCGAATGAGATTTCACGCAATTCCGTTCTGATCATATGCGGGACCTTCCAAAGCTTATTGGCTTCCTTCGCCGTTTCTACTGCACGTATCAGATCGCTGGAATAGACCGCATCAATTTTTTTATGAGCCAATCTTTCCCCTGCAAGCCTGGCCTGGCGAAATCCTGCTTCCGATAAACTCACATTAACGTTGCAAAGCCGGCTGGATTGACGTCCATGACGGATCAAATAAAGATTCATTTCTTTTCCTCCGGAAATCTGTTAGTTCTTAAAGCTGTGGATCGGAGCTGGAATTCTACCGCCTCTGGACACAAATTTCTCGCAGGAGTATTTGCTTACGGGCATAACAGGAGCATATCCCAAAAGGCCGCCGAATTCTACGGTATCACCGACCGATTTTCCGATGACCGGTATAATGCGGACCGCCGTTGTCTTCTGATTGATCATGCCGATAGCGGATTCATCTGCAATGATTCCTGCGATGGTTGAAGGGGGAGTGTCTCCGGGAATTGCAATCATATCAAGACCGACCGAACACACACAGGTCATGGCCTCCAGCTTCTCTAAATTAAGTGCTCCCATAGCAACTGCGTCGATCATTCCCTGATCTTCACTGACCGGAATGAATGCTCCGCTTAAACCTCCTACATAAGAGGAAGCCATAACTCCGCCTTTTTTCACCTGATCATTTAAAAGGGCAAGAGCCGCTGTTGTTCCAGGTGCACCGACTCTTTCAAGACCAATCTCTTCTAAAATCTCAGCCACACTGTCACCCACTGCAGGAGTCGGGGCAAGAGATAAATCAATGATTCCAAACGGAACATTCAATCTTTTAGAGGCTTCCTGAGCCACCAGCTGTCCCACGCGGGTGATTTTAAATGCTGTCTTTTTGATAGTTTCGCAAAGAACCTCAAAGTCCTGTCCTCTGGCGGATTCGATTGCAGTTTTTACAACTCCGGGTCCGCTGACTCCTACGTTAATAATAGTATCCGCTTCCGTTACCCCATGGAACGCTCCGGCCATAAAAGGATTATCATCCGGCGCGTTGCAGAATACAACCAGCTTTGCACAGCCAAGAGAATCATTGTCCTTGGTTTCTTCCGCTGTTTCAAGAACGATTTTACCCATAAGTGCTACGGCATCCATGTTGATTCCGGTTTTGGTTGAGCCTACATTGATGGAACTGCATACCCGTTCTGTACATGCCAGAGCCTTTGGTATGGAACGGATCAGATTCTCATCGGCAGTGGTCATCCCTTTGCTGACCAGAGCAGAGTAACCGCCGATAAAATTCACACCCACTTCTTTTGCGGCACGGTCCAGGGTTTGAGCGATGGTCACAAAATCTTCCGGAGTTTTGCAGGCAGAGCCGCCCACCATGGCGATAGGCGTTACGGAAATTCTTTTATTTACGATCGGAATTGCAAAATCCTTTTCAATCTCTTTCCCCACTGAAACAAGGTCTTTGGCAACCGTCGTGATCTTTTGATAGATTTTTTCGTTCACTGCCTTTAAATCGCTGTCACAGCAGTCAAGGAGGCTGATGCCCATGGTAATGGTACGCACATCAAGCAGTTCCTGTTCAATCATCTTATTGGTTTCATTTACTTCAAACATATTTAACATATCGGGAACCCATCCTTTTCTTAAGCCTTGCTTTTATCATCAGATTCGGTGCATTTTTGTAAAAATCTCTTCTCTCTGGCATTTAACCTTTACGCCGATTTCATCACCAATTTGCTCCAGTTCATCAGACAGTTCTCCAAATGGCTTCACAGAATCATCCATGTCAACAATCATCATCATATTAAAGAATCCCTGTACGATGGTCTGGGAAATATCCAGAATATTGACCCGGTTATCGGCCAGATATGTACAGATTTTTGCAATGATCCCTACGGTGTCTTTTCCAACTACTGTAATAATCGTCTTATTCATAATGCTCTCCTCTTTGTTATATAGTTATAATTTCCGACATCTGATCCCTTTTTGCAACTTCAATGGAAAAATCGGATGCCAGATATGGATTATCTCCTTCTGTGATTTCCAGCCTTACTGTTTCATAAGCAAGTTCTTCGTAATTATTTTCCTTGCTCAAATGCCCAAGAAGAATCTTCTTTAAGTTTTCATGGAGAATGCTGCATAACAGCCTTCCTGCATTTTCATTGGAAAGATGTCCATGATCCCCCAGAATCCGCCGTTTCAGATAATAGGGATATGGTCCGGCCTGCAGCATATTCACATCATGGTTGGATTCCAGAAGCACTGCATCAAGACCCTGAAGATGATCAATGATATACTGGTTAAAATGCCCCATATCTGTGGCCACCGCAACGGATTTATGTCCATGCTGGACCCGGTATGCCACAGGATTTGCTGCATCGTGGTCAATGGAAAAAGGCTTGACTTCCAAATCCCCGATACAAAAATCCACATCGGGCCGAATGGGACAAAACAGTTCCCTGGGATATTCCCCCAGATATTTTTGCTTGGATATCTCTTCCAGTGTTTCCTTTGTTCCATAGATGGGAACGCCGCACTTTCTGGCTAAGACTCCCAGGCCTTTGGTATGATCCGAATGCTCATGGGTTATCACGATTCCTGTCAGTTCACTTCCCTTTACTCCAATGTCGTTTAACCCCTGCTGGATTCGTTTGTTGCTTATTCCTGCATCTACCAGAATGTGAGTCGTATCCGAGCCCACGTAAATGCAGTTTCCGCTGCTTCCGCTTGCAATGCTTACCAGTCTCATGTTTCGTTCTGTCCCCTGTTATTTAATATTTCCGCAAGTTGGTCCCTGATCTCTTCGATGGAACCGTCATTTCTGATGACCCTGTCACAGCGGGCCAGGTAATCTGCTTCTTTTGCCTGACTCGCAATGATTCGTTCTGAATGCTCTCTCTCATAACCCCTGTTTTCAAAAAGTCTGCGGATTCGTACCGGCTCCGATGCATAAATATACCACATCTCGTCATAACCAACTTCCGCTTTTTCACCCATAATTGCAAATTCTACCACAATAAGGCCTGCTTGGGAAGAAGAAATTTTACCCTTTATGTTTTTCCATACAAGCGGATGAATAATCTCATTCACGGCTTTCCTGATGCGGTCATCCCGGAAAATACATTGGGAGAGGATCTTCCGGTTAATGGTACCGTCTGCCTTTAAAATATGGTCTCCCAGAGTTTCTACTATTTTAACATATCCTTCCCGCCCTGGTTTCATAAGTTCATGGGCGACCTCATCTGCTTTGATAACTTCTGCCTTATATTCATTCTCTAATATAGAAAGAACCAGACTCTTACCTGCGCCTACCCCTCCTGTTAATGCAATTACTCTCATTATTCTGCCACCAGTTCCTTATTTTGCATCAAACCAGGATTCTCCCACATTTGCTTCCACTTCCAGGGATACTAAAAGGTCTGCCGCATGTTTCATCTCTTCTGTTAAAAGTTCCTTTACCTGTTCCAGCTCATCCCGATAGGTTTCTATCAATAGTTCATCGTGTATCTGAAGAACGATCCGGGACTTTAATCCCTGCTTCTTCAATGCCTGGTCCACGCGAATCATGGCGATCTTCATAATATCTGCTGCAGTTCCCTGGATGGGGGAGTTCATGGCCACACGCTCACCAAAATTACGCTGCATATAATTTGAAGATTTCAGCTCAGGAACGGGACGGCGTCTGCCAAACATGCTGACCGCATACCCTTTTTCCTTCGCCTCTGCAACAAGTCCATCTAAAAATATCTTGACTCCCGGATAGGTCTCAAAATATTTTTCAATGTATTCCGATGCTTCCTTCCGGGTAATGCTTAATCCTTCGCTTAAACCAAAGGAACTGATTCCATATACGATTCCAAAATTCACAGCTTTTGCATTTCTTCTCTGCAAAGAGGTCACTTCATTAAGCGGAACGTGGAACACCTCCGACGCAGTAATGGCATGGATATCCTCCGCTTGTTTATACGCATTGATAAGCCGCTGGTCGCCCGACATATGAGCCAGAACCCTCAGCTCGATCTGGGAATAGTCGGCATCCACAAAAACACAGCCTTCCTTCGGAACAAAGACCTTACGGATCTCCCGTCCCAGTTCCATACGCACCGGAATGTTCTGAAGATTCGGTTCTGTACTGCTGATTCTTCCGGTGGCAGTGATGGTCTGGTTAAACGTTCCATGAATCCGTTCATCCGGTCCGATATACGCTGCCAGGCCATCGGCATATGTGGATTTTAATTTAGTCAGCTGACGGTAATCCAAAATCAGGTTTACCACCGGATAATCGGGTGCCAGTTTTTCCAAAACATCTGCAGCCGTAGAATATCCGGTTTTTGTCTTCTTTCCTCCGGGAATCTTCATATGGTCAAACAAAATCTCCCCCAGCTGCTTGGGAGAATTGATATTAAAGGTTTCTCCTGTTTCTTCGTATATTTTTTGTTCCAGTTCCATAATACGAACCTTTAGCCTGTCCCCGTATTCCTTTAGCCGGTCACGTTCTACCTTGATTCCGGCTGATTCCATAGAATAGAGGCTGTAGATCAGGGGCAGTTCAATCTCATAAAACAGAGTGTCCATACCGTTTTTCTTTAGTTCCTCAGGAAGTACTTCCCCGCAACGGTAAGCAACGTAAGACATATAGCCGATACAGGAAACTGCAGCGTCCCTTTTTTCCTCCAATGCCCGGCCAATGGAACTTTTTCCAATCAAGTCAGTCCTTGAAGGAATGGTCATATCCAGATAATCTGCAGCCAGATCGTAATAAGCATAGGAATCCTTTAACGGATTCAGCAAATATGCAGCGACTCCTGCATCAAATACCGGGCTTCCGGCTTCCAGCTTTAAGAAAGGAAGCTGGCTCTTTAAATCCAGTACGGTTACATGTCCCGCTTTTTTAGAGATTTCCTCCGCTTTTCCGGCCAGATACTCTGATGTTAAAAATCCCTGGGGAATGATACAGTAACATTGCGCTTGCCCAAGGCACAAGGATAAGGCTGTTATGGCTTTGTCTTCAATTACCAGGTGCAGTCCCAGACGGCTTTCCGGCAGACATTTGGAAAATATGGTTTCCGCTTCAGAAAAGTCGGTCACCAAATGAACCGGAAAGGCTTCCAAAGACTCCTGGTTCTCTTCATCCGGAAAATCTGCCGGAACAAAGTCCATATCCATGATCTGACGGATTTCCGCTTCTGAGATAGAGTTTGAATCGTCCAGACGGAGACTGCAGTCATCCCTGAGAGTGTTCCGCTTTTCCTCTTCTTTGATTTCTTTCTCAGTTGCTTTTAAGATTTCTTTGATTCTGAGAGATTCGACTTCCTCCAGATGATCAAAAAGATTTTTAATACTTTCATATTGTTTTATCAGCTGACAGGCTGTTTTCTCACCAATGCCGTTTGCCTTTGTAAGAGAAAAAACTCCCTTTAGCTTTACCGGCTCCAGACCGAATTCTCCTTCAATATCCGCCGGCGAGTAGGATTTTAAAACGAGTCCCTCCTCGCCCATGGAAGGAATGCGTACCGTTACATGCTCTCTCACCAGCTGTAAAAGTCTTTTGTCTTCCGATATGATCTGGATATCTCCGCCTTCTGTTTCACAGCTTTTTGCCAGCGATGCCAAAAGCTCCGCAGACTCATATCCTTTTTCGGATAATACAGAAATACTAAGAGAATCCGACAGTTCTTTCAGCCGCTCCTGCTGCTGCTGCAGTGCTTTTTCCGTCAGAGTGCCGCCGCCGTCTCCAGCCGAAAAAGTTATGGCAAGATAATCGGCTTCTCTCCGTTCCAAAATGCCTTTTATCAGACGGATCACGGCATCAGCCGCATTGGAGGGCATGCCATAAAAGGCATTGGCTATCATACTGTTTCCATCTATTAACACAATTCGTTTCCTGTTCATCTGTTCTCCCATCATAATAAGCCCTGCTGCATCCAGATTCTGCATTGCAAAAGGACTGAGATTATTAATGCCATGATACTCAGCGTAGATACTGCATATCTGGCAATTTTTATAAGCTTTACAGCCTGGATTCTTTGTTTGGATTGTTCCACCGCTGCTTCCAAAGCTCCTTTTATATTATAGTTCCCAGTTTCGGAGTCCAATTGTCTGATACCAACTTCCACCGTAAAATAAATTTCCAGTTCATCACGGCAGCTGGGACAGGATTCCATGTGTTCCAGAAATTCTTTTAATTCATCGTCAGTAAGTTCATCCCTGATGTATGGCATGACGAGACCCTCGGCTTCTTTGCATGTCATCGTTCAGACACCTCCTTAACAATTTCTTTTATCTATCATACAATATATTTAACCTATTTTCAATTTAATAATCTCAAAAAAACACTTGCCAAATGGAAAATCCTGTGATAGAATAATCATCGTTGCAGACGAGAGCCGATGTGGCGGAACTGGCAGACGCACTGCACTCAAAATGCAGCGGATAACCTCCGTGCCGGTTCGAATCCGGCCATCGGCATTGTGTGGAAAGGTGGTATAGAATCAAGACATTTTGCGAAATGTTTTGACTCTATACCACCTTTTTTATATGTTACTTATTCTCAGGAATTAAAATACAAACGTGTTAAATCCCCATTTCTTTATCATAATTTCACAAAATATGGTATACTGATTATAAATACTTATCCGGAAAGGCGGTAACGTAATTATGGAACGTAAATGGTTTCTCCTTTTTCCCCTGGGCTGTGCGCTTGTTTTAAGCAGCTGCGGCCAGAAAAATTATATAAAAGCTGGTTCCGCTGATGCTGTATCCACTCAAAGCCAGGCAAGCACCATCGTAATCAGGGATTATTCCGAAAAAACCACTTCCCAGTCCGGTATCACAGCTTCCATAAAAACCTACAAAGATAAAAATATTTCCATACAGTACCCGGTTCTCTCACATTTAAATGATGAAAAAAAGGAAGAAGAGATCAATGCTCTCCTAAAAAATAATGCCCTTAAAGTATTACAGGCAAATTCCGTAGATCTGTTAAAAGATACGCTTATTATAGAAGCCCGAATCGTTTCGGCTGATTCCAAACGGATTACGGCAGTATATACCGGGACCTATTATTCCGAAGGAGCTGCCCATCCTCTGAATATGTTCTATACAAATACCGTTGATTTAACCCAGGGAAAGGATCTGGGTCTTACCGATTACGCAAATCCCGAAACTCTGGCTGAATATGTTCTTTCCGATCAGGTGAAATTTTACAATGCTTCTGCCGAACTCACCGAAGCACTTTTGGAAATGCGGACACAGACAGATCTTGACTCATATACCAAAATCTTCCAGGAAGCTGATTTTCCGCTTAAGCTTAGTCAGCCTGACGGAACTCCCGCATTCCCCGATTCCTTTAGTTATGAGGAAAAGGGAGCCATTATTTTCTCCATTCCCGTCCCTCACGCTTTGGGAGATTATGCACTGGTTTCATATACTCCTGTGACAAAATAGTAAAAATAGTTGCCATTTACTTCTTTCTCTGATAGAATAGGACGGAAAATAAATAGAAATGGAGTCAAAAAATGAGTCAAAATGCAAAACTCACAACCCGAGATTATCTGCTCAGTATTCAGCATTTGTTCGCCATGTTCGGTGCAACCGTACTGGTTCCTTTACTGACAGGTCTCAACCCATCGCTGGCACTTTTTTCTGCAGGCGTTGGTACTTTAATATTCCACTGCTGTACTAAATTTAAGGTTCCTGTGTTTCTCGGTTCTTCCTTCGCATTTCTGGCTGCGGTTACTTCAATCACACGCCCGGAAGGAACCGTGATTCCAGAAAACGTACCTTTAGCACAGGGTGGAATTATTTTTGCCGGTCTGGTCTATCTTCTTTTTGCACTGATCGTATATATCGTAGGTTCGGACAAGATTAAGAGGATATTTCCTCCGGTAGTGACTGGTCCGGTCATCGTAGTGATCGGCATTAACCTGGCAAGCACCGCAATTAATGATGCCACCGGCAATTTAAGCCTTGCTGACGGACTGACTCCGGCCATTGCGTTAAATCTGGGAATTGCCCTCTTTACCTTACTCATCGTGATTCTCTGCTCCATTTTCGCCCGCGGTTTCTTTAAGCTTGTTCCTATTCTCATCGGAATTGCAGCAGGCTATTTGTTGTGCGTAATTTTAGGAGCTGCTGGTATCTTCCACATGGATTATTCGGCAATTACCTCCGCTTCCTGGATTAACATTCCATATGTGACAAAGGATTCTAACGGAGTAGGTTTTATGACCATTCCCAAGTTTAGCCTTGGAGCCATTCTTTCCATTGCTCCTATTGCATGTGTAACATTTATGGAACACATCGGTGACATTACCACCAATGGAACGGTTGTAGGCAAAGACTTTTTAAAGGACCCAGGCCTTCACCGTACGCTCATGGGTGACGGCATTGCGACACTTTTTGCCGGTTTTACAGGTGGTCCCGCCAATACGACTTATGCGGAAAACACAGGAGTGCTTGCAACCACCAAAAACTATAATCCAAAGCTGTTACGGATTACCGCTGTATTTGCAATTATCCTCGGCTTATTCGGAAAGATGGGGGCAATCCTTCAGACCATTCCTGGTCCTGTAAAGGGCGGAGTTGAAATCATGCTCTTCGGAATGATCGCAGCTGTTGGTATCCGTTCTCTGGCTGAATCCAATTTAGATTTTACGCACAGCAGAAATTTATCCATCGTTGGACTGATTCTGGTGTTTGGACTGGGATTCGGACAGCTCGGCGGTCTTAACGTCGTGATCGGATCAATTACATTAAACATTTCAGGCCTTTTCATTGCAGTCGTAGTCGGGGTCTTAATGAACCTGATTCTGCCAGAGGTTCCTGATACAACAAGAGATTCAAGAAAGGACAAATAACACTATGGATTTTTCAATGGACAATGTAACCGTTTTTACCCACCCGCTGATTCAGCATAAAATTTCTATCTTAAGAGATAAGAAGACGGGAACCAACGAATTCCGGGCTTTGATCGAAGAGATTGCCATGCTGATGGGCTTTGAAGCATTAAGAGATCTTCCATTACAGGATGTTGAAGTGGAAACTCCGATTGAGACCTGTATGACACCGATGATCGCCGGCAAGAAGATGGCAGTCGTACCGATCCTCCGTGCAGGATTGGGTATGGTAAATGGTATTCTGGCTCTGGTTCCTTCCGCAAAGGTGGGACACATTGGCTTGTACCGGGATGAAGTAACTCATGAACCTCATGAATACTACTGCAAGCTGCCAAGCCCTATTGAGCAGAGAACTATCGTTGTCACCGATCCTATGTTAGCAACCGGTGGTTCTGCTGTGGCAGCGGTTGATTTCATCAAGCAGTATGGCGGCAAGAATATCAAATTTATGGCAATCATTGCTGCTCCGGAAGGCTTAAAGAGACTTCATGAAGCCCACCCTGACATCCAAATCTATGTTGGACATTTAGACCGTGAGTTAAATGAAAATGCCTATATCTGCCCTGGTCTGGGAGACGCCGGAGACCGTATTTTCGGAACAAAATAAATCAATGGCAATTATCAAAAAAGAGCTGCTTCATTATGAAGCGGCTCTTTTCATACATTCAAGGATATGAATGATGCTTATTCCTCTGTTACTGCTTTTTCAACAACTTCCCCCTGGTTCTTGTAGATGGAGTTTGCATCAACACAGACTCTCACGCAAGAGAGAGGATAGATATTGGATTTTGGTCCGATAACGGTTCCCGGATTTAAGATCGCACCGCAGCCGATCTCTGCAAAATCTCCGATGATAGCGCCAAACTTTTTAAGTCCGGTTTCGATGTCACCGTCTTCTGCATGCACCTTAACCAAAGACTTGTCTGTTTTTACGTTGGAAGCGATGGAGGAAGCGCCCATATGAGACTTGTATCCTAAAATAGAATCTCCGACATAATTAAAATGAGGAACCTGAACACCGTCAAAAAGGATGGAATTCTTGATTTCAGAAGAGTTTCCTACGACAGCCCCTTCTCCAATGATTGCATTGCCTCTGACAAATGCACAATGGCGGATCTGAGCACCTTTACAGATGATTACATTCTCACCCATACATGCTGTGGGCGGAAGATTTATTGATTTGTGAATCCATACGGCCTTTCCCACATGAACGTATTCATCTTTTGGAAGACGCTGTCCCAGGGAAACAATGAACTCGCTGATTTTCGGAAGGATCTCCCATGGATAGGTGTTCTGTTCAAATAATAATTTTGCAATCGTATGGTTCGTATCAAATAAATCTTGGTTCGTCATATCTTCTTTTTTCATGTTAATAATCTCCTATTTTTGTTTTTTATAATTAGCTGCCGCGGCATCAAATACGCTACGAAGATCGTAGTGATTATTGAGCCTTAACACTCCTGCGGTGCGTCCGGCAACAAAATTCGCCAATTTCTGCATATACTCTTCTTCGGTAATGGACCCTTCGGATACATAAGTCAGTCCTTTTTCCCAGCTTGCCGTAAGCTCCGGGTTCAACAGCTGTTTAATGGAGGCATTGACCACATCATAAATCATCTCTCCAAGCAAGGTGGGAATAATCACCTGAGTTTTTGTGTTTAGTGAAAGGTATTTGATATGAAACAGCTTTTTTAATATCTCTGCCCTGGTTGCACTGGTTCCAATGCCGCTTCCTTTGATCTGAGCACGTAACTCCTCATCCTCGATCAGCTGACCTGCATTTTCCATGGCCAAAATTATGGAACCGGACGTATACCGTTTGGGAGGTGAAGTCTCTCCTTCTTTGATTGCAAGTCCTTTTATGGGAATCTGCATTCCCTTTTTCAGAGTTGCAAGCATGGCTATAAAGGCTGGATTATCCATATTTTTCTGGGGAGCTTCCCCATTATTATCATCCGGATTACTTTCAGAAGAAGCGTTGTTCTTTTCTTCCTGAGCTTTTTTCTTAACACCGGAGACGTCTGCAATTTTTAAATAGCCGGCCTCCAGCATCACACGGAAGCTGGAATAAAAATGTTCTTTCTCCGCAGCCAGCTCCAGGGAATATTTCTGATAAACAGCCGGAGGATAAAAAATGCTCAAAAACCTTCTTGTGATCACTTCATAAATTTTTGCCGACAGGGAAGACAGTCCTCTTGCGGCTCCAAGCCCCTGACCGGTGGGTATGATGGCATAGTGATCCGTGATCTGCTTGTCATTGACATATCTGGTCTTTTCAATGGTACGGTAAGAGCCGTTCTCCAAAACCTCTGCCGCTGCTGCCGATAACGGTTCAAATCCTTTTAATCCGCTGATGTTTTTATGGATATCCTTTGCAACTGCTGTAGATAATACTCTGGCATCGGTTCGCGGATAAGTGACCATCTTCTTTTCGTAAAGCTCCTGCACCACTTTAAGAGTTTCATCGGGGCTGATCTTAAACATCTTGGAGCAATCATTTTGTAACTCTGCCAGATTGTAAAGAAGAGGCGGGTTTTTCGTTTCCTTTTTCTTTTCTATGGAAACAACCGTTCCTTCCATAGGTTCCATGGCTGACAGGGACCCAATCAATTCTTCGGCATATTTTCTCTCTTTAAAGCCATTTTCTTTATAAAGAAATGGGGATTCAAAATACTTAGAGCCGGGCGCACTTCTCCATTCGCCCTCAAAATCCATCTCATCCTTTATAAATGTGCCTATCACCCGGTAGAAAGGAGTTTTTACAAAATCTCGTACCTCCCGCTCTCTGCGGACCACCATACCCAAAACGCAGGTCATGACCCGCCCTACGGATATGACCGTATTTTTTCCCGTCCTTAAATAATTGGAAATGTGCTGTCCATATCTTAGTGTAAGCAATCGGGAAAAATTAATTCCCATAAGATAATCCTCTTTTGCCCGTAAATAGGCAGATGCGGAAAGATTGTCATATTCGGATTCATCCTTTGCTTCCCGGATTCCTCTTAATATCTCCTCTTCCGTCTGGGAGTCGATCCATACACGTTTTTGATGCTTGTCCTTCACTCCTGCCATCTGGGCGACCAGACGGTATATGTATTCTCCTTCCCGTCCGGAGTCAGTGCAGACATATATGACATCCACATCCGGCCGGTTCAGCAGACTGCTTACAATTTTAAATTGCTTTTCAACACCAGGTATTACCTCATACTTAAATTCTTTGGGAAGAAACGGAAGGGTGGATAAACTCCATCGTTTAAATTTGGGATCGTAGCTTTCGGGATAGCTCATAGTTACCAGATGACCCACGCACCAGGTTATAATCGCCTGGTCCGATTCAATGTATCCGTCACTGCGTCTTCCTTTCACTTTCAAAGCATTGGCAAATTCCTGAGCTACACTTGGTTTTTCTGCAATGTATAACGATTTTGACATATATCTCCCCACTGCTTTCATAATAGTAACCCGACTATTATACCATTAAAACTTATGAATAGCAAATATTTACCTGCTTAAACATGGTTTTAGCTTATTATAGCATTGTAAAAATAGATTATCAATGATACATTAGGAAACAATTTTACGAGAAGGAGTGGTAAAAAACAAGAATAGAATTCTTTATTTCACAGAATCAGCCGGTACTCTTCTTTCTGTATTCG
>CAJMPJ010000006.1 GCA_905215155.1 uncultured bacterium | reverse complement strand
TAGGTACCTCGCTTCTAGCTAGTTTTTTTGAGATAATGTCCTTATCTTTAAAAAAAGTCAGACAATTAAGGACAAATACATCCCGCTGATAAATGGTGCGGTAGGTATTGTTTTATGCGGAATCTATGTCCTGGCCACAAGCAGCTGCCAGACCGGCCAGGAAATTGCTATGGCAGTATTTACGGCCATTACTCAGGGGGTACTGGTTGCCGGATTAAGTACATATGTAAATCAGATTATCAAGCAAACTGGAAAAAAAGATTGACTTGTTACAATGTTGCAATTTTAGGCCTGGGTATATCCTGGGCCTTTTCTTAATTATTGGAGGAATAAATAAATGAGAGATATTACATTATGCCATCCAAGGCTTCAGGTGCTGGCGGCACAGCTTGTAGAAGAGTGTAAAAAACAGGGATTAAAAATTGCCATAGGAGAAACGTTCCGGACCGTAGCAGAGCAGGATGCACTTTACGCAAAGGGAAGAACAAAGCCAGGAAAAAAAGTAACCAAGGCCCCCGGCAGTACATACAGTTCCTATCATCAGTGGGGAACTGCCTTTGATTTTTATAGAAATGATGGACGGGGAGCATATAATGACACCGATGGCTTCTTTCGGAAGGTTGGTGTGATTGGAGTCAGTATTGGCCTGGAATGGGGCGGGAACTGGAAGTCACCGGTCGACAAGCCACACTTCCAGCTTCCGGACTGGGGCAGTTCAACCAGTGGAATCAAGCAATATTATAAGAACCCAGAAGAATTCATGAAGACATGGTCTAAGGTAGAAGTGGCCCAGGTTAAGAAATCTGGCTGGAAAGAAGAGGATGGAGGCTTGCGTTACTATAACGGAGATACCGGTTTGCCTGTCTGTAATGACTGGGTGAAGGCTGACGGCAAGTGGTACTGGTTTGACGGTGCCGGGCTGATGGTAAAAAATACCTGGTATCAATACAAAGGGGAATGGTATTACCTGGGTCCGGACGGCGCAATGTGTAAATCTCAGCTGGTAGAAAACTCTGGTAAAATTTACGCGGTGGACGCTGATGGCAAGATGATTACGGAGCCGGTGACGCTGACACCTGATCAGGATGGGGCGCTGCAATATCCAGGATTGGCTAGATAAGCTTAATGCTCAACAAATTCACAACTAGTCTATTCATTCCATATACTACGATATAAACGAAAAAATGAGGTGTTTAATATGGGATGCAACTGTAATAATAATAGAAATAAGTGCTGCGGCAATCGGAATAATAATTGCTGTAATAATAATAATTGCTGTAATAATAATAGATGCAATAATGATCCTTGTGCAGAAGAAAAAAGAAGGTGTTATTGTGAAGGCTATCGTGATGGCTTTAACAATGCTCCTTGCCGTTGGAAGAATGAAGACAATTGCTAGCAGGCATTTCTTCCTATTGTAAATAACCCATTCTTATGCTAATATATTCATGGTCGTTCCGTGTTGCATAGTTGCGAAAAAGTGCAACATGAGCTGAAAAGCAGCTCCACATAAAGAAAGATAAAAACACCGGGAAACCTCGTATTTATAAGGAATCCCGGTGTTTACTGGTTTTTCCGTCAATGCCTGTTTACTGGTCTATTTCCCGTCTTGTGCTCTTTGTTTTAAGGTAATTGGGTATTTTTTAGTTATGGAAATTTTTTATTTTGGAGAAATTATCCGGTTCTTGCAAATTGTTACAGGAACGGAATTCATAATAGAAGGTGATGCAGGGGAGGATTATTTTAACAGGTTTTGGCATTGCATTTAAGAATCAGAAATAATATAATACGGAGTTACATCAATTAAAATTATTACCAAGGAGGCTGCTATGATACATGTAAAGAATATATGGAAAATCTTTGTCGATGATCTAAAACATATTATTATAAATCCTGTTGCAATTATGATTGCCTTGGGACTGATCCTGATCCCGTCTCTGTATGCGTGGTTCAACATTGCGGCGAGCTGGGACCCCTATTCCAATACAAAGGGACTGAAGGTGGCAGTTGTCAATGAGGACAAAGGCGCGTCCATAGACAGCATATTTGACACGGATATAGATGATTCCTCCATCAACATCGGAGAGATGATTCTGGATGAGCTGAGAAAGAATGATAAAATCGGCTGGCAGTTTGTAGACAGCACTGATGCCATTGATGGAGTGGAGTCCGGAAAGTATTATGCAGCCGTTGTTGTTCCGGAGGATTTCAGCCAGAAGCTGTCCAGTATCCTTTCCACCAACATTGAACGCCCGGTTTTACAGTATTATGTCAATGAAAAAAAGAATGCCATTGCGACTAAAATCACAGATAAAGGTGTGGAGACGGTTCAGCATCAGATCAATGAGACCTTTATCAATACCACTTCCAAGGTGATTGGCAAGGTGCTTAATAAATATTCCGACGATTGGGGAACGGATAAGGAAACCAACCGACACGATGCCATCAATTCCCTTACCGATGCGAAAAAAGACTTAAATCAGCTGGTGGATACCATCAACATGCTTCAGACCACCCTGCAGACGGTGAATACCTTAAATGACGGAGTGAAAGGGACACTTCCGGATGTGAACAAGATGATCGCTTCCGGCGGACAGACGGCGGACAGTGCCAAGGCTCTGATTGATGCCACCAGAGGGTTCTCCGGCATCATGACGGATGGTCTGGGAGATACCCTTGATAACATCATGAAAATAGAAGAAACGGTATATGAAACCTTTCAGACGGTTGGAAAGCTTACGGATGGGTCCGCAGACATGATCGCGGATTCTTTCAACAATATGCAGAGTCTGCTTCAGGCAGGTTTGGACCAGCTCAATGGAGTGAGGAAGGTTCTTGATACTTTGAATAAGGCCCTTCCAGTTCCTATTGCAGACGGCACGACTCTCCAGCAGCAGCTGACGGCTCTTGCAAAACGGCAGCAGGAAGTGATCAATAAGCTGGCATCTGCGGAAAAAACGGTGCGCCAGACCAGGCATCTGCCCGATGATGTGGAAGAAGACATCGGAAATTCCCTGGACGGACTTTATAACACCATTTCCGACATTTTGAACTTCTATAATGGAAGAGTGGAAGTTCCCTTAAAAGACAGTCTGGATAAAACCTATGATGCATTAGGAGTTACTTCCGGTGCATTGGACAGCATCGGAGGTGTGGTAGGCCAGGTGGACGGCACCCTTTCCAGTGTCAACGCCTCATCCCAGAGCCTGATTGAATCTCTGGACAGTGCCAAAAGCCTGATCGGCAGAAGCCAGGAACGGATTGATGACATCATTGAGGAGATCAATAAAATCGCTGACAGCAAGCAGCTGAATAAAATCATGGATATCATGAAGAATGACCCGGAGCAGTTCAGTGAATTTATGAAAACTCCTACGGATATGGTTACCAATAAGATTTATCCGGTGGCCACCTACGGATCTGCCATGACTCCTTTTTACTCAATTCTTGCAATCTGGGTAGGCGGCATGCTTTTGGTAGCCCTGATCAAGTGCAAGGTGGAAGAAAAACGGGCAGTGGGTCTTAAGCTTTATGAGACTTATCTTGGAAGATATTTAACCTTTTTACTGTTTGGGATTTTGCAGGCACTGGTGGTAGCGCTGGGAGATCTTTATCTGTTAAAGGTCCAGTGTCTGTATCCGGGCAGGTTTATTTTGACGGCCATCGTTGCCAGCATTATTTTCAACAGCATCATCTATTCCGTTACTATCTCCTTTGGAGATGTGGGAAAAGCGATCGCAATTGTATTTATGGTCATTCAGGTAGCAGGTTCCGGCGGTACATTCCCGATTCAGGTAACACCCCGGTTCTTCCAGATGGTGAATCCTCTGCTTCCGTTTACCCATCTGATCAATGCGATGAGAGAGTGTGTTGGCGGAATGTATCAGAATGATTATTGGAGATATTTGGGAAATGTGGCAGTATTTATTCCTATTTCATGGCTGATTGGAATTGTATTGCGGAAGAAGGTGCTGGAACTGAATGAATTTTTTGAAGAAAAACTTAGCGAAACAGGAATCTTTTAAAAAGAAAAAAACACCTCATAGCCATGGAACCCATCCCTGGCTGTTAAGGGGAGCGGTTGCCGTTATCGTTCTTTTAGCGGCGGCTTCCATTGTATGGTATGTGCTGCCCATGTATTACGCCAAATTTTATTTGACCCGTTCTGCGCTCCAGACGAAAGAACGTCTCACAAAATTGTGGGATCAGGACGAAGGGGAAGGCGATGCCTATGAGGATTTTCTAAAGCTGGTTGCCGATGAAGTGAAGTGGAACGGTCATTCCATACTGCTCCTTCCGGGAGGTTTGGGTATCGCATTTACAGAGCAGCGCAATCAGGAAAATACCTTTGCCCAGGGGACCTTGAATGTTTATTTTCTGGGAGCTGTCAGGGAAGGGGTTAGCTATTGGGCCGATGAGGACCGTATGGTATTTTATATCCCTGGAATCACTCCGGCGGCGGCAGTAACCTCACAGGAGGCTTTGAAGAATAGCCTGGGAATCACGGTTACACCGAAAAAGAAGAGCGAAGCTGCGAACCGGATCACAACCATAGAAAAAGATACCATCCGAATGATGAGCCGGAGCGATATCCGTTTTTCCAAACGCAGCGGTGATGGGGTAATGATTGATGCTGCAGTCCCGGCGGCTGAGTTTGATTCTTATCTGTCAAAGCTTGGAGATTACGTTTTGGAAGGTCCTCTAAAGGACATGAAGGAATGGGGCCGGATGCTAAAGGACAGAAAGACACAGGGAGATTTTCAGAAGCTCTCCTTTGTCATTGATGAAAACATGAATGTATCGGAGGTTCATGCCGAAGGGCTGGGAGATTTTGTTCTTGGTTTTGAAAGCAATGGAGGGGTTGTCTTTACGGGGAGCATTTCCCTGGGCGGCAAAGCTCTTTCTGTTGATACAAAGCTGTATTTCGGAAATGGAGCCGAGAAAAAGCGCTCTTTTCAGATTCCCCGGTTGAATGTTACATATGATAACGGCAAGTTCCGTCTTACACTGGAACTGAGCGGCGGCTATGAGGGCGGGAGGATCTCCTCCAGGGACATGGAGCAGGAGAAGCTCTTATCGGCACAGGACCAGCCGGAGCGTGACAGCGTGCAGGAGGCTAAGGAATTATTTATAAAGAAGATCCGGCTTCTTGGCTTTGATCTTGAAGAATAAAAATATCTATTGACAAATGGAACTGTAACTTTTATAATAACAGTAAGAAAGCTGGAATTACAAAAGTTACAGTTTTTTATATTTCATCGTAAATATAGGATAATACACACAATAATGATAAAACTATTTAAATGAACTACCTACATGTGATGTAAGATCATTTGAAATGAAAAAGGAGGAATCTATATGGCAATCGTAACATTATCAAAGGATAATTTTGAATCAGAAGTTCTGAATCATAAAGGCATCGTACTGGTGGACTTCTGGGCTACCTGGTGCGGCCCCTGTAAGATGTTTGCTCCCGTTATGGATGAGATAGCAGGTGAGAATATTCCGGATTTAAAGGTAGGAAAGGTCGATGTGGATGAGAATCAGGATTTGGCCGGACAGTTTAAAGTGATGAGCATTCCAACGGTTGGAATTTTCAAAGATGGAAAGCTTTCAGCTACCTCTGTCGGAGTAAAATCCAAAAAAGAAATTATGGATATGGTAAATAATTTAAAGTAATAAATATTTATGATCATGGGCAATTCAGTGTGAAGAATCGCCTGTGATCATTTTTTTTACACTTTTTTTGCTTTTCAAATTCGACAATATCGATTAAAATACTTGTAGAACCTGGTTGGCCTTCCCCTATACAGGAAGGATATGCTTGATCTATATGCGATAGGGGTGTATAAGAAGAGGCAAAAGAACTGAATGATGTAGATATACCTACACGAATGGGGGTTATATGAAAGAAAAAAAAGTATACTCTATCGGGGAAGTCAGTAAGATCTGCAATATTTCTACCAAAGCTTTGCGTTTCTATGATAAGATCGGGATCATTGCTCCGGATATGATCTGTAAGGAGAACAGCTACCGGTATTATAACAAAGAAACGCTCCTAACCGTCCCGATCGTCAAATATTACAAACAGATGGGGTTCAAGCTGGAAGAGATGCAGGGGCTTGTGGAAGGAAATACATACTATTATCTGGAACAGAATTTCCGAAACAAGATTGAGCAGCTCCGGGAACAGGAACAGCAGATTCACAACAGCTACATTGCGGTCCGGGATTGGTATGAGCTGATCCAGGAAGGACAGATGGTGCGGGAGCATGATGTTCATGATGTTGCCGTAAAGTATATACCGGCTGTTACCTATTGCAGCATGGAGCAGGAATTTGACTATAATTACATGGAGTCCATTATTAATATTGAGTGGACCAACCACCTGGAGCACGCAGAGAATGAGATTACCGGAGCGGTGATCTTAAAATTTCAGTCTTTTGAAGAAAAGATGACGGGGAACTGTAAGCGTGCAACCATAATGCAGGAAGCCATTCATCCCTGCAAGGATTGCAGCAACCGCCAGACTTACGGCGGCTTTATGGCTGCATCGGTTTATCACATCGGTAAATTCGAGACCATTGATAAGGAATACGAAAGAATTTTGGACTGGGCCGCAAAGAAAGGATATCAGTGCGGAACGGAAAGCTATGAGCGGTACGTGGTGGATTACTGGACGACCAGAGATCCCAACGAATTTGTTGCTGAGGTTATTGTTCCAATTTTCAGAAAGTAATTGCCTTTGATGCAGAATTCAATAAAAGGATTCCGTGTCAAAGGCGTTTTTAAGTTCCGAAGGTTTAAGTAACATCATAAACCCGATTTACATATATTTCAGGCGCATATGAGGGAATATCCGTATTTCCCAGTGATTGAATGTAAAAAAATACAAAAACTGGTTGACATTCCCCATAAGGGTAAGTCCTATACTAAATGCATAGAAAAATACATGACGTCAAATAAAAATTGGTGACATTAACTGGCGAAGGGTGTTTTCTAAGCGTTTTCAGCTGAACGTGAAAGAAAAATAGAAAGAGTGTATAATTATGCACTCTTCAAATGGGGGAGGAAGTCTAAAGATGACAGAAACACGAAAGAAATTTAAGAAAATTGGCATCACAGCCGGTGTGATATCCGGACTTACGTATGGTTTATACACGACCTTCGTATTGATCGCGGGCAATTACAAACCGCTTGCAGGAGCAGGAGAGGTAATTCCGGGACTTGCAGGAGCGCTTATCCTTGCTTATGTGACCTCCGGAATGAACGATCTGTTCGCTGGCTTATGGCTCACCATCTACAACTTCAAAACCGGGCGCATCAGGGAATTGGGCAGAAGCTTAAAACTGTTTCCAGGTAAGATCTCGCTGGTCGGTTCTTTTGTAGGCGGACCGATTGCCAGCGGTGCATATATTTTAGGGCTTAACATGGCAGGAGCCTATGCGATTCCTATTTCAGCCATGTATATCCTTTTTGGAGCGTTCTTCTCAAGAATCATATTAAAGCAGAAGATCGTACCGAGAGTGGGCGCAGGTATGCTGATCTGTGTCATTGGAGCCGTGGTTATCAACTGGGTGAAACCGGAAGGAAGCTCTAATTTTACACTTGGAATTATTTTTGCATTTGTTGCAGCCGTTGGCTGGGCGCTGGAAGGTGTGTTTGCAGCCTATGGAAGTGCCATGCTGGATTCGGATGTTCTCATTAACATCCGTCAGCTTTTATCCGGTATCGTAGACTTGTTTGTGATACTGCCGATCATAGGCGGCATGGGCCTTTTGGGAGATACGATGCAGTCCGTACCACCGGTTGCATGGCTCTTGCTTTCCGGATTTTGTGCGGCTGTTTCTTACCTGTGCTGGTATAAATCCAACAGCACCGTAGGCTGTGCAGTAGGAATGTCCCTTAATATTACCTACGCCTTCTGGGGCGTGCTTTTCTGTATTCTGTTCGTAAATCAGCCTGTCACCCCTACCATTATCATCGGTTCGGTCATCATTATCACAGGCGCAGTTTTAGTTTCCGTGAACCCAATGGAGCTGTTAGGGAAAAAGGAGGAATAAGCAATGAAATATGATGCATTAGGAATGATTGAAACAAAGGGATTGGTTGGTTCCATTGAAGCTGCAGATGCTATGGTAAAGGCAGCGAATGTTACGCTGATGGGTAAGGAATTTGTAGGCGGCGGACTGGTTACTGTTATGGTAAGAGGAGATGTAGGTGCTGTGAAGGCAGCAACTGACGCCGGCGCAGCAGCAGCTTCGAGAGTTGGAGAGCTGGTTTCTGTTCATGTGATCCCGCGTCCTCACCCAGAGGTGGAGACGATTCTTCCCAAAGACAAGAGGGAGAATCAGTAATGAGCCGGGACATCTATGGCAGGCAGTGCAGTAGGTATGTCCTTAAATGTCACCTATGCGTTATGGGGCGATTCTGGTGACCATGAATCCACTTGATTTCTTTAAGAAAGGGGAATAAAGGTATGTTATTACCAGCAAGAACAGCGGTATTAAACTATTTATACGGAGTGAAAAATGCAGACGTTGACCAAATTATGGAGGCATTAAAGCCGCTTTACGGTGGAGAGCGCCAGTTTACAAAAGAACGTTATATGGATCATGTGATGTCTTTGGAAGCGAATGGAATGGTGAATCTAAGCAGCTATGATTTGGATAAGAACGGAGAACTGCGTATGTGCTACGAGATCAATGACGAGGGAAGAAGTGCCGTTGATAAGTACGTAGACAAAAAATACCGTCACAAATAAATTTGAGGAGGTTTGCGTAAGGTGAGATATTACGGAGATGAAGCGTTAGGACTTGTGGAAACCATCGGACTGGTTCCGGCACTGGAAGCTGCGGATAAGATGTTAAAAGCAGCGGATGTGGAATTAATTTCTTATGAAAATGTAGGCTCCACGTTAGTTACCATTATGGTAAAGGGCGATGTTGCAGCGGTACGTTCCTCTGTAGAGGCAGGAGCAGAGGCTGCCGCGGCGATTGGCAAGCTGACAGCAAAGAATGTTATGCCAAGACCGATCAAAGAGGTCGGTGACATTGTATCAGTACATGATATAGACGCATAAAGAGAGGAAAACAGTATATGGAAAGATATGAAGCCATAGGCGCAATTGAAACATTTGGTTTGGTATTCGTACTGGAAGCGGCTGATGCAATGTGTAAGGCAGCGGAAGTGGAGCTGGTTGGATATGAGAACGTAGCTTCCGGCTATATCTCCGTCCTGGTTCAAGGCGATGTGGGAGCCTGCAAGACTGCAGTAGAAGCAGGCGTTAAGGCGGTTAATAACATGGGAGCTGAGGTATACAGCTCTGTGGTTATCCCAAGACCCCATCCCGATCTTGCTAAGATCGTAAAAAGATACGCAATCCCGACTCCTCCTGCAGAGGAATAACAGGAATCCCGAACGAAGGGAGTAATGGAAATGAGTTTTATAGATAAAGACCTGCTCTCCATCCAGGAGGCCAGGATTTTAATGGAAAGCGCACGAGAAGCCAGAGAAAGCATGCTTACCTTCCCCCAGGAAACGCTGGATCATATCGTAGGTGTTCTTGCTGCTGCTGCAAAAGAAATGGCAGAGGAGCTGGCGGTCATGTCCGCAGAAGAAACCGGATATGGAAGCTGGCAGGATAAATTTGTGAAAAACAAATTTATCTGTGAAACTCTTCCGGATCAGCTGAAACAAATGAAATGCGTCGGAATCTTACAGGAAGATGCAGTACTTAAAACCATGGACATCGGTGTTCCAATCGGCGTGATTGCTGCATTAACTCCGGCAATAAGCCCGGTCTCCACAGCCATCTACAATGTGCTTATCGCTGTAAAGTCCGGTAACCCTATCGTGATCGCCCCCCATGAACGGGCAAAGAATGTCACCGGGAAGCTGCTTGCCCGTATGCAGGAAGCAGGGAAGAGCTGCGGACTGCCGGAAGGAGCTATCGGTTATTTGAAGACAGTGACAGAGTCCGGTGCCCTGGAACTGATTCATCATCCGGCCGCTGCCGTTATTGTCAACACCGGAGTGCCCCAATTGTGCCGCAAGGCAGCAAAAAGCGGAAAACCTTATATCTACGGCGGAACGGGCAACGGACCGGTGTTCATTGAACGGACGGCAGATATAAGACAGGCGGTGGAAGATATCATTGCCAGCCGCACCTTTGATTACGGAATCGTGTCAGCCGCGGAGCAGTATATGGTGGTTGACAGTGTGATCGCAGCAGATGTAAAGGCAGAGATGCAAAAGAACGGTGCTTATTTCATGAACGGAGAGGAAGAAGAAAAGCTGATCGGACTTCTTTGTCTGGATAATGGAAAAGCGGATACAGAGATCATGGGCCGGCCGGCGTTTGAGCTTGCAAAAAGGGCAGGATTTTTAGTTCCGCCTGCCACCACGGTTCTGGTTTCGGAACAGAAATACATTTCTGACAGGAATCCGTTTGCAAGAGAACTGCTTTGTCCCGTCCTTGCCTATTACATCGAGCCTGACTGGATGCATGCCTGTGAGAAGTGCATGAGCCTTTTGGTCAATGAAAGCCATGGGCACACCCTGGTGATCCATTCCAGAGACGAGGAAGTAATCCGCCAGTTCGCATTGAAAAAACCGGTCGGAAGAGTTCTTGTGAACACTCCGGCCACCTTGGGAAGCATGGGAGCGACTGCAAATCTGTTCCCGGCCATGACCTTGGGAAGCATTACGTCAGGTGCAGGAATGACTGCAGACAATGTTTCCCCTATGAATTTTATATATACACGGAAAGTGGCATATGGAGTCCGCAAAGCTGAGGAATTCTTAAAGCGGACGAACAAAGCGGCTCAGGGGCATGAATCAACCCAGGAGGAAAAAGGCGGTGCAGACGACGCCAAGGCTCTGTTAAAGCAGATCTTAGAGGAACTGTCTAAGGAACTGGAGGAAAAATAATAGAAAGAGAGGGAAATCGTATTGGATATTCGTGAATTTTCTAATAAATTTGTAGAAGCTACGAAGAACATGTCGCCGGAAGAAAGAGCTTCCCTGATGAAGATGTTTGAAACTGTTTCCGAAGAAATCAATAAAAAGGAGTCCGCTCCCCAGACGGCAGGTTTCAGCCCGGAAGAGGGGACAGAAATTCCCGATGGCATCACGCAAAGACTTAAAAAATTAAAAGACAATTATATGACCCACAAGCCGTCAATCACAACATACCGTGCCCGTGCGATCACGAAGATCGCAAAAGAGAATCCCGGTATGCCAAAGATCATGCTTCGTGCAAAATGTTTCCGTTACTGCTGCGAGACTGCACCCCTTGTGATTCAGGACGACGAGCTGATCGTCGGTGCTCCCTGCGGCGCACCCCGTGCAGGTGCCTTTTCTCCGGACATTGCATGGAGATGGATGGTGGATGAGATCGACACCATTGGAACCCGTCCTCAGGACCCGTTCTATATTTCCGAAGAAGACAAGAAAATCATGAAGGAAGAGCTTTTCCCGTTCTGGGAGGGCAAATCAGTCGATGAGTATTGTGAGAATCAGTACCGTGAGGCAGGTGTGTGGGAATTATCAGGAGAATCCTTTGTATCAGACTGTTCCTACCATGCCATCAACGGAGGCGGGGATTCCAATCCGGGCTATGATGTGATCCTTATGAAAAAAGGGATGCTGGATATCCAGCAGGAGGCCAGAGATCATTTAAAAGAACTGGATTATGAAAATCCGGATGATATCGAAAAGATTTATTTCTACAAATCCATCATTGATACCACCGAAGGCGTTATGATCTATGCAAAGAGACTTTCCGAGTATGCGAAAGAACTTGCGGCAAAGGAAACCAATCCCAAACGTAAGGACGAGCTTTTAAAGATCGCCGAGGTAAATGCACATGTTCCGGCTCACAAGCCAAGGACGTTCTGGGAAGCCATCCAGGCCGTATGGACCATCGAATCCCTTCTTGTAGTGGAAGAGAACCAGACCGGTATGTCCATCGGACGTGTTGACCAGTATATGTACCCCTTCTACAAAGACGATATCGAATCCGGCCGTATGAATGACTTCCAGGCATTCGAGCTTGCAGGCTGTATGCTCATCAAGATGTCTGAGATGATGTGGATCACCAGCGAAGGCGGTTCCAAATTCTTCGCAGGATACCAGCCATTCGTTAATATGTGCGTGGGCGGTGTGACCAGAAGCGGACATGATGCGACCAATGAACTGACTTACCTTTTAATGGATGCGGTCCGTCACGTGAAAATTTACCAGCCGTCGCTGGCCTGCCGGATCCACAACAAGTCGCCCAAGAAGTACTTAAAGAAGATCGTGGACGTGGTTCGTTCCGGTATGGGCTTCCCTGCCTGCCACTTTGACGATGCCCATATCAAGATGATGCTTGCAAAAGGCGTTTCCATCGAAGATGCCCGTGACTACTGTCTCATGGGCTGCGTAGAGCCTCAGAAGTCCGGCCGTTTATATCAGTGGACCTCCACGGCTTATACCCAGTGGCCGATCTGTATCGAGCTTGTATTAAACCATGGTGTACCGTTATGGTATGGCAAGCAGGTTTGCCCGGATATGGGGGATTTAAGCAGATTCAAGACTTACGAAGAATTTGAAGCAGCCGTAAAAGAAGAGATCAAATATATTACAAAATGGACCGACGTGGCAACGGTGATTTCCCAGCGTGTCCACAGAGAGCTTGCACCAAAGCCTCTTATGTCCATCATGTATGAAGGCTGTATGGAAAAAGCCAAGGATGTATCCGCAGGCGGAGCGATGTACAACTTCGGACCTGGTGTGGTATGGTCAGGACTTGCTACCTATGCAGATTCCATGGCAGCCATCAAGAAGCTTGTATTTGAGGAAAAGAAATATACCTTAGAGGAGTTGAATACGGCATTAAAGGCAGACTTCGCCGGTTATGAGCATATCCGTACCGATTGCCTCAACGCTCCCAAATACGGAAATGACGATGATTACGCAGATTTGATCGCTGCGGACTTAATCGACTTTACCGAGCGTGAGCACAGAAAGTTTAAAACATTATATTCGGTGTTAAGCCATGGTACGTTATCCATTTCCAACAACACTCCATTCGGACAGATGACCGGTGCTTCTGCCAACGGACGTCATGCATGGCTTCCGCTTTCCGATGGTATCAGCCCGACACAGGGGGCCGACTATAAGGGCCCAACGGCTATCATCAAGTCCATTTCCAAGATGGCAAACGATTCCATGAACATCGGTATGGTACATAACTTTAAGATTATGGCCGGACTTCTTGATACACCGGAAGGAGAAGAGAGCTTGATTACCCTTCTTCGTACCGCTTGTATGTTAGGAAACGGAGAAATGCAGTTCAACTATCTGGATAACAATACTCTGATCGAAGCCCAGAAGCATCCGGAGCAGTACCGTGACCTGATCGTGCGTGTTGCAGGATACAGTGCGTTCTTTGTAGAGTTATGCAAAGATGTTCAGGATGAGATCATCAGCAGAACCATGCTGACACATTTCTGATAAAGAAACGGAGATAAATCACAATGGACCATGGAAATACAGGAGAGATTGAACGTAAGGCGCTGATCTTTAATGTGCAGAAGTACAATATGTATGACGGGCCGGGTGTCAGAACCCTGGTATTCTTTAAAGGCTGTCCGCTCCGGTGCAAATGGTGTGCCAACCCGGAAGGGCTGGAACGGAAGTTCCAGGTGATGTATAAAAGAAATTCCTGTGTAAGCTGCGGGGCCTGCGAAAAGGTATGCCCCGTGGGAATCCATGTGAGATCCAAAGAGACCGGTAAGCATGAAATTTTGCGGGAAAAGGACTGCATTGGATGCATGAAATGCAGGAATGTCTGCCCGAATGCGGCGCTTAGCATTGCCGGAGAGGTAAAAACCATTTCGGAACTGCTTAAAGTCGTGGAGGAGGATGCTGCATTTTATGATATTTCCGGCGGTGGGGTGACCCTTGGCGGAGGAGAAGTGACCTCCCAGCCGGAAGCAGCCTTAAACCTTTTGATGGCCTGTAAGCGGGAAGGAATCAATACAGCGATTGAGACCTGCGGTTATACAAAAACGGAAACTATTTTAAAGATAGCAGAATACGTAGACTTATTTCTCTTTGACATAAAGCATATGGACCCCGTAAGACATAACGAGCTGGTGGGTGTAAACAACGAACAGATCCTGACCAATCTAAAGGAACTGCTTCACCGCCGTTACAATGTTAAGGTGCGTATGCCTATGCTCAAAGGAATCAATGACAGCAAAGAAGAGATTGATGCGGTGATCAGATTTTTGATGCCGTTCCGTGATTATAAGAATTTTAAAGGAATTGATTTACTCCCTTATCATAAGCTGGGTGTCAACAAATACAACCAGCTGGATATGGAGTACCCCATCAACGGTGACCCAAGCTTAAATGCGGAGGATTTGGACCGGATCGAAGGATGGATGAAGGAATATCAATTTCCGGTTAATGTGGTAAAGCACTAGGAAAGGGGAAAACGTCGTGGTAGAGATGCAGCGTGTCATAGAGGAATCTGTTCCGGGAAAACAGGTTACCATCGCTCATGTGATCGCAGCCCCCATTGGGGAGGTATATGAATGTCTGGGCATTGATGAACTCGGTGCCATCGGAATCCTTACTCTGTCTCCCTATGAAACGTCCATCATTGCAGCCGATATTGCGGCAAAGGCAGCGGACGTAACTGTGGGGTTTTTAGACCGGTTTACCGGATCTGTCATCATTGCGGGCGACGTGGATAGTGTGGAAACCGCTTTAACTGCCGTATGCGATATCTTAAAACGCATACTTGGTTATACAGTGCCTCCGATTACAAAGACATGAGAAAGAAGAGGATCATGCTCATTGGACCCGGTGGCAGCGGGAAAACCTCCCTGGCCAATGTCTTAAATGGCATAGAAGGCCCTGCGAGGCGGACCCAGAACATGGTATATGGGGAAAAGACTCTCGATGTTCCAGGGGTCTACTTAGAAAGTCCATGGATGCACAAGCATATGATTGCGGCAGCCCAGGACGCCTCCCATGTACTGATGCTGGTACGCCAGTCTTCCTGCCGGGAAAGCTATCCGCCGGGATTTGCGAAAGCATTCCGGGTTCCGGTCATCGGAGTGATAACCGGAAGCGGAGAGAAGCCGGAAAATGACGGCTGGTGTATCCGTCAGTTAAGAAAGACAGGAGTTTGGGGACCCTGTTTTCATATCAATCTCAGAGACAAGACCGGTCTTTGTGAGTTGATGGAAGCGTTAAAAGAAATATAAGGAAACACCTAAAGGTATACCTGTATGCCCAATAAAGCTGGGCAAATATAAGGAAAGGAGGGAAATGTAACGTGGAGCAATTTGTAATGAGTACAAAGGTTTATATGGGATCTTCCTGTCTGGATAAGATAAAGGAGCTTCCGGTAGAAAAGGCTTATATCATTTGTGACCCTTTTATGGCTCAGTCAGGAAAGGTAAACATGATCACAGAGCTTTTAACAGAAAAGGGAAGCAGCTTTGAAGTATTTTCAGAGGTAGTACCGGACCCTACCATTGAAGTGGTTTCAAAAGCCATTGGCCGGATGCAGTGCTTCGGACCGGATGCGGTGATCGCTCTTGGCGGTGGGTCCGCCATTGATACGGCAAAGGCAGCCAGCAGCATTTATACCCGCATGGGAAATGAAAAGCTGTATCTGATCGCAGTTCCGACGACCAGCGGTACGGGAAGTGAAGTAACTAATTTTTCCGTCATCTCTGATCCTCAGGCACAGGCAAAATATCCGCTTCGCTCGGACCGTATGGTACCGGATGCGGCATTTTTAGACCCGCGCTTTACCGTGTCGGTTCCGCCTCATATTACGGCAGACACAGGAATGGATGTTCTCACTCATGCCCTGGAAGCTTATGTTTCCACCAATGCAGGTGATTTTACCGATGCCTGTGCGGAAAAAGCAGTCAGACTGGTGTGGAACTATCTTGCGCGCACCGTAGAAGAAGGAAGCGACATGGAAGCCAGAACACGTATGCACAACGCATCCTGCTTGGCAGGCGTCGCCTTTAACGGAGCATCCCTGGGACTTTGCCACAGCATGGCACATGCCCTGGGAGCAAGATTTCACATTCCTCATGGAAGAAGCAATGCGATTTTACTTCCACATGTAATCAGCTACAATGCAGGATTGGAAGAACCAGGAGAATACCCAGCCTGCGGCCGTTATGTGGAGATCGCAAACATGCTTGGGATCGCAGCCGGAACCGAAAAGGCCACGGTACACGGCCTGGTGCGTCATATCAGGAATCTGATGAATAAGATCAGGATACCGCAGCAGATCACTGATTTGAACGTGGATCGGGATGAGTTTTTACAGGCGGTAGAGGAAATGGCAGAAAAGGCACTTCATGATAACTGCACATTGACCAACCCAAGAGTGCCGACGGCAGCAGATATTGCTGGTCTCTACCGTAAATTGTGTAAGGGGGGCTTTTAATGAAATTCATTACAGAAGACGATTTGAGAATTTTATTTCGCAGAGAACCCTTTACCTCTTATGATCTTCCGAAAGGAGCCAGATTGACACCAGGGGGAAGGCAGTTTCTGGTGGATAAAAAAATCTCCTTTTTTGATGATCCTATGTCGGGGAAACGAAGGACACCAAAACCGGAAGAAAAAAAAGAAGAAACACCAAAGCAGGAGATGAGCAGCCAGCTGTTACTGTTGAAGAGAAAAACTCTTCAGGCACAATTTTTGGAAGCAGGGCTTTCCCTGATGGAGCGGGATGTGCTGTTGGCAGAACAGGTATTCGATTTGGAACGGAGACTTTCTTTTTTGGGGAAAGAAAGCACGGGGAAAGAGAATGAATTTCAATCCTGTACTGGTTTTAATCAAGATAATTTTCACAAACCTTTGGAAGACTGTTTTGAGATTACAGGCTTTCATGCCCAGTCGGAAAAAGGAAGAGAGATCGTTTTACTGCACCGTCTTCGCTGCAGCGTAAGGGAACTGGCAGCGGAAGCAGGAGACGAAAGTTTCAACCCGGTCATTAACCGTTTATCACAGATGATTTGTCTGGCATATGGAGGGAAAGCATGTCAAAAAAAGAAATAACATTTGATAGCTGCAATGAACTGGTCAGCCGGTTTGAAGCAGTGGTGAAACATCCTGTAAAAGGGACGTCTTCTGTGTACTATACCGGAGTGGATCTGGGAACAGCGTGTGTGGTACTGGCAGTACTTGATGAAAACTACAAGCCGGTCGCCGGTGCTTACCGGTATGCAGATGTGGTCCGTGACGGAATGGTAGTGGATTACATCGGCGCGATCCGGGTCGTTCGGGAGCTGAAGGCGGAACTTGAGGAAAAGCTGGACACCCAGCTGCTATATGCAGCTGCAGCCATTCCTCCGGGAACCGATGCTCTGGACGGAGGAGCCATTAAGAATGTGGTGCAGGGTGCGGGATTTGAGATCACTGCCCTTCTTGATGAGCCGACGGCGGCCAATGCAGTGTTAAAAATCGAAAACGGAGCGGTCGTGGATATCGGCGGCGGAACCACCGGAATTTCCATTTTAAAGGATGGAAAAGTGGTGTATGTGGCTGACGAACCCACAGGTGGAACCCATTTTTCCCTGGTAGTTTCCGGTGCGTATAACATGTCTTTTTCGGAAGCAGAAGTTTATAAGCGCAAGGAAGAAAACCACAAGGAACTGCTTCCGGTATTAAGGCCGGTGGTGGAAAAAGTGGCCTCCATCATCAGCCGTCACATCGTGGGGCATGACGTGGATGAGATCTATCTGGTAGGGGGAACCTGCTGTCTGACCGGAATCGAAGGAATCATAGAAAAACAGACGGGAATCAGGACAAGAAAGCCTGAAAACCCAATGTTTGTAACGCCTCTTGGAATCGCATTCTCCTGTACCCAGGAGGAAATGGCATAAAAAAGGAAGTGGACAAATGGAATACCGGATGATTAAATCACCTTCAAAAGGAACCATTGATATTTTAAACCGGAGAAAAGGCTCCGGCTCCTCGGCCCCTATCGGGCAGGTGGATGCCATTGGTCTGGTCCAGGGCAGGATTATTGATATGGTCTGCGCCGCTGATGTAGCAGAAAAAGCTGTCGGCGTAACGGTGGAGGATATCAGAGGAAGCTGCCCACAGAACATGATTATGCTGGCGATATTTGGAGATACCGCATCAGTAGAGGCAGCGCTGGAAGAAATCAAACAAAGAGAAAAGAGAGGGACCATGGAATGGTAGCGGCAAGACTGATCGACAACATTTGGGCAACCAGAAAAGCCGAATCATTAAACGGATATAAATTCATGCTTGCTGAGATCATCGGAGGCACACGGGAAGGGGAACGGCTGATCGTAGCGGATATTATCAGTGCGGGAATCGGGGACCGTGTGATCGTATCTACCGGCTCTTCTGCCAGACGCATGCTGGGAAGTGATGATATTCCCATTGATGCAGTAGTAATTGGAATCATTGATGAGGATTGCCAATTTATATAGAAGGGAAGTGATCATATGAAGCAGTTGATATGCGCAAAGGATGTGGAAACACTTCATGCAGAAGGCAAAAAGGTGTTCTACATGGAACGCGGAAGCATCATCACTCCATCTGCAAGGGATGCGGCGGATTCCTACGGAATCACCTTCTGCGATAAGGCAGAAGAAGTGACCCAGGCTCCGGCGGCATCTGCAGGCATGGATATTGACAGCGAGAAAATTTATATGGTACTGAAGACACTGATGGAAAAGGGGCTGTTAAATGACATTTTAAAACCTTATGAGTCAGAAAGCCATGGAAACGGTTTAAAGGTGGTTCGTGGAGATTCTGTAAAAATGGACGTTTTTGATACCGGTGATCCATCCGTAAAGGCTTATTATCAGGAACTGGTAAGCAAAGAGGAATCCCATATCAGTGCAGGATTTCTGGTGATCGACCATTCCAGATTTGAATGGGAGCTGACCTATGAGGAGATTGATTATGTCATTGAAGGAACGCTTACTGTGACAATAGACGGAAAGACCTATACGGCAAAAGCCGGCGATGTTCTTTTCGTACCATCAGGATCTAAAGTGACCTGGGGGTCCCCGGATAAAGCGAGGGTATTCTACGCAACGTATCCGGCAAACTGGGCAGATCTGGTTTAAGGAGGAGAACGATGCAGGCACTTGGTTTTATAGAAACAAAAGGTGTGCTGGCAGCGATTGAAGCGGCCGATGCCATGTTAAAGGCAGCAAACGTATCTCTGGTGGAAAAGACCAAAGTGGGCGGAGGGCTTATCTCTGTTACGGTGACTGGGGATGTAGCAGCAGTACAGGCGGCAGTAGATGCAGGAGCGGCAGCGGTGGAGCACATTGATGGAGCCGCCCTGGTGACGCGCCATGTAATTCCAAGGCCCCATGAGGAGCTTGCTGGGGTCATAGGCCCAGAAACTCCTGGTGAGCCGGAGGACGGTCAAACCCCGCAGTCAGCACCAAAAATCCAGACGGAACCGGTACCGTTGACAGAAATACCTGCCTGTGAGACAAAACCGGCGGATACCATGAAAAGGGAAACGGTAGATGCTTGGATGAAGCAGGCTGGGGTTGAGGAAACCATGAAGATACTTGAAGATATGAAGGTAACAGAGCTTAGGACGCTTGCCCGCGAATATCCGGAATTCAGCATAGCCGGAAGAGAGATTTCAAAGGCAAATAAAACCCTGCTGCTGGATGAATTCGGGAATTATTATGGACAAAATGATTGAGATTTTTAATAAAGGAGAATCAAAACATGGAAAATTTTGATTATGATTTACGTTCCATCCAGGAAGCAAGGGATTTAGCAAGATGCGGAGAAGCAGCAGCAAAAGCAATTGCCAAATTTTCAGAGGAACAGATTGATGCAATTTTAAGAAGTATGGCAAAGGCAGGAGAAGAACATGCTCTCTGTCTGGCTGAAATGGCAGTCGAAGAAACAGGATTCGGTAAGGTAATGGATAAAGCATACAAAAACCATGCTGCCTCCACTCTTTTATACCAGCAGATCAAAGGAATGAAGACAACAGGGATTCTTTCCGAAGATACGGTAAATAAAACAATTGAAGTAGCAGAGCCGGTAGGTCTAATCATGGGGATCGTACCTTCCACAAACCCTACTTCCACGGTATTCTTTAAGTCTATGATTGCCATTAAATCCGGAAATGCGATTGTATTCTCCCCTCATCCATCGGCTGCAAAATGTACCTTAAAGGCAGCTGAGGTCATGCGGGATGCTGCTGTCGCAGCAGGTGCACCGGAGGGAATCATAGGCTGTGTATCCATGCCTTCCATGAGTTCGACCAATGAGCTGATGAAGGGAAAAGAAGTAAATATCATCATCGCAACCGGCGGTCCGGGTATGGTAAAAGCTGCCTACAGTGCAGGAAAGCCTGCCATTGGCGTAGGGGCAGGAAACTCTCCGGCTTACATCGAGAAGACAGCAAACGTGAAGGAAGCGGTAAAGACCATTTTGGCCAGCAAGACCTTTGATTATGGCACCATCTGTGCATCCGAGCAGTCCATTATCTGTGAGGAATGCAATGAAGCAGAAGTCATTTCCGAGTTAAAGAGCCAGGGCGGTTACTTCATGACAAAAGAAGAGACTGACAAAGTGTGCAGCCTGTTATTCAAAAATGGCCATAGCATGAATGCAAAATTTGTCGGACGTTCTCCTCAGGTCATTGCTTCAGCAGCAGGAATCCAGATTCCGGAAGGAACCAGAGTGCTGATCGGCAGACAGGAGGGCGTTGGAGAAGGTTATCCGTTATCCTACGAAAAACTGACCACCGTACTCGGTTTCTACACCGTAAAGGATTGGGAGGAAGCCTGCGGACTCAGCATTCGTCTGTTACAGAACGGAATCGGACATACCATGAGCATCCACACGCAGGATCGTGATAAAGTACTGAAATTCGCCGCAAAACCTGCTTCCAGAATCCTTGTAAACACAGGCGGAAGCCAGGGCGGAACAGGAATCAGCACAGGTCTTCCCATCGCCTTTACCTTAGGCTGCGGAACCTGCGGCGGAAGCTCTGTATCTGAGAATGTAAGTCCAAAGCATCTGATCAATATCAAGACCGTTGCATACGGCTTAAGAGATTGTGCAACCATTGCTGCCGATGATCCGACCTTTATGTGGAAAGACAACGGTACAAAAGCTGCATTTAGCCCGGCTGACTTTGCAGCGTCCTTTGAGAAGAAGGAAACCATCACCGGGTCCTCCTGTCAGACCGGCTGTGATGACAACGAGAAGCTGGCAGCTCTTGTAAAAGAAATCGTGCTTGCGATGAAAGGTCAGTAATCACAACTGGAAAGGAAACGATCATGGATAAGTATGAGGCAGTAATAAAGCTTTTAATGGAAGCTGTGAAAGCAGACTCCGGGAAAGATGAGTCCAAGATACCGGTGGGTGTTTCCAACCGTCACGTGCATCTGTCCCAGGAAGACTTGGATACTCTTTTCGGCAGGGGATATGAGCTTACCAATATGAAGGAGTTATCCCAGCCGGGGCAGTATGCCTGTAAGGAAACAGTGACCGTATGCGGTCCCAAAGGAGCCATTGAAAAGGTTCGTATTTTAGGTCCGGTCAGAAAACAGACTCAGGTTGAGATCCTGGCCGCCGACAGCTTTAAGCTTGGAAAAAAAACAGAGCCTAAGATGTCCGGAGAATTAGCCGGAACACCAGGAATCACTCTGGTAGGACCCAAAGGTTCTGTGGAGATCAAAGAGGGCTTAATCATTGCCCAGAGGCACATTCACATGAGCCCCTCCGATGCACTGAAATTCGGGGTACAGGACGGACAGACCGTAAGCATAAGGACTGAAGGAATCCGCGGTGGCGTCTTTGATCATGTAGCCATTCGTGTAACCGATACTTCCAGTCTGGAATGTCATTTGGATACAGAGGAAGCCAATGCCATGGGGCTTGGCGGATCTGCAAGCGTCACCATTGTTAAATAAGTGAACCAATAAAAAATTATTATATAATCAGGAGGATTAAAAATATGAAATACGATGCATTAGGAATGATCGAAACAAAAGGTTTGGTTGGATCCATTGAAGCAGCAGATGCTATGGTAAAGGCAGCAAACGTAACTTTGGTCGGTAAGGAATTTGTAGGCGGCGGTCTTGTGACCGTTATGGTAAGAGGCGATGTAGGTGCTGTTAAGGCCGCAACGGATGCAGGCGCCGCAGCAGCACAGCGTGTAGGCGAACTGGTTTCCGTACATGTAATTCCTCGTCCCCATGCAGAAGTTGAAACAATTCTTCCTGCAACAAAAGAATTGTAATCTGACTGAAAAAAGGTCTGGTTTTCTCCGTTTTAAAAGGGAGGACCAGACCTTTTTTTTGTGGTAAACCTTAGTTGCAGTTTTGGCAAGGACATGGGACCAAAATATATGGAATTGATTAAGAATAGACAAACTAAGAAAATCAGTTATAATAGAAGTTATATGATTCGTTATATCAACAGGAGGAAATCGAATGATAAAAGAAGAGAATCACCTGACCCTTGAGATTGTGGCGGGAACCGGGATTTTTGCAGCAGCAGCCATGCTTATCGCATTGTTTGTTTATCCAAAGCCTTCTGTTTTTGCAGGCTTATTATTGGGTGTATTTCTGTCTCTGGCCATGTTTTTTTCCATGGCATTGATCCTTAAGCTTTGCATAAAAGCAGGAAATCAAAAGTTTGCAGCGATTTTCAGCATAATCAGCTCCATGACCCGTTATCTGATCCTTCTTGCGTTAGTAGCAGTGGTTATTAAACGGTACTCCGTCTGGTTCCATCCGATTGCGTTGATTGTCGGCGTTTTTGGGATCAAGGCAGGTACGTTTTTACAGCCGGTTATTCACCGCTTCTTTCCAAATAAGTAGAAATCCTCAGCCGGAGCATAAGGATTGGCCATTGCGTGTAGATGGATGTGTTTTTTTATGATATACTATAGGACAGATAAAATTAAATAGGGAGTAACAATTCATGAAAGAAACGTCATTAGTCATTATGGCAGCAGGTATCGGAAGCCGGTTCGGCGGTGGAATCAAACAGCTGGAGCCTGTAGGACCAAGTGGAGAGATCATCATGGACTATTCCATCCATGATGCGCTGGAGGCCGGATTTAACAAGATCGTGTTTATTATCCGAAAGGATCTGGAAGAGGACTTTAAAGAAATCATTGGGAAGAGGATTGAAGGGATTGCCCCGGTAGCATACGCGTACCAGGAGCTTGATGATCTGCCGGAAGGGTTTCAGAAGCCGGAAGGCAGAACAAAGCCATGGGGGACCGGCCAGGCCATTTTATGTGCCAAGGCCGTGATTGATGAGCCGTTTGCGGTAATCAATGCAGACGATTACTATGGGAAAGAAGGCTTTGTTAAGATTCATGATTATCTGGTTCATGAAATGAACTGTGGGACAAAGCCTTATGATATCTGTATGGGAGGATTTATCCTGGGCAATACCTTGAGTGAGAACGGCGGTGTGACCAGAGGAGTATGTCAGGTTGATGAGAACGGGATCTTAAAAGAAGTGACCGAAACATACGACATCAGAAAAAAGGGTCCTGAGGCAGAGGGACGTAATGAAGCCGGAGAGCCGGTCCTGATCCCCCTGGAGCAGAATGTATCCATGAATATGTGGGGACTGTCTCCTGAGTTTTTAATGGAACTGGAGAAAGGCTTTCCTGAGTTTTTAAAAGCACAAAAGAAGGAAGATTTAAAATCAGAATATCTTCTCCCCAAAATTATTGACCGGCTGGTACAGTCAAATCAGGCAAAGGTCAGAGTTCTTGAGACAAAGGACAAATGGTTCGGGGTTACCTATAAAGAAGATAAACCTGCAGTTGCAGCTGCTATTCAAAAGCTGATTTCAGAGGGTGTTTATAAAACCCCCCTGTTCAACGGAGGAAATTGATCGAAAAAAGAGATTTTTTCTGATTCTGGGGAATCTGCACCTACCTATGAAGGAATGCATACTATAGTGTTGTATAAGTTTATAGCAGGGAGTGAGAACAGCCGTGCCCGATAACTCGGATTATACTTATGGCAACGATTTAAGCCAGATGGAACCGTATATGCTGTACGGAGACAGAAGCCTTTCGGGAAATCCTTTTGAAAAAAATTTTATGGTACGTGATTTGGAATATTTACAAGGGTTGTACCCGGGACATATGAAGCGCCTGCAGGAATATGTGATTTCTGCATGTGATCATCTGGAGTATAAAAACAGTCCGATGTACGATGAATATCCGGACCGCTTGCTGATCAATCAGATCTGTGATTCCATTTGCGATCAGATTCAAAGCGAAGGGGTCATCACAGAGGATGAGATTGCAGGAACATACGGTACCGAAACTTATGATACAGGCAGCCGGGTTGCAGAGACTGGAGAGTGGGACGAAGAGGTGACGGATGAAGAGGTTCTGCTATCCCAACAGAATAAATCCTCGTGGGGCCCGAACCAACCGTGGGGGCCTCCGTGGGGTCCGCCATGGGGTCCGCCGCCAGGACCGAATAAACCGTGGGGCCCGCCATGGGGTCCGCCGCCAGGACCGAATAAACCGTGCTGTCCGCCATGGGGACGTCCGCCAGGACCCAATAAACCATGGGGACCGAATAAACCCTGGCGCCCGCCACACAAACATAACGTCTGGTTAAATGACGTTGTATCCGTACTTCTGCTAAACGAAATGCATCGCAGAAGATGCGGCTCGGGACGCTGCAGATAAAAAAAGACAGAGCCGCGGCACTGTGGGTAAAAGATTACCTGCAGAGCTGCGGCTCTATTTATATCGCCTGGATTAACGAATGTTTAAGAAAGTTTTCATTGTAGTTTTGACCATATTTGTATACAATAGGAAGATAGAATGGAAAAACAAAGGATGTTTGATATGAGTCGATTATTGAAGAAAGTTGGGATTTTATCTGCGGTTTTTGTTGCAGCAATCGCAGTTTATTTTATGTGGAATCAAAAAAATACGGAAAAAAAAGATGTAATGGTATATACCTCCATGGATGAAGCTTCCCTGCCGGTTGTGTCCACGGAGATGTTTGGGCGGAAGATGAATCTGCTTCACGGGTATACCCAGGATATGAAGCAGACCGTAGCCAGGGAAGCGCTTACCGTTCTTCCTTCCGACCGGTCCTTGCACATTCACATCGGGGACTACAGCGGCAGCATTAAGGGCATCAGCTATGAAGTCCGCAGCCTTGACATGGAGCGTCTGGTGGAACGGACAACCATTGATACGTGGAACCAGGAAGAAAGCGGGGTCACTGCCACACTTCCCATCCAAAATCTTCTCACAAAGGACAAGGAATATCTGCTGGTCCTTACGCTTGACACATCGGATAAGGGACAGCTTCTTTACTATACAAGGATCATGTGGACGGACAGCACCAACGCAAAAGACATGATTGATTTTGCGGTTGATTTTACCAATAAGACCTTTCATTACGATCAGGCAAAAGAGCTTACCACCTATCTGGAAACCAGTGATACCGAGGATAACAGCTCACTTGGCCATGTAACCATACGGTCTAGCTTTTCCCAGCTGACCTGGGGCGGGCTTGCCGTTGCTCCGGTTGGCGATATCCGGGTCACCCTAAAGGATTTAAACGGGATCATGTGCAGCGTTCAGCTGAAGTATCAGGTCACCCGCGGGGAAGAAGGAGACAAAAAAGAGCTATATGAGGTGGAAGACAATTTCACTATGAAGTGGGACAGCAGAAGAATCTATTTAATGGATTTTGAACGGGATACCAACCAGATTTTTTCCGGACAAAAGGAGTTGTTCTCCGGAAAACGGATTCTTTTGGGAATCACCAATCCGGACGAGGTCCATACAGCAAAAAGTCCTTCAGGCAATCAGATCGCCTATGTGGTCAACCGGGATTTATGGACCTTTGACCAGAAGGGCGGACATGGCGTAAAGGTATTTTCCTTCCGCAGCAAAGGCGATGACGGACTGCGGAGCGGCTATGACCAGCACGACATTAAAATCCTGTCGGTCAGAGATAATGGAGACGTGGATTTTCTGGTCTATGGGTATATGAACCGTGGAATCCATGAAGGAAGCATGGGAATCGCCATGTATCAGTACAGCAGCCAGAATAATGCCATTGAGGAACATTTTTTCACCCCTGTCACCTTATCCTTTGAGATGTTGAAGGAGGAAGTAGACCAGCTTGCACATTTAGGGACCAACGGAATGCTTTATTTAATGGCTGACCGGTCGGTATACGGCATTGATTTAAACAGCAATGAATATATGGTTCTTGCAGATTCCCTGATGGAAGGCGGATATGCGGTCAGCGGTACGGAACGCCATTTTGCATGGCAGGAGGGCAGCGATGCATATGGCGCCAGGACGATCCACCTGATGGACCTGGATACGGGGAAAAAAAGAGAGATAGGCGGAGGAGAAAAGGATTTATACAGACCTCTTGGATTTGTAGGAGATGACTTCATCTATGGCATCGCCGGCGATGGGGATGTATGGGTGCAGAACGGGCGGATCATGGATGCCCCGATGCGCCGCATCGAGATCATGGATCAGAGCGGGAAGATCGTTAAAGAATACGAGCAGGAGAATGTTTATATTTCAGACGTTTCCGTTGACGACAGCCGCATTCATTTGACCCAGGCGGTCAGGAGCGGGGAACAGTCCTATGCTGCGTCCAAACGGGACACCATTGTCTGCAACCAGGAACTTTCCGACGCAGACATGGCAGGAATCGGCTCCTTTGCTTCCGATGACCGGAAAAAGCTTTATTTTGTCCAGCTGGACAAAGAAGTGGAAAGCAAGCAGGTAAAGATCACAGTTCCTAAAAAAGTCGCTTATGAAACCACGGAGGTCGTAGAGCTGAAGGGCAATCAAACGACCAGGGAAAACCGGTATTATGCCTACGGCAGCGGACGTTTTATTGGAAGCCGGCGGGATTTTACGGATGCGCTTGCCCTTGCCTATGATAAAATGGGAGTCGTGACCGACCAGAATCAGGAGATTTTATGGAACCGGGTGAACCGGCCGCCCATCCGCACGATGAAGGACCCGTTAAAAACGGGAGCGGTTTTTTTAAACCATCTGGCTGACTTTGATGGAACCATGGCCCGCAAAAAGGGGGTACGTTTGATCGACGCCAGAGGGTGCACGCTGAACCAGATCCTTTACTTTGTAGGAAAGGGCTGTCCTGTTGCTGCTTATACCGGACAGGGAGGATATCTACTTATCTCCGGCTATGACCAGTATAACGTGACGCTGTTCAATCCGGAGACCGGAGACACCCAGAAGATGGGCATGAATGATGCATCTGCTTACTTCACGGGACAGGGAAATGACTTTGTCTGCGGGATAATCACAGAATAAGAAAGTCCGTTCTCTTTACAAATCCGTAAGATATGTTATAATCATTAAAGGCTAATTAGAAAAATGTAAGAATTATTTAATAGATAACATAATAATCAGAGGTGTGAAATGGAGCAGTATATTATGAAGGGCGGAAATCCCCTGGTCGGTGAAGTGACCATCGGGGGAGCAAAGAATGCCGCTTTGGGAATTCTGGCAGCAGCTATCATGACAGATGACGATGTTCTTATCGATAATTTACCCGATGTCCGGGATATAAATGTTTTACTGGAGGCAATTGAAGAAATCGGGGCAAAAGTAGAACGGATCGACAGACATACCGTCCGTATTAATGGAGGAACCATCCGAGAGGTTTCTGTTGACGATGAGTATATTCGTAAAATCAGGGCTTCCTATTATTTTATCGGGGCCATGCTGGGCAAGTATAAAAGTGCCCAGGTTCCTCTTCCGGGAGGCTGTAACATTGGAAGCAGACCCATTGACCAGCATTTAAAAGGATTTCGTGCTCTTGGGGCAGAAGTTAAGATCGAACGCGGCGCCGTGATCGCTCATGCCATTGATTTAGTGGCAAGCCATATCTATCTCGATGTAGTGAGTGTTGGAGCTACCATTAATGTGATGATGGCGGCAACCCTTGCAGAAGGACAGACTATCCTTGAGAATGTGGCCAAGGAACCGCATGTAGTGGATGTTGCCAACTTTTTAAACAGCATGGGAGCCAACATCAAAGGCGCCGGTACGGATACCATCAGGATTCGCGGCGTAAGAAAGCTTCATGGAACGGAATACTCCATTATACCGGATCAGATCGAAGCAGGTACCTTTATGTGTGCCGCAGCGATTACCCGCGGAGATGTGATGGTAAAAAATGTTATCCCCAAGCATTTGGAGGCAATTACTGCGAAGCTTTTAGAGATGGGATGTGAAGTTGTGGAATTTGATGATGCGGTCCGCGTGGTCGGGAAGAGCAATCAAAAACACACAGATGTAAAGACCCTTCCCTATCCGGGATTTCCTACCGATATGCAGCCTCAGATTGCAGTCACTCTGGCACTGGCCAACGGTACCAGTGTGGTAACGGAGAGCATTTTTGAGAACCGTTTCCGCTATGTGGATGAGCTTTCACGCATGGGAGCCTGCGTGAAGGTGGAAGGGAATGTAGCTGTTATTGACGGAGTGAAAGCATTTACCGGTGCGTATGTCAATGCTCCTGACCTTCGTGCAGGTGCAGCTCTTGTAATTGCAGGACTGGCAGCAGATGGATATACCGTGGTGGATGAGATCGGTTATATTCAGAGAGGTTACGAATGCTTTGAAGAAAAGCTTCAGGGCCTTGGTGCCATAATCGAAAAAGTTGATTCCGAAAAGGAAGCGAAGAAATTTAAATTAAAGGTTGGCTAAGCCGGCTGTTACTGTGAAGTATGATAGGGAATCTGTCCGATGGGGACAGGTTCCTTTTTGGCGGCGAAAGGAATTCGAGACTGCTTTCCTCTATGGACACCAGGCTGGTTCCGTGCTAAAATGGCAGGGACACAAAACAAACGAGCGGAGGTAACAGGAATGAATCAAAAACCGGTTCTGGTAATCATGGCAGCAGGTATGGGAAGCCGTTACGGAGGATTAAAGCAGATTGATCCTGTGGATGCCTGGGGAAATAAGATCATTGATTTTTCCATATACGATGCGGTGAAAGCCGGATTTGAAACGGTTATTTTTATCATTAAAAAATCCATTGAAAAAGAATTTAAAGAGCACATCGGAAACCGGCTGTCAAAGTATGTTAAGGTTCAGTATGTCTATCAGGAGCTGGATAGGCTTCCGGAGGGCTATAAAGTACCCGAAGGACGAGTAAAGCCATGGGGAACCGGACATGCGATTCTTTGCTGCAAGGACGTGATTGACGGACCCTTTGCTGTGATTAATGCGGATGACTATTACGGAAGAAGTGCGTTTGAAACCATATATAACCAGCTGACGAAAACGGCAGATGATGATTTATATCATTATGCCATGATTGGCTATGAGCTTTATAATACTCTGACGGAGAATGGCCACGTAGCCAGAGGAGTATGCACCACCGATGAAAAGGGCAGACTTTTGGATATCCACGAGCGTACCAGGATTGAAAAGCATGGGGAAATCGCAGAATATACGGAGGATGACGGCAGAAGCTGGTCAGAGCTTGGAAGGGAAACCATTGTTTCCATGAATTTATGGGGATTTACCAGCAGTATCTTAACGGAGCTTTCCAACCGTTTTACGGCCTTTTTAGAGAAAGAAGGACAGGAGAATCCTTTAAAATGCGAATATTTCCTTCCGTTTGTGGTGGATGCGCTGCTGAAAGAAGGAAAAGCAGAGGTAACTGTTTTAAGGAGTCCGGACCGCTGGTATGGAGTGACGTATAAAGAAGATAAGGCTGCTGTGGTAGAAGCAATCAAGGAACTGAAAAAGTCCGGTCTTTATCCGGAAACCTTGTGGGAAGACCGGTAAATCTGCGTTGGAAATACACTTGACAGCCGATTCTGAATAGGTTAGAATATAGGTGCAAATTAAGTACCTTACAATTGAATAACAAATGAAAAGTACGTAATATCCCTTATTCAGAGTGATGGAGATACAAAGGATCTATGAAGTCACGGCAACCCCTGTCAGATGAAAGCGTTTCGTTTTTCAATGAGACCGGAAGGTGCCAACCTGAGCGAGAAATCGAGCAATAAGAGGATTTGATACAGTTTATCAAGTCCGCATTTGCTGCGGACTTTTCTTTTTGTTATTCCCCCATGTAAAATAAAGGAGGAATTTCAACATGGAAAAATTATTGTTTACATCCGAGTCAGTAACCGAAGGGCATCCGGATAAAATGTGTGACCAGATATCAGACGCCATTCTTGACGAACTGTTAAAGCAGGACCCCATGAGCCGTGTGGCATGTGAGACCTGTACAACAACGGGAATTGTCATGGTTATGGGAGAGATCACCACTCACGCCTATGTGGACATTCAGAAGATTGTACGCCAGACCGTAAAGGAAATCGGTTATGACAGTGCAAAATCCGGATTTGACAGCGAGACCTGCGGTGTTATGGTGGTTCTTGATGAACAGTCCAAGGACATCGCCTTAGGCGTTGACCGTGCTCTGGAAGCAAAAGAAAATAAAATGTCTGACGAAGAAATTGATGCCATCGGTGCAGGCGATCAGGGAATGATGTTCGGTTTTGCAAGCAATGAGACCGAAGAATATATGCCATATCCCATTGCACTGGCTCACAAGCTGGCTCGTCAGCTTACAAAGGTCCGTAAGAACGGGACACTGACCTATCTCCGTCCGGACGGGAAAACTCAGGTAACCGTTGAGTATAACGAAGCTGGAAAACCGATTCGCCTTGATGCAGTTGTGTTATCCACCCAGCATGACGAAGACGTAAGCCAGGAACAGATTCACAAAGATATTAAAAAGTATGTGTTTGACGAGATTCTGCCCAAAGAACTGGTAGACAAAGATACAAAATTCTTTATCAATCCAACCGGGCGTTTTGTAATCGGCGGACCTCAGGGTGACAGCGGTCTGACCGGACGTAAAATCATTGTGGACACCTACGGCGGCTATGCCCGTCACGGCGGCGGTGCGTTCTCCGGAAAGGACTGCACCAAGGTTGACCGTTCCGCGGCTTATGCAGCCCGTTATGTGGCTAAGAACATCGTAGCCGCAGGTCTGGCCGACAAGTGTGAGATCCAGCTTTCCTATGCCATCGGTGTGGCTCACCCCACGTCTGTTATGGTGGATACCTTCGGCACCGGTAAATTAAGCAACGAAAAGCTGGTGGAGATCATCCGTGAAAACTTTGATCTGCGTCCTGCAGGAATCATCAAAATGCTGGATTTACGCCGTCCGATCTACAAGCAGACCGCGGCTTACGGACATTTTGGAAGAAATGATCTGGATCTGCCCTGGGAGAAGCTTGACAAGACAGACCTTTTAAAGAAATATTTATAAAACCGATTATGGAATCATAAAAAGCTGCTGCAACATGGGAAATTTCCATTTGCAGCGGCTTTTTAAATTTTAGAATTGTTTTATAAATTCTCTGGCCGTTGTGTGTTATAATACCATTACATTCTATGATATTTTTGTTATGTATTTCAGCTTGTTATAATAAGAGAGGCGAGAGACGTGAAATTACGATTAAAAACCCGTTTGGTGGTTGCGTTTATGATTATCACGGTGATTCCCTTTGTCCTGATACTCTGCGTGGTTACAGGACTGGTCAGTTACCAGAAGAATGCTTTTCGGAAAGCTTATAATCTGACCGATCAGGTAGATCTTGTTTCCGGCAACACCATTCAGATCTTCAACCGCCTGACCAGCCAGGAGATAAAGGAGGTCAGTCAGGTTCTTCATAGCGACCCGGGACAATTTAATAATATCGAATATTTAAATAAACTGAATGCATCTCTGGCGGAGAAGTATGCCTATGTGATCGTTCGCAAGGGAGATTCTTTGATTTACGATGGCAACAGCCATGTTACCCAGGGATTATATGATCAGCTTCCCAAATATGAGGAGATCGACAGCACTCTGGACGGAGCCATCTATCTGGACGGTGAGACCCAGCATCTGGTAAAGCAGATTGATTTTCTTTTTCCTGACGGAGGAGAAGGAAGTGTGTTTATTGTTTCCAATGTGGATGGACTGCTTCCGGAGATCAGGATCATGATGTGGGAGATGATTCTTGCAGGAATTATGATCATCGTATTTACCGATGCCATTCTTATGATGTGGGTATACCGGTCGGTCATCAGTCCTTTGGGAAGGCTCAAAGTTGCCACCAAGAATATCCGGGACGGCAATCTGGATTTTGCACTGGAGATTGAAGAGGATGATGAGATCGGACAGCTCTGCCAGGATTTTGAAGAGATGCGGATTCGTTTAAAGGAATCCGCGGAAGAGAAAATCCAGTACGATAAAGAAAATAAGGAACTGATCAGCAATATTTCCCACGATCTAAAGACTCCCATTACTGCAATCAAAGGTTATGTGGAGGGGATCATTGATGGAGTGGCATCTTCTCCGGAGAAGCTGGACCGGTATATCAGGACAGTTTATAACAAAGCCAATGATATGGATAAGCTGATTGATGAACTGACCTTTTATTCCAAGATTGATACCAATAAGATTCCTTATACCTTTTCAAAACTCAGTGTATCCAATTATTTCAGGGATTGTGTGGATGAGGTGGGGATGGAGATGGAAGCCCGCAGCATAGAACTGGGATATTTCAACTATGTGGATGAAGATGTGGAGATCATTGCGGATGCGGAACAGCTTCGGCGTGTCATCAATAATATTATCAGCAATTCTGTTAAGTATATGGATAAGAAGAATGGAATCATCAACATTCGGATCAAGGATGCGGGAGATTTTATACAGGTAGGCATTGAGGATAACGGCAGGGGCATCCCTGCGAAGGACCTTCCTAATATTTTTGACCGGTTCTACCGTACGGACTCCTCCAGGAATTCCTCTCAGGGAGGAAGCGGAATCGGATTGTCCATTGTTAAGAAAATCATTGAAGATCATGGGGGCAGGATATGGGCCAGCAGTAAGGAAGGCATTGGAACCGAGATCCATTTTGTATTAAGAAAATATCAGGAGGTTATACAGGAATGAGCAGAATACTGATTGTGGAAGATGAGATAAGCATTGCAGAGCTGGAAAAGGATTATCTGGAACTCAGCGGATTTGAAGTTGAGATTGAAAATGACGGAAGGGAAGGCCTGACCCTTGCCCTTAATGAGGATTTTGATCTGCTCATTCTGGATTTAATGCTTCCCGGAGTGGATGGCTTTGAAATCTGCCGGAAGGTGAGAGAGGTGAAGAACACTCCCATCATTATGGTTTCTGCCAAAAAGGAAGACATTGATAAGATTCGTGGATTAGGCCTTGGTGCGGACGACTACATTACAAAGCCGTTCAGTCCCAGTGAGATGGTGGCTCGTGTGAAAGCCCATCTGGCCCGCTATGAACGGCTGATCGGCAGCGGAATGCCGGATAACGAGATCATTGAGATCCGGGGACTTAAGATTGATAAGACCGCAAGAAGGGTATGGATCAACGGGGAAGAGAAGAACTTTACCACCAAAGAGTTTGACCTTTTAACCTTCCTTGCTCAGAATCCCAATCACGTATTTACCAAAGAAGAATTGTTTAATAAAATATGGGATATGGAATCCATTGGGGATATTGCCACCGTCACGGTTCATATTAAGAAGATCAGGGAAAAGATCGAATTCAATACGGCCAAACCCCAGTATATCGAGACGATCTGGGGCGTGGGATACCGGTTTAAGGTGTAATAGGAATAGGGAGAGTTCGGTGCGTTCTCCGTGGTGACACATGAATTATTTTAAAGGGTATATGCTGAAAAGCGGCATATACCCTTTTTTTGTTTTATTTGAAAGGTTTTTATATTCATTTCGCGTTCATAACAATCGTCCCCCCATCCGCGTGTCTGAAATCATATTGGAACGTAATTCCTGTTCCTTTCCCCAAATATCAAGGATAATGCTTTTACATTGATAAAATATATTGAAATCGGTTGCATAAAATAATTTTATATTATTAAAATAATTGTATATACTGCACAAAAAATTAGAAAAAAGATTGGAAGAAAATATAATTGACGTAGACGTTTTAATCTGATAATCTTTAAATATGATTGCAACCGGTTGCAATGAAATAATTTAATATTTCAAATAAGTGAAGAAAAAATGAGTGGTACCAGAAGGAGTATTGCAGAAAGTGGAAGAATTGTGGCATTTAGGGAATTGATTTTTTCCTGACGGATACGATTTAAAGAGAAGGCGGTTTTCTGATCGGGGGGAAATTGAGAATACCTGGTGTGTACTGTCTGAACCAGTACTTTCTGCAGGATACTGGTAAGGAACCAGAGTCAGGGAAATGCAATGCAATGGAATTTCTCTGCGGAGTTTCGTGCAAAGGAGATCAAAATGAAAGCAATAAAATATGAGAAGCCATGGGTAGCAGAGTGTGTGGATATACCAATGCCTCACCGCAGAGAGCAGGAGGCTTTGATTCGAGTAAAATCGGCTGGAATCTGCGGAAGCGATATTGGGGCTTTTCGCGGGACAAATCCTTTGGTCACATACCCACGGATCATCGGACATGAAGTGGCAGGAGAAATTCTTCAAATATCCCCCAATAACAAGAGAGGGCTTAACGTGGGGGACAAAGTGATTTTAGACCCTTATCTATACTGTGGCCGCTGCTATCCCTGTTCCATCGGGCGGACAAACTGTTGTACGGATTTAAAGGTGCTTGGGGTTCATGTAGAAGGAGGAATGGCGGAATATGTTACCCATCCGGAGGATATGCTGTGGAAATTACCGGATGATATGGATTGGGAATTAGCCCCGATTGCAGAACCGCTGACCATAGCTCTTCATGGACTTCACAGAGGTGAGCTGAAAGCAGGGGAGCATGTAGTGGTTATTGGTGCAGGACCCATAGGAATGCTGGCTGCCATGTCTGCCATCGCTTATCAGGCGGTTCCCATCGTGATCGACCCGGTAGATGAGCGTCTTAAAATGGCAAAGGATGCGGGGGTGGGTTATGTTATCAATCCATCAAAAGAAAATGCAGAAGAAAAGATTGTGGAATATACAAACGGAAGAAAAGCAGAGCTTGTGATGGAGTGCTCCGGAGCGAATGCGGCGGTTCGTTCGACGCTTGATTATGTTGCAAATGCCGGACGTATCACGCTTACCGGCTGGCCGAAAACGGAAACGCCCATACCGACGGATGTTATTACAAAGAAGGAAGTAGATATCAGGGGAGCGAGGACAAGTGCAAATGAATTTGAAGAGGCGATCAGACTGATCCATTCCGGCGCTGTGGATGTGCGGAAGATACTGACCTGCATCACAACCATGGAAGAGGCTCCGGAAATGATAAGATCCATTGAAAAGGAACCAGGAAACTATATGAAGGTTCATGTTTGTTTATAAGGGGATAGACATATGACAAATAAGGAATTAGCAAAAAAGATAATTGAGTTGGTTGGTGGAAAAGAAAATATATCAAGAGCCGCACATTGTATGACAAGATTACGGCTCAATCTGAAAGATAATGATAAGATACAGCTGGAGGATATAAAAGCAATAAAAGGAATCCTTGGGGCCCAGATTCAGAATCAGCAGCTTCAGATCATCATTGGTCCTCAGGTAGGGTCCATTTACACGGAGGTGGCTTCCTTTTTAGGAACCAGCGAAGAACAAGAGGACGGGGACGGAAACGGTAACAATAAGAAGATCATTTCAAAGTTCCTGGATGTGCTTTCCGGAATATTCATTCCTGTTATTCCCGGCATCGCCGGGGCGGGTATGCTGAAGGCGATTATCGCTCTTTTAAAGGCTATGGGGTTGGTTTCCCAGGATAGTTATACGTTCCAGCTGTTTAACATGATGGCAGATTGTATTTTCTACTTTCTTCCGTTTTTCCTGGCAGTATCCAGTGCGAAAATATTTAAGACAAATATCACACTTGCCGTTGCTCTTGCGGCCGCCCTGCTGCATCCGACCCTGTTAAATCTTGCAACGGCAGGGGAGCTGACTTCCGTAGGGTTCTTTGGACTTCCGGTGCGTGTGGTCAACTATACGTATTCGGTTATTCCAATCGTACTTGGTGTGTGGATTTTAAGCTATGTGTACCGTTTTGTGGATAAGCATATGCCAAATGTTATGAAGGTCATATTTACGCCTACGGTGGTGCTTCTTATTATGGTTCCTCTCGAACTGATCGTATTGGGACCGATGGGAAACTATGCCGGTTCGGCTCTTACAAAATTCATTACTTATTTATTCACGGTAAACTCATTTGTGGCAGGATTTATCATGGCTTTGATACGGCCCATTACGGTTATGACGGGAATGCATCAAGGGTTTACACCGGTTATATTCCAGAATCTGGCGGAACTGGGGTATGATATGCTGCTGCCAACCATGTTTATGTCCACCATGGCACAATTTGGTGCAACTGCGGCTATGTATTTTAAAACAAAGAAAAGTGAACAGAAATCTTTGATTATATCTTCCAGCTTCTCCGCAATCATGGGTATTACAGAACCAGCCTTATACGGAATATTGATCCGGTATAAAAAGGCATTTTTAGCGGCGTGTTTGGGGGGAGCTTTGGGAGCCGGATATATTTCCATGACCGGGTTCCGCCTGGTAAGCTTTGCAAGCTCCAGCATCGTTAGTCTGCCGTTATATTTTCAATCCAATGTGCCGGATGTTTTGATTGCAATGTTCATCAGTATCGTGTCAGCCTTTGGGCTGGCAATCGTCCTGGAAAAGCCGGAGGTGACGGAGGAAAAAGCTGCAATGGGGACCCAGATCATGGCTCCTGTCAGCGGTCGGATCGCAGATTTATCCTCCGTCAGTGACGAGACTTTTTCTTCCCGTGTTCTTGGGGATGGAATTGCAGTGATTCCCAGTGAAGGAATGGTGTATGCGCCCATAAACGGTACGGTTACGAGCCTTTTTCCAACCAATCATGCCATTGGGATTGCATCTGCTGACGGTTTGGAGGTATTAATCCATATTGGCCTGGATACGGTTCAGTTGAACGGAAGCAATTTTGAGGCTTTCGTAAAACAGGGTCAGGAGGTTCGTCAGGGCGATAAGCTGATCCGGTTTGAGCTGGACGAATTAAAGAAAACCTACGATATGATCACACCGGTTTTGATTTTGGATAAGGATCGTATTTTGAGCTTTGACAAAAAGGCAGGTGATTATGTATCATTTGGAGAGAGGATTATGACAGTTTCCCGTAAGTAAAAGCAAGGAGGAAGATTGGATGAAACAGTTTAAAGAAGGGTTTCTCTGGGGCGGCGCTACAGCCGCTAACCAGTTTGAAGGTGGTTGGAATGAGGGCGGAAAAGGGCTTTCCACCGCTGATGTGACCCGATTCAAACCCGATGTGGATGTTCAGGATATGCAGAAGCAGTGGGAGATTACGTCAAAAGATATTGAAGAGGCCATGAAAACCACGGATACCACTTATTACCCCAAACGTCACGGTTCTGATTTCTATCATCACTATAAGGAAGATATTGCGTTGATGGCTGAGATGGGCTTTAAGGTATTCCGCATGTCGATTGCCTGGTCCAGAATCTTTCCCAGGGGAGATGAATCAGAACCAAACGAGGAAGGCCTTAAATTCTACGATCAGGTATTTGATGAGCTTTTAAAGTACGATATCCAGCCTTTGGTGACGATGTCACATTATGAGCCGCCGCTGGCATTTGTTATGGAATACAATGGATGGTATTCCCGGAAATCCATAGATTTTTTTGTGAGATATGTGGAAACCATCTGCAGACGCTATAAGGACAAGGTAAAATATTGGCTTACTTTTAATGAAATAGACAGCGTGATCAGACATCCGTTTATGACAGGCGGTTTGATTAAAGACCATTTTGAAAGCCATGAGGCGTTTGAACAGGCGATTTATCAATCCATGCACCATCAGTTTGTCGCAAGTGCCCTTGCCACCAAGCTATGCCATGAAATCATTCCGGATTCCAAGGTAGGCTGTATGCTGACCAAGCTGACCTTTTATCCATATTCCTGCAAGCCTGAGGATGTATTAAAGGCACAGCAGGATATGAGAGCCACCCTGGCCTTTGCAGATGTGCAGGTATTTGGAGAATATCCGGCTTATTTGAAGGCGCTTTATCAGTCAAAGAACATTTCCATCAAAAAGGAATTAGGGGATGATGAAATTATAAAAAGTTATCCGGTTGATTTTATTTCATTCTCCTATTATTCTTCCTCCTGTTCTGCGGTTGATACAACCGGCCTTGAAGTGGCGGAGGGAAATACCGCTGCAGCCATTAAAAATCCATATTTAAAATCCAGCCCATGGGGCTGGCAAATCGACCCTACCGGACTTCGGATTTCCATGGTGGATCTATATGACAGGTACCGTCTCCCGCTGTTTATCGTTGAAAATGGATTGGGAACCAGCGATAAAGTGGAGGAAGATGGAAGTATACAGGATGATTATAGAATCCATTATATGGCGGAACACATTAAGACCATGTATGATGCGGTAACCATTGACGGCGTGGATTTAATGGGCTATACCTGCTGGGGCTGTATTGATCTCGTATCCAATTCCTCCAACCAGATGAGCAAACGGTATGGGATGGTATATGTGGACTGTGATGATTACGGCAACGGAAGCTACAAACGGACCAGAAAAAAATCCTTCCGCTGGTACCAAGACGTGATTGCCAGCAATGGAGGTTCTGTTTTGAATGAGGAATAGGTTAAGCGGAACGAACGTCATCGCCGCCATTGACAACCTCCTCCGGTGCAGGTAAAATAGAAATAGTTTTTATTGGGAGTATGCATGATAAATGACAGGCTGTGTGAAGGGATATCCCTTTGCACAGCCGTTTTTGGCTCGGAGGAGGGAAAAGGGATGAAGGAAAAATTGTATGAAATACCGTTGAATGACGCCATGGATGCGGAGGACGAATGCCCGTTCTGCTTTCTGGAACGGAAGGTGGAGCAGGAACTTTTAGATTTTGTTCTGGGGTCCTGTGCCTCTTACATGGAAAGCGACACCAGAGAGAGTACGGACCGGGAGGGATTTTGCCGCATCCATCAAAAGAAGATGTTTGATTACGGCAATGCGCTGGGCAACGGCTGGATTTTAAAGACCTATTATAAGAAAATGCTCAAGGAGATGAAGGAAGAATTCAAAGACTTTGCTCCACAAAAGACTTCCATCAGGGCCCGGCTGATTAAGAAATCCGGCGGTACCAATGCCATTAGTGACTGGGTTTCCTCCAAGGAAAAGACCTGCTATATCTGTGACCGTTTTTCCAAACGGTATGACCGCTTTTTGGAAACCTTTTTCTACCTTTACAGAAATGATTCCGGATTCCGCACAAAAGTCAGTAACAGCAAGGGGTTCTGCCTTCACCACTTCGGGGATTTATGCAGCGGGGCAGACCGGTATTTAAGTGACGGGGAACGAAAAGAATTCTATCCCCTTCTCTTTTCGCTCATGGAAAAGAATATGGAACGGGTCTCAGAGGATGTAGACTGGTTTATTGAGAAATTCGATTATATGAATAAGGAAGCGGACTGGAAGCAGTCAAAGGATGCGGTGCAGCGGGGAATGCAGAAGCTCCGGGGAGGATATCCTGCAGACCCCGTATATAAGATGAAATAACCGGTCTTTCAAGCGTTTCGTTACTGATTCAGCCGCTTGAACTGCCCCGGCGTACAGCCGGTGGTCTGACGGAAGGTGCGGATGAAATTAGAATAATCATGAAACCCGGATAAGTGACAGGCTTCGGAAACCGTATGTCCCTTTAAGAGCAGTTCTTTTGCCAGAGCCACCCGTTTCACCACGATGTACTGAAAGATGCTGCTTTCGGTTTCGGATTTGAATAAATGGCTCAAATAATATTTATCCAGGGAAAGGGCGTTTGAAATGGAGTCCAGGGTCATGGGGGCCGTTAAGTTTTTGTCAATATAGCGCATAATGGCCTGGGCTTTGTGGGGCCTTGGAGAAGTCGTTCCTAAACCGGTCTTTTTCCAGGTTTGATTGATGAGTATGAGAATTTGAAGCAAGGTTGTAAGTGCTGTTAAATCACTGCCGTAGGAGCAGTGATTTTTTTGTGCCTGATTCAGAGTTTGGGCCATGGCAAGGAGCTTCTCGTATTCCGGCTTGGAAAGCAGTACCAGATTATTGACTCCGGGATCTCGGTGGAAACAATCCAAAAGGTTGGTGTTGGACGTACAGTATGGACGGATAAATGCGGGATTCACGTGAATGACCAGACGGGTAAAGGGTTCGTGATTCCCGTTAATCGCTTTGTGGATTTCGTGGTTGGAAAAAAGAATCAAGTTTCCGGCATTCATTTCATAGCAGGAATTTTCCACAAAATACTGGATGTGGCCGTCTAAAAGAAGGTAGATCTCATGGCTGTTATGCATGTGAAAATCCACATTTCCTGCGGCCTGGCTGGTGGTAAAATCGCAGCTGAAGGGCTCGGAAAATTCACTGTAATCGTATAAGCTTTCTTTTTTCATCAGGTCCTCCTGTAAAAAGCAATTGGTGCATGTTTCTAGTCAATCTACGCAAACAAATTGCGTAAAAAAGAGTATATAATTAATCTATCATAGAAACAGAAAAAAGAAAAGGGGATGAAAGCATGGTTCGGGTCGGGGTGATCGGCTGCGGGAGCATTGGCAGGGTCCATGCCATGTGCATTACGGGAATAGAAGGGGTGAGCCTTTGCGGGGTGGCAGATATCAAAAGGGAACGGGCAAAAGAATTCTCGGATTCCTTTACCCAGGGAAAAGCGGCTGTCTACGGGTCTTTGGAGGAGATGGTTGAAAAGGAAGCACTTGATGTAATCCACATCTGCACCCCCCATGACTGCCACGTGCCCATGGCAGTCATGGGGTTAAAGAAGGGGCTCTCTGCCTTTATGGAAAAGCCTCCCGCCATTACAAAGGCTCAGTTTCAAGTGCTTTTGGCAGCGGAAAAAGAAAGCAGGGGAAGGCTTGGGATCTGTTTTCAAAACCGGTATAATGAGACCACAAAAAAGGTGGAGGAGATATTGGAGGGAGGGATGTTAGGCAGGCTAAGAGGGGGAAGGGCTTTTGTTACCTGGAACCGGGGGCCGGCTTATTACACGGAAAGCGGCTGGAGAGGTGGCCTTCAGACCGAGGGAGGCGGAGTCCTTATCAATCAGTCCATCCATACCCTGGACCTTTTGCTCACCTTCCTTGGAAAGCCTGTAAAAACAGAAGCCGCCATGAGCAACCACCACTTAAAAGGGGTTGTGGAGGTGGAGGATACCATGGAGGCTTATATGGAATTTACGGAGGGAGACGACCCCGTAAGAGCCAGCTTTTATGCCACCACCGCTTACGGATTTGATGCGCCTGTCCTGATGGAGCTTTTTGGTGAAAAGGGGGTTGTGCGTGTAGAGGGAAATTCTGTCTTTTCCCGGACCTGGGAGCAGGAGGAGTTTGACTGCTGGAAGGCGCCAGGTGCATCGGTTTTGGGAAAAGCCTACTGGGGCAGCGGGCATGAAGCCTGCATTCGGGACTTTTACCGGTGCCTGGCTGGGAAAACCGCTTATTTAAACGATCTTCCTTCGGTTGAGAATACCTTTTATACCATGATGGACATTTATGATTCTGCCAGGAATAAGGAGAGATAAGAATGAATCAAGTAAGACTTGGAATCATCGGAATCGGAAATATGGGAACCGGACATTGCAAAAATATTTTACAGGGAAAGGCCCCGGAGATTGCAATCACTGCAATTGCGGACCGCAGCGAAGCAAGAAGAGCATGGGCAAAAGAAAATTTACCGGAAACAACGGCTGTTTATGAGGAAGGAAAAGATTTAATTACAGCGGGAGTCTGTGATGCGGTTCTTATCGCAGTTCCTCATTATCAGCATCCGGAGCTGACCATTTACGCGTTGGAGCATGGCCTTCATGTCATGTGTGAAAAACCGGCTGGAGTGTATACAAAGCAGGTAAGAGAAATGAACGAAGCCGCCCGGAAAAGCGACCGGGTATTTGGCATGATGTTTAATCAGAGGACCAACTGCATATACCGGAAGATGCATGAGCTGGTGACCGGCGGGGAACTGGGGGCCATAAAAAGAGTCAACTGGATCGTGACGGACTGGTACCGGACTCAGTCCTATTATGATTCGGGAAGCTGGAGAGCCACCTGGGACGGAGAGGGCGGCGGTGTGCTGTTAAACCAGTGCCCCCATAATATGGACCTTCTCCAGTGGATCTGCGGAATGCCAAAAAAGGTACATGCCTTCTGTCACAACGGGAAATGGCATGACATTGAGGTGGAGGATGATGTCACCGCATATCTGGAATATCCCAACGGTGCCACCGGAGTATTTGTCACCACCACCGCAGATGCGCCCGGAACCAACCGGTTTGAAGTGACTTTGGAGATGGGAAAACTGGTCTGTGAAAATGAGAAGCTCACCCTTTATAAACTGGCAGAAAATGAACGGACCTTCTGCAAGACCGCTAAGGGCGGATTTGATAAGCCGGAATGTACGGTCACGGAGATTGAAACCGATGGCCTTAATGAACAGCATATGGGGGTATTAAAGGCGTTTGCAGGAAGAATTCTTCATGGGACCCCGCTGGTGGCGGAGGGCGTGGAGGGAATCAACGGTCTGACTCTGTCAAATGCCATGCATCTGTCCAGCTGGCTGGGAAAAGGCATCGAGATTCCGTTTGAGGAAGACCTTTTTTTAGAAGAACTGGAGAAACGACGTTCCTCTTCCCGGAAAAAAGAGGGGAGCGGTGTGGTTTTTGATACGGAAGGAAGCTATTAAACGATCAAAAGGAGAGATGAAGATGTGGGATGGAATAAAATTATCCGGTTTTGCGGATGAGATTACTATGGATTTGAGCAGGCAGATCGCGGTACTGAAAAAATTGGATATCTCCTATGTAGAGATGCGGGGCGTCAACGGAAAAGGTCTGGTGGAGTATTCCCTTCCGGAAGTAAAAGAGATAAAAAAACAGCTTTTTGACGCTGGAATCCGGTTATCTTCCATAGGCTCTCCCATTGGAAAAATCAAAATCACAGACGATTTTCTTCCTCATATGGAGCTTTTCAAACATACGGTGGAGATCGCTCATGAGATGGAGGCACCCTATATCCGGATGTTCAGCTTTTTCATGCCTAAGAACGAGGCTTATGCCCCTTACCGTGGAAAAGTATTCACTCAGGTGGGGCAGTTTGTGGATTACGCCAGGGCCAGCCGGATCACCCTTCTTCATGAAAATGAAAAGGATATTTACGGAGATCTGGCGGACCGGTGTCTGGAGCTTATGAAGGAGTATTATGGGGAATATTTTAAGGCGGTGTTTGACTTTGCAAACTTTGTCCAGTGCAAGCAGGATACGTTAGCCGCCTATGAACGGTTAAAGCCATATATCGCCTACGTTCATATTAAGGATGCCTTATGGACGGATGGAAGCGTGGTTCCGGCAGGACAGGGCGATGGAAAGGTGGAAGAAATCTTAAAGCGCTTGAAAGAAAGCGGATATGAGGGCTTTTTATCCCTGGAACCCCATCTGGCAGACTTTGCAGGGTTCCATGCCCTGGAACAGAGTGAGGGAGAAAAGAAGAAATTAAACGGAGAAGAGGCTTTTACCATGGCTCATGGTGCGCTTCTTGACATACTTGAAAAAATCGGATGAATTTAGTCTTGCCATACGTTAGGCACCATTGGAGACGGGAGGAAATTATGACTTATAATGTATTGGAATTCGGAGCAAAGGGTGATGGGGCGGCCAATGATGCGAAAGCCATCCAAAAAGCCATTGATACATGCAGCCTTGCAGGCGGCGGGCGTGTGGTGTTACCGGGCGGACATATTTACAACAGCGGGTCCATATTGTTAAAATCCAACGTGGAATTTCATCTGGAAATGGGGGCCGTTTTGAAGGCCAGTGACCATTTGGAGGATTATTATCCACTGGCCAACGGAGGAAAGATTGTGGCACACGAATCCGGTCTTCCTTCCTTTTTAAACAGCGAATACAACGGGAGACCGTTCCACGCATTTCTCTATGGATATGACCAGGAAAATGTAGCCATCACAGGGTTTGGCACCATTGACGCCAATGAAACAATTTTTTACGGTTCCAACTCCGGCTATCATATAGAAGGAACCTATTATCCAAGAATTCCCCTGATGCTGTTAGAAAAGTTCCGGCACCTGACCATCCGGGACGTGAAGCTGATGAACTGTGCGTTCTGGACCGTTCATCTGGTCGGCTGCAACGACGTTCTTATTGAAGGAATCCGTTTGATTAACAACTTGCAGATGGCAAATTCCGATGGAATCGACCCGGATCACTGCACCAATGTCCGCATCATCGGCTGTCACATTGAGTGCGGAGACGATGCCATTGTTCTCAAAAATTCCGGTGACTATAACCAGTACGGACCGTGTGAGAACATTGTGATCTCCAACTGTACCTTGATCTCCACCAGTGCAGCCATTAAGATCGGAACCGAAGGGGAGTGCAGCTTCCGCAATATTCTGGTGGAAAACTGTACCATCAGCCGGAGCAACCGGGGGATATCCCTTCAAATTCGGGATGGGGGAGATGTGGAAAATGCTGTATTTTCAAACATAACCATTGAAACACGACGGTTCTCCCACGAATGGTGGGGACGGGCGGAGCCGATCTGCATCACCGTCCATGACCGGAAACCAGGGGTAAAAGCCGGAAAGGTGCGCAACGTTCATTTCCAAAATATTACCTGCAAAGGGGAAAACGGAATCTTTCTCCGCGGAAGTGAGGATCAGTACATTGAGGATGTGAGCTTTGAAAACATTCATCTGACCCTTGAAAAGACCTCCCGCTGGGACATCGAAGGATATGATATCCGTCCTTGCCAGGGCGATGGAGAGATCCGTACAAAAATCTCCGGCATCTATGGGGATTACGCAAGAAATATCCGGTTGAAGCACGTAAAGATCCGTGTGGAGGACAGCATGAGACCTTTTTACAAAGAAGATGTTACACTTTTGAATACGGAAAACATAGAATTATAAGTACCTGATGAAAACGGTCCGAAAAAGAAAGAGATCCCTTTACCGGTGTATGGGGGTCTCTTCTTTTTTTATAACGTTTCACCGTGAAAACCCCATGTAAGGGTAGATGGGCAGAAGAACACCAGATGAATTTCTGCCGGAAAGCAAAAGAACGGGTTGAAGCACTTCGGACAGAGTAATAGAATAGTCTATAACGTGAGTATAGATGGGACTGCCTTGGAGGACGGTGCCCAGGAGGTAGTGGAGAGAATCCGGGTTTACCATACAACTGCAAAGGAGTAAATCAGAAAGGAAGAAGGGGTTATGAAGTACTATATTGGGATTGATCTTGGAGGAACAAACATTTCCGCAGGACTGGTCGGGGAGGATGCTTCTTTGATCAACCGCTTGTCTGTTCCGACGATACGCGGCAGAAATGCCCGCGAGATTGTAAAGGATATGGCCCGCCTTGCAAAAGAAGCGGCTGCCCTTGGAGAAATGGACTGGGAAGACATCGAAGGGGTGGGAATCGGAGTTCCGGGAACCGCCAACCGGGATACGGGAATGGTGGAATATGCCAACAACCTGGGTTTTTTTGACGAACCCATTGTTCCCATGCTGGAAGAGGAGCTGCCGGGGAAACCAATTCGGTTTGACAACGATGCCAATGCCGCCGCCTGGGGGGAATATCTGGCCGGCAGCGGAAAGGGCAGTAAATCCATGCTTGCAGTCACGTTGGGAACCGGCATCGGAGGGGGAATCATTCTTGACGGAAGTGTGTTTCGGGGAGTCAATTATGCCGCAGGAGAATTCGGCCATTTCCTCATAGAACGCAACGGCACTGCATGCAGCTGCGGAAGAAAAGGCTGTTTTGAAGCCTATGCCTCTGCAACGGCCCTCATAGCCCAGACAAGAAAAGCCATGAAGGAGAACCGGGATTCCCTGCTTTGGGAGCTTTGCGGGGGCGATCTTGCGCTTGTAGAGGGCAAGACACTGTTTGACGGGGTCCGGAAGCAGGATCAGACGGCACAACAGGTGCTGTGCCGGTACATGGAATTTCTGGCTGCCGGCCTGGTGGATTTAATCAATATCTTTCAGCCGGAGCTGATCTGCATCGGAGGAGGCATCAGCAAGGCCGGAGATTTGCTTTTAAAGCCCTTGCAGGAAATCATAGACAAGGAAGATTATGCCAGGACCTCCCGGATCAGGACCAGACTTGCCGTGGCAAAACTGGGCAATGATGCGGGCCTCATCGGTGCGGCCCTTCTGCAATAAAAAAGAGGTGATACAGAATGAAACGGTATATGGAGCATATGATACATTCTGCAGAAAAAAGAGTGGACCATTTTTTGAGCATACAGGTAACAGAGGAAGGCGATGCCTTCTATGGAGGAATGAAACAGCCGATATTAGATGTGAAGCCGACCATCTATGCGATGGCGGAGGCGGCTTCGGTCTATTTGAATGAAAACAGCCGGTATTATAAAAGTGAAACCTTAAAAACAGCCATGGAAGCAGCCCTTATTTTTATTAGGAACTGCCAGAGGGAGGACGGAAGTTTTGATTATCCCTCCTGCAATTTTAAATCAGCACCGGATACATCCTTCTGCTTTAAACGTCTGATTGCTGCGTATCGGTTGTTTTTAAAGTATTCCAAGGAGGGGGAGCTTGTAAACCTAAAGAAAGGCTGCCGCTCTGTGCTTTTAAAAGCTCTGAGGGCACTTTATACCGGCGGCTTTCATACACCCAACCACCGCTGGGCCATCACAGCCGCTCTCATGCAGGGGGCCAATCTGGTAAAGGAGGAGGAGCCCGAACTTTCTGAAATGCTGACCCAAAGGGCGCAGCAATATCTGGCAGAGGGAATTGACGGCAATGACGAAGGGGAATATGCGGAGCGTTCCACCGGAAATTACAATGCCGTCGTCAACAGTGCCATGATCTCCATGTATGAAGAAACAAAAGATGAGACCTATCTGGGCTATGTGGAACGGAATTTGAAGATGATGCTTTACTACATTGATCCGGATGATACCATCTTCACCCAAAATTCCACAAGACAGGATCAGGGAAAAGCGGAACATCCGGATAAGTATTTTTACCAGTATCTCTATCTGGCAGCCAAAACCGGAGAAGCAGTTTTTGACCGGGCAGCCCATAAGATCATAAAGGATAATCGGGAACGTGGAGATTTGGCGCCGGAATGTCTGCACATCCTCATGCTTCATGATTTTATGAAGGAGTATGGTTTCAAGGGCTATGGATTTTTAGACACCTATCATAAGCATTTTCAGGAAGCAGGGGTGATCCGGGGAAAGACACCGGAATACGGCTACAGTATTTTAAAAGGAAAGAGTGCGTTTTTATATCTTAAATTCCAGGAGACTCTGATTTCCTTGAAAATTGGGGAAAGCTACTGTGATATCCGTAACTTCATTCCCCAGACCATGGAGGAAAGGGATGGGGTCTGTGTGCTGACTTCTGTGGCAAAGGGCTGGTATTATCTTCCATTCAAAGAGAAACAGGACACGTCAGACTGGTGGAAGATGGATCATAAAAAGCGGGAGATTTTAAACAGCAGTGAAATCCGTATGACCGTTACCATAAAAGCCCTAACGGACGGAATGGAAGTTGGCGTGAAAGCCGAAGGACTGGATCGGGTACCGCTGCGGGTGGAAATCTGTATTCCGGCAGGAAGCATTCTGGAAAATGAACATTTCCATTTAAAAGCCGGAAAAGGAGAAGAAATGGTTCTTAGAAGCGGATTTGTCACCTTGACCCATGGAAATCAGAAACTTTTGATTGGTCCGGGTTATGGAACCCATGAATTTGGGGGACATTATTCCGGTGAAGAGAGAAACGAAACCGGATATACCATTTATTTTAATGACTACACGCCTTATGAGAGGACCTTTTCCATCCGCAAAGCGTGATTCCGGTGCTGGCTGGTCCCGGAATTTTTGTATTCTGAAAGACCGGAAAAGCGCTCCATGGAACAGAAGGCAGAAAATGGAGACAGGGCTATTAACATGTATACCTATTAAAAAAGTAGGAAATTATTCAAAACCAGTTGCAAAAAGCACCAGGTTGTGTATATAATAAATCTGACTTTTTAGCAGATGGACGGGTACCAATGAAAAAGGAATTTATCATGTACGTCATGATTTGCCTAAAAAAGAAAGGAGAAAATTATGAAAAAAATATTCACAAAAGGTGCGGCAGTTCTGCTTGCATCCTTTATGGTGCTTGGCGGTCTTACCGCATGCGGCGGGAAAGATCCGGGTGCAGAAAGCGAAACGACATCAGCCGCCGGAGCGGAAACGACAAAAACAGGGGAAGCTGCCTCCACCTTCACGTATGCCATTGCCGGTGATCCTGGAGCCAATGTCAACGTGATCACCACCAGTGACCGTTTTGGCCTGATGACGCTTAAAATGATCTATTCTCCTTTGTATATGTATAATGCCGATGGCATTAACTATTTTCTTGCAAAGAGCATAGAGGCTTCCGATGATAACCTGACGTATACCGTACATTTACGTGATGACGTAAAGTGGTCTGACGGAGAGAAGTTTACCGCAGATGACGTGGTATTTACCTTTGAAGCGATGGAGAATGAAAAGAATGTAGGCTGGGCTTACTCCCAGCTGGTATTTCCCGAGGGTGCAGTAAAGGTGGAAAAGGTGGATGATTATACCGTTACCTTTACCATGCCTTTTGTCAATGCAGCCGCAGAAGAGCTGTTTTCCCAGATCTTTATTATGCCAAAGCATAAGTATGAGAATGTAACCGACTTTGAAAACAACGATGTGAATACAAAGCCGGTTGGGACAGGCCCATATGTGATGTCGGAATACTCCGCCGGTTCTTACGTGAAGTTTACAAAAAATGAAAGCTATTTCCTGGGAACTCCTTCCATTGATAACATCGTTTTCCGGATCATTGAAAATGAAAACACGGCCATGACCGCCATTCAAAGCGGGGAAGTGGATGCATGGATCGGCACACCGGCACAGGTGGAGCAGATGGATTTAGAAGCAAACAACTTAAAGGTGATCCCTTATCAGGAAGGCCGCATCGGCTATATGATGATGAATGCAAAGCGTGTGACAGATGAAAATTTAAGAAAGGCAATCCTTTATGCCCTTGACAAAAAGGCCATTGCAGATGCCGTTTTCCTTGATCCGGCCAATTATGACCTGCCCTGGGGCTTTATGCCGCCAAACAGTGAATACTTTACAGAAGATGTAGAAAAATATGAACAGAATCTGGACAAAGCCAAAGAACTGCTTGCAGCTTCCGGCAATAAAAGTCCGGAGCTGACCCTTGCATACAGTGCCACAGACAGCATCCAGGCAACGACCGCCATTCTTGTTCAGGAGCAGCTTCAAAAAGCAGGCATCAAGGTGACCTTGTCCGGTGTTGATTCCACCGCACTGAGCCAGCAGATGAAAAAAGAGGATAACTCCTATGACCTGTATTTCGGCGGGTATATCATGGGAATCGACCCGGATACCTTTGCCAGCTTGTTTGAAACCGGTGCAACAAGCAATTACATGCACTATGATTATCCTGAGATCAATGAGCTTTTCTCTCAGGGACGCAAGGAAACCGACAAGGCAAAGAGAAAAGAGATCTATACCAGGCTTCAGCAGAAAATACAGGATACTGCATGTTTTTATCCCCTGTATTCCAACAAGCGTCTTTTGGTGGTATCAAACAGAATCTCCGGCATTGATGAAGCAAAGCTGGTTCCTGTTTATACCTTTGAAGATACTTCCAAACTTCAGATAAAGTAATTTGTTTTATGGTTTAACATCGTAAAAGAAAGAGAGAAGGGGGTTTTTGCTGCATAAATCCTTGCGGCAGACACCCCTTTTTTATAAGGAGAAACAATATGGCCAAATATATATTGAAACGAATATTGACAGCCATACCCATGGTCCTTCTGATCACCGTTCTGGGCTTTTCCCTCATGCATCTCGCACCCTATGATGCCATTGATGCCATGACCAATCCCAGGATGTCACAGCAGACAATTGATATGATCAAGGCAAAATATGGTTATGACCAGCCCCTTTTTATTCAGTATTTCCGCTGGCTTGACGGACTAATAAATGGAAATTTCGGATATTCAATCGTAACCAAACAAAGCATTGCGGCTGATCTGGCGGTCCGGATTCCAAACACCATTAAACTCATACTGCCTTCCTATTTGACTGCCTATCTTCTGGCTGTCATTCTGGGCTTGATTGCAGGTTCCCACAAAAACAGGGCAGCGGATAAGCTGATCGACGGATTTTCCTCTATTGGAATCGCGGTTCCTTCCTTCTGGTTTTCCATGCTTATGATCTTTGTCCTGGGATATAAACTGAAGCTCCTTCCCTTTGTGGGAATGAATTCGGTTGGAATGGAGGCTTCCTTCGGGGACTTTCTAAGGCATTACATCATGCCTTTTGTCACGTTGGTCTTTTCCTTTTTACCCGCCAATATCAAGTTTGTCCGTTCCTCCACCCTCACTCAGTTTTCTGAGGATTATGTGCTGGTGCAGCAGGCATTTGGCGCGTCAAAAAGCGAGATCATGTTCAAGCATGTATGCAAAAATGTGCTTCTGCCCATCATTACAAGACTTGGAATGGCCTTCCGCCTTCTGGTAACAGGGGCTATCATCACAGAGACCGTATTTGGCTGGCCGGGAGTTGGTCCTTACTTTATTAAAGCCATTCAGGGACTGGATTACCCCATTGTCATGATCGTCCTGGTGCTCTCCTCCATATTGGTCATCCTGGGAAATCTGCTGTCAGATATCCTTTACTGCATCACGGACCCGCGGATTCGGGAAATGGGGTGACGGATATGATAAGGAAAGAAAACATACGAAAAAACAAAAGATCCACCAGAATGGACAGCGTCCTCCTGGTATTAAAGCACGATAAGGCAGCAATCATTTCCCTGATCCTTTTAGCGGTGATCATCCTGTTTGCACTGATTGCACCGTTCCTTCCGATAGATCCCAATGCCACAGACGTGGCAAACCGTTTAAAGGAGCCGTCCTTTCAGCACTTGTTCGGGACGGATGAAGTGGGCAGGGATTATTTCGCAAGAGTCATCTACGGAGGCCGTGTATCCCTTTTAGTAGGTTTCCTTGCCATGCTGACCAGTCTTACCATCGGCGTGGCTGTAGGCACCATCTCAGGCTTCTGCGGCGGTTTGGTGGACATGATACTTATGAGGATTGTTGACGTCCTCTATTCCATACCATGGATGATTTTAGTGACTGTGGTCAGCATCTTTTTAAAGCCGGGCCTTCAATCCATCATACTTGTCATCGGACTGTTCACCTGGATGGAGATTGCCAGACTGGTCCGTGCGGAAACCTTATCCTTAAAGGAACGGGAATTTGTCCTTTATGCGGAATTTTCAGGAATCCATATTTTTACCATCATTCTCCGCCACATTATTCCGTCTGTATTCCCTACCATCATCGTGTCGGCCACCACCAGCATGGCGGATGCCATCATGACAGAGACCTCCCTGAGCTTTTTGGGAGTGGGGATCCAGCAGCCCATGTCCTCCTGGGGAAGTCTTTTGCAGAGCGCCCAGGGAACCATGCAGAACACCTTTTATATGGCTCTGATCCCAGGTCTTCTGATCATAATCACTATTTTTGGATTTAACAAGCTTGGGAACCTGCTCCGGGTTTACGTGGAACCGAAGGTTATGAATGACGAGAAAGAGTAAAGTGAGGGAACAGGAATTGGAAGAAACAAAGAAAAACAATAAGGAGATCCTGTCTGTCAGGGATGTGCACACCACCTTTCATACCCATGGAAAATCGGTGCAGGCGGTCCGGGGCGTCAGCCTTTTCGTAGAACACCAGGAGATTGTAGCCATAGTTGGGGAATCCGGCAGCGGAAAAAGCGTGCTGATGAAGTCTGTCATGGGTCTGATGCCCGAAAATGCAGAAGTCAAAGCGGAGGAAATCCGGTTTATGGACAGGGATTTACAGACCATGACCCCGGAGCAGCTTAGAAAAATGCGTGGAAAAGACATTGCCATGGTATTCCAGGACCCTATGACCGCACTCAATCCGTTAAGGACCATTGGATTCCATTTGACCGAGGTCTTAAAAAGACACCGGGGAATGACTGGGAAGGCAGCCTTAAAGGAAGCAGCCGCCGTACTGGAGCAGGTGGGCATCTCTTCACCGGAAAAACGGCTGACCCAGTATCCCCATGAATTTTCCGGCGGCATGAGACAACGAGTGCTGATCGCCATGGCTCTCTGCTGCCTGCCAAAGCTTCTGATCGCGGATGAGCCGACCACAGCCCTTGATGTGACCATTCAGGCACAGATTTTGGAGCTTTTAAAGAAAATCCAGATGGACACCGGTATGAGTGTTGTGCTGATCACTCATGATCTGGGAGTGGTTGCAAGCTTGAGCCACCGTATCTGTGTCATGTACGGAGGGCTTATTATGGAAGAAGGATTGACGGATGAGATCTTTTATACTCCCAGGCATCCATATACAAAGGCCCTGTTAAGAGCCATTCCAAAGCCCCATTCAGGGAGCAGGGAACGTTTGGAGTCCATACCGGGAATGGCACCGTCCCTGGCGGACCCGCCCCCCGGCTGTCCCTTTGCAGAACGCTGTAAGTTCGCCTGTGAAAAATGTCAGGAGAAAATCCCGGAATACCTGGTCTACTCCGATACCCAGAGGTCTATGTGCATCTTTTCGGGCGGGGAACTGGAGGAAATGGAAAAGGAGGTGCAGTGATATGGAGAACCAAAACCAGGAAATCTTACTGGAAGCCAGGGACTTATGCAAATATTTCCCTTCCAAAGACTTCTTTGGCCGGAAAAAAGCGGAGGTAAAGGCCGTAGACGGAATCAATCTTGCCATCCGCAAAGGAGAGACCTTTGGCCTGGTGGGAGAATCGGGCTGCGGTAAATCCACCCTTGGCAGAACCCTGATCCGCATGTATGATCCCACAAGCGGCTCCATCCATTTTAAGGGTCAGGATATCACTGGCTGGAAGGGAAAAAAACTTCTGCCCATCCACCGGCAGATGCAGATCATTTTCCAGGACCCTTATTCCGCTTTGGACCCCCATATGAATGTGCGTGAGATCATCAGAGAATCCTTCAATGCCGTTGGCAAAATGCCGGCGGGGAAAATGGATGACAGGATTGTGGAACTGTTGAAAAAGGTGGGAATGAAGCCCGATGACATGTATAAATATGCATATGAATTCTCCGGCGGACAGCGTCAGAGAATCGGGATTGCAAGGGCTCTTGCGGTGGAACCGGAGTTTTTACTCTGTGATGAACCCATATCGGCCCTGGATGTTTCCATTCAGGCACAGGTGGTAAATATGCTGGAGGATCTTCAAAAAGAAATGGGGCTGACCTATCTATTTGTGGCTCACGATTTGTCCATGGTAAGACATATTTCCACCAGAATCGGAGTGATGTATCTGGGCCGGCTGGTGGAGATCGCAGACAGTGACGAGCTCTATGAAAATCCGCTTCACCCTTATACAAAAGCCCTTCTTTCCGCCATTCCGGCGGCAGATCCCAAGCTGGCAAAACGATCCAGCCGGGTCATGTTAAAGGGGGAGCTTCCAAGTGCCCTTTCTGTGCCCTCCGGATGCCACTTCCATACCCGGTGCGGGAGTGCTCAAAATGGATGCGAAGGGGAGGTCCCTCTCATGCGGGAGATGTCTCCCGGACACTTCGTGGCATGCTCCTGCATCTGATATTTTTGGTAGGAAGCCTTGAAAACATTAGAAAAATAATTCTTGACTTTTCAATCAAATCTTTTTATAATAACTACAATTAAAAAAAGAAACTAAGCGAGGACGCTTAAGAGTTTATACCCTTAGGCGTTTTTTTGCTATCGAGGGATTATTTGATTAGAGAGGAGATGAAATTATGCCAGATATGGTCAAAGTTGAGAACTTAAAAAAGAACTTCGGGGACTTAGAGGTTTTAAAAGATATCAGCCTTACCGTGAAAGAAGGAGAGAAGCTAGTTATTATCGGACCCTCCGGTTCCGGGAAATCTACCTTTATCCGCTGCATCAATTACTTGGAGGAACCAACCAGCGGAACGATCACCGTAGCAGGAACACAGGTCACAAAAAAGAATCATCTGGAAATGGCAAAGAAATATTCATCCATGGTCTTTCAGCAATTTAATTTATATCCCCATCTCACTGTCTTAGAAAATCTGACACTGGCACCCATCAAGCTGCAGCATGTTCCCAAGGAAGAGGCGGTAAAGAACGCCATATCATGCCTGGAACGGGTCGGCTTAAAGGATAAGGCGGGGAATTATCCGATCCAGCTATCCGGCGGACAGCAGCAGAGAGTGGCGATTGCCAGAGCCTTATGCACCAAACAGCCGCTCATTTTATTTGATGAGCCGACTTCTGCCCTGGACCCGGAGATGGTACAGGAAGTTCTGAATGTTATGGTAGAGCTTGCCAAGGAGAATATCACCATGATCTGTGTGACCCATGAGATGGGATTTGCCCGCCAGGTGGCGGACCGTGTGATCTTTATGGATGGCGGTTATATCCTTGAGGAGGGAACTCCGGAACACTTCTTTGAAGCTCCGGAACATGAAAGGACCAAAGCGTTTTTAAGCAAAATCCTGCATTAGGGGTGATGTTTAATATAATAATAAGATTGAGGAGGAAACGAACTATGATTAAGAAAATGTTATCACTTGCACTTACGATCGCCATGGCGGCTGCTTTGACCGCATGTGGCTCCAAACCGGAACAGGCAGCCACTTCAGCACCTTCCGAGTCCGCAAAAGCAGGAGAAACCACAGCAGCAGGTGCAGCAGGCAAAGGCGTGACAGCAGATGTTCAGAAGATCATTGACCGCGGAACCTTAAAGGTTGGCTGTAAATCCGATATTCCAAAGTTCAGCTTGCAGAACACGGCAACCGGAGAATACGAAGGCTTTGAGGATGATCTGGCTTATGAGATCGCAGGCAGCATCTTTGGCGTTACCGCTGCCGAAGCAAAAGAAAAAAAGCTGGTCGAATTCCAGGGCGTTACGGCAAAAACCAGAGGTCCTCTCTTAGAAAACGGTGAAATTGACTTAGTAATCGCTACCTTTACCATTACCCCGGAGAGAAAAGAAACCTATAACTTTTCTACCCCGTACTACACCGATGCGGTTGGTCTCTTAGTAAATAAAGATTCCGGCATCAGCTCCATCGAAGGACTTGACGGCAAGATCATCGGCGTTGCACAGTCCGCTACCACAAAGGAGGGCTTTAAGAAGTATGTGGAAGAAAAAGGAATTAAAGTCAATCCTCAGTTCCAGGAGTTTGACGGCTATCCGGCTCTGGCACAGGCTTTGGCAACCAAGCAGATCGACTGCTTCTCCGTAGACCGCGCCATCTTATCCGGTTATGTAAACGATAAAAACCAGATTCTGGAGGACCGTTTTGCAGAGCAGGATTATGGGGTTGCATCCGCAAAAGAGAATACAGGTCTTGCGGCTGTTGTAGAAGAAAAAATAACTTCCATGATTTCTGATGGTTCCATGAAGAAACTTCAGGACCAGTGGGGATTACAGTAAGCTGTTATGTAAAGGAAAATTGACATGATAAAAGGTCTTTTTGATGTAAACCGATGGAATGCCCTGTTTCAGGCATTTCCCGACTATTATATACCAGGCTTTCTTATGACGCTGAAAATATCACTGGCAGGACTGGCTTTAGCGCTGGTCCTGGGGGTGATATTCGGAATACTTTCCACGGCAAAATTTAAGCTGTTTCCCATTCTTTCACGAATATACGTGGAATTAATTCAGAATACACCTCTGGCTCTGCAGGTCATGTGCTACTATTCCATACTTCCCATGCTTTTTTCCAGTTCAGGCTACCGCATCCCCAAGTTTGTTTTAGGTGTGATCGGTGTAGGGATTTATCATGGTGCCTATATTTCAGAGGTTATAAGAACGGGAATCGAAGCGATACCTAAGGGACAGTCTGAGGCAGCTTCCTCTCAGGGATTTTCCTATCTGGAGACCATGTATCACATCATTTTGCCTCAGACCGTAAAGATCATCCTTCCGCCCCTTGCCAATCAGGCGCTGGGTCTGGTAAAGAATACGTCCATTCTGGCCATGGTAGCCGGTATGGATCTCATGTACTTTACCGATTCCTGGGGGTCTGACCGCGGATATTTTGCACAGGCGTACTTTACCAGTGCTTTCCTGTATTTCATCATCTGTTTCCCGTTAGCAAGGCTTGCCCGATATTTGGAGATTCGTTCCATGCGGCTGCCAACTGCAAAAAAGCTAGATATTTCAGCAAATGAGGAGGCCGTATGATAGAATTATTTCACCAGATATTTACTCCGGCAAATGTGATCTTTATGATGAAGGGATTGCAGATGACGGTGATGATCGCGGTATTTGCAACGATCATCAGCATATTTTTCGGTACGATTCTGGCCCTGATCCGAACCTATGCCTCCGGCAAATGGAAATGGGCAGGGGCCCTGGTAGCCATTTATACGGAGTTTTTCCGATGTACGCCAAACCTTTTATGGATTCTTTGGATCTATTTTACGGTCAAAGGGAATAAAGTAGGAGTATCGGTATTCGCTATATCGCTGTTCACTTCAGCTGTTATGGCGGAGATATTCCGGGGAGGCTTAAATTCCATTCCCAAGGGCCAGTTTGAAGGCGCCCAGTCACAGGGATTCGGTTTTTTTCAGACTCTCTGGTATATCATACTTCCCCAGACCTATAGAAAGGTCATTCCGGCCCTTTTGAGTCAGGTCATCACAATCATCAAGGATACCTCATTCTTAAAGATGGTCGATGTGGCGGAGTTTATGAGAAACAGTTCCGTTGTACTTGGAAGTATTTACGATGTGAGGGGCATGATCATGCTGTTTGCCTTTGAAGCCCTTTGTTATTTCACCATCTGCTTTGCATTGAGCAGCGTGGTAAGGCGTTACCAGAAAACCATTGTAACTGGTTAGGGAGGAACTTTTTGAATGGAAAAGTTTACAATCACGATTGCCCGTGAGTTCGGAAGCATGGGAGGCCCCATTGCCAGGGAGCTTTCCAAGGAGCTGGGAGTAAAATTTTACGACCGTGATATTGTGGAAGAGGTTGCAAAAAAACTGAACCTTCCCGTTTCTACGGTTAGTGATGAAGAGGAGAAGTCGAAGCATCTTCTGATTTCCCACATGTTTCCCCTTGGAACCGATGAAGACTATATGCAGGATATTATTTTCGATGTGCAAAAGGATATCATTCTGGATCTGGCAAAAGCCTCCAGCTGCATCATTGTGGGTAGATGTTCCAACTACATTTTAGAGAATAAAAAGAACAATATGAACATCTTTATTTACGCTCCTTATCCGAAACGGGTGGAGAACTGTGTGAATTCTCTCGGCATGACGGCTGCTGAGGCGAAAAAGATGATTCAGTCTGTTGACAAAGCCAGAAATGCGTATCATAAAAAATACTCTGGATATCTTCCAAATGATCCGGAGCATATGAATCTTATGATCGACTCCTCACTCCTTGGAGTTACAGGCACAGCAAAGCTGATTGCCGGAGTGGTTCATCAGCTGTACGGGAATGATTGAGAACGAGAAGTTTCCTAATTAAATAGGCCTTTCCGGCGAAACTGGAATAAAAGTCCAGGATCTATGCCGGGAGGGTCTTTTCCATTCTGAAGTGGAGTGGAAGAAATTACCAGTGAAAAGCTGCTGTATTTTATATAAGACAAAGAAAAAACCAAGTCGCAGCCCTTGACACTCAAAAAAAAATCTGCTATAGTTTACTTTTGTGTGAAACGAGAGGATGAAGGTCTGAAACGTGCCTGATACCTCTCGTTTTGTTTGCGAATGTGTGTGCGCGGCCGTCGGCAACATGGGAACCCGGCAGGCCATGAGAAAGGAATTAATCATTTATGGAAACAATGAGATTTGATGAATTACAGTTAGATGAAAGAATTCTGCGGGCTGTAGCAGATATGGGATTTGAAGAGGCATCCCCGATCCAGGCCCAGGCAATTCCGGTCCAGGTAGAAGGAAGAGATATCATCGGTCAGGCTCAGACAGGAACCGGTAAGACCGCAGCCTTTGGTATTCCCCTGTTACAGAAAATTGACCCTAAGGTAAAGAAGCTTCAGGCGGTTGCTCTCTGTCCTACCAGAGAACTTGCAATTCAGGTAGCAGATGAGATCCGCAGGCTTGGTAAATATATGCATGGTGTAAAAATCCTGCCAATTTACGGCGGACAGGACATTGTGAAACAGATCCGTTCTTTGAAGGACGGAACCCAGATCATCATCGGTACTCCCGGACGTGTTATGGATCATATGCGCCGCAAAACCGTGAAATTTGATTTTGTCCACACCGTAGTGATGGATGAAGCAGATGAGATGCTGAACATGGGATTTTTGGAAGATATGGAAACCATTTTAAGCCAGCTTCCCGAAGAACGCCAGACCGTCATGTTCTCTGCAACCATGCCGCCCGCCATTATGGATATCGCGAGAAAGTTCCAGCAGGAGCCGGTGACTGTAAAAGTTGTGAAGAAAGAACTGACTGTTCCGAAGGTAACCCAGTACTATTATGAAGTGAAGCCAAAGAGCAAGGTGGAAGTTATGTGCCGTCTGTTAGACATGTACGCACCAAAGCTTTCCGTTGCCTTCTGTAACACCAAAAAACAGGTAGACGAACTGGTACAGGCACTTCAGGGCCGCGGCTATTTCGCCGAGGGGCTTCATGGTGACTTAAAGCAGATACAGCGTGACAGGGTCATGAACAGCTTCCGTAACGGTAAGACGGAGATCTTAGTGGCTACCGACGTAGCAGCCCGTGGAATCGACGTAGACGACGTAGAAGCGGTATTCAACTACGACCTTCCCCAGGATGATGAGTACTATGTGCACAGAATCGGCCGTACCGGACGTGCAAACCGGGAAGGAATTGCATTCAGCTTTGTGGTAGGTAAGGAAGTCTACAAGCTTCGTGACATCCAGCGTTACTGCAAGACCAAGATCGTACCTCAGGCCATTCCTTCTTTAAATGATGTAACTGCCATCAAGGTAGACAAGATTTTAGAGAGTGTAGCCGATACGATTGGCGATACCGATTTAAGCAAGATGGTAAACATCATCGAGAAAAAGCTTTTAGAAGAAGATTACACCTCCCTGGATCTGGCAGCTGCACTGCTGAAGATGATGATGGGTGAGGAAAATGAAGATGTGATCGACACCAGAGAGCCACGCTCTCTTGACGATCTGGATAACTACTTTGGAAACAGCGGCCGCGGACGCTCAAGAAATTCAAACGGCCGTGGAAGAGGGGATTCTTCCAGAGAAAGAGATGATATGGCACGTCTCTTCATCAACATCGGAAAGAACCAGAACGTAAAGCCTGGAGACATCCTGGGCGCCATTGCCGGAGAATCCGGAATGCCTGGTAAAATGGTAGGAAGCATCGACATGTATGACAAATATACATTTGTAGAGGTTCCAAGAGAAAGTGCAGACGTTGTACTGAAAGCCATGAAAGATGTAAAGATCAAAGGTAAAAATATCCATATGGAAAAAGCCAACGGAAAAGGCAGATAAATTTCCGGGAGCTGACGGTGGAAAGAATGGCCAATCCATTCTTCCCGCCGTCAGCTCCCGGTTTTTATTATTTCGGAGAACGAAAAAAGGTTGTCTTGCTTCTTCCCCGAAAAAAAGATACAATACGTTAAGAGGAACCAGCGGTGCAGGAATGGAAATGAAATAAGGCGTTGGCCATTTAAACGCGGTTCTGTACAAATGGAGGATGTTATGTCAGAGTGGAAGAAAAATGACAAAATTGAGTTGATCATTGAAGATATGAGTGAGACCGGAGAGGGCATCGGAAAGACCGATGGATTTACCTGGTTTATTAAGGATACGGTAATTGGAGATCAGGTAGAGGCAAAGGTAATGAAGGTGAAGAAATCATACGGTTTTGCCAGATTGGAGCACATAAAAAAGAAGTCTGAAAACCGTGTGGTACCCAAATGTCCGGTGGCAAGACAGTGCGGGGGCTGTCAGCTTCAGGCCATGAATTATGCCGAACAGCTCCGCTATAAAGAAAAAAAGATATGGAACAACTTAGTCAGGATCGGCGGCTTTTCAGAAGTTCCCATGCTTCCGATTATGGGAATGGAGGAGCCTTGGAGATACCGGAATAAAGCACAGTTTCCCTGGGGAACGGATAAGGAAGGAAATTTTGTCGCCGGCTTTTACGCAGGCCGTACCCATTCCATCATCGCCTGCGGGGACTGTCTGCTGGGAATAGAAGAGAACCAGGAAATCTTAAAACGGATCAAGTCCCATATGGAGCGCCATGGACTTCGTCCTTATGAGGAAGAGACCCACAAAGGGTTGATGCGCCACACCCTGATCCGCAAAGGCTTTAAAACGGGCGAACTGATGGTATGCCAGGTGATCAATGGAAAAAGCCTTCCTCACAGTGAGGAGCTGGTTAAAAGCCTGTTGGAAATTCCTGGTATGAAAAGCATTTCGATTAGCATCAACCGGGATCAGACCAATGTGATTATGGGAACCCAGGTGGAGAATCTATACGGACCAGGGTATATAACGGATTATATCGGGGACGTGAAATACCGCATTTCCCCTCTGTCCTTCTATCAGGTAAATCCGGTGCAGACAGAAAAACTCTACGGCACAGCCCTTGAATATGCCGGTCTTACCGGGGATGAAACCGTCTGGGATCTTTACTGCGGCATCGGAACCATTTCCCTGTTCCTTGCAAAGAAGGCGAAGAAAGTCTATGGAGTGGAGATCGTGCCTCAGGCTATTGAAGACGCAAGGGAGAACGCAAAGCTCAACGGGATCGGGAATGTGGAATTCTTCGTGGGGAAAGCCGAAGAGGTGTTGCCGGAACAGTATGAGAAGAATAGGATCTATGCAGATGTAATTGTCGTGGACCCTCCCAGAAAAGGATGCGATGAGGTGTGCCTTGATACTATCGTGAAGATGGCACCGAAAAGGGTGGTGTATGTAAGCTGCGATTCCGCTACTTTGGCACGGGATCTTAAGTATTTGGGGGAGAGAGGGTATGAGGTGGTGAAGGTGCGGGGGTGTGATATGTTTTCGCAGACTGGGCATGTTGAGTGTGTTGTCTTGATGTCAAGGGTGGAGAAATAGGGGCTACTCAAACGCTGATAAATAAAGGATTTCCTGACATTGAACTTTTCTCGCGGCTACTTTGCCAAGGATGTTAATGTCGGGAACCCCTTATTTTTATTCTTTGAGGAAACATATCAACTACCCTGAAAGCGATAGGGTTGAGTTGACAGATTAGCTTTTTTATTGGGGTTGAGGAGATAGGATAGATGTATCTTTTTAATGTTCTTATTCCTTCTCACTAGATTGATCTTTGTGAGTATTTGGTCTGTATGTTGCATTAAAGACCATATCCAACAACCACTTCTTAAAGGATTGATTATTTTTATTACGTTTATCACTTTCAAATGCTTCATACAGTTCCATGCCAGTTGAGATTGTATTCATAATTGCTTCAATTGTAGCACGATCACTTTCGTCACGTGCATTTTGAGCGTCAGAGTGTTTCATGGCGTTTTGGTAAGCTTCATCTCGGCTAACGATATCTGGTAAATCAGCAACTTGACGGCGAATTCGATCCTCATCTGTCCAATCACAATCACCCCATATATCATGGAAAGTTTGAAGAATGTGTGTCAGTGTATCTAATTCCGGAACGTGTATTCCTACATCAGTGCTTACTGGTACTGGATCAATTTCAGTATTTTCATCTGCAAGGGTAATTGACATGGTTTCCTGTGCAACTACTCGGTAACTTTCTAAATCTACACTTTCTAAGATGCCTTCTGATAGATCATCCTCATTATTTGGTCTTGGTAGCTTGTTAATGAGAAGATTTAAAAATATAGATAACTTCTCCCAATCAACAGAGCCGTATGGCAATATAGCAGATAGGAAGTTATAAGTACGAACAAATCTCTTGGCACTGCTCTTGAATAAGATTTGTTCTTCTGTTTCTAAGCTTTTATAATTTTCTACACAGGAGTCTAGTATTGGATCTAGTTTTTCTCTTTCGGCATTATTAAGATATAACTCTACAAAAGTATCAACTTGTTGTTTTGTATAGACCTGCAAAGGCTCCATTTCATCAATCAAATCATTTAGTTTGTTTACATCTGTTTCACCAGAAAGAATAGTGGTTTTATAATACTTTTCAAATGCACTCTTGATATCTTCTGGATCATTTGCAAAGTCTAAAATAAATGTATCGTTTTTACCATTATAGGATCGATTAAGCCTAGATAGTGTTTGTACGGCTTTAATATCTGCAAGTTTTTTATCTACATACATGGTATGTAGCAGAGGCTCATCGTAACCTGTTTGAAATTTATTGGCAACAATTAAAAAGCGATACGGTTCTTTCTTAAACATTTTTTCTATTTTTGTACTAGGAAAACCATTGAGTGTAGCTTCGTTTACTGTTTGCCCTTCCCAAACAACATCACCGGAAAATGCTATTATGGCTTTATATTGACTTTTACGTTCTTTTAAAGAACGATTAATTGCATGATAATATTCTATAGCTCGTTTGATTTCACTAGTCACAACCATAGCCCTAGCTTTACCACCAATTTTCATTTGTACATCAGTATGAAAATGTTCTACCATAATATTTGCTTTTTCTTCAATAGCAAATTCATTTGATTCAACGAAGTACTTAAGACGGCTTTGAGCGCGTTTTTTATCAAATAGAGGGTCATCCTCCACGGTTTTGATAATATGATAATAACTTTGGTATGGAGTATAATATTTTAATACGTCCAAAATAAATTTTTCCTCAATAGCTTGTTTCATCGTATAAATATAATGTGGTCTTGCTTTTCTTGTACCGTCCTCGTTGTAGACTGGCTTACCATTCTCATCGACTAAAGGCATACCGAACATCTCAAGTGTCTTGTTTTTTGGTGTAGCAGTAAAGGCAAAATAGCTGGAGTTAGAGGCCATCTTTTTACCTTCGATTAAACTATTGATTTTATCTTCAAGTGTATCATCTTCGTTATAAACATTACCAGAAAGAACAATATTCATCTTAGCAGAGAGACTGCCATTTTGACTGGAATGGGCCTCATCAATAATTATGGCGAACTTGCTATTTTTGTGGACATTAGTAATGTCGTCTAAAATAAATTGAAACTTATGCACAATTGTGATTATAATTTTTTTACCCTCATCAAGTAGTTTTTTCAATTCAGATGAATCCTTGGCCCAACCAACCGTAGAGGAGACCTGCATGAATTGGCGAATCGTATTTTTAATTTGCTTGTCTAGGTTAATACGATCGGTAACTACAATGACGGTATCAAACACATATCCATCTGCATTTTTCAACGTAACAAGCTGGTGGGCAAGCCATGCAATAGAATTGGATTTACCGCTGCCTGCACTATGTTGAATCAAATAACGCTGACCGACCCCTTGATGTGCTGCCTCAGCCAAAAGGGATTTAACAACTTGTAATTGATGATATCGTGGAAAAATTTGTTTATAGGTTTTTTTCTTTGTTTCTTCATCTTCCTCGCAGACTACTTGTGCGTAGTTCTCTAATATATTTGAAAGCTCTCCCTTGGTAAGAATTTCTTTCCAAAGATAGTCTGTTTTTATTCCGCTCGGATTTGGAGGGTTACCCGCACCATCGTTATAACCTTTATTAAAAGGCAGAAACCAGGATTTCTCCTTTTTTAGTTCGGTACACATATAGACCTCGTTATCGTCGACTGCAAAATGAACAAGACAACGTTTAAAAGTAAAAATAAGTTCTGATGGTTCACGATCAGTTTTATATTGGTGTATTGCATCCTGGACATTTTGTTTAGTGAGCTGGTTCTTAAGCTCAAAAGTCATAATCGGTAATCCGTTTAAGAAAATAGTCATATCAAGTGCACGACGGCTATGTTGCTTAGAATATTGCAATTGTCGTGTTACACTAAATATGTTCTTTTCATATTGTTCTGAAGCTCTTTTATTCCCATCAGAAGGCAAAACCATATATAAATCTAAACTTTTATGTTTGTATTTAAACGGCTTACGTAAAATCTCAACAACACCATCGTCAGAAATCTTCTTGCTGAGGCGGTCGAGGAATTTTTTCTTTTCAGCTGCACTGTCCAAAATATGAAGTTCTTTCATCACTTCTGCTTGTGTATTAACGAGAAAGCGGAATAAGCGCGCCTCATCAATTGCATAATCCTGATTGAAATCAGAGTTTAAACCTTGTTCATAATGATTTTTTTGAACAAACCAGTTCACAATAAGGGTTTCAAAACCATTTTCCTTTGTATTGGTGTGCATTAAACAACGACCTCCTCACATAAAATTTCTTCATCTGATTCATCGTTAGTGTCTGCTTCATCATCGTCATCAAATTCACCGTTCGTTATCACTTCGTATTCTGGAATATACACACTGCGGACATCAACTTTACCGGTAACCACATCTACTATTGTTTTGGTTCTTAGTTCTTCAAGATAGCCGATTTCACTTTTAATACTATCAATCAACAAATCAATTTTTTCTTTTACTTCCAGACAATAGGATACAATTTCTTCTTGTTCTTCTTTTGGAGGTAACAGAACGGTCATTCTTCGAATATCGTTGTAGCCGATGCTTTGCCGAACACCGCCACCCATTCCGTAAAACAATTTGCTCACATCATACGAATGTAATAGCAGGTAAAGGTACTCAGAAAGCACATTCTCTCTTGGTTTTAGACATGTGTATGCTGATGTAATTATACCTGTTTGAGCTGAAAGGCCTACTCTTAAACTTTTATGGTCGTTTTGCAAATCAGTTAAACGCAGGATAATATTTCCTTTATGGATTATCTGATATGTGTCAAAGGATGCAGGTAGTAGGCCAGCCGTGGTATTTATATCCTTATTGATAATCTTTCCATAGCTAAGAGATAGCAAATTTTGGTTATGGACATTCTTGTTTGAGATGTTTTGCTCTGTAGCACACTGAAAAAGCATCTTTTCATCCCAGTGAACAGGAATATCCCCAATCCATTTTTGCTGACTCATCTTTTTTGCATTGGGGCGACATCCTTTGGTAACCGCATGAAAAATAAGAGAATTTTTTAATTCTGTTAAATACGTAATTTCTTTCTTTTTTTCCTTAATATATCTCGCTATATCTGTCGTTTTCCAATCTAGGAAACGGACAATTTGGTCTTGCTCGAAGCGAGGCGGAATGGGAAGTTTTGTTGCCATGAAAGTTGACAATCCAATTACTTTTCTAAGACCTGTATATAGCGGTTTTAGTGCTTTCAAATTATCAAGAGCTAAATAATAATAGTAAGTGTAGTGTGGATTATTGTTTTTAACTTGAAAAACATTATATGCACCAGTTATCATGCCACTTAAACTTGATAGCCCAACTGTTCTTGGAGTTTCGTCAATATCAAATAAACAAAAAATCATGTCACCTGGCTCTACAATTTTATAGCTATTAAAGTCTTTTGGAAATTTCCCTTTACCCGAACTAATGTCTCTTGCTATAACGCCACCTTTAGTTAATGATAGCAATGTAAATCTGTTGAATTCCGAACCAACAGTATTTTTTTTATCGGTAAAAACATTCTTATTACGTAAAAAGTCCCAATGTTCTGGTATAACGTCAAGCCACGGTAAATTAGCATTTTTGTATTTCTCATAAGGTATTAACATTAATGCTCACCTCCCCCAGAAAGTTGCACAATTGATGCCAATAAGCCGTCTGTATTAGATTCTATTTTCTTAATGTCTGCAATAATATCAGCTGCTTCTCGCAATTCAATTGGATTGTAAAAATACTTTGTAAAGCTAAGCTCGTAGCCTAGAGTGATTGAGTTTTCATCTATCCACGCATCTTGGACATACGGCAAAATTTCGTTATTAAAGAAGGCTTCAATACCTCCCTCATATTTATAGGGAATTTGTTCATTATCTTTTAATTCCTTGTTAGGCTCGTATCCACCTTTATTGTCCTCTACTGGCTCGGCTAGTTCATCAACTGTAGTGAAGTAATTTCGAATAGTCTTAATTCGCTTTGCCGTTAGCTTAACGTTACTATTACTAATAGCCTTTTCAACATCAACTATAAACTTGTTATAATCTAATATTGGATCATTGCCTACATCATCTTTCATCTTGCACATTAAACGATATAGTGGCTCGTCTTTTGCTTCTTGCCTTAACAATTCAAGCTTGTCTTCGGTAACATCAACTCGCAAACGAAGCGGACGTAGAATATCTACGGAGTAATATGCAAATTCCTCGTTATCAAAAACTTTGCTATATGTTTCATCAGCTTCTGTAAAGGAAAGGTATAATTCCACAATCTTAGTACGAATCTCTGAAGTGATTTCACAACTCTTATCACCAAGATTTTTTCTTAGTGTTGATTTCAAGGAAGTAGCATCGATCAACTGAACTTTACCTTTACGTTCTTTAGCTTTTTTATTTGTTACTACCCACAGATAAGTATTAATCGGTGTGTTGTAAAACATCTTCTCTGGAAGTGCAACAATTGCTTCCAGCATATCATTTTCAATAATATAACGTCGAAGATTACTTGGACCAGTTCCTGCTTTTCCTGTAAACAGTGAAGAACCGTTGTGAACTTCAACAATACGACTACCAAGTTCGGTTGTTGTTTTCATTTTGCTTATATTATTTGCAAGAAACAACATCTGAGGATCACCGATGTCTGGTAATAAGGAATAATTAGGATTACCGTCATAATTAATAATAAACCGAGGATCGGTAATATCATCCTTTTTAATATCCCCCCATGCTTTAAGTTCAGCCTTCCACGAGGTTCCAAACGGAGGATTTGATAGCATAAAATCAAATTCTTCACGAGGAAAACCATCATTAGAAATTGTTGAGCCAAAATATATATTATCTGCCTGGCTACCTTCACCTTTTACTAGCATATCTGCGCAGGCAATCGCATAAGTTTCATCTGCATTTTCCTGACCAAATAACTTTATAGAAACCTTTTTACCGGCTTTCTCTGCAAGTTCATGTATGCGCTGTTCACCTACAGTTAGCATGCCGCCAGTACCGCAGGCACCATCATATATACGATAAGTTGTACTCTGAATCTGATCCTGGACAGGGACAAATGCGAGATCTGCCATTAGTTCAACAATATCTCTAGGTGTAAAATGTCGTCCTGCATCTGTTATATTAGTTTCTTCATTAAACATACGGATAACTTCTTCAAAAAGGGTACCCATCGTATGATTATCAAGAGCAGGCAAACGAACACTTCCGTCATCGTTTAAAACAGGTTGATTGCTCAGGTTAATCCTTGGATCAACAAATTTCTCAATTAGTAATCCTAGTCTATCTTGCTCAGACAACCTATTAATTTGATTTCTAAAATGAAATTTATCGATGATTTCTTGTACATTTTTTGAAAAGCCATCTAAATAATTAATGAAATCATTTTTTAGTTGCTGTTGGTTAGTACGAGATTTCAAGTCTTTCAAAATATATTCAGATTTATTACAAAAAGCTTGCCCGGCTACTCTGCACAAAACAGGGTCGATATCTGCTATACTACTTTTCGATTCCATCTTTTTTTTCATCGCCATTACCGCATCATGTTTAGGTTCAAGTACAGCATCAAATCTGCGGATAACCAACATTGGTAGAATAATTTTGCGATAATCACCTACATCATATACGTCCACTAGGCAGTCATTAGCAATACCCCATATAAATGATTTCAATGAATTATAAGTTTGTTGGTCCATTATATCTAATCTCCTTATCTGAATCTCAAATTTTAATGTGTATTAATCTTAGTTTGTGGGAGATTATTCATCTTCAACGACTTCCATAATATCTCCTATATCACATTCTAAAGCTGTACATATTTTTACGAGAATATCTGTACTGACATTTTCATTCTTACCAAGCTTGGCAAGTGTAGTTGTACTTAAGCCAGTTGCTGCTCGTAGATCCTTTTTCTTCATATCTTTATCTATTAGGAGTTTCCAAAGTTTCTTGTAACTGACTTCCATTTACTTACACCTCTCATTCGTCAGTTTATGTTATGTATAAATGCACACTTAGTATTATAGCATTTATTCCGAAAACAGCAATATTTATTTTCAAAATGTAAACAAAAAATCTGTAAAAGCGAATTATTAAAATAAAATTCTAAATACTAAAACCCAGGGATTATTTATTGTGGATAATTTCTGTAATTTTTTATGAAAAAGGGGTTGACTTAGGGATAAGTTGTATATATAATAATGTTAGGAATTAGCGAACAAGCTTATTTCGTATAAGGAGGATTATTATGGATACACAATTTGGAGAATATGTAAAAGAAAAAAGGCTTGAAAAAGGGATTAACTTACGCAAGCTAGCTGAAATTCTAGATATTGTTCCTGCTTACATGAGCGATATTGAAAAGGGTAGACGTTATCCGCCAGACAAGGAAAAAATCTATAAGATATCTGAAGCATTAAGTCTTACCGAAAGCGAAACGAACAAATTATTTGATTTAGCAGCTTTAGCGAAAGAGAACACGGTTTCTCCTGACTTACCAGAATATATAATGGGTAACGATACACTACGCGTTGCGTTACGTAAAGCACGTGATATCAATGCTGATGAAGACGATTGGTCGAAGGTTATAGAAATGTTAGAGGCTAAGGAAAAAGGAGATAAAAATCCGTGATCTATTATAAGTATTCGCCAACGCAATTAGAGCAAGAAGCCAATAAATTAAATCAGGAGTTTGATGCAGAAAGGTTGGTAAAACCTAAACCTATCGACGTATATGATTTGGTTGATTCAATCGGATGTACACCCGATTGGGTTTATCTTTCTCCTGACGGTACTTATTTAGGAATGACTGCATATAACGATGGCTATTGGTGGGCATGGCCAAGCGATCATTATGAAAAAGGAATGATGCCAACCAAAATACCAGTGTATGCTGGAACAATATTGATTGATAGGACAATCTCGGAGGGAAATAACCCAGGAATTGAAAATTTCACAGTAGTCCATGAGTGTTTTCATCAACGGCTTCATAAGAAATGTTTCAATAACAGAGCAGCTAAATATCAGCATTTCTGCGAGAAGAAAGCTTTCCGTGCAGAAACAGGAAACCGAAGGAATATGACAGCAATAGAAATTATTGAATATCAGGCAAATTATTGTGCAGCAGCTTTTTTAATGCCTCGAGAGGCGGTTAATAATATTTTTAAAGAAAAATTAGGTTGTAGCACATTACCTGATAGACCTTTACCACTTAATTATAGAGTTAATGACATTATTAGTGAAATGGCAGGTTTGTTTAGCGTAAATTATACACCAATGAAATATAGACTACAGACATTGAACCTAATTTCACGTGACCCATGCTCAATTGAAGAATATTTTTGTTGTTAGCACTGGAAATGTGCAGTTTATTGTACATTTCCATATTTTTTAACCATGGTGTAGTAAATAAGCGAACAAGCGTGTTTGTTACATAGGGAGAGGTGGAGATATTTATGAATAAAAAACTAAAGTGTCCAGTTTGTGGTAAAAGAGCGTGTGACATCTCTGAATTACCTAAAGAGAAAATCTACATTGAGTTGAAATGTCCTCACTGCAATAAGTTAGTTAAAATCCCTTGTGTTAAGTCCGCTGTTAAAACGGCTTAAACATATAAATTTTAATGTAAGGGGGTGAATAGCATGGCAAAACATTCTTGTAAACAAACATCTAAATCTGTAGCTAGTAAGGCTTCCGCTCTATTGAGAGATGGAAGAACTAGCTCGAAGATAAAATCTGTAGCTGCTAGTGCATTGGTACAAACCAAACGTTCTAAAAAGAAATAAGAAACATACCGAGCAATGGAGCCGAGTGTGAGCTACCAAATGGCCGGATGATTTACGAAACGCAAATTCGTAATCATCCGGCCATTTGTGTTTCGTACACTCGGCTTTTTATGTAGTTTTCATACTCGGCTCTTTTCATTTTTGAAAGGAGCCAGAATATGAAAATTAGAATTCAGCACGAAAACAAATCTATCTATTTAGAGGTACCAGACGAGGATTTCACCTTAATGATTGATGCAGATTACGAGGACAGGCTATCCTGTGCCGAAGATAAGGAAACTATAACCCGCCGTTCGCCACAGGAGATTATGGACGAGCGTTTTAACAAGCCCGAGTACAATAACTGGCATAAATTTGATAGACACAGAGGGATGCCCAAAAAACCATTCCGCAAAGATGATGAGTCCGAAGATGCTACCGACCATATGGATTACTTCCCTGACTACTCAGATGAAATGGCTAGAGAGAAAAAAGAAGAGTATGAATACCTCTGTGAAATTATTCGCAAGGCTCTCAAGGAAAAACAAGCTGAGTTACTGATTGCTATAGTTTTGGATGGTGTTTCGGTAACGGAGTATGCAGAACGTGAGGGAGTAAGTGTAAGTGCCATTTCCCACCGTTTAGATACAGCTAAAAAGAATTTCAAAAAAATCTATCCCAAATCCTCAACTTTCCCCTCTTGCCACGGCTAATAGTTAGAGGGCAGCACATAAACGCTCTCGGAAAGAGGTGAATACATGAAGCACAACTTGAAAATCAGTGTTTCAAAAAAACCACAGTCTGGTGGGATTGTTTCCTGTCGAAACGTCACCATTAGGGAGCGTTTCCTGCGTTTCTTACTTGGTGATAAGCAGAAACTGACCATTCTTGTTCCGGGTGACACCGTACAGGAACTCGCCATCAGTGAGATTAAGGAAGGAGGAATAAGCCATGAGCAAGATCAAGCTACTCCTTGATGTGGTTTCCGATATGCGCTCTTTGGCAGACAGCATACAAGCGGTTGCTGATGTAATGGCGGGCAATGAACCTGTCGAAACAAAAGAACCGACTACAACTGTAAAAGAGCCTGAACCAAATAAAAAGGAAATCACTCTGGAGGAAGTCAGAGCAAAACTCGCTGAGAAGAGTCAAGCTGGTCTTACTGCCCAAGTGAGAGAAATCATCCAAAAATACGGTGGCTCTAAATTAAGCGAAGTTGACAAGAAACATTATGCAGATATGTTGAAAGATGCGGAGGTACTTGGGAATGAGTGATCATGCAGTTCTTTCCGCATCAGGCGCCCATAGGTGGCTGAATTGCCTTCCGTCTGCACGATTGGAACTGGAGTTTGTAAATAACGAATCCAGTGCAGCCGCTGAAGGCACCGCCGCCCATGCTCTCTGCGAACATAAACTTAAAAAAGCACTTCACATGAGAAGTAAGCGTCCTGTCTCAGTTTATAACTCCGATGAGATGGAAGAACACAGTGATGCCTATGTGGAATTTGTAATGGAACAGCTTGAGCTGGCAAAGCAGAGCTGCACAGACCCTTTAATACTAATCGAACAGCGTCTTGATTTTTCTTGCTATGTTCCACAGGGTTTTGGAACTGGTGACTGCATCATTATTGCAGATAAGAAACTTCACATTATCGATTTCAAGTATGGTATGGGAGTATTGGTAGATGCGGTGGACAATCCGCAGATGAAGTTGTACGCATTGGGTGCTTTAGAAATTTACGATAGTTTGTACGACATCGAGGAAGTTTCCATGACTATTTTCCAGCCACGCAGAGAGAATGTCAGCACATGGACAATCCGGGTAGAGGATTTAAAAGCTTGGGCTGAAAAAGAACTAAAACCAAAGGCTAAAAAAGCTTATGACGGTGAAGGCGAGTATCTTCCGGGTGAGTGGTGTACTTTCTGCCGAGCGGCAGTTAAATGCCGTGCTAGGGCTGAGGAAAAACTGAAATTGGCACAATCGGAGTTTAAACTACCTCCACTACTTACGGACTCTGAAATCGAGGAAGTCCTATCTAAACTGTCCGACCTTACGAAATGGGCAAATGAAATCATTGCATATGCCACCGATGCAGCTGTTAATCACGGTAAAGAGTGGCATGGTTTTAAGGTTGTTGAGGGCAGATCTGTCCGCAAATACAAAGATGAAGATGCTGTGGCTGAAGTAGCCAAAGCAAACGGTTATAAAGATATCTTTCGTCAGAGTCTCATCACTCTTACGGAAATGGAAAGGCTGATGGGCAAATCAAAATTTGAGAAGATACTCGGTGATCTTATATACAAGCCACCGGGAAAGCCGACTCTGGTCCCGCTATCGGATAAGCGTCCGGCTATGAACGTATCTAATGCAAAAAACGAATTTAACGAAATAACGGAGGAATGTGAATATGAATAATAAAAACAGAACGAAGGTTATTACTGGTGTAAACACACGTCTCAGCTACTTCCATGGCTGGGAACCGGTATCCATCAATGGTGGGGCAGAAAAGTATAGTGTATCGGTATTGATTCCTAAATCGGATAAGGAAACCATTAATGCCATCAATGCAGCAGTTGATGCAGCTATTGAAGAGGGCATTGCAAAGTTTGGCGGCAAAAAACCCAATAAGGCTGCTATCAAGCTGCCGCTTCGAGATGGTGATGTAGAACGAGATGATGAGGCTTATAAAGGACATTATTTCGTAAATGCCAACAGCACTACTCCGCCTCAGATTGTTGATAAAGCAGTCAAGCCTATTCTGGATCGCAACGAGGTTTACAGCGGTTGTTATGCAAGAGTATCCCTGAATTTCTATGCTTTTAACTCTAATGGTAATAAGGGTGTGGCCTGTGGACTTGGTAACATCCAAAAGATTAGAGATGGAGAGCCTTTAGGTGGAAGAACCAATGCGGCTGATGATTTCACCACAATTGAAGATGATGATTTTCTAGCATAACAGCTAAAGTATGAATACAAACGGGGTGGTGGAAGTTGTTCTTCTGCTACCTCGTTTGCATTGGAAAGGGCGGTCATTAAATGGATATAGAAGTATGGAGAGATATCCCTAGATACGAAGGAGAATATCAAGTTAGTTCTGAAGGGAGAATTAAAAGCCTTAAAAGAAAAGTTATGAGCAGAAATCGGTATACTAGACAGCCTTTCCTTAGAACTGTGCCAGAAAGGATATTAAAACCAGGAAGGTATTGTAAAGATGGTCATCAATCTGTTGTTTTAAGACGTGGTAGCAATGGTATACCGGTTCACCAATTAGTTATGAAAGTATTCGTAGGAGAGCCACCAGAAGGAACAGAGGTTTTGCATATAAACGGCAATCCACAAGATAATAGATTATCAAATTTGAGGTATGGAACCAGGACTGATAATATCCTTGATGTTTATCGCCAAGGAAAGAGTTGGAGGAAACTGAGTATAGAAGATGTATACGATATTCGTTTTAGGTTGATCTGTGGATTTACTGGAAAAGAGATAGCGGATAAATACAAGGTCTCCCCAACAACTATTAGTCGCATAAAAGTTGGGAGGTTATATTCGTGGCTAAAATAAACAGTTTATCTTTAGATTTAGAGACCTATAGCAGTGTCAATCTTCAGAAGTCCGGAGTCTATCGTTATGCCGAGAGTGATGATTTTGAAATTCTGTTGTTTGGTTATTCGGTTGATGGCGGTGCAGTTCAGGTGGTTGATCTTGCCTGTGGAGAGAAAATTCCAAATGAAATAATCAATGCTCTTATGGATAATTCTGTTACCAAATGGGCCTTTAATGCTATGTTTGAGCGTGTTTGCCTATCAAAATGGCTTAACCTGGCAGATTATCTTGACCCTACATCCTGGAAATGTTCAATGGTATGGTCGGCTTATATGGGACTTCCGCTTTCTCTTGAAGGTGTCGGTGCAGTCTTAGGATTGGAAAAACAAAAATTGACGGAAGGCAAAGACCTCATTAAATATTTCTGTACACCTTGCTCCCCTACTAAATCAAACGGAGGACGAGTTCGTAATCTGCCAAAACACGACTTAGATAAATGGGAGCGGTTTAAAGCATATAACCTTCGTGATGTGGAAACCGAGATGTCAATACAGCAGAGACTATCTAAATTCCCGCTTCCAGAGAATATATGGTCAGAATATCATCTTGACCAGAAAATCAATGATCGTGGTATCGCTATTGACATGGCTTTTGTAAAACAAGCCGTCAAGATGGATGAACAGTCGCGGGAAAAGCTAATGGCTTTAATGCAGGATATAACTAATTTAGAGAATCCAAACTCCGTACAACAAATGAAAGAATGGCTTGCTGATAACGGATTGGAAACAGATAGTCTTGGTAAAAAAGCAGTTGCTGAGATGTTAAAGACAGCACCTGAACCACTAGGCACCGTTTTGGAACTTCGTCAGCAACTTGCAAAATCATCGATAAAAAAATACACGGCAATGGAGAATGCAGTATGTAATGATGGTCGTGCAAGAGGAATGTTTCAGTTTTATGGAGCAAACAGAACTGGTAGGTTTTCGGGCAGGCTTATTCAACTACAAAATCTCCCTCAAAACCATATGCCTGATTTGGAACAGGCTCGTGCTTTAGTTCGAAGCGGAAACTTTGATGCTCTTACTTTACTCTATGATTCAATCCCAGAGGTACTGTCGGAACTTATCCGTACTGCTTTTATACCGCGAGAAGGTATGAAGTTCATTGTGGCAGATTTTTCAGCGATTGAGGCTCGCGTCATTGCTTGGCTTGCGGGTGAAAAATGGAGAATAGATGTATTCCAAAATGGCGGTGATATCTACTGTGCCAGTGCCTCTCAGATGTTTAATGTACCTGTTGAAAAGCATGGTGTGAACGGTCACCTTCGCCAGAAAGGAAAAATTGCTGAACTTGCCCTTGGTTACGGTGGATCTATTGGAGCATTAAAATCAATGGGTGCTTTGGAGATGGGAATTGAAGAAGAGGAACTTCAGCCCCTTGTAACGGCTTGGAGACAATCCAATCCCAATATTACAAAATTGTGGTGGGATGTTGACCGTGCGGTAAAAACTTGTGTTAAGCAAAAGACTCCCACAGAGACACACGGCATTAAATTTATCTATCAAAGTGGAATGCTCTTCATTGTCCTCCCTTCTAGTAGACGGCTTGCCTATGTGAAACCTCGTATGGGAGAGAATGTATTTGGTGGTGAGTCAGTTACTTATGAAGGTATCAGTGGGACGAAAAAGTGGGAAAGAATCGAAAGCTATGGACCCAAATTTGTAGAGAATATTGTCCAGGCAATCAGTCGTGACATTTTGTGTCATGCCATGCAGACATTAAAGAATTGTTCCATTGTGGCTCATGTACACGATGAAATTATCATCGAGGCGGATATGGGAATGTCACTTTCCACTATTTGTGAACAGATGGCTAGGACACCAACCTGGGCAAATGGCCTGTTACTTAGTGCTGATGGCTATGAGTGTCAGTTTTATCAAAAAGATTAAAATAAATTATTTCAAAATCCTCAACAATTATTACCTCCTGTGGCTATTAGGTAGAGGGGTTTCCTCTCTGACTATATTGCAGGAGGTAATTCGTATGGACGAATTAGTAAAAATCAATTATGAAAATCAACGACCAACCGTACTCGGTCGTGATTTACATGAAGCCTTGGAAGTAAAGACCGCTTATAAAGATTGGTTTCCAAGAATGTGTGAGTACGGATTTGAGGAAGGGTCAGACTTTAGCTCATTTTTGAGCGAAAGTACTGGAGGCAGACCACGCATAGACCATCAGTTAACAATTGATATGGCAAAAGAGCTATGTATGATACAGCGTACTCCAAAAGGAAAACAATGCCGTCAATACTTTCTTGAAATAGAAAGACGATGGAATTCACCTGAGGCGATCATGGCAAGGGCATTACAGTTTGCCAATCAACAACTAACTCAAGTAAGGAATCAAAATAAAGTGCTTGAAGGTACGGTTGCTGTTCAGAATCAGCAAATTGCAGAAATGAAACCGAAAGTGTCTTATTACGATGTGGTTTTAAATTGCAAAGACCTCATTTCCACATCAGCAATCGCCAAAGATTACGGTAAGTCAGCTATTTGGATGAACCGCTATCTCAATAAAAAGGGAGTCCAATTTAAACAAGGCGGCATTTGGCTTTTATATCAGAAGTATGCGGAAAAAGGTTACACCAGCACTAAGACTCATAGCTACCTTGGCAGTAACGGGCAACAGCATACAAAGGTCCATACATATTGGACACAAAAAGGCAGACTCTTCATTTACGAACTGATGAAGGCAGACGGTATTTTGCCGCAGATAGAAATGGAGGGTATGTAATGGGAATCAACAAATTCAATCATGAAGGATACCATGATCCAACTCCCCATGAAGCACTGACCAACATAATGAGAAAGGAAAAGGCAGAGAAAAAATCTGCCTTTAAGCCGCTTGTGTATATCTGTTCTCCTTATTCAGGTGATATAGAAGGAAACGTTGAAAAGGCTCGCAGCTTTTGCAGGTTTGCCTTGGAAAGTAATTGTATACCAATTGCTCCCCACCTTATGTTTCCGCAGTTTATGGATGATGAAAATCCTGAGGAACGGGAACTTGCCATATTTATGGACATCGTGCTTATGGGTAAATGCTCCGAGGTGTGGGTGCTGGGCAATACCATCTCAACCGGTATGGCGAGGGAAATTGAAGTAGCCAAGAAACGCAGACAAACGGTCAGGTATTTTAGTCCGGAGCATGAGGAGGTTGAAAGTTTATGAAAATTGCAGTGGGCAATAGCCGGATGGATAGGAAATGGAAAAACAAAGATATCTCCTGGGAGGATTTTTGCTCCCGTGTAAAGACGACGCAACGCACTACGGAAACAGTAGAAGAGTATCGGAAACTTAAAAAAGGGCAGCAAGATGATATCAAGGATGTGGGCGGCTTTGTCGGAGGACATTTAAAAGAAGGAAGGCGAAAGAAGGGCAATGTTCTGTGTCGTTCTTTGCTTACCCTCGATATGGATTACGGTAGACCGAATATCTGGGAGCAAATCAGTATGCTTTTTGATTTCAAATGCTGTGTTTATTCCACCCATAAGCATACACCGGAAAATCCAAGACTTAGGCTAATCGTTCCTCTTGCTCGTGAAATCAGCGAAGAAGAATACGCAGCCGTTGGACGTATGGTGGCAAAAGAAATCGGCATAGATCTTTTCGATGATACGACTTATGAAGCCCATCGTCTTATGTATTGGCCATCCACTTCCTCTAATGGTGAATTTGTCTATGAAGAGCAGGATGGAGCATTACTTGACCCGGATATTTATCTTGCAAAATATGAAAACTGGCGAGATACGTCAACTTGGCCAGTATCAAGCAGGCAGTCTGAGGTTATTAATCGCAGTCTTAAAGAACAAGCCGATCCGCTTTTAAAGGAAGGTGTGGTAGGAACTTTCTGTCGTGCCTATTCCGTTCGTGAAGCAATTGATAAATTTTTAGGTGCAGTTTATGCCCCATCTGCTATGGAAGGACGATACGATTATATTCCAGCTGATAGTAGTGCCGGTGTGATTATCTATGATGATAAATTCGCATACAGCCACCATGCTACAGACCCAGCAAGTGGATTACTCCTCAATGCTTTTGATCTCGTTCGTATTCATAAATTCGGCTCTTTAGATGATAGAGCCTCCACTACAACGGCTCCTGGCAGGATGCCGTCTTTTGTCGCAATGTGCGAGTTTGCTATAAAAGATGAAGCGGTAAAAGCTGAGTTTGCTAGGGAGAGACAGTCACAGGCTGAAGAGGAGTTTAATGATGAGGATTGGCAGACAGGCTTGGAACTGGATAAGCAAGGTCGGATAAAAGACACGCTGGATAACATCGTTCTGATTATTCGGCATGATAAGGAATTACAGCATATCGCTTTTAATTGCCACCGTGATGGTATTGATGCCAAAGGAGGTCTGCCTTGGGAACAGATTAAGGCTGGCTGGAATGATTCAGATAACGCATTACTTAAAGTGTATTTAAGCAGCAAATACGGAGTTTATTCACCTACCAAGACCAAGGACGCTGTGTTAGCGGTAGCGGCTGAACGAGCCTACCATCCTGTTAAGGAGTACCTGGACTCCCTGCCAAAATGGGATGGAATTAGTCGAGTAGATAATCTATTAATTGATTATTTCGGTGCAACAGATAATTCCTATACAAAAGCAGTCATCCGCAAAACGATGGTTGCAGCGGTAGCCCGCATTTATAGACCAGGTACAAAGTTTGATAGTGTTCTAATCTTAAACGGTCCTCAAGGCATCGGTAAGTCAACCTTCTTTGCTAAGCTTGCCGGAGATTGGTTTTCAGACAGTTTGACCATTACGGACATGAAAGATAAATCAGGTGCTGAAAAACTTCAAGGATATTGGTTACTGGAACTAGGAGAGCTTGCTGGAATGCGTAAGACTGATGTGGAGATTGTGAAGTCCTTTATTTCGAGGGCGGATGATAAGTACCGTGCCAGTTATGGGGTCAACGTCGAAAGCCATCCTCGTCAATGCGTAATTGTAGGTTCTACTAATGCAGAAAGCGGGTTTCTTCGAGATATTACGGGCAACCGCAGATTTTGGCCAGTCCGCATTAGCGGTAACGGTAAAAAGAAAGCTTGGCAAATGACCAAAGAGGAAGTACAGCAGATTTGGGCGGAGGCACTAGTGCTTTATGAGAAGGGTGAAAAACTCTACCTTGAAGGTGATGATGTATCCATGGCAACCAGTGAACAGGCAGATGCTATGGAAACAGATGAACGAGAAGGACTGGTTCGTACTTACTTGGATACGCTCTTGCCGGATGATTGGGACACTATGTCTTTATACGAGCGTAGAAATTTCCTCGGCGGTAGCGAATTTGGCGGCGGCACCCGTGTTGGAACAGTAAAAAGAACCCTTGTCTGCAATATGGAGATTTGGTGTGAGTGTTTCGGTAAAGAGGCATCAATGCTAAAACCATCCGATTCCTATGCCATCGGTGCCATTATGAGAAAGATCAGTGAGTGGAACAAGTACACTGGGAACAAGAATGGTGTTGTGACGTTTCCTGTCTACGGAAAGCAACGAGCTTATTCCCGAGTCGAGGAACAACGCTAAGTTGTACCTTACCTTGTTCCCATACTGGTTCTTTCCCTAAAGTTAGTAATGATAAGGAAAATCAACGGTTCGGAACAAGTGGAACAAGAAGTATCCTATTTATTTATAAATAGTAAAAAGAAGTAATAGTAGCCTGTGCATACACGCATACGCGCGCGTATAGGAAAATTGGGTCAAAGTTGTTTTCTTGTTCCGAGCCTTTTTATATGGGAGGTATTTATGCTTGAAAAATATATCGAAAAGAAACTGGTGGCTGAGGTAAAAAAGATAGGAGGCATTGCGGCGAAGTTTGTTAGTCCAGGTTTAGATGGGATGCCAGACCGCCTAGTGATTTTACCGCATGGGAAGATGGCTTTTGTGGAATTAAAGGCTCCCGGAAAGAAACCTCGCCTGTTACAGATTAGAAGAATAAAGCAATTACAGAAGTTAGGCTTTACCTGCTATGTCATTGATGATGTTAAGCAGATTGGAGGGATACTGGGTGAAATACAATCCTCATAAATATCAGACTTATGCAACGAACTTCATACTTGAGCATCCCATCGCTGCGGTGTTTTTAGAAATGGGTCTTGGCAAAAGTGTCATTACTCTAACGGCTATATTTGACCTATGTCTTGATCGTTTTGAAATTGGAAAGGTTCTGGTCATTGCCCCTCTTAGGGTAGCAAGGGATACTTGGCCAGCTGAGATAAACAAATGGGAGCATTTAAGAGGACTGGAGTATTCAGTGGCTATTGGAACAGAACAGGAGCGGTTAGCAGCTCTTAGGAAACCAGCAAGTGTCTATCTTATAAACAGAGAAAATGTTGACTGGTTAGTAAACAAAAGTGGCATTCCTTTTGATTATGACATGGTGGTCATTGATGAATTGTCATCTTTTAAGTCCTATGGAGCAAAAAGATTTAAGAGTTTACTAAAAGTCAGACCTAGGGCAAAACGCATTGTGGGTCTTACAGGTACTCCATCCAGTAACGGGTTAATGGATTTGTGGGCAGAGTTTCGTATTCTCGACATGGGTAAAAGACTCGGCAGATACATAACTCACTACCGCAATTCCTTCTTTACTCCAGATAAACGTAATCAGCAGATTGTATTTTCATATAAACCGTTACCCGGTGCTGAAGATGCCATATATCGGCTCATTTCGGATATCACCATTTCCATGAAATCAGTCGATTTTCTGAAAATGCCAGAATGCGTGATAAATGAAGTGTCGGTGTATCTAAATGATAAAGAACAATCAGTATACGATCACTTTCGTGAAGATATGGTTCTTGAGCTTGCCAATGAGGAGATTGATGCCATGAATGCAGCAGTCCTTTCTGGCAAACTCCTGCAAATGGCAAACGGTGCTGTCTATGATGATGATAAAAATACTCATATTATCCATGACCGCAAGTTAGATGCTCTTGAGGATTTAATTGAAGGTGCTAACGGAAAACCCGTGCTTATTGCCTATTGGTATAATCACGATTTAGAGCGTATTAAGGCAAAATTCAATGTCAGAGAAATTAAAACTTCCAAGGATATCAAGGATTGGAACAACGGCGATATTTCTGTAGCGGTTATTCATCCTGCATCAGCGGGACACGGTCTCAACTTACAAAGTGGAGGTTCAACGCTTATCTGGTTTGGACTTACTTGGAGTCTAGAACTCTATCAGCAAACAAATGCGAGACTTTGGAGACAAGGTCAAAATGAGACAGTGGTTATTCATCACATTATTACTAAAGGCACGATTGATGAAGATGTTATGAATGCCTTGAGACGAAAGGAAAAGACACAATCCGATCTTATTAATGCGGTCAAAGCAAATCTTGGGAAAGCGAGGGATGCTGTATGATGGATGCATTTGAAAAACTGGCAAATGCCATTATTCTACAGGCAGTCAAGGATTATCGTTTTGCACTGAAAAGACTAGCAAAACACCCTCGCAATGATTCTGCTTTATATACGAAACGTGAGGTGGAGTGCTTCTTTCATTCTGAATTGTTCAATGTCCTTACCTCTCTAAAACCTGACATGTTAATCCAACAGCTACAAGAGGAGGTGGTGCGATGATGACAGCTAAGGAATTCTTAAAACAGGCCTATCGTCTGAATGAATTGATTAATTCCGACCTTGAAGAGTTACAAAACTTAAGGGAACTATCAAGAAGTGTTTCATCCCCCGTTCTTGAGGAAAAAGTCAGTCGAACCAAGTGTACTGACCCACCCTTTGAAAAGTATGTGATTAGAATAGTAGATTTGGAGCAACAGATACAACAAGAGGTTGAACGGCTAGTAAAGCTTAAATCAGATATCCGTGAAGCAATTAACCAGATGGAAAACGTAGATGAGAAGCTGATTCTTCGCTACCGATACATTAACTTTCTTAACTGGGAAGAAATCTGTGTTAACCTTAATGTTTCTATGAGAACCGTGCATAGACTCCATTCATCCGCTTTGCAACATTTAAAGGTTCCAAAATAAAAGTTGGCACACTGTGGCACAGTTTGGCATACGTTGACACTGTTTGTCCGTAGTGAAAGTTATATAATGGTAGTATGGAATATTAATAAACAGAAGCCTTCACGGGAGCATTTCTCCTGCGAGGGCTTTTTCTATGGGCAAAAGGAGGTGCAAGTATGCCAAAGAAACCTAAGCGACCGTGCTCTTACCCTGGTTGCCCAGAGCTGACCGACAAGCGCTTTTGTGAAGAGCATGGCAAGAAGGAAGCTGCACGGTATGAAAAGTATGATCGTGACCCAGCAACCCGTAAGCGTTATGGTCGTGCTTGGAAAAGGATACGTGACCGCTACATTGCAGCTCATCCCCTTTGTGAGGAATGTAAACGACAAGGAAAGCTGACCCCAGCAAATGAAGTCCATCACATTCTTCCTCTTGCAAGAGGAGGGACTCACGATAAAAGTAATCTGATGGCTCTTTGTACTCCTTGCCACTCTGCCATCACAGCAAGAGATGGAGACCGCTGGGGAACCCGGTAGGGGGAGTCAAATCTCCACAGCTTTTCATTTGTGTAACGGGCGTGGGGTAACGCGTGAAAATTCGCGGTTTCAAACGGGGTAATAGGCCCATCGATGAAAAGAGGTGAGTGAATGGCCAAAGATGGAACAAATCGTGGCGGCGCCCGTATAGGCTCCGGTCAAAAGAAGAAACCGCTTGCTGACAAAATTGCAGAGGGAAATCCCGGTAAGAGAAAGCTTGAAGTCGTGGAGTTCCAAAATACCGCTGACCTGAAGGGGCAAGAAATGCCAAAGCCAATGGCCATGCTCTCCGCAGTGCAAAAGGATGGGAAAACCCTAGTAGCAAGTGAAATCTATGAAATTACATGGAAATGGCTTGAGGAACGTGGCTGTGCCCATTTGGTACTTCCACAGCTTCTAGAGCGATATGCCATGAGTGCGGCCAGATGGATACAGTGTGAGGAAGCAGTAACCGAGTTTGGCTTTCTAGCCAAGCACCCAACCACCGGCAATGCTATTCAAAGTCCTTATGTAGCAATGAGTCAGAACTTTATGAGTCAGACAAACAGGCTATGGATGGAGATATATCAAATCGTTAGAGAGAACTGTGCTACAGAGTATTCTGGTTTAAACCCACAGGACGATGTGATGGAGCGACTGCTATCTGCCCGCAGAGGAAAATAAAGATGAGGAGATATGATGTAATGAGTAAAAGATATTTAACAGCAGAAAGTGTATGTGCTGGACATCCTGACAAACTATGCGACATCATAGCAGATAGCATTTTGGAAGCTTGCCTACGTAAAGATAGGGCATCAAGGGTGGCTTGCGAGGTTATGGCAACTAAAGGAAAAATTATCGTGGCGGGCGAGATCTCCTGCAGCGAGAAAGTGAACATTAGAGACATTGTAAAAATTGTACTGAAAGATGTGGGATACAATCCTCTAAAATTTTTGATTTATGTATATGTACATAATCAAAGTGTAGATATTGCGGCTGGTGTGAATACCGCACTAGAAGAACGAAATGGTATAAATGAACAGTACGGTTCGATAGGTGCTGGAGACCAGGGAACTATGTATGGCTATGCCACAAAGGAAACAAGAGAAATGCTTCCTCTCCCCCTTGTACTGTCTCACAGAATCGTAAAGAGACTGGATGATTGTCGCAAAGGAAAACTGATCAAAGGGATTCTTCCCGATGGTAAAGCACAGGTAACGGTGGAGTATAAGGATGACACTCCAGTGAGAATAAAGACGATTGTGATCTCTGTGCAGCATGATAAGAATAAAACGCAGGAAGAACTTAAGGCAGATATTCTTAACAATGTCTTATGGCAATGCTTTGAGGATTTCCCTTTTGATGATGAAACAGAACTTCTCATCAATCCATCAGGTCAGTTTGTTCTTGGTGGTCCCGCTGCTGATACGGGTTTGACTGGTAGAAAAATCATGGTCGACACCTATGGAGGGCTTGCATCTCATGGAGGTGGTGCTCTTTGTGGTAAAGACCCAACCAAAGTTGACCGAAGCGGTGCTTACATGGCTCGGTATATTGCCAAGCATATTGTTTGGTGTGGTTATGCAAAGAAGTGTGAAGTGAGTATTTCCTATGCCATTGGTAAGGCAAATCCAGTAGCCTTTACTGTAAATACCCTTGGCACTGGAACTGTTTCTGATGAAATATTAACTATTGCAGCTCAGGAGACTTTCAACTTAAGACCTGCGGCCATCATTGAAAAACTACGTCTTAGAAATGTGATTTATTCTAACACAGCGGCTTATGGTCATTTTAATAGTTGTCTGTTCCCGTGGGAGGATGTAAATAAATACAGTGAATATAGAAAGGCGGTGGAAAAGTATGTTGATAGAGAAGATTAAAACGAAACAACTCAACCCCGCTGAATATAACCCAAGAAAAGATTTAAAACCGGGTGATCCAGAGTATGAGAAACTTAAACGCTCCCTTGAGGAGTTTGGATATGTAGAACCCGTTATATGGAATAAGACCACAGGCAGAGTCATTGGAGGGCATCAACGCTTGAAAATCCTGCTGAGTATGGGCATGGATGAAATAGAATGCGTAGTAGTTGAAATGGATGAGCAAAAGGAAAAGGCTCTGAACATTGCACTAAATAAAATAAGTGGCGATTGGGATAAAGATAAATTGGCACTTCTCATTACAGACCTAAATGCTTCTGATTTTGATGTTTCTCTTACAGGATTTGACCCAGGAGAGTTAGAGGATCTTTTCAAAGATTCCCTTAAGGATAATATAAAAGAAGATGATTTCGATGTAGACAGCGAGCTGAAAAAGCCCGCTGTTTCGCATTTAGGGGATGTTTGGATACTTGGACAGCATCGATTAGTCTGCGGAGACAGTACAAAGAAAGACACCTTTGATGTCTTGATGGATGGGAAAGCTGCCAATCTGGTAGTTACGGACCCTCCATATAACGTTAACTATGAAGGCACTGCTGGAAAAATCAAAAATGACAACATGGCTAACGAAGCGTTCTATGATTTTCTGCTTGCGGCATTTCAAAACACCGAAGCAGCGATGGCAAAGGACGCTTCTATTTATGTATTCCATGCTGATACGGAAGGACTCAATTTCAGAAGAGCATTCTCCGATGCGGGATTTTATCTATCCGGTACTTGTATATGGAAAAAGCAGTCCCTTGTTCTCGGTCGCTCTCCTTATCAATGGCAACATGAACCGGTACTCTTTGGATGGAAAAAGAAAGGCAAGCATCTCTGGTATTCAGACCGCAAGCAGACCACCATCTGGGAGTTTGAGAAACCAAAGAAAAATAGCGACCACCCAACCATGAAACCCGTGGCACTTGTGGCATATCCCATTATGAACTCGAGCCTTAGTAACTGCATTGTGCTTGATCCCTTCGGTGGTTCAGGAAGCACATTGATTGCCTGTGATCAGACCGATAGAATCTGCTATACCATTGAACTAGATGAAAAGTACTGTGATGTCATTGTGAAAAGGTATATTGAGCAAGTCGGAAACTCTGATGGTGTGTTTCTTTTAAGAGATAGCTCGAAATTCAGATATTGTGATTTGCCAAATGTTGATTTATCTACACAAAATACCGCCGATTAATGGAACAGTATTTTCTACAGAAAGATGCTCTAAATGACTTGATAATAACAGCTTTTAGAGTGATATATGTACGTACCGAAAATAGAAAGGCGGTATGAAAATGCAGATTAACTATAATGTTACAGGACCAAAAAGAAAAGCACTGGTTAACGCAATCAGTCAAGAACTAAATGCCCCTGTAAAATATCTCGGAGCACCTACATTTGCATATGAGGTGGCAGACTACAATGTTAACAAAAACGGAGTTCTAAGTGGACCAGATAATAAGGAATTGGTCGAAGATCTATTAGGACTTCACGACTTCAAAGCAATTTCAGAAGAATTTGACACACCACCTCCGAAAGCAGAAGCAAATGAAACGGAAGAATCTATCAATTTGATAATTCAAATGCCACGGGCAGATTTTACAGACACGGCACTCGAGAACCTAAAAGGATTAGTAGAGAGCAAAGCGGCTCTTATAAAGAAAGCACTTAATACGGATTCCATTCCCATCATTGTAAATGATGAATTTGTAGCATTCCCTTGGTTTCAAGGTGAGTGCTCCCCAGAGGAGGTTAAGGCATACACCCATTTTGTCACGGCACTATGCGAAATGGCGAAAAAACAGATCCGTGTCAATTCCACCGAGAAATCAGTAGAGAATGAAAAATACGCTTTCCGTTGCTTCCTTCTAAGGCTTGGTTTTATCGGCCCAGAATATAAAATGGAACGAAAGATTCTCCTCTCCAAGCTTTCAGGTAGCTCCGCTTTCAAAAGCGGAACGGCCAAGCAGGAGGTGAGTGAACAATGAATATCATTCACCCAGAAATGCTAAAGCAACTTAGAAGCTATTACACTCCAGGAACCCGTGTCATGCTACTTAGAATCAACGACCCATATACAAAACTTCAACCCGGAGCTAAAGGTACGGTTACTAGTGTTGATGACATAGGAACGATTCACGTCAGTTGGGATTCCGGTGGTTCCCTTGGAGTGGCCTTTGGTGAGGATTTATGCAAGAAAATCGAAGGGTAAAACATACACAATTTAAGTCAAATATGGCAGTAAATATGTAGATTTATATTGCGGAATTGTCTTGCTATAAAAGCCTTTTAGAGTGATATATGTACATGCCGAAAGGACACACACACTTTAGAAGGAGTGAGAAAAATGCTAAACGCAAAATTTGGAATTGAAATTGAGTTCACAGGGATTACAAGGGAAAAAGCAGCAAAGGTTGCAGCTGAATATTTGCAAGGCACTTACAGTGAAGGCGGTACTTACTACGACACCAAGAAGGTAAAAACACTGGACGGTCGGGTATGGAAGTTTATGTACGACGGGAGCATCCACTGCCAAAGAAAAGAAGGCGGAAGAAAGGTAGCCGCCAGTAGGGAGTACAGCGTTGAATTGGTCAGCCCCATCCTTACCTACCAAGAGGACATTGAAACATTACAGGAATTGGTGAGAAAGCTACGCAAAGCTGGAGCCTTTACAAATACATCTTGTGGCATTCACATTCATCTAGATGGTGCTGAGCATACACCGAAAAGTATTCGAAACATTGTAAATATCATCGCAAGCAAAAACGACTTATTTTACAAAGCACTTCAAATTGCACCGCAGAGAATGAACTACTGCAAAAGGATGGACAGCATTTTGGTTGAGAAAATGAACCGCAAGAAGCCTAAAACTTTGAGAGAAATTGAGGATATTTGGTACGAGGGTTACAGCGAAAGCAGAAGCGCCCACTATCACAATAGCCGCTACCATTTCCTCAACCTTCACAGCTTTTTTACGGGAAACCATACAGTTGAACTTCGAGGGTTTAACAGCGAACTTCATGCTGGAAAGATAAGAAGTTACATTGTTTTAGCACTCGCCATTAACCACCAAGCCTTAACACAAAGGTGTGCATCGGCAAAGAAACCCCAGGTGGAGAACGAGAAATTTGCCATGAGAACCTACCTAAACCGAATTGGTTTCATCGGCGACGAATTTGCAAACTGCAGAGAACATTTAACCTCAGCACTTTCGGGTTCAGCTGCATGGCGGTTTCGGGCGGCCTGAGCTGCTCCTAATCCCTAAAGCTAAGAAGGAGGATGACAATGAACAGTAAATTATATCTTGCCTATGGCTCCAACCTTAATCTGGAGCAAATGGCCAACAGATGCCCCACAGCGAAGGTAGTGGGTGCAAGCCAAATCAATGACCATCGCTTGTTATTTAGAGGGGCACACGCGGGCGCTGTGGCGACCATCGAGCCTTTTAAGGGTGACAACGTACCAGTTTTGGTGTGGGAAATCACACCCGCTGATGAGGCGGCACTTGACCGCTACGAGGGATGGCCATTCCTTTATCGCAAGGAAACTGTAAAAGTAAAATTGGACGGTAAAACCGTCAAGGCGATGGTCTATATCATGAATGACGGGAGACCGCTTGGACAGCCAAGCTGCTATTATTACAGTACAATTTTAGAAGGCTATAAAAGTGCAGGCTTCGATGTAGATATCCTGCGTAAAGCGACAACAGATTCACTAGAATCGGAGGAGGTAATAAATGAATGAGATAATCAAAGAACAAATCCTTTCCATCCGAGAAAGTGGAGTCACAAATATGTTTGATGCAAACCGAGTCCAGTATGAAGCAAATGAACGAGGGTTTTATGAATTGGTAGTCTATTTAATAGACCATAAAGCGGAATATGCTCATTTCATACTGACGGGGGAAGTGGATGAAAATAAGTAAATAAAACTAAAACAGGATAAGGGGAAGAGCTTCATCTATAGGATTGAGGCTCTTTTCTTTTGTCCTTTTTCATAAAAGGGGCGGTGTTTATGCGGAAACTCAAGAAATATAAGCCGACCGCCTTTATAGCTGATGGGTCATATTACGATAAGGATGCTGCTGATTACGCTGTAGCTTTTATCGAAGCACTCTCCCATACGAAAGGTTTATGGGCAGGTAAGCCTTTTGAACTTATCGATTGGCAGGAGCAAATAATCCGTGATTTATTCGGAATTTTAAAGCCAGATGGATATCGGCAGTTTAACACTGCTTATGTAGAGATACCTAAAAAGATGGGAAAAAGCGAGCTTGCCGCAGCAATTGCACTTCTCCTCACTTGCGGTGATGGTGAAGAACGGGCAGAGGTGTACGGTTGTGCCGCTGACCGCCAGCAGGCATCAATTGTATTTGAGGTAGCAGCCGATATGGTGCGGATGTGTCCCGCACTGAATAAACGTGTAAAGTTGCTGGCTTCAACTAAGCGATTGGTGTACCTGCCGACCAACAGCTTCTATCAGGTATTGTCGGCTGAAGCCTACTCCAAACACGGCTTCAATATACATGGTGTTGTTTTTGATGAACTTCATACTCAGCCAAATCGGAAACTATTTGATGTTATGACGAAAGGATCTGGGGATGCAAGGACCCAACCGCTGTATTTTCTTATCACCACTGCGGGGACGGATACTCAGAGTATCTGCTACGAAACACACCAAAAAGCGGTTGATATTATTGAGGGCAGAAAATACGATCCTACCTTTTATCCCGTAATCTATGGTGCCAAAGAAGAGGATGATTGGACAGATCCAAAAGTGTGGAAGAAAGCAAATCCAAGCTTGGGAATTACGGTGGGGATTGACAAGGTAAGGGCTGCTTGTGAAAGTGCAAAGCAGAACCCAGCTGAGGAAAATAGCTTCCGGCAATTGCGCTTGAATCAATGGGTTAAACAGTCTGTCCGTTGGATGCCAATGGCAAAATGGGATGCCTGTGCATTTCCAGTTATTCCAGAAAGTCTTGAAGGGCGGGTATGTTATGGAGGTCTTGACCTATCTTCTACAACAGACATTACAGCCTTTGTGCTGGTGTTTCCACCGGAGGATGAAACAGATAAATACGTTGTTCTTCCGTATTTTTGGATGCCAGAGGACAACATTGACCTCCGAGTCCGAAGAGACCATGTGCAATACGATCTTTGGGAGAAGCAAGGGTATATTCTAACCACAGAAGGCAATGTAGTGCATTACGGCTACATTGAGCGGTTTATTGAAGAATTAGGGGAAAAGTATAACATTCGAGAGATTGCTTTTGACCGTTGGGGAGCTGTTCAAATGGTTCAGAACCTTGAAGGATTAGGCTTTACTGTCGTTCCTTTCGGTCAAGGCTTTAAAGATATGTCACCACCAACCAAAGAACTGATGAAATTGACATTAGAAGAAAGAATAGCGCACGGCGGGCATCCAGTACTTCGTTGGATGATGGACAACATCTTTATAAAAACTGATCCGGCAGGCAACGTGAAGCCGGACAAGGAAAAAAGTACAGAAAAAATAGATGGTGCAGTAGCGACTATCATGGCACTTGACCGTGCTATACGCTGTGGCTCAGGTAATAGCGGAGATTCGGTGTATGACGAGAGAGGTTTGATTGTATTTTAAACCTTAATGGTTAGCACAATGTTTATATTCGGAGGTGACGCCTATGAATCTAATAAAAGGACTGTTTCGGTCAAGGGACAAACCGCAAAACCGTGTGGGCAGTGCATTTTCCTTCCTATTTGGTGGTACGTCATCTGGCAAAACAGTGAATGAGCGTACTGCAATGCAGGCAACAGCAGTGTATGCCTGCGTAAGGATACTAGCTGAAGCGATTGCAGGACTGCCACTTCATGTATATAGATATCGTTCTGATGGAGGTAAAGAAAAGATTCCTTTCCACCCGCTGTATTACCTTCTTCATGATGAACCAAATCCAGAGATGACTTCATTCGTGTTTCGAGAAACACTGATGAGTCATCTTTTGCTTTGGGGAAATGCCTATGCACAGGTGGTCAGAAACGGTCGTGGGCAGGCAGTTGCACTTTATCCCCTACTCCCCAACAAGATGGAAGTTAGCCGAGCAACAAACGGAGAGCTGGTCTATATCTATTATCGTGATACTGATGAAAGTGGCCTAAACCCAAAAGGTGGCTATGTCACACTCCGTAAAGATGAAGTCCTACACATACCCGGCTTAGGTTTTGATGGACTCATTGGCTATAGCCCAATCGCTATGGCAAAAAATGCAATCGGTATGTCACTTGCTACTGAAGAGTACGGTGCGGCATTTTTTGCCAATGGTGCTAATCCGGGAGGTGTGCTGGAACACCCAGGGGTAATCAAAGATATACAGAGGGTCAAGAATAGTTGGAATAGTGCCTATCAAGGCACAGGCAATGCTCACAAAATTGCTGTGTTGGAAGAGGGCATGAAGTTCCAAGCCATTGGGATACCGCCGGAACAGGCGCAATTTCTTGAAACACGGAAATTCCAAATTAATGAGATTGCGAGGATTTTCCGAGTGCCGCCCCACATGGTAGGTGATCTTGAGAAGTCTAGTTTCTCCAATATTGAGCAGCAATCGTTGGAGTTTGTAAAATACACCCTCGATCCGTGGGTGGTGCGATGGGAACAAAGTCTCCAGCAATCGCTTATTTTACCTTCTGAAAAAACTTCACTGTTTATCAAGTTCAATTTGGACGGTCTGCTTCGTGGTGATTACCAAAGTCGTATGAATGGCTACGCTACAGGTCGTCAAAATGGCTGGATGTCAGCCAACGATATCCGTGAACTGGAGGACATGAACAGAATACCAGCTGAGGAAGGTGGCGATTTATATCTGGTTAACGGAAATATGACAAAACTGGCTGACGCAGGTGCGTTTGCCAAAACCGAAGGAGGTCAGTAAATGAGGAAGTTTTGGAACTGGGTGCGAGATTCTGATGAAGAACGTACCCTCTATTTAAATGGAGTGATATCCGAAGAAACGTGGTGGGGGGATGAGGTTACACCTAAGATTTTTAAAGATGAATTGCTGGCAGGCACCGGCGATATTACGGTGTGGATTAATTCCCCTGGTGGTGATGTGTTTGCAGCAGCTCAGATTTATAACATGCTGATGGAGTATACCGGAAAAGTCACTGTAAAGATTGATGGGCTTGCGGCAAGTGCGGCATCCGTTATTGCAATGGCAGGTGGGGATGTGTATATGTCCCCAGTTTCCATGCTTATGATTCATAATCCATCAACCATTGCTATCGGTGACAGTGAGGAAATGATGCGAGCAAAGGCTTTATTGGATGAGGTTAAGGAAAGCATTATTAATGCCTATGAGTTAAAGACAGGTCTTTCTCGAACAAAACTCTCCCATCTGATGGATGCAGAGTCCTGGATGAATGCCAATAAAGCGATTGAACTTGGTTTTGCAGATAAGATCATGTTCATGGAAAGTGAAACACCGGATTTGACAGATAGTCTTATCTTTAGCAGGATGGCGGTTACTAACTCGCTTATCAGCAAACTGCCAAAACAACCAAAACAACCAAAACAGAAAACAGGTACACCCATTGAGTCGCTGGATAAGCGGCTTTCTTTAATTTCGCACTAATTTTAAGGGAGGAAATAACAATGAGTAAAATTCTTGAATTGCGTGAGAAACGCGCTAAAGCTTGGGACGCAGCAAAGGCATTCCTTGATTCAAAACGTGGTGGTGATGGACTGTTATCCGCCGAGGACACGACAACCTATGAAAAAATGGAAGCCGATGTGGTGGCTCTTGGTAAGGAAATTGAACGTTTGGAACGCCAAGCATCTATCGACTTGGAACTGTCGAAAGCAACCAGTAACCCAATTACCAATGAACCTACTAGAACTGGAGAGGAAAAGACCGGTCGTGCAAGTGCTGAATACAAAAGAGCTTTCTGGAATGCAATGCGTGACAATGTTAGCTATGAAGTAAGAAACGCTCTAAAAATTGGCACTGATTCTGAAGGCGGATTCCTTGTGCCAGATGAGTTTGAACGTACGCTAGTAGAAGCTCTAGAGGAAGAAAATATTTTCCGTAGATTGGCTAATGTAATCACGACATCTTCTGGTGACCGTAAGATTCCTGTTGTTGCAAGCAAAGGTACAGCAAGCTGGATAGATGAAGAAGGAGCTATCCCAGAAAGTGATGACAGCTTCGGTCAAGTATCCATCGGGGCCTATAAACTAGCGACAATGATTAAAGTCTCTGAGGAGCTACTAAACGATTCCGTGTTTAATCTCGAAAGCTACATCACAAGAGAATTTGCCCGTCGCATTGGGAACAAGGAGGAGGAAGCTTTCTTTGTAGGTGACGGTACAGGTAAGCCAACAGGGATTTTAAGTGCCACAGGCGGCGGTCAAGTTGGTGTTACTGCGGCAAGTGCCACTGCCATCACTTTGGATGAGGTTTTAGATTTATTCTATAGTTTGAAAGCACCTTATCGTAATAAGGCCGTATTCGTAATGAACGATGCCACTATAAAGGCTATTCGTAAATTGAAAGACGGTAATGGGCAATACCTATGGCAACCTTCCATCCAAGCGGGAACACCTGATACGATTCTTAACCGCCCGCTGTATACCTCATCATATGTACCTACTATTGAAGCAGGTGCAAAAACTGTGGTATTCGGTGATTTTAGTTATTACTGGGTGGCAGACCGTCAAGGACGAGTATTCAAACGATTAAATGAACTCTTTGCTGTCACAGGTCAAGTAGGGTTTATTGCGACTCAACGAGTTGACGGAAAGCTTATCTTACCGGAGGCCGTTAAGGTACTCCAACAGAAGGCGTAACGGAGGTGCTTTATGAGTTATAACACGAAGAACTATACCGAACAAGGCGGAGAAAAAACTGTAATTGGCGGTGTTTTAGAAATTAAAGAGGGAGCCTCGGTTACGGGGCTTCCTGTTGCAGGAAACCAAGCAGACAGCACAGCCACCGATGTTGCTGGTTTAGTTACGGACTTTAATGCTCTGCTTGCCAAACTAAAAGCAGTGGGGCTTATGGAGACTGACTAAGGTGGAACGTAAAGGAGGTTGGTGGTATGGCAGTGGCAGATAATCTTTTGCCTAAAGTTAAAGCGAACTTAATTTTAACGCATGATCAGGATGATGCCCTCCTTATCGGATTTATCACTGCTGCAGTCTCATATGCACAGAGCTATCAGCACGTTCCTGAAGACTATTATGAAACCCATGCCATGCCTCCAACAACAGAACAAGCAGTGATTATGTTGTCGAGCCATTTCTATGAAAGCAGGGATGGCTCGACAGCAGGTTTCTTTGCTGATAGCGTACAGGCAGGGCAACAAGTATGGAACACAGTGAACTTGCTTTTACGACTTGACCGAGAGTGGGGTGTTTAGCATGAGTTTTGGAAAGATGAACACCTTCATCGATATAGTTTCAGTTGAAAATAATAAGGATAGCGAGGGCTTTGGTACAATCAGTGACACTATTATTGTCTCGGTTCGTGCATATAAGGAAGAGCGGCATGGTAATGAGAAATGGGCAAACAGGGCGGTATTTTCAGAAGCAACCGCTCTGTTTTGTTTTCGCAAGATTCCAGATATCCATGTGACCACAAAAATGGTCATTGTAGATAGCGATGGGCGGTATGAAATTACCAGTGTAGAAGATGTAAAAGGCCGAGGAATGTATATTGAGGTTTTAGCAAAAAAGGTGGTGGCATCGAATGGCTAAAGTGGATGTAAGAATGCCCGAGGACTTTCTTCTTAAGGTATCCAAATTGGCTGAGCAAACCGATGTGATTATCCCCAAGGTGCTGGAGGTTGGTGGAGAAGTGGTGCTTGCGAAAGTTAAGGATAACCTACGCTCTGTTGTTGGAAAGGGAACAAAATACCCGTCCAAATCCACGGGAGAACTTGTATCCTCCCTTGGTGTTACTTCAGCAAAACAAGACCGTAAAGGTAATTATAATGTCAAGGTTGGATTTTCAGAACCGAGAAGCGATGGTGGTAGCAATGCCAAAATTGCTAACATCATTGAATATGGCAAGCATGGGCAGCCAGCAAAGCCATTTCTAAAACCTGCAAAATCTAAATCAAGAAAGCAGTGTGTGGAGGCGATGACTGCCAAACTGGATGAGGAGATTAACAGCCTATGAGTATTTTATTGGAACTAAATAGAATTGTGGATGGTTTAGGTATTCTTGTGGAAACTGGTGTGTTCAAGGCCAAAGCCCCTGATGAGTATGTTGTTATCACACCTCTTTCGGATACCTTTGATGTTCATGCAGACAATCGTCCACATTTTGAGATACAAGAAGCACGGCTATCGTTATTTAGCAAAAATAACTATCAAGTACGAAAGAATCAGCTTGTCCGTGCTTTCCTGGATGCAGACTTTACCGTGACGGACCGTCGTTATATTGGACATGAGGATGACACGGACTACCATCATTATGCCATTGATGTGGCAAAAGAATATGAATTACAGGAGGTTTGATTATGGCAACGATAGGACTTGACCGTCTCTATTATGCTCCCATTACAGAGGACGAAAGTGGAGACGAAACATATGGTACGCCCGTTATGTTGGCAAAGGCCATCTCTGCAGAGCTATCCATTGAGCTTGCGGAGGCCACCCTTTACGCTGATGACGGAGCGGCAGAGATTATAAAAGAATTCAGAAACGGAACACTCTCCCTTGGTGTGGATGACATTGGACGTAAAGCAGCTGAGAGTCTTACAGGAGCAACTACGGATGATAATGGGGTACTTATTTCCGCTAGTGAGGATGGAGGTAGCCCTGTTGCTATTGGCTTTCGAGCGAAAAAGGCAAATGGGCAATACCGCTACTTCTGGCTATACAGGGTAAAGTTTGGTGTTCCCTCCACCAACCTGGCTACAAAGGGAGATTCTATCACTTTTTCTACACCAACCATTGAGGGAACTGTATCGCGCAGAAATAAATTAGATGGAAATGGTAATCATCCGTGGAAAGCGGAGGTCAATGAAGATGATGAAGGAGTTTTACCAGCTACTATCAGTGGTTGGTATACGGAAGTCTATGAACCTGTTTTTGCTGTTTCTGGCGGAGGTGAATAAGGATGGATAACGATAGAAGTGCAACGATAAATATTGGCGGACAGCAACATGAGCTTATCCTCACGACCAAAGCTACAAAAGAAATCGCCCGTCGCTATGGTGGTTTGGAAAATCTGGGAGACAAATTGCTGAAATCCGAAAACTTTGAGATGGCTTTGGATGAGATAATATGGCTTATTACTCTCTTGGCGAACCAATCCATTCTCATTCACAATCTTAAAAATAAAGAAGCTCCAAAGGATGTGTTGACCGAGGATGAGGTGGAACTGCTCACATCCCCACTAGAACTTGCAACTTATAAAAGTGCCATTACAGAAGCTATGTTCAAAGGAACAAAGAGAAATATTGAAAGTGAAGATAACCAAAAAAACACCGAGGCCGAGTAAGCGATGATGAATTGTTTACTCGGCTTCTTTATTACGGAACAGTGCACCTGAACCGTACTGAGGAAGAAACATGGCTCACACCATTAGGGCTTCTCATGGACTTGTGGGATTGTCATCGCCAGTTCTTGGGGCTTGCTAGCCGGAAGCGAGAACTCTTCATTGAGGATATTATTCCCGAAGGATTGAATTAGAAAGGAGGGCAATAACGTATGTCTGATAATTTTGGCTTAAAGATTGGCATTGAGGGAGAAAAAGAGTTTAAGAATGCCCTTCGTGATATCAATCAGTCCTTTAAGGTTCTAGGTAGTGAGATGAAACTCGTGTCCTCGGAATTTGATAGAAATGATAAAAGTGTTCAGGCGATAACCGCTCGAAATGAAGTTTTGAACAAAGCCATTGAAGCACAGAAGGATAAAATCTCTACACTGGAAGCCGCTCTAAAAAATGCTTCTGAGAGCTTTGGCGAGAACGATAGACGTACACAAAATTGGGCTATTCAGCTGAATAATGCAAAAGCCCAACTTAATGATATGGAACGAGAACTAGAAGAGACAGCTGATGAAGCAGATGATCTTGGAGAGGAACTTGAGGATACAGGTAATATTGCAGATGAGACTGGTAGCAAGTTTGAGAAGCTGGGCGGTGTCCTTAAAGGTATCGGTGTGGCGATGGGTACAGTTGCTGTTGCCGCAGGAGCTGCTGCGATTAAGCTTGGTAAAGAGGTAGTTGCTCAGTTCGGAGAGTTAGAACAGAACCTCGGTGGCTCTGAGGCAGTATTCGGTCAATATGCCGCATCCATTCAAAAAGCTGGTGAAGAGGCTTACAAAAATCTCGGTGTTTCCCAAAGTGAGTATCTTGCTACGGCAAACAAAATGGGTGCATTGTTCCAAGGCTCTGGCATAGAACAGCGCAAAAGCCTTGAACTGACAGAAAAAGCTATGCAACGAGCAGCGGATATGGCATCTGTAATGGGTATTGATATGCAAGTGGCACTGGACTCAGTAGCAGGAGCAGCAAAGGGTAATTTCACCATGATGGATAACCTTGGTGTTGCTATGAATGCTACCAATATCGAGGCCTATGCACTGGCAAAAGGCCTAGATTTCACTTGGAATACAGCTACACAAGCAGAAAAAGCTGAAGTCGCAATGCAAATGTTCTTTGAAAACACAGAGCAGTATGCTGGCAACTTTGCCCGTGAATCAACAGAAACCGTTACAGGTTCGCTGGGTCTACTCCAAGCCGCACTCGGCTCGTTTACAGCAGGACTTGGCAATGCCGATGCAGATATGACGAATTTGACACAGAATCTTGTAGATGCATTCCAATCGGTTGTTGCTAATATTGTCCCAGTTTTAGAGAATATCGTAGCCGCATTACCTACGGCAACAGGTGCGATATTATCAGCGGTAGGCGACTTGCTTCCTATGCTTCTGAGGACTGTTACGGAATTGTTTTCTCAAGTACTGGAGGTAATTCTGAGTCTTTTGCCAGAACTCATTCCAGCTACTGTTGAAGCTGTAATGACGATTGTTGGGGCATTGATTGATAATCTACCACTCCTAATTAATGCTGCAGTGGAACTGGTCACTGCACTTGTAGAAGGCATCGGGTTGGCTTTACCAAAACTCATACCAGCAACAGTTCTTGCTGTAACACAGATTGTACAAGGATTAACTGACAACTTGCCAATGATACTGGAGGCAGCCTTTCAGCTTATTATGGGGCTTGCCCAAGGTCTAGTTGACGCTATTCCGCAGTTAATTGCCGCATTACCCGCCATCATTACCGCTTTAGTTGACTTTATTATTGGTGCCATTCCGCAGATTATCGATGCAGGTATACAGCTTTTGGTGTCACTAGTTGAAGCATTGCCGGAAATCATTGCAGCAATAGTTGCTGCAATCCCACAGATAATTGATGGTTTAGTTAAGGCGATACTTAGCTCAATCCCCCAAATAATTGATGCCGGGGTGAATCTGTTGATTGCCTTAATTCAAAATTTACCACTCATCATCACTACTGTGGTGGCAGCGATACCTAAGATTATTACCTCGCTTGTCAATGCAATTATTGGCAGCATCCCACAGATAATTCAAGCGGGTATCCAACTTTTAGTATCACTGATTAAAAACCTACCTACTATTATCGTGGAAGTTGTCAAAGCTGTCCCACAGATAATCGCAGCTTTAGTTAAGGGTTTTACGGGTTCAATTGGGCAGATGGCTCAAGTTGGTGGCAATCTTATCAAAGGTCTATGGCAAGGAATCTCTGATGCGGGAGCATGGCTCTGGGGGAAAATATCCGGTTTCTTTGGGGGTGTGGTGGATAAAATCAAAAACTTCTTTGGTATTCGCTCACCTTCTGCACTTTTTGCAGGACTTGGTGACAATATGGCACAGGGGCTTGGTCAAGGCTTTGAGAAGACGATGGCGCAGGTTGGTGAGGATATGCAAAATGCTATTCCCACAGACTTTGACACACCAGGTATAAACCTTAGCAGTTCTATCAATGGGTCAGTCGGTACTGGGGGGGTTGGTGGTTCGCTTATCACCATACAGCAGATGATAGTTCGATCCGAGGACGATATCCGCAGGATTTCTCAGGAACTGTACAACTTGATGGAAACCGGCTCGAGGGCACAAGGACGATTCAATCCCGCTTAAGGAAGGAGGATGAAAATGGGGTTCACATTTAACGGCATATCATCGCAATCAATGAATATAAATGCTAGGCTTACAAACTGGCAAGCATCACCCTCATTGCGAAACTCCTTTGTAACGATACCTGGCAAGCCTGGTATTGCTGACTTTGGTAGCGATATTGCAGAGAAAATAATAACAGTTCATTGTAATGTCTACCCACAATATAAATTTTCTAAATTGGTATCTGTTATGGATAACCTTGCTGATTGGCTGAATCCTGAACGTGGGGTGCAACAACTTGTGTTGGACGATGTACCTGACCGTTATTTCATTGCCCGTCTGTCAGAAGCAGTAGACTGTGACAGACTCATTCTTTCAGCTGGTGAATTTGATTTGAAATTTGTTTGCCCAGATCCCCATGCCTACGCTTTAACGGATGAAACCTATACCATAACAGCCGAGGGAGAAAATACCGTTACAAGGCTAAAAGGCAATGCCGATTCCGAACCAGTGTATTTGATAAAAGGAATAATTCCTTCAGGGACAAACACATATGTTTCCATTCAGACTAATAATGAAGAAATTCGTGTTATTGGTCCTTTGTATGATGGTGAAACATTAATAATTGATACAGGAAAGGTCACAGCAAAGGTCGTTGATACTAGTGGCGAGACACTACGTAATGGCCTACCGCTTATGCAAGAACTTAATTTTCCTGTACTTCGTAAGGGTAACAATACTGTGACGATTAATCCTGTAGGGGCGGATTTTATGGAGCTTAAAATACAAGCAAAAAGCCGATGGAGGTGATGCAAATGGCAATTAAATCAATATTGACATCACAAACTGACTTTACGGGTGAGTTTCCTGTAAGTGAGAATACTCTTGCTCTTTGGCGATTCAATGAGTCTGGACCTGACTCCGATGTTAAACTTGTCGATGCGAGTGGTCATGGTCGGCACATCGCTATATCGGGATGGTCTGGCACATCGGCAAGTTTCCCCAATGGTCGCTATGGACGATTTTTTCGCCAGAATATTGTTAATCCGACATCAGAGAAAACCTACTTGATTGCAAAGAATGATGGTACATTTTTCTCCAATTTAGGCGATAAAATCGCAGTAGGTGGATGGATAAACCCAACTACCTACTCTGTAGGACAGACCTTTATTCCGCTGTTTAATACAAGACAAGGTCCGGGTCAACCTATTCTATACTTGTCCCTGTACCAAGGCAGACCTCGAATGATGTTATATAACTCTTCTGGTTCACTGATTCTCGACCAGAGTGAAACACCAAGTTTTAACATGGTTAATGGTGGGTGGTACTTTATTGCAGCAATTATTGAAGTGAATGCCAAGACATCGCAGTTTATTCTTTGTAACCGAGCAGACGCAACGGTCTGGATTGCACCCAAACGGACATTCACGGGAACATTAAACCCATCTTGCACAGCCGATATTGTGATTGGAATGCATGCAAATCAGTATTATTATGCAGGTGGATTTGATGATTGGTTTATCGAAGTGAATTCACAGCTTACAATTGAGGATTTAGAACGACATTTCAAACAGTCATTGCTTGCCAATGGCGGTGATACTAGTGGTGCGATTGATGCTATTACAGAACCTGGTGTGGTAACTCTCCTCAAAGATAATAACAACAAATATCCTGAAGTTGGGCAACTTACGACTATAGCTGCAGAATGTTCTCTTGCGGGTAGTGGTCGAGTGTCTGTAGCTTCGGAGTATACAGCAGGCGTGACTTCTATTTCTACTATAGAGACGGCTACGTCAGACGATTTGCAGGATTGGTCGGCGTGGCAGGAGGTGGGTTCCAACGGTGAACTGGTTTCTCCAAACCGTAACTTTATTCGTTATAGGATTACACTTTCAACTATTGATCCCTTGGTTACACCGAAACTTTTGGATATCACACTTCACGACATACCGAAAGCTCCATATGAAAAACTGGGTTTTGCTAGGCCTGTCGTGCTGGACGAGAATGGCGCATGGGAAGCAGTACTTGAAAATGCATATGACATCATCGTAACGGGAGAGATTAATGGCGCAGATACTTTGGAATTCAAACTGCCATGGAATGATAGTAAACGTGTATATTTAGATAATGAAAAACAGGTTCAGGTTGCATATGACATTTATCGCATAAGGACACTGACAGATGAAAAAGGAGCAGATGGAACAGGGATTCTGACCACTGTATATGCGGAAGCAGCATTTTATGATTTGACCTTTTCAGATGAAAAACAGCCGCGAGAGTTTAATGCCGATTTACCCTCTGTTCCAATGAGTTATGCGTTGGAAGGCACAGGATGGTCTCTTGGTGTAGTTGATGTCACTACCAAACGGACATGGCAATGCCAAGAGAAGAATGCATTGGCCATACTCAGAATGACGCAACAGATTCACGGTGGAGACTTAGTATTTGATAGTCGAAACCGTCTTGTAAATTTACTTACATTTAGTGGTAGAGATAGTGGTGCATTATTTGCCTATAAGAAAAACCTTACAGGTATCAAGAGAGTTGTTGATACCCGCTCTCTGGTGACAAGGCTATATGCCCATGGTAAAGATGGCATGACCTTTGCCACGATCAATAGTGGCAAGGAATATGTAGAAAACTATGAATATTGCAATGAGGTGCGGGTTTCAACACTCGATCTTTCGAATTTCACAAATCCTTATCAAATGCTTGAGTTTACGAATATGCGACTCGCAGAATTTTCAAAGCCCCGTGTTTCCTATGTGCTATCAGCGATGGATTTGTCTGTGCTGACAGGTTATGAGCATGAAAGGTGGTCACTTGGCGACATTGTGACGGTGGATGATAGAGATTTGAATCTTACTATCAAAACAAGGGTTGTTCGCAGACAATACAATCTTCAGGAGCCATGGAAAACTGTACTTGAATTATCATCAAAACTTCGTGAACTTGGGGATACGTCTTCTAGCATTCTCGCTGATCAGCTCGACCAAAGCAACCCCATTGGGCAGGAAATCAAAGATATGGTGCCGTTTAACCATCTGCGTAATAGTAGAGCAGACGATGGCTTTGCTTATTGGCAGAATTCAGGTTTTGAGGTGGACACTGAAAAAGGTGTGACAGGTACAGCTTCATTTAAAGCGGTAGGTTCTGCAACCTCTACAAAAAGTATGGCTCAAACAGTATATCCTGCATCCCGCCGTAACTACACCATATCAGCACAAATAGGATCAGAAAATCTCCAAAAAGGTATAGATGGACAAGTTGGTATCGAGGTAGTATTTGAGTTTGAAGATGGAACTACTGAAACGAGATTTATTGACCTGTTTTAAGAAAGGATGGTGATTGATTTGGCTGTATTTCAACAAATTGCTCGTAATGCAACACCTAAAGGGTATGGGAAGCTTCACTCTATCACCATTCGGTTGGTAGTTTCAAACTGCACGGGAGAAGTATATTTCACTGACATTATGCTGCAGGCAGGTTCTATAGCCACTGGCTGGGTCGGTCATGTATGCGAAATCAAGTGGACGAACGACGGGTAGGTGATGGCTATGCAGGAAAGCAATTTTATACGTTTCGCGGAAGTCATAAAAGTAAAATCAGAAAAGCGTATAGTTAGTATTACTGTGCGTCCCCTTATTACCAACTGTACGGGTTCGATTTATTTCACCGACCTACAACTTCAGGAGGGTGACAAGCTGACAGGATGCACGCTACACACGGAAACGTTCCTAAAGCATTCGCCTAATCCGGTACGTTTCCACAATGGTGTAGTCCGTAGTGGAGACACAATCATTATTTTTAACCTCGGAGAAACTTCAAGCGGGCTAGATTGTTATATCTACCCCCTGCAAGCTATGGAAGCTGGCAGTATTCAGCTTTCACAGGGGATGGGTTCACATAAGGTAAAATTTGATTCAGAGGCTTACCCAGGTGATGAATTTGCACTTAAGGCTTCAACAAGAGAGTGTTTGAGAAACGGCTATCCCACGCCGAAACATGGATACTTTCAATACACAGCCGCTACCGACAGTAAGCACCAAGTAAAGCTACAAGACAGAAAATCTGCTAGGGTATATTTCGAATACAAAGAAATGCTGAAAGGGGATCTACGTCCATGAAAGATTATATTAAGGGTAAACGCTGTATGGTATGGTCCTTCATGGGCAATGCTCGGATGTATCAGGCTTTGAACGATTACGGTGACCGTTTAGATACTGTTGGTATTTTCACTTTTGAGGTAGACATCACAGGCACGATAACGGAAACAGGTACTAGCGTTTCTTCCCTTACTCCATATCGTACAAAGTGGCCACATATCAAATGGTTACTTACCATTATGAATCATGGGACAGAGAGCATATTTACGGCTCTGAGAAATAACGAAGGTGGTGCAAAGTCGAAATTCCTCTCAGAAATAGTGCGTATTATGAACAAATACCCTTGGTGTGCAGGTGTAGATATCGATTTAGAGCGCGGTGGCGGATTTGAGAACCGTGCTGCCGCAAATGCTCTATTCGCTGATATATACTCGACTGTTAAAAACTATGATTCATCAAAACTGGTCAATATCTGCTTACCTGGAATGACGGGTGTGCAAGGCTCAGTTGGTGGAGAAAATTGGTGTGTTTATGCCGACCTTAACGATTATTGTGATACGGCAGCAATCATGAGTTATGGCATGGCATGGGCAGGTTCAGCCGCAGGCCCAGTATCACCAAGGAGCTGGCTTGAAGGTATCTACAATTATGCTATTACAGCTATGTCACCACAAAAAGTATATATGGGTTTACCTGGTTACGGTTGGAATTGGCAGATTTACGACTATCCATCCAACCTAGGTAAGACTTATCGCGGTACATCGAACACTTACTATGCAGCTAAGAACTGGATGACTGGGGTGTATAACTTTACAAATGATCAGCCTCCACAACCATTTATCCCAATCATTGCCTACTGGGATGATCACGATAAAGTACCATGGGCGCTGCCACATGTCTACGATTATATGGAAGGCTGGGACGCAGTATCACGAGAAGCTCCTATTATTGCTGAAACATATAATCGGCGAAAATATCTTACTTGTTATGGGAAAACACAAAAGTCGGAGTTTGGAACTATATATGTTAACCGAGATGGTGAACCAGACAGCTACACAGATGGTGTTGTGGTTGGTAATGGAATGATCACTCTTTCGTCAAGTGAAGGTAAAGCGGAGTACAACTTTACAATTGACAAATCAGGTACTTATGATGTAGTTGTACAGCTTTGCTTTCCGTTCTGGGATAAGAATGGTATCACAATTGCAATTGACGGTACAGTGGTTAGCTACTCAGAGAATCGTCTGTGGTGGCCATACTGGAGGAAAACTTTCTGGGCAGAACTTGCCACTAATGTAAATCTCCTAGCAGGAACACATAGCATCACGATTGAAGGTGGTGTAGTTGGTACTCAATTTTATGGTTTCCGGGTTTGTTCTAATTTTAGTGAATATCCTTCTGCTGGAGAGGCAACCTTCAGTTTATCTCCACGAAGCTTCAAAGACGTAAATGGTAACATGGCTGTTCCCGACAAAGGGTTTAAGCTTACTACAGAGGTTTTGCGCCGTAAGCCGGATTCAGCGTTAGCTTGGTATGAAGACTTTAGAGATCCCGTCATCCTGCCAGAAAGCTACTGGCAGACGTTATCGGGGAGTTGGAGTGTATGGCAAAATCCTGATGACAATGGCAATCGCCCGTATTCTCAGCTTGAAGGAAGTGGTCAGCTTGCCTGGAAATACGACAGCTTTAGTGATGTGCATATTCGTGCTAGAATTGCCTTTCCCATGAGCGGTAGCGGAAGAGCAGGGGTGTTTTGTGGGAATGTGTTTTGTTGTATCAACATTGATGCGCAACAAGTGGAGCTTTACCAAGGATCCACATTACTTGGTAGTTATCCGGCAAGTTACTATAAGACTTCAGATGCTGACATCCGCACAAATCCGAATATGTATCTCATTGAAATGAGGAAACGTGGAAATAAGGTGCGTGTCTACTCTGGGAATTCCAACACACTTCGTTTTACTGCAAACATCTCAAGTACGGGTGGCTATTGTGGGATTCAGTCCGATGGGCATATAAAATGTGAACTTCTCCGCTTGGGAGATGCATGGACTTATGAACCTTACGAAGCCTTTGATGTCACCATGCCAGACGGATCACTTATGCAGTATGGCAGAATTGCTAGGAATGGTGTAACTTGGGATAGTAAGTTTCATGTATTTACTCTTACAGCTGATGTAGAGGAAGCCTCCACCAGAAGTGAGGATATTTCCATGGATTATGACTTTTATCATAGTAATCTCTTGCAGATACCATGCAATGCAGATTATACAGCGAAGGTTATACCAAAGGATATAAACGTCTGGATATCTCGGTTGTTTCTCGGTGATGCAGATGGCTTTTCAATTTTGTACTATCAAGATGTGGATTCACTGGTCTACTGGTCAAACGAAGCGGCTTATCGTTGGGACCTACGGGGTATTGCTATCTGGTCATTGGGACAGGAAGATATGCGGCTATGGGAAGCTTTGCCAAAGCAAATATAGAGGAAAAATAAACTATAAAAGTATACGCTTGCCTATTTCGGTTGGCGTTTTTTTATGTAATCAAAATGATAGGAGGTTAAGATAATGAAGGAAATTTGGAACTGGATTCAAGTGACATTTGCTGTTGTTGGTGGTTGGCTCGGATATTTTCTCGGAGGATGGGACGGATTTTTATATGCTTTACTTACTTTTGTTGTGATTGATTACATCACAGGTTTGATGTGTGCTGTGCTTGATAAGAAACTATCCAGAGAGGTAGGCTTTCGCGGCATATTCAAGAAAGTACTCATCTTTTCATTGGTAGCAATCGGTCACATTATTGATAAAAACGTTATTGGAGATGGCTCTGTTATACGAACAGCGGTCATATTTTTTTATCTTTCAAATGAAGGCATATCCATACTTGAAAATGCTGTTCATGTTGGTCTGCCTGTACCACAGAAACTCAAGGATGTATTAGAGCAGCTTCACAACAGAAGTGAAAAGGAGGACTATAAATGAATCTACGTAAATTAATACTTACGAACAATGCCTGCTACAAAGCAGGCAAAACTATAACACCAAAGGGTATAATGGTTCACTCAACAGGGGCTAATAACCCGTGGTTGAAGAGATATGTTGGTCCGGATGACGGTTTGCTCGGAAAGAATCAATACAACAATCATTGGAATCAGGATAAACCCGGAGGTCGTCAAGTTTGTGTCCATGCTTTTATTGGAAAATTAGCAGATGGCTCCGTTGCCACCTATCAAACATTACCATGGAATCATCGTGGTTGGCATGCTGGAGGAGATGCGAATAACACGCATATAGGAATTGAAATTTGCGAGGACGGTCTAACCGATGCCTCGTATTTTTCTGCTGTTTACAAGGAAGCAGTGGAGCTTTGTGTACATCTTTGCAAACTCTATGGACTTAGTGAGAAGGATATCATCTGTCATAGTGAAGGCTATAAACAAGGTATAGCCAGTAACCATGCGGATGTTATGCCCTGGTTTCCTAAGCATGGCAAGACCATGGATACCTTTAGAGCGGATGTTAAGAAACTTCTAAGCGAAGAAGAAAAATCAGCAGAATCGGCGAAAAAGAAATATTATCGTTTACAAATTGGGAGCCCTTCCCATAAAAATGGCCGAAGTAGACAGCCATAAATTATTAAAGCATTCTGAGTGTGTACAGGAAGAAAACTCTGACTAAATCCATCCATCAATATGAAGTGAAGACTCATGTGGCAATTTAAAGTAATATTTACACATAATAAATGCCCTCCAAACTTATGAGCCTAGAGGGCAAAGGTATTTGAACAGGAACGCTTCCCACCAAACTCACGTTTTTTTCATATGGCGGATATTAGCTATTTTATTGGTTTATCGTAGCACGTAGCAGAAAAGCATTGGTTTAGGATTCTTTTATTCACTTTTTATATTTTCATTTTTTTGAAAGATATGTCCATATCCTTTGACAAAAACTAGTACTACAAGGAGACTAGATAAAATATCTGCTATTGACTGTGCGAACCAAAGACCATTTGTTCCAATTAATCTCGGCAAAAAGCAAATAACTAATGTTAAAATAATGGCTTGTCTTGTTATATTTATGAATACTGCAGTTTTAGCTCTATTCGTTAATGACATAAAACCGGAACCGAATGTTGGAATAACAGCAAATGGAAGTAAAAGCATGTACTTTGTAAGACCAACAAGCGTAATGTTCGCAAGCTCTGAATTATGGTTAAACAGTCCTACTATGGATGTCGGGAATAATAATGTTAGACAAGTACCCGTTCCTAATATAGCAAGCCCTAATATAATAGCTTGAGCCAGAGTCTTTATAACTCGTTTATATAACTTTTTTGCATAATTATATCCGACAATTGGTTGCATTCCTTGTGCAATTCCATAAACGGGCATTAAGAACATAGAGGCAACTGATGTTATAATAGTCATAGCTCCGACCGCTGATTCTCCACCATATAGCCTTAAAGCGTAGTTGCTTACAAACTGCGCAACAGTAATAGAGAGTTGATTGGAAAAGGGTGATAAACCGATAGAAACAATTTCCTTCACTAATTTAGGCTGGACTTTGAAAATTCTCTTTTCAATATGTAGCGTCGTCTTCTGTGTTTTAAAATAAGCTAATCCAAGAATGACCGTTACAAACTGTGACAATACAGTTGCTACGGCTGCGCCTTCTATTCCCATGTTTAATACAGGAATAAACAGAACATCTAATCCAATATTAAGAGCACAGCCTGTCAATGTTATAATCGCAGAGAAAGTTGGATTACCGTAAGAACGCACAAGAATTGGCAAGGCAAATCCTAATATGTTAAATACAGTACCTAGTACAATAATTGTTGTATACGACTTTGCATAGGAAAGCGTTTCTCCTTGAATTCCGATAAAAGCAAATACTTTATTTTGAAAAACAAAAAACAACGCAGTAATTGTTACACCTACCACTATCGAAAGTACAAAGGCATTTCCAAGCGTATTTTCAGCTTCTTCTCGCTTATCTTGTCCTAATTTGATAGAAATATTGCCAGCGGAACCAAATGCAATCATCGCTGATAATGCCAAAATGATCGTAGTGATAGGTACTGTAAGACCTACTGCGTTTAAAGCTATAGCCCCAATATTTGGTATACTCCCAATAAATATACGGTCTATAACAATATAGAAAGAATTTGCGAATAACCCAAGTATGGCTGGCATGGAATATTGTAAGAGTAATTTTCCTACTGGTTTGCTCTCAAGCTCATTAATTTTACTCATATCATTTCTCCTTTTGAAGATATTATAGACATATATAGTCCTTAATTATTGTAAATAAAAATATTAGATGATTCTTAAGCAAAGCATTATAGTTTTTCATCTGTCACTATAGAAATAGTATCAATAAGTTTTTTCTGCAATATGGAATTGTAAGAGCAATTTCCATAGCTCATATCACTTCTCCTTTTGAAGATATTATAGACATATATAGTCCTTAATTATTGTAAATAAAAATTATTAGATGGTTCTTAGCAAAGCATTATAGTTTTTCATCTGCCTCTATAGAAATAGTATCAATAAGTTTTTTTTCCTGTAAATACTGTTCCATCATGGATTCTGCCTCATTCATTACCTTTTGTAGAGGACATTTCGATTCGTGTTGCAGACCACATTCAAAAAATGCACCATCTCCTTCAATTGCCCAAATTACATCCATGAAAGAAATAGTTTCAGGAGGTTTTCGTAATGCATAGCCCCCGTTAGCGCCAGATACAGATTCAATCAGCCCAGCCTTAACAAGTTGGGTCAAAATTTTAGATAAATAAGTAACAGACACTTTAAAGCGTTCTGCTAGTACGTGTACACTTAACTTTTCGTTTTGCCCCCTTTCAATCATGAATGATATTGTGTGCAAAGCATAATTCGTAGCTTTTGTATATTTCATATTAACACTCCTTAAGGATATTGAAGACTGCATTTATCTATGATTATGTTATATGCCTTTAATCTTGTCAATATTAATTTCCATAGTTTTATCTACATAGGCCTGAGCTAAACCATGTTTTATAAATAACTTTCAAAAAAAATGTCCCAAATATAAGGAATCTTCTCTCTTTTTAATGTAAAATTAAGTTATCAAACAAAAATCTTACGAAATAAAAAAAGGTGTAGCACTTCCATGCGTCTGTTTTGTACTGACTGGCATTGCCCCCCTTCCCGAATTGACTGACAGAAATAAAACTAATAAACTTAAATTAAAAAAAGCAAATGCTGAGGCACAGCTTGCCAAAGCTAAAAAGGCAGGATTTACGGATGCATTTATTAAGTATGATTAATCAAAGGTGAGCGAGTTAATAGGCAATTATGCTTTAGCTTTACAGAGTTTCCCTAAAAAATATTAACTATTAGATGTATATAGCCTGTGGGGGTTATTCCCTTGCAGGCTCTTTTTTATGCTTTGATTTTATTTTTACAAATCCTCAACTTCGACCTGTTCCCGCGGCTATTAGGTAGGAGGTGATTCTACATGAATCAGCATGAGGATAAAAAAGTTATGAAGATCTCAGATGGGGTTATAGACAAAAGCATCGAATTAAAGAAAATGTCACAGGAGCAACTACAGCGTGAGTTTGATTATATTCAAGCAGAGAAACTACTTAGAAAGATGCTTCAAAAAGGTTTAATAACGGAGGCAGAATTCAACAAGATAGACGCACTCAACCGCCAAACTTTCTCTCCTTTTTTAGCAGAGATAATGACCTGAATCCGTTGATATATAAGGGTTTAAGAGGTAATATGTGACCTACCAAGAAGGAGGTGAGGCGATGAAAAAGATAACGAAAATAGAAGGAAATAAGGTGGCATCGATTGTCAAACCTAAACTACGAGTAGCCGCATACTGTCGTGTCTCTACGGGTAGTGATGAACAGTTAGTAAGTCTACAAGCACAAAAATCCCATTATGAGACATACATAAAAGCAAACCCAGAATGGGAGTATGTTGGCTTGTATTATGATGAGGGAATTAGTGGCACCAAAAAAGAAAACCGAACGGAACTTCTCAGGATGCTGTCAGATTGTGACAACAAGAAGATTGACTTAATTATTACAAAGTCTATTAGTAGATTTGCAAGAAACACTACGGATTGTTTGGAGATGGTTCGTAAACTGTTGGACCTTGGGATTCATATCTATTTTGAGAAAGAAAACATCAATACGGGTTCAATGGAAAGTGAATTAATGCTCTCCATATTAAGCGGGCTTGCAGAAAGTGAGTCAATTTCCATTTCTGAAAATACGAAATGGGCAATTCAAAGACGATTTCAAAACGGAACCTTTAAAATTTCCTACCCACCGTATGGGTATCAAAACATTGACGGTCAGATGATAGTAAATCCCAAGCAAGCTGAAATTGTGAAGTATATTTTTTCAGAGGTATTATCGGGCAAAGGCACACAGAAAGTTGCAAATGATCTTAATCAAAAGGGTATCCCTTCAAAAAGAGGTGGTCGTTGGACGGCTACTACCATTCGAGGGATTCTGACCAATGAAAAATATACTGGTGATGTTATTTTGCAAAAGACGTATACTGACAGCCATTTTAACAGGCACACCAATTATGGTGAGGAAAATATGTATCTAGTAGAAAACCACCATGAAGCAATTATCAGCCATGAAGATTTTGAAGCTGTAGATGCCATTCTCAATCAGAGGGCAAAGGAAAAAGGCATCGAAAAGCGCAACAATAAATATCTAAACCGATATTCTTTCTCTGGCAAAATTATCTGCTCGGAATGTGGCAGTACCTTTAAAAGACGGATTCATTCATCCGGTCCAAGAAAATACATTGCTTGGTGCTGCAGTAAGCATATAAGCAATATAACGGAATGTTCTATGCAGTTCATTCGAGATGAAGATATAAAGACTGCATTTGTTACGATGATGAATAAACTCATGTTCGGTCAGAAGTTCATATTAAGACCACTTTTGCAGGGGTTACGTAACCAGAACAATGCAGCGAGTTTTCGTAGAATTGAAGAGTTGGAAACTAAAATTGAAAACAACATGGAGCAGAGCCAGGTACTGACAGGTTTAATGGCCAAAGGGTATCTGGAACCTGCTCTGTTTAATAAAGAAAAGAATGCACTGGAGGCAGAAAGAGAAAAACTTCTTGCCGAAAAGGATCAACTTACTCGTTCCGTCAATTCCAATTTTGCAAAAGCAGATGAAGTTGACCGTCTGCTTAAGTTTGCCACTAAGTCCAAAATGCTCACAGCTTATGAGGATGAGTTGTTTGAAGATTACGTAGAGAGGATTATTGTCTTTTCACGGGAGGAAGTAGGTTTTGAATTAAAATGTGGAATCACATTGAAGGAAAGGTTGGTGAATTAGATGGGTCACACACCCTATGGATATAGAATTGAAGATGGAAAAGCTGTTGTGGATGAAAAGACTTCTGAGCAGGTAAAAGAATTATTTTCTGGATACTTGGCAGGCCTTTCTTTGAAGGAAGCTGCTAAAAAAGCTGGGATAGATTGTTATCATGCCACAGCAGGTAAGATGTTACAGAACAAGCACTACCTTGGCGATGAATTTTACCCTCCAATTATTGATGAGGAGATCTTTGAAAAAGCTAGAGCAGAAAAGCGGAAACGAGCAGAAAAGCTCGGAAGGATATGGGAGCCTAAGAATGTGCCGGAAACGACTTATCCTGTAAAGTTCAAAGCAAAATCACTGGTGCAAAAATACGAAGATCCATACAAGCAGGCCGAATATGCCTACAGTTTAATAGAAAGTGAGGTGTAACAAGTGGCAGTGAGTAGGAATGTCACAGTGATTCCGGCAATTAAACGTGTCGGAAGCAATAAGAGCAGTGAGAGCAAACCCAAAATACGAGTGGCTGCTTACTGTCGTGTTTCAACGGATAGTGAAGAGCAGGCTTCAAGTTATGAAATTCAGATTGAACATTATACAAATTATATTAAGAAGAACAAAGAATGGGAATTGGCAGGTATTTTTGCGGATGACGGTATCACAGGTACAAATACCAAGAAGCGTGAAGAGTTCAACCGCATGATTGAAGAGTGCATGGCAGGAAATATTGACATGATCATCACAAAATCCATCAGCCGATTTGCCAGAAACACGTTGGACTGCCTAAAATACATCCGTCAGTTAAAGGATAAAAACATCGCTGTTTTCTTCGAGAAAGAGAATATCAATACCATGGATTCCAAGGGTGAAGTCCTACTAACCATTATGGCTTCACTTGCCCAACAGGAAAGCCAATCCTTAAGCCAGAACGTTAAGCTAGGCATTCAGTATCGATATCAACAAGGTGAGGTTCAGGTCAACCACAAGCGTTTCCTTGGATACACGAAGGATGAAAATAAGCAGCTAGTGATTGAACCAAAGGGTGCTGAGGTTGTTAAACGGATTTACAGAGAGTACCTTGAGGGAGCAAGCCTTTTACAGATAGCAAGAGGACTAGAAGCTGACGATATCCTTACAGCGGCAGGCAAAGCCAAATGGAGACCGGAAACACTGAAAAAGATACTGCAGAATGAAAAGTACATCGGTGATGCCCTTCTACAAAAAACATATACGGTTGATTTCCTTTCTAAAAAGCGAGTCAAGAATAACGGCATTGTTCCCCAGTATTATGTGGAAAACAGCCATGAGCCTATTATTCCACGCGAGCTTTTTATGCAGGTTCAAGAAGAGATGGTTCGAAGATCCAACCTTCGTGGCGGAAAAGGTGGTAAAAAGAGAGTTTACAGCAGCAAGTATGCTTTATCGAGTATTGTTTACTGCGGACAGTGCGGTGATATTTACCGACGGGTACATTGGAATAACCGAGGCTACAAGTCTATTGTTTGGAGATGCGTCAGCCGATTGGAGGAAAAAGGGTCTGAATGTACTGCTCCTACCATAAACGAGGAAACATTACAGAAAGCAGTGGTCAAGGCTATTAACGAACTTTTGGCTAACAAAGAACCATTCCTCTCAACGTTACAGAAAAACATAGCTACTATATTTAATGAAGAAAATGATAATGCCACCGAAGATATTGATAGTAAATTGGAAGAATTACAACAACAGCTTCTTATACAAGCAAAGTCCAAGAATGACTATGAAGATGTGGCTGATGAAATTTACCGCCTTCGAGAATTAAAGCAAAATGCACTAGTTGAAAATGCAGAGAGAGAAGGAAAAAGGCAACGAATCGCTGAAATGACTGATTTCTTGAATGAACAATCCTGCGAGTTGGAGGAATATGATGAGCAGTTAGTAAGGAGACTTATTGAAGAAATAACGGTATTCAATGATAAATTTCTAGTTAAGTTCAAATCAGGTATTGAAGTTAATCAGGAATAATACTGTAATGAATATTTCATTGGATATTAGTTGATTAATTCAACTAATAGTTGAATTAATAGTATATAAACAACTATAATTCCCTTGTTGGATTTATTATCTGTATTTATACTTTTATTGAAAGGAGAAATTTTATGAGGGAGTTTAAATTTTCGGACAATGTTATATTTTTGCGAAAAAAATTTGGAATGACCCAAGGGGATGTTGCCGCTTATATAGGGGTATCGGGTGCAGCAGTGTCTAAATGGGAACAGGGATTAAGTTATCCAGATTTATCCTTGCTACCTAAATTGGCATCTTTGTTTCACACGACCATTGACGAATTGTTGGGATATGAACCACAACTGACTGCGCATAAAATAATGGAAATGTACCATAATTTTTCAAAGCGATTCCTTGAAGAAAGTTTTGAAACAGTTCAAGCGGATGTGGAGAAGATGGTAAAAGAGTATTATTCCTGTTTCCCGTTATTAGTAAGAATGGCTCAGTTGTATTTGAACCACTATTCCTACTCACAAAATTCTCAAAGTGTTTTGGAACGAATCGTCGAATGGTGCGGGCGTGTCGTAGAATTAAGCGACGATCACAAACTGATCCAAGAAGCGCAGATCATTTATGGCTCTGTATTGTTAATTAAGAACAATCCACAAGAGCTTTTAAAAAGTGTAGGATCTGAAGTTCCTATTCAATTGGGGGTAGAAAAACTGATAGCAGAAGCTTATGCGATGCTTAAAGATTATGATAAGGTCAAAGAAACATTGCAGGTTACTACGTTTCAACACTTATTTAGTATGGTATTAAGCGAGATAGAATTATTGAAATATACTTCAGATAGTCAAAATCTATTTGATGAAATGGTCAATCGTCTGGAAAAAGTGATAGACATATACCATATTGAACAATTAAATGGTCTTATAAAACTCATCTTTTTTTATGAAGCTTCGTTAGGCTATATGAAACAACATCGGCATACAGACGCATTGCGTATGCTAGAGCACTTTTATCATACAAATAAACATCTGTCATTTCCTATTAAAATTAGCGGGGATAATTATTTTTATACCGTTGACAATTGGATTGAACAGAATATTCGCTCGGGTCCTTATGCTCCGCGCAATGAGCAAGCTATCAAAGACGATTTGCTGAACATGTTACAGAAAGAACCACTATTTGTTCCGTTACATGAAGATCCAAAATTCAAGTGGATAGTCAACAACTTGCAACGTATGTTTCAATCCAAGCGAGAAAACGGATCAATCAATTGAAAGCTAACAAAATGCTGATACGGAGGATAATGATGATAAAAGAAGATATAAAAATTCCAGTAGATTATGGGAGAATCGAAATCGCTGCAACAGTGGAAAAACCTGGAGATGAAAAAAATTCGGACGTTCTCATTGTGATGATTCCAGGAAGCGGACCAGTTAACCGCGACGGCAATATGAGAGGAATGCGTGCAAGTATTTATCAACAACTTGCTGATGCATTGGTACAGTCGGGATTTGCTACATTAAGATATGACAAAATTGGCGTAGGAGAAAGTACAGGCGATTTTAACCGCGCGGGACTTGACGATGCAGTTCAATGCGTAAGCGACATCATTGATTATTGCAACTCATCTGAGGATATGGCATTTACAAAAATCTTTTTGCTAGGACATAGTGAGGGCACGATTATAGCCACACTATCCGCCAGTCGAAAACAGGTGGATGGAATCATTTTATTGTGTGGTGCCGGCACATCATTGAAAAGTGTCATAACCTCTCAAAATGAGGCATTATTATCAGAAATCGCTAGAAAATCCGGGTTTGCCGGAGCGCTTCTGCGCAAGCTTGTGTCGCCTGAAAAACAGCGGCTCAAGCAGAAAAAGCTATTTGATAAAGTCATGCAAACGAATAAAGCGACTGTAAGGATTAGTGGACAGATCGTTCAAGCGAAGTGGTTAAGAGAGCATTTATTTCTGAACGATCAACAAATTTTGCAGCTGTTGTCCTCATTAACGTGCAAAGTGCTAGCCATTTACGGAAGCAAAGACGTCCAATCGCCAATAAAGCCTTTCTATCATTTGAAAAATTTAGATTTAGAACATATTCGAACGGTAATGATTGATGATATGAATCATATGTTGAAGAAGCAAAAAGAAGCTTGTACTTTATTAGCATTAAAAAAAATCTATAAAAAATCGGCTAATGAACCAATTGTCTCTGAACTTGTCGATGAGATTAAGAATTGGCTTCAAGCTGTGCGCTGAGAATGTTAGGAGATGTTAATGATGAAAAAAGTGATTGCTGTATTCATTTTAGGGTTGGTAGCAGGTGCGATTTTAGGAGCACAGCAAGTCATGTCTTTAACGCCTGAAAGGGAAAGCCAAATCGTTGCCCAACTCGGGTCAAAGCAAGTCATTATTATCGTGGCTATGTTGCAAACAGCAGTTATGACGGGTATTGCCACGATAGTAGGATCTTGGGCTTCTCCAAAGGTAGGTTTGAACAAACCGATTATTTATAACAGAAAAAGCATTGCCGCGGCAGTGGTTATCGGACTCGTATCTGCCAGCCTCATCGTCATTCCGGAAAAGCTTGTCTTTGCCGAAGTATTGGGGCTGGAGGATAAATTTGAATTCTCCTGGCTTTATTTTCTTGGCAGCGTATTATACGGGGGAATTATTGAAGAAATACTTCTAAGGTTTGGACTTATGACGCTTATTATATGGATTGCCAGCAAAATGACGAAATCTACAAATAGCAATGGAATTTACATTGCCGGTATTATCATCGCCGCGCTCCTATTTGCAGCTGGACATCTTCCTGCGACCGCGCAAATGTTGGGGTTAAGCCAAGTGTCTGTCATCCGCACGTTGTTTCTTAATTTTTTGCCGGGGATTGGGTTCGGCTATTTATATTGGAAGCACGGATTAGCATATGCAATGCTGGGACATATCTCTACGCACGTCATTAGTCAATGGCTCCTTCTCCCTTTATTGTTCAATTAAATGGAGAACAAGAGAAACAGAATATGAATGGATTGCGCAGATTTTTACAGAATGTTCGGGGTTTAAGCAACGATGGAAGAACTTATATTTCACGACATTAACATGGAACACATTCCGATTGTGAATAGTTGGTATTGCGATACTGACAGTTTTCATGTTGAGAAGCTGACAGAATTTATCCATTATGTAACTTCAAATTCTGATTATGACTGCTGGATGATTTCAAGCAATAACGAGTTTATAGGTAAAGTAGGTGTTGAAATAGAAGAAGACAAGGCCTACATATCCATTATAATAAGGCCTGATTACAGGCGCAAGGGATACGGAAAAAAAGCACTTCAGCAAATCATAAATAAATATATGAATACCGTTATAAAACAAATGATCGCCGGTATTTTCCATACGAACGAGGCAAGCAAACGATTATTTTTGTCCGTTGGATTTATTCCTTTGTCCAATGATCCTGATGAAGATGGTTTTATAAATGTTGTATTTCACTATAAAGAGAAAACATCATCGATTTTTTAGTTTATATTTTTTGAAAAGGAGGTAGAGAACGTTATGCCAGAAAATAAAACTTCAAAAGTTAAATTTTTATATAGGATGAATATGTTTAAGCATTGGGCACAGCTTTCCACAGGATGGAAAGGAGCAGCAATAGGATTGGGTACCGTATCTTTACTATTATACATTGTACAAGGGTATTACATGATAGGAACTCGTGGAATCGTAGATTACATGATTGGTAGTGTTGTTTTTCTGTTTACGATGATCTTATTATCTGGCTTCATCACATTGTTCATTTATTGGACGAAGAAAATACCTTCTCTTTACATGTGGATCGCACTCGCCTGCTTTTTCCTGGTGTTTATATGTTTTATCGGTCCTTTGAAATTAATGTTTATTGTCACACTATCCATCATGGTTTCCTTTTCTATCATGGGGATGACGATTTGGTGCATGTTGAAAGGTCAATATCGTCAGTCAAGTAAGATATCAAAAATCATGACGATCGTGCTGTCATTTTGTTCACTGGCCTATATTCTTATTGGTGGTTATTGGTTATTTCATAATGGTGATAACGAATTGCCGATGTTATATAAACTGAAGACGATGAAAGCAATGGAACAGTATTCGCTCCCATTGGCAAATCCATCTGAACTGGGGGATTATCATGTAAAGACATTATCGTATGGAGGCGCCAACAGCTATCGAAAGGAATTCAATGCTGAACATTCACTGATTACGAAGCCAGTGGATGGTTCGTCATTTGTGGAAAATTGGTCCTCCATCCGCACGAAAACATTTGGATTCGGGCCTGATCAAATGCCGCTTAACGGAACCGTATGGTATCCCGATGGAAAAGGAACGTTCCCCTTGATCATCGCCGTTCATGGTAATCATCTAGCAACTGATTATTCAGATTCTGGATATGCTTATTTAGGGAACCTGCTTGCCAGCAAAGGTTATATTTTTGTATCAATTGATGAAAACTTTCTGAATACTTCGCCATATGATGACTTATTCATGTTGAAGGTATTAAAAAATGAGAATCCGGCTCGTGGTTGGCTTATTTTAGAACATTTAAAGGTATGGAAGAAGTGGAATCATACAAAGGATCATCCATTCTTCAACAAAGTGGATATGAACCGAATTTCATTGATTGGACATTCTCGTGGTGGTGAGGCGGTGGCGATAGCGGCTCTTTACAATCAATTGCCTTCATATCCTGAAAATGGAACTATCAAATTCGACTATCATTTTGGCATTCGTTCCATTATTTCTATTGCAGGTACTGACAGTCAATATAAACCTGCGGGACAACTGACCCATTTGAAAGATATCAGTTATTTAGCCATTCAAGGATCACATGACATGGATGTAAGTTCGTTTGACAGTGTCAATCAGTACGAGAGAATTGATTTTACAGAAAATAGTCCCCATTTTAAATCAACGATCTATGTATATGGGGCTAACCATGGACAGTTTAACACAAAATGGGGAAAATATGACGGAATAGGTTTTGGTAATAGGCTCTATAATACAGCAAAAATTTTACCACAGGAGGAACAATTACAAATCGGGAAGGTGCTTGTTTCTTCATTTTTGGAAGCAACCTTGAAACAAAAAACAGAGTATCGACGTATATTTCAAGATATTGGTTATGCCAAGGACTGGCTTCCGGATACGATGTATATCAGTGATTACTGGGATGGAAATACTGTGATGGTTGCAAACTTTGATGAGGACATTGATTTTTCTACGACGACATTAAAAGGGGGAAGATTGACTGGAAAGGCATTGAAGGCGTGGATCGAAGAGAAGGTCAAGATGAAATATGTTGATGGCCTACATCGTGCGGTTAGGCTTGACTGGGATCGTGCAACGACTAATAAAGTTCCAAACTACGGGGTTTTACTATCTGATATAGAAATTGATACAAAAGGAAGTGATTATATCGTTTTCTCAATGGCTGATCGAGAAGAAAAAAAGTTGGACGCAAAGAAACCACTACTCGATCTGTCTGTACAGGTAGAGGATCGCAGCGGCAATATAGCAAGCTTGCCATTAAGCAGTGTTACCTTCTTGTTGCCAATGCTTGAAGGGGATATTGTGAAATGGCCATTTACATCTTTGCTACCAACGAAAGAGCCGATATTTCAGAATTTTGCCTTTCAGTTGGAAGAGTTTAAAAAAGTGAATAAGCAATTTGAACCAGAAAATATGACAAAGATTAAATTTGTCTTTGATAAAAGCGACAAAGGGTCAATTTATTTAACCAACATCGGGATTCGTAAAGAGTTTTCCGATTAGTCCGGATTCACTGCTTATCAGATAGTTTAGTAAGTTTTTACCTTTATGTAAGATGATTATTAAATGTTGTGCAGAATTTGTATGTTAAATGTAAAGAAACGGGGCAATAAAAGATTTAACATATAAATGAAAGGAGGAAAAATGAATTATAGTAAAACATTTGGTAAGGTTATTAAATACCTTGAGGAGTTAGTTGTTAGCGGCGATGAAATTGATTATGAGGAGATTGGAAGAATTGTAGTTGCTCCGGTAGCTTTGTTTCAAAGAATATTTGTTTTTATTTCAAATGTTACGATTGCTGAATATGTAAGAAAACGAAGGCTAACGCAAGCAGGACTTGATTTAAAGAAAGGTAACGATTCTGTTATTGATATAGCGTTTAAGTATGGTTTTCATTCACATTCTGCTTTTTCAAGAGCATTCAAGGAATACCACGGAATCACACCTTCTCAAGCAAAACAAAAAAATGCAAAGCTCAATGAATATTACCCAATGAATTATCTTGATATGAGATATATAGGAGGGAAAAGAATTATGGCAGAATTAAAGAAGATTGTTTATAAGGAATTTGAGGAACGTCTAATGGTCGGAGTTCATAATAACACTTCATTTTTTGAGGCTGGGAACGCATGGAAATCTTATTTTGAAAGTGATAAGATTGACTATTTAAAAAGTTTATCTGAATTTACTTATTGTGAGGATATTGATGAAAATGATGGTATAGGAATGATGTTTAATTTTCAAGATACAAATACTTTTGAATTAATATTAGGAGATTTTATGAGGGTAAATACACCGGTTCCCCATGATCTGTACCAAAAACATATTCCAAGCGGAACGGTTGCTTGTATCCAAATTGAGGGAAATAACATCACAGAAATTGTTGACTCAGCCTTCTTGTTAATTACAGAAGCCATTGAAAAAACTGATCAAGAAATTGATTTTGAACAGTTTTATTGGTGTGAGATATATACAAAAGAACGATATTCCCTTCCATTAAGTCGTGGTGAAAAAGTAGTTATCGATTATATTTTGCCAGTAAAATTAAAAAAAGACGAATAAGCCTCTTGTTTAATAAAATTCATAAGTAGTTTACCACATATTTTTATAACGAAAATATCGACATATAGTTATTTCAAATGGTTTCAATCAGGTGTTTGAAGGATTGAAACCATTTTTGTATGTTATTATTGATTGGAGAATGAACTCTTCGCAACGATATATTACGGAAGGTCTTCCTTTTACTGATTACATAAAAAAATATATACTTATACTAAGAAAAGTTAATTCATCATTGATATGTTTCCCCATACTTCATTTCTAAAAAAAACAGATAAAATCTATTGATATGTTCCCTCATACGTGGGATAAAAAATAGACACTAGACATCAATGCCATCAACTCGAGCCACGTTGAGTGTATAATTCTGATGACGTATTGTGGTGATAGGAAGAAATAAGGACGGTTCACCACAAGATGTTGTGGTTTTTAAACGAAAAATGGGCAAAAATTAGGCTGAAATGTGCCCGATTTTTGCCCTGATTATGGGCTTTAGCCTGTTGAACATGGGTGAGTTTCTTTTTAAGAGAAATGAAT
>CAJMPJ010000005.1 GCA_905215155.1 uncultured bacterium | reverse complement strand
TTCACTTCAACGGCTGCAAGAGGGTCGGAAGGGTTCAGCGCCCAGCCCCTGATGCTTTTTTCATCTGCTTCATCAACGATGCCGGTTACCGGAAGCGCATAAGCCTCGGTTGCACCTAAAAATACAGATACCATCATTAGTAAAGTTCCGAGGAACCATGAAATGTTCTTTCTTTTCTGCATCATACAATTGCTTCCTTTCTTTTTTACAATCCGTAATACGATTTAATACTATTATAATTATATGTAACAGATTTGTAATAAATGAGGTACAAGTAAATAATTTTACACATTTTCCCGTATTTTTCAGGAAAAGCCAGGTAAAAAGGGGCTGCTGCAGAAAAACGGACGTAAAAAAAAGCACCTCAGAAAGCGAAAACAATCGCTTTTCTGGGCGCCGTATGGACTTGTATTATTTAACAACCACTGCAAATAATTCTTTTGTCTGTCTACCAAAGTTCAGTGCTTCTTGCCGGCTGCCAAAGAAAATATCAATCTTCTTCCCTTTGATGCTGCTTCCGGTATCCTCCACAGTGTAGATCACATCGTCGATCATGACCTTCGTGCCGATGGGCAGGAGGGTGATATCTGCGGACAGCGTATGATTTGCTGTTGGTACTGTTCCGGAGTAGGTCCTTCCGATCTTTCCGCTTCTGCTGGGGCAATAAGCAGTGGCAGAGAAAAATCCCAGAGATGCTCCTTTTTCATAAACAGGTCCTGCCGGCTCTGTTTTTGGCGGTTCTGTTTCTTTTTTTATCCCAGGTCCGATTTCTTTCTCTGATGCTTCGTTATGTTCAGAGCTTTCTTCGTTTCCCGTTTCGTTTTTTATGGTTTGCTTATCCGTTTGGACACGTTCAGATTGTACATCCTCTGCAGTCTGTTCTTTTCCGGACACTTCGTCTGCCATTGCAGTCGTAGATAACAGCAGAATACAAAGGAATGTCAGGAGTCCAGTGATTCGTAATTTACCTGAAAAACACTTCATGATTTACCTCGCAATCGTGTTGTTATGGTGTATCAGTTACTATTATATTACAAAAGTGTTAAATGTCAAGCATAAAATGTCAACAGCTTTGTAATATATCCTTGAAGAATGAGAAAAAATGTAGAATGTAGTCACAAAAACTTAACGGAATTTTTTTATACGAATGTATTGACAAATGTAGAAAAAAAGCATATATTATGAAAAGAAGATGTTAGCACTCCCAAAGGTTGAGTGCTAATAATGACTCAGGAAAGGAGCGTGGCAGTTTGAAGGATAAAGATCAGCTTGATGAACGGAAAGTGACGATTTTGAAAGCAATCATTAAAACTTATCTGGAAACCGGGGAACCGGTGGGATCGCGTACTATTTCAAAGTACACCGATCTGCATTTAAGCTCCGCCACTATCCGTAATGAGATGTCTGACTTAGAGGAGCTTGGCTATATTTTACAGCCTCACACCTCGGCAGGCAGAATTCCTTCTGATAAAGGATATCGCTTTTACGTCGATCAGATCATGCAGGAGAAGGAAGAAGAAGTGACTGAGATCAAGGATCTGATGCTAAAGAGAGTGGACCGGGTGGAACTTCTGTTAAAGCAGATGGCAAAGCTTCTTGCTCAGAACACCAATTATGCGGCCATGATAAGCGCTCCCCAGTACCATCGGAACAAATTGAAGTTTATACAGCTTTCCAAAGTGGATGAAGGGAAGCTTCTGGTGGTGATCGTCATTGAGGGGAATATCATAAAGAACACTATGATTCCGATTCAAAAGGATTTGGAAGACGAAGGACTTTTAAATCTTAACATTCTTTTAAACAGTGCACTAAACGGACTGAGTATAGAAGAAATCAACCTTGAGGTCATCAGCAGGCTGAAGATCCAGGCCGGCCCTCATTCGGAGGTAGTTGACTGCGTGCTCACGGAAGTGGCAGCAGCCATTCATGCGGACGATGAAGACCTCCAGATTTATACCAGCGGCGCTACCAATATTTTTAAGTATCCCGAATTAAGCGATGGGGATAAGGCAAGCAAGCTGATCGGAACCCTGGAACAGAAAGAACTTTTGCAGGAACTTGTGGACGATGTCAACGGCTCAGAGGAAAATTCCGGAATTCAGGTATACATCGGCGATGAAGCACCGGTCAAGGATATGAAGGACTGCAGCATTGTAACAGCTAATTATGAGCTTGGCGAAGGACTTCGCGGAACCATCGGCATTATTGGGCCAAAGCGTATGGATTATGAGAAAGTTTTAAGCACTCTGCGTAATTTAATGACGCAGCTGGATACAATATTGAAAAAAGATGAAAGGTAAAGGGTAGAACATTGAGCATGGAAGAAGTGAAGACAGATGAGAATCTGACAGAAGAGAATCTGGCAGACGAGGTAGTTGATACGGAAGATGCTGTTTCCTCTGAGAAAGAGAACGAAGATACAGAATCCTGTCCGGAAGAGAATTCTTCTGAGACGGATCAAAAGGAAGAGGACAGTGCCAAAAGTGAATCTGCAAAAAAAGGCTTTTTCGGAAAAAAGAAAGAAAAGAACGATCCCAGAGATGAAAAGATCGAAGAGCTGACAGACCGTCTGCAAAGAAGTATGGCTGAATTTGACAATTTCAGAAAGAGAACAGAAAAAGAAAAGGCAGCCATGTTTGAAGTTGGAGCAAGAGATATCATTGAACGGATCTTACCGGTCGTTGACAATTTTGAAAGAGGTCTGGCTGCAATTCCGGAAGAGGAAAAGGCATCGCCTTTTGCAGATGGAATGGAGAAGATTTACAAACAGCTTATAAAAGCGTTGGAAGAGGCAGGGGTAAAACCGATTGAAGCGGTTGGAAAGCCGTTTGATCCAAATTTCCACAATGCAGTGATGCATATTGAAGATGAGTCTCTGGGAGAGAATATCGTATCCCAGGAACTTCAAAAGGGTTATATCTACCGGGATACTGTGGTAAGACATTCCATGGTGCAGGTAGCAAATTAACAATAGATCATGAAATCAGAAAACATTTTACATTTGTTTCATAAATAGGAGGAAAAAACTATGGGCAAGATCATTGGTATTGACTTAGGTACAACAAATAGCTGTGTAGCCGTTATGGAAGGCGGTAAACCAGTTGTAATCCCCAACAGCGAAGGTGTAAGAACCACCCCGTCTGTTGTAGCATTTACAAAGAATGGAGAGAGACTGGTAGGAGAACCTGCAAAACGTCAGGCCGTTACGAATGCGGACCGTACCATCTCTTCCATCAAGAGACATATGGGTACAGATTATAAAGTAACCATTGACGGTAAGAGCTACACTCCTCAGGAAATTTCTGCAATGATTCTTCAGAAATTAAAAGCAGATGCAGAGGCTTATTTAGGCGAAAAGGTAACAGAAGCAGTTATTACAGTTCCTGCTTATTTTAACGATGCACAGCGTCAGGCAACCAAGGATGCCGGAAAGATTGCCGGTCTTGATGTAAAACGTATCATCAACGAGCCGACGGCAGCCGCTCTGGCATATGGCCTTGACAATGAAAAAGAACAGAAGATCATGGTATACGATTTAGGTGGTGGTACGTTTGATGTTTCCAACATTGAAATTGGTGAAGGTGTCATCGAAGTACTTTCCACCAACGGTGATACCCATCTGGGCGGTGATGATTTCGATAACCGCATTACCCAGTGGCTGGTAGATGAATTCAAGAAGGCAGAAGGCGTTGACTTATCCGGCGACAAGATGGCAATGCAGAGATTAAAAGAAGCAGCAGAGAAAGCTAAGAAGGAACTTTCTTCCTCTACGACGACAAACATCAACCTGCCGTTTATCACTGCGACATCAGAAGGCCCGAAACATCTGGATATGAACCTGACCAGAGCAAAGTTTGATGAGCTTACCGCAGATTTAATTGAGCGTACCACCATTCCGGTACAGAACGCATTAAAAGATGCAGGTATGACAGCAAACGATTTAGGAAAGGTACTCTTAGTCGGTGGTTCTACCCGTATGTTAGCTGCACAGGAAAAAGTAAAACAGTTGACAGGCAAAGAGCCTTCCAAGTCCTTGAATCCGGATGAATGTGTTGCTATCGGTGCCAGCATCCAGGGTGGTAAGCTTGCCGGAGATGCAGGCGCAGGCGATATCCTTCTGTTAGATGTAACTCCGCTTTCCTTATCCATCGAGACAATGGGCGGCGTAGCAACCAGGCTGATTGAGAGAAATACCACGATTCCTACTAAGAAGAGCCAGATATTCTCCACAGCAGCAGATAACCAGACTGCCGTAGATATCCACGTAGTACAGGGAGAAAGACAGTTTGCAAGAGACAATAAAACCTTAGGCCAGTTCCGTCTTGATGGAATCCCGCCTGCAAAGAGAGGAGTTCCTCAGATCGAAGTTACATTCGATATTGATGCCAACGGTATTGTGAATGTTTCCGCGAAAGATTTAGGAACAGGCAAAGAACAGCATATTACCATTACTTCCGGTTCTAACATGTCTGAATCCGATATCGAAAAGGCAGTAAGAGAAGCTGCTGAATACGAAGCACAGGATAAGAAACGGAAAGAGGGCATTGATGCCAGAAATGATGCGGATTCTATGGTATTCCAGACAGAAAAAGCACTTCAGGAAGTTGGAGATAAGATCGATGCCAACGATAAAGCAACGGTTGAAGCCGATTTAAATGCATTAAAAGAAGCAATTAACAGAGCACCTATGGATGAAATGACCGATGCTCAGATTGAAGACATCAAGGCTGGCAAGGAAAAACTGATGACCAGCGCTCAGGCCCTGTTTGCAAAGGTATATGAGCAGGCACAGGCTCAGGGCGGAGCAGCAGGTGCAGGCCCTGACATGGGAGCAGCAGATGCTTCTTATCAGGACAGTGATGTAGTTGACGGCGATTACAAAGAGGTGTAAACTGGTTTGGTCGCAAGCAAAGCTTAAGGGAACTTATCCGTTCGGCAGGCTGTGTCCTGCCGGACTTCCTTAGTTTATGAAAGGTAGACCTAAGATGGCAGAGAGTAAAAAAGATTATTATGAGATCCTGGGCGTATCCAAGGATGCAGACGATGCAGCAATTAAGAAGGCTTACAGGGCATTGGCTAAGAAATACCATCCAGACACGAATTCCGGAGACGCTGCAGCTGCAGAGAAGTTTAAACAGGCTTCCGAAGCTTACAGCGTATTAAGTGACCCTGAGAAGAGACGCCAGTATGACCAGTTTGGATCAGCAGCTTTTGACGGAAGTGCAGGAGCCGGGGGATTCGGCGGGTTTGACTTCGGCGGAGCTGATATGGGAGATATATTCGGAGACATATTCGGAGATATTTTTGGCGGTGGTCGCGGAAGAAGCAGCGCCCATTACAATGGGCCATCAAGAGGTGCCAATGTCAGAACCAGCATGCGGATCACCTTTGAAGAGGCGATTTTCGGGTGTGAAAAAGAGATTGAGATCAATTATAAAGAAGAGTGTGTCTCCTGTCATGGAAGCGGTGCAAGGGCAGGAACTTCTCCGGTTACATGTCCAAAGTGTAACGGAAAAGGAAAGATTATGTACACACAGCAATCCTTCTTCGGTCAGGTACAGAACGTACAGACCTGTCCTGATTGCGGAGGAACCGGTAAAATCATTAAAGATAAATGTCCGGACTGCTATGGAACCGGTTATATTACAAAGAGAAAGAAATTTAAAGTCGTTATTCCGGCAGGTGTTGACAATGGTCAGGCCGTGCGTCTGGCAGGTGCCGGAGAGCCAGGTACCAACGGCGGAGAAAGAGGAGATCTTCTGGTGGAGGTTGTGGTATCAAACCACCCGATTTTCAAGCGTCAGGATACCAGCATTTTTTCAACGGTTCCGATCTCCTTTGCAACTGCAGCATTAGGCGGAACCATCCGTATTAAGACTGTGGATGGAGAAGTGGAATATGAAGTGAAACCAGGGACACAGACCGATACCAAGGTCCGTTTGAAAGGAAAGGGAGTTCCAACCCTGAGAAACCGTGCGGTCCGCGGGGATCATTATGTGACTTTGGTGGTACAGGTACCCGAGCGTATGACCGAAGCCCAGAAGGAAGCTCTTCGCAAATTTGACGATGCGATGAAGGGCATCGTCGAAGGAGAGAAACATAAAAAGAAAGGAATCTTTAAATAGATTTCCGGACTGAGGCATGATTGGAGAAGGAAGGAAAAGAATGAAAAAGGTTCAGAGAAAACTGGCATTTGCGGCAGTCCTTGTGATTCTTGCGGTTTTACTGCCGCAGAATGCAATGGCTGACGAGACACAAAAGGTCCGGGATTTTCCTGGCTTTCAAGGTTCTGGTACTACGTTTCAGGGGCCGGTTGAGGGGAGTTTTTCATCTGACTGTTGGGAGGATGAGGAAGAAGATGACGATGACGACGGTCCGGGAAGTTACAGTTACGAGCGGGGCTGGCGTTATAGTCCGGGCGGCTGGTGGTTTCAGTACAGCAACGGAACCTGGCCTTCCAACGGTTGGAAATACATTGATGGCAGATGGTACCGGTTTGACCAGGGCGGTCATATGCAGACCGGCTGGTATACGGATCAGAACGGGTACCGGTATTATTTAAACCCCGTTGATGACGGGACTTTGGGCTCCATGCGGATTGGCTGGCAGATCATCAAAGGCAAAGCGTATTATTTTAATACCAAGTCGGATGGATATTTAGGAAAGCTGCTTGTTGATACGGTCACGCCTGATGGCTATCAGGTGGGGCCGGATGGTGCCTTAAAGTGAGAAATGTGGAAAAGGTATGGCAGAAATGATTCTGCTGTGCCTTTCTTTTTTAAACAAAAATAAAAAAGCAGGAGACATATCTAATGCTGTAATAGCTACAGCGATCAGATATATCCCCTGCTTTTTATCATTACAATTTCTTATTGCTTGTGATTGTAATTTTGTGAAAATAGATTCTGTTCCAGTTCCGAGGACGCAGGCGGGTGTGATGGGGTGTAATGCATCAAGGAATTTCGTTTGCTTGATATGTTTTTTGCCCTTGTACCCGGAATGAAACAGAAGTCTTTTTCATCCGTTCAATTAGTTAATGCATTAGATACATTTTTTATTGCATGTTTTTTAAAAATTTTTAAAATATTTTTTTAAACCTCAAAAATACAGGAAAAGTCCTGTGATTTAATACGCTTGCAACCAATTTCATTGTATGTTATGATATCATGTGGTTTAGTTTGAACAGTAGAAAGGAAACCTCATATGTACCAGTATCTGATCGTGTGTCCCCTTGTTTTTCTTGCAGGTTTTATTGACTCCATTGCAGGAGGAGGAGGGTTAATCTCTCTGCCGGCGTTTATGGCAGCAGGAATACCGCCTCATTTGGCCCTGGGAACCAATAAGATGAGTTCCACTATGGGAACGGTTATTTCTACGGCCCGGTTTGGGAAAAACGGATTTATCAATGGAAAGCAGTCATTGCTTGCCGCTTTATTTGCGGTGATCGGATCGGTAATCGGGGCTCATTTGTCGCTTCTTGCCAGTGAAGAGATATTAAAAGGCATGATGATCGTGGTACTTCCGGTTGTAGCTTTTTATGTTCTTAAAAATAAAAATATGGGAGACACCATAGAAGTCAGGATGCCCCATAAGAAACAGTTGCTTATCAGCATTGGGGCAGCGCTTGTGGTAGGATGCTATGATGGATTTTACGGTCCGGGAACCGGCACCTTTTTACTTCTTTTGTTGACCGGACTTGCGAAAATGGATGTGAGAAGTGCTTCCGGTACGACCAAAGTGATCAATTTGTCCTCCAATATCGCAGCGCTGGTGACATTTTTGATAAATGGAAAAGTTCTGCTTCCTTTGGGCCTTGCAGCCGGACTTTTCTGCATTGCAGGCCATTACATCGGGTCAGGTCTTGTTGTAAAAAATGGGTTGAAGATTGTGAGACCGGTAGTTTTAGTGGTGCTCATCTGCCTGTTTGTGAAAATTATAAAAGGATAGGAAGATTGCTATGAAATGGAAAAAGTTTACACTGACAACAACTACGGAAGCGGTTGATTTAATCAGCAGCATGTTTGATGAGATCGGAATAGAAGGAATTGAAATTGAGGATAATACGCCTCTTACGGAAGCGGAGACAAAAGGCATGTTCATAGATATCCTTCCGGAACTTCCGCCGGATGAAGGCATTGCAAAGGTGAGCTTTTATCTGGACCCTGATTCAGATATCAATATAGATGAAATGTTAAAACGGGTGAACGAAGGACTTTCAGAACTTTCCATGTTTACGGATCTGGGTGCCTGTACCATAGAATCAAGTGAGACAGAGGATAAGGACTGGATCAATAACTGGAAACAGTACTTTAAACCATTCACCGTAGATGATATTCTGATCAAGCCAACCTGGGAAGAAGTCCCAAAAGAGCACGAGGACAAGCTTTTGATCGAAATTGATCCCGGCACTGCTTTTGGAACCGGGCAGCATGAGACGACACAGCTTTGCATCCGGCAGCTGAAAAAATATGTGACTCCTGAGACAAAGCTTCTTGATGTAGGAACCGGAAGCGGTATTCTGGGGATCACTGGCTTAAAGCTGGGAGCAAAAGAAGTCTTTGGAACGGACCTTGACGAGAACGCCATCGTTGCAGTGAAGGAAAATATGGAAGCCAATGGGATTGCCCCCGAAAAGTTTCAGGTTTTAAAGGGAAATATCATTGATGACGAAGAGGTTCAGAAAAAAGCCGGTTTTGAAGCCTATGACGTGGTTGTGGCGAATATTCTGGCTGATATCATTATTCTGCTTCAGAAGGAAATTCCAATTCATATGAAAAAAGGCGCAATTTTTATCACTTCCGGTATCATTAATATGAAGGAAGAAGCGGTAAAAAAAGCATTTGCTGAAAATCAGGCTTTTGAACTGGTGGAGATCACCTATCAGGGCGAATGGGTTTCCGTAACGGTCAGAAAAAAGTAGAAAGAGGGATAAGATGTATCACTTTTTTATTCATCAGGACCAGATCGGGGAAGAAAGCATCACAATTACCGGCCCCGATGTCAACCATATAAAGAATGTTCTGCGCATGGGAGCCGGAGAAGAGGTCCTTATCAGCAATGGTGTGGATAAGGATTATTTATGCGAAATCGTATCAGTGACCTCCTTGGAAGTGGTTGCCCGGATTCTTTCCGTGGATGAGACAGGAAAGGAACTGCCTGCAAAAATTTACCTGTTTCAGGGACTTCCAAAGAGTGATAAGATGGAATTCATCATTCAGAAAGCCGTGGAGCTTGGAGCTTACCAGATCGTTCCGGTAGAAACCAGACGGACGGTGGTGAAATTAGATAAAAAGAAAGAAGAATCAAAGCTCCGCCGCTGGCGGTCTGTTTCTGAAAGTGCAGCCAAACAGTCCGGAAGGCTGATCGTGCCGGAGGTAACCGGAGTCATGACCTTTGAAAAGGCGCTTGCTTTTTCAAAGGAATTTGATATTACGGTGATCCCATTTGAACATGCAAAGGGCATGGAGGAAACAAGACAGGTCCTTTCTGCCATAGAGCCTGGAATGAAGGCCGGCATATTTATCGGACCGGAAGGCGGCTTTGAAGATTCTGAAATAGAACTTGCGAGAAGCGTTGGTGCCAGACCGATTACTTTGGGAAAGCGGATTTTAAGGACGGAAACAGCCGGACTTTCGGTATTATCAGTGCTGTCATTTTTACTGGAACCTTAGGGATGGCTTTCTGGCAGCAGGAGGAATCCTGCTGGTTTGGAAAAGGAGTGGGATATAACATAGATGGAAGTTTATTTTGACAATTCGGCCACCACACAAGTGCTGGAGCCGGTGAAAGATATGGTTTTAAAGATTATGACGGAGGATTACGGCAATCCTTCTTCCAAGCATAAAAAAGGGATGGAAGCAGAGCGGTATGTCAAAGAGGCGGCAGAAACCATTGCCTGGACTTTAAAAGTAGAACCAAAGGAGATCGTATTTACCTCCGGGGGTTCCGAATCCAATAATATGGCTTTGATTGAAACTGCCATGGCAAACAGACGGGCAGGGAATCACATCATCAGCACTGCCATTGAGCATGCGTCCGTGTATAACCCTCTGGCAATGTTAGAGGAACAGGGGTTTTCGGTTACTTATCTTTCGGTGGATTCCCAGGGACATATTTCTTTGGAAGAGCTGGAAGCGGCCATCCGCCCGGAGACGATCTTAGTTTCAATCATGTATGTAAACAATGAAATCGGTGCAGTGGAACCCATAGAAGCCATTTCAAAGATTATAAAAAAGAAGAATCCTGCCATAATTTTTCATGTGGATGGGATACAGGCCTATGGAAAATTCCTTATCCGCCCAAAGCGCCAGGGAATCGACTTATTGTCGGTCAGCTCTCATAAGATTCATGGACCAAAGGGGGTAGGTTTTTTGTATATCGACCAGAAAGTGAAGATCCGGCCCCTGATCTATGGGGGAGGACAGCAAAGAGGCATGCGTTCCGGTACGGAAAATGTTCCGGGGATCGCAGGTCTTGCCGTTGCCGCTAAAATCATGTACACAGATCACGCAAAAAAGGTTCAGGCTCTTATGGACTTAAAGGATTACATGATCGAGAGCTTGAAAGAGATCGAAGGGGTGACTGTGAACAGTTTTCCCGGTGAATTATCGGCCCCTCAGATTGTAAGCGCCAGCTTTGCCGGTACCCGAAGTGAAGTGCTGCTGCACGCATTGGAAGAAAAGGGGATCTATGTGTCCTCCGGATCGGCCTGTTCCTCCAATCACCCGGCAGTCAGCGGTACATTAAAAGGAATCGGCGTAAAATCAGAACTTCTGGACTCTACACTTCGGTTTAGTTTCGGGATTTTTAATACGAAAGCAGAAGTGGATTACTGTATGGATAAATTAAAAGAAATCCTTCCTGTACTCAGACGGTACCAAAGGGGGTAGGAAGTGTTTGATAGAAAGGACAGCAGATGCAATATAAATCATTTTTAATCAAGTACGCAGAGATCGGCGTAAAAGGAAAGAACCGTTACTTATTTGAAGATGCCCTGGTAACCAATATCCGCCATTCCTTAAAGAGGATCGACGGAGATTTTCAGGTATCCAAGGAATCGGGAAGAATCTATGCCACAGCAGAATCCGAATACGATTTTGATGAAGTGGTTGATGCACTAAAACGCATTTTCGGCATTGCGGCAATCTGTCCTATGGTACAGGTGGAAGACAATGGCTATGAAGATTTAAAGAAACAGGTGTTATCCTATGTGGAAGAGTTTTACGAGGAGAAGAATTTCACCTTTAAAGTCAATACACGCAGAGGCAATAAGAGATATCCGGTAAACTCTGAGCAGATCAACCGGGATTTGGGAGAAATCATTCTTCAGGCATTTCCGGATACAAAGGTAGACGTCCATCAGCCGGAAGTGATGCTTCATGTGGAAGTGCGCAGCAAAATCAATATTTATTCCCACGTGATTCCAGGTCCGGGAGGTATGCCGGTTGGGACCAACGGAAAGGCCATGCTTCTTTTATCCGGCGGCATTGACAGCCCGGTTGCAGGTTATATGGTTGCAAAACGCGGAGTTAAGATTGACGCAGTTTACTTTCATGCGCCGCCTTACACCAGTGACCGTGCAAAACAGAAGGTGGTGGATTTAGCAAAACTGGTCTCCAGATATTCCGGTGCCATCCGGCTTCATATCGTGAATTTTACAGACATTCAGCTGTACATCTATGACAAATGCCCTCATGAAGAGCTGACCATCATCATGAGACGGTATATGATGAAGATCGCAGAGCGTCTGGCAGAAGATAGCGGTGCCTCCGCACTCATTACAGGGGAAAGCATCGGACAGGTGGCATCTCAGACCATGCAGTCACTGGCAGCCACAGATGATGCAGCCACCATGCCTGTGTTCCGTCCAGTGATTGGGTTTGACAAGCAGGAAATCGTGGACGTAGCAGAAAAAATCGGCACGTATGAGACTTCGGTGCTTCCGTTTGAAGACTGCTGCACCATATTTGTGGCAAAGCACCCGGTAACAAAACCCAGTTTAAAGATGATCAGGCGTTCAGAGGAAAATCTGGCGGAGAAAATTGATGAATTGGTTGAGACGGCCATAAGCACTGTGGAAAAGGTCTGGTGTTAAAGAAAAGAAATAAAAAAGGGGACCGGCATCAAAGGCCGGGCCCCATTTTAAAACCTGATTCCTGATTAATCTACAATATATGGAGATAAAACGCTGATGATTTCATCAACCTCATTCTCGGAATGAATGTTTAAGTCGATGGGCTTGGAAAGATCCAGACTGAAAATACCCATAATCGATTTTGCATCGATCACATATCTGCCGGAAACAAGATCAAAGTCGGTATCAAATTTTGTTAAATCATTTACAAAAGATTTTACTTTATCAATAGAATTTAAAGATATACGAACTGTTTTCATGGGAAAACCTCCTTTATATTAGCTCTTTCATTTATTGAGGGATAGTCCTCTTTTCCCTTCAATACTACTGACATATGATATAAAAGTCAATGGTAATTTTACATGAAAAAAATGCGAATAAACTGATAATTTAGATAGGAGAAAATAAAATGAGAAAGGCAGCCCTGCACAACCTTGGCTGTAAGGTTAATTCATACGAAACAGAGGCCATGCAGCAGCTTCTGGAACGCGCTGGATATGAAATTGTCCCCTTTACAGAAAAGGCGGATGTTTATATTATAAATACATGCTCCGTAACCAATATTGCAGACAGAAAGTCCAGACAGATGCTTCACCGCGCAAAAAACATGAATCCGGAAGCCGTTGTTGTGGCCGCCGGCTGTTATGTACAGGCAGCAGGAGAAGAACTGAAAAAGGATGAAGCTGTGGACCTGGTGATCGGAAACAACAAAAAGACAGAACTGGTACCCATTCTGGAGGATTACTTTGCAGACCGGGAGGAAGAACTGGAAGAAACCATCATTGACATCCGCAGAACCAGGGAATATGAAAGTCTATCCATAGATAAAATTGCGGATCATACGAGAGCCTTTATCAAGGTCCAGGATGGCTGCAACCAGTTTTGCAGCTACTGCATTATTCCGTATACCAGAGGTCAGGTGCGCAGCCGCAGACCGGAAGAGGTGGCAGAAGAGATTAAGCGTCTGATCGGCTCCGGCTTTCAGGAGATGGTGCTGACCGGCATCCATTTAAGCTCATATGGAAAGGATTTTGCGGAGGAAGAACGTCTGACCCTTCTGGATCTGATTGTTAAAATCCATGACATTGAAGGGTTGAAACGAATCCGTCTGGGTTCTCTGGAGCCGAGGATTGTGACGGAAGAGTTTGCGGCAGCCCTGTCTTCCCTTGATAAGATTTGTCCGCATTTCCACTTGTCCTTACAAAGTGGATGTGACAGCACCTTAAAGCGGATGAATCGCTGTTACACCGCAGAAGAGTATTTCAACTGCTGCAAAATCCTTAGAAAAGCATTTCCTAATCCGGCCATTACCACAGACGTTATTGTTGGATTTCCAGGGGAGACGGAAGAAGAATTTTTGGTCACCAGGGAATATCTGGAAAAGGTGCGTTTTTATGAAATGCATGTGTTTAAATATTCCAGAAGAAACGGGACCAGGGCAGCACAGATGACGGATCAGATACCGGAATCTGTAAAATCGGTTCGAAGCAATGAACTTTTAAAACTGGAAAAAGAGATGTCGCTGGCATACCGGAAGTCCTGCACAGGCAGCAGGGCCCAGGTTCTGATGGAGGAAGCCTATGAGTGGGATGGAACCACCTATATGATCGGTCATACCAGAGAATATGTAAAAGCAGTGGTCCCTTATGAAGAAGGTCTGAAAGGGAAAATCGTGGAAGGAATCCTTGGGGAAATGCTCAACGATGAGATCATGTTTTTAAACCTTAACGGACAAAAATAATTTTTATCTTGCCGAATCCATGATTATGGTTTAAAATATAGGAGAACAGTTAAAGGACGTGAGAAACATGGGCGATATTCATAACACACAATTTTTCAAAGCGGTGCAGGAAAATAAAATGGACGTAAGCCAGGTACTGGAACAGGTTTATATTGCCCTCACAGAGAAGGGCTATAATCCCATCAACCAGATCGTGGGTTATATTATGTCAGGAGATCCAACCTATATTACCAGCCATAAGAACGCCAGAAGTCTTATCATGAAAGTAGAACGGGACGAGATTCTGGAGGAACTGATGCGGGTATACATTGATACGATGTTAAAGTAACGACGTGGATAATCTTAAGTCTAGCTGTCAGATGAAGTGGAACAGGCGGATTCTGGCAGTTTGTTTTTATACAGTTGGCTGCGCACCAGCTTCATTTTGTTGCATAAATTTGACGTGGAGAGTAAAATATGAGAATCATGGGACTGGATTTTGGTTCTAGAACTGTAGGCGTTGCAGTTTCTGATCTGTTGGGTATAACTGCCCAGGGTGTGGAGACAATTACGAGAGAAGAAGAGAATAAACTGAGAAAAACCTGTGCCCGGATCGAAGAGCTGATTCGGGAATTTGAGATTGAAACCATAGTTTTGGGATATCCTAAGAATATGAATAACACGGTAGGTGACCGGGCAGAAAAGACGGAGCAGTTTAAAGAGATGCTTACAAGGCGGACCGGGCTTCCTGTTATCCTTTGGGATGAGAGGCTGACTACCGTAGCATCGGAACGGATTTTAATGGAAAGCGGAGTAAGGCGGGAAAACAGAAAAGCGGTCATTGATAAGGTGGCAGCAGGACTGATTCTGCAAGGCTATTTAGACAGCTTAAAAACAGGAGATAAGGAATGAACAGCGAAGAGAAGAAAATCACCCTGGAAACCGATTCAGGGGAATCTGTAGATTTTTTTGTTCTGGAAGAGACCAGAATTAATGGCGTGAATTATCTGCTTGTAACCGATGCGGCAGATGATGACGAAGAAGGAGAATGTTACATCTTAAAGGATTTGTCAAAGCGGGAAGAATCCGATGCTTTGTATGAGTTTGTAGAGGATGATAACGAGATAGATTATTTATTTAAAATATTTTCCGAGCTGCTTGACGGAGCGGATGTAGATATTGAAAAATGATGGTGCGTACTTAAAAAGCCTTATATAGAACAGCGAGGTCTGACTGCGGAGCAGATGTATGAGCTGGACTGCAGCAGAATCCGGAGACCGGACTTGCCGTAAGTGACAGGAGTGTGCAGGTGCTGGCGGATAAATCAGCCATTCATAAGGTTTTTTTGACGATGGGGTTGCCCGCTGTAAACTGGGGGCTTGGATCGTGAGTCCGGACATCATCATCATGCAATTTGCAGCCGATGCGGAAACGTATTTTTTCCAAGGCGACTTGCCAGATACTCTGGAGCAGGCACTTCTTGATTTGCCGAATTTTTAGAAGCGGCTCGTGAAGCAAAGCTCTACGGGTATTCCATGAATGCCGGGAGACAATGGAGATAGAACAGAGCGGAAAATGATAAAATGGAGGTAAAAGATTGAAAAAACAAGACATGAATGCGAAAGTTAAAATCATTCCCTTAGGCGGAATGGAGCAGATTGGTATGAATATCACTGCTTTTGAATGCGAAGACAGCATCATTGTTGTAGACTGCGGACTTGCATTTCCTACCGATGACATGCTGGGAATCGACCTGGTGATACCGGATGTTTCCTATTTGAAACAGAATATTGAAAAGGTGAAGGGCTTTGTAATCACCCACGGACATGAGGACCACATCGGTGCCCTCCCTTATATTTTAAAGGAAATCAATGTTCCGGTATACGGTACAAAGCTGACCATTGGTCTCATTGAGAATAAGTTAAAAGAACATAACCTTTTAAAGAACACGAAGAGAAAGGTGATCAAGCACGGACAGTCCATCAACTTAGGCTGCTTCCGTATTGAATTCATCAAGACCAATCACAGCATTGCAGATGCTTCTGCACTGGCGATCTTCTCTCCGGCTGGCGTGATTCTCCATACCGGTGACTTTAAGATTGATTATACCCCCGTATTTGGGGAAATCGCAGATCTTGAGCGTTTTGCAGAGCTTGGCAAGAAAGGGGTTTTGGCCCTTTTGTGCGACAGCACCAATGCGGTAAGGCCCGGGTTTACGCCTTCGGAGAAGACCGTAGGAAAAGCATTTGACAATATATTTGCAGATCATAAGAGCAACCGTATTATCGTTGCCACCTTTGCGTCTAACGTGGACCGGGTGCAGCAGGTCATTAACTCTGCGGCAAAATACGGACGTAAGGTCGTGGTAGAGGGGCGTAGTATGGTCAATGTCATTGGTACAGCCAGTGAGCTTGGCTATATTAACATTCCGGAAGGAACGCTGATTGATATCGACCAGCTTAAGAATTATCCTGATGAGCAGACCGTTCTTATTACAACAGGAAGCCAGGGAGAATCCATGGCAGCGCTTTCCCGTATGGCAAGCAGCACCCATAAAAAGATATCCATCAAGCCAAACGATGTGATTATATTGAGCTCCAACCCGATCCCAGGCAATGAAAAGGCCGTTTCCAAGGTGGTGAATGAGCTTTCTATGAAGGGAGCTGAGGTAATCTGTGAGGATACCCATGTATCTGGACATGCGTGCCAGGAGGAGATCAAGCTGATGTATGCCCTGGTCCGCCCCAAGTATTCCATCCCTGTTCACGGAGAATACAGGCATTTGATGGCTCAGAAAAATCTGGTCCAGGCCATGGGAACACCGAAGGAAAATATTATCATTATGTCTTCCGGTGACGTGGTGGAATTAAGCCAGGAATCCTGTAAGATCGTTGACCATGTGCAGGCGGGAGCGATCCTTGTGGATGGTCTGGGTGTTGGAGACGTTGGAAATATTGTATTGAGAGACAGACAGAATCTTGCACAGAACGGAATCATTGTAGTGGTTCTGACACTGGAGAAATACTCCAACCAGCTTTTGGCCGGACCGGATATTGTATCCAGAGGTTTTGTTTATGTAAGGGAATCCGAAGATTTAATGGAGGAAGCAAGAGGAATCGTCAATGATGCTGTCCAGGACTGTCTGGACCGTCATATCAATGATTGGGGCAAAATAAAAAACATCATCAGAGACAGCTTAAGTGACTTCCTGTGGAAGAGAATGAAGCGCAATCCGATGATTCTTCCCATTATTATGGAAGTGTAGGAATAAGCGAAGAATAACCGTGCCTTTACCATGAAAGGAATGGAAATTTATGAGCCGGACAACAAAAGAGATCAATAAAATAACAGGAGCGATTATTGCCCTGTCCATAAGGCTGATCGTTTTTGCCCTTATGATCCTCTTCCTTTATGAAGGAATTACAAGGGGCTATGAGTTCGGCCACCAAATTTTCTATGCATCAGCCGTGGAAGAGGAGCCTGGACAGGATAAGAATATTACCATAGACAAGGGCACTTCCGTTGCTGGTGTGGCAAAACTTTTAAAGGACAAGGGCCTGATTGCAAACGAATATTCCTTTATCATACAGGCGAAGTTTTTTAATTATAAGATCAATCCGGGAAGCTATACGTTAAACACTTCCATGACCTCCAGGGATATTCTTCAGATGATGAATGAGAATACAGAGGAAGAGGAAGAGGAAGAAAAGAATGATCGTCAATGACCGAATTACCGATTATATCAGATCTCTGGAACCGGAGGAATCCCCTCTGATCCATGAGATCGGTAAAAAAGCGAGGCAGAATGGAGTCCCTGTCATAAGAGAGGAGACGGCTGCCTTCTTAAAGACCATGACAGCAGCCATGAATCCAAAAGCCATCTTAGAGGTAGGAACCGCAGTCGGATATTCTACCCTTTTGATGGCGGAGGTCATGGCTTTCGACTGCCATATCACAACCATAGAAAAATATGAAAAAAGAATACCGGAAGCCAGAAGCAATTTTGAAAAGGCGGGGGAAACGAAACGCATTACCTTATTGGAAGGAGATGCAGAGGAACTGTTAAAGGGGCTTACCGGCCCCTTTGACCTTGTCTTTATGGATGCGGCCAAGGGGCAGTATCTGGCCTGGCTTCCGAGAATTTTAGAATTGATGAGAACCGGTGGTATGCTCATTTCGGACAATGTTCTTCAGGATGGGGACATCGTGGAATCCCGTTATGCGGTGGAACGCCGAAACCGTACCATTCACGGGCGGATGCGGGAATATTTATACGAATTGAAACATTCTCCGCTTCTAACCACCACCATCGTTCCCATCGGTGACGGAATTACTGTTAGCATAAAAAAGTAAAACACGAGAGAGGAGTTTCATGAGAAAGACGGAACTTTTGGTCCCGGCAGGCAGCTTAGACGTATTAAAGACCGCAGTGGTTTACGGCGCCGACGCTGTTTACCTGGGAGGAGAAGCCTTTGGACTCCGTGCCAAGGCCAAGAATTTTACACAGGATGAAATCCGCGAGGGCATTGCGTTTGCCCACGAACGCGGAGTAAAGGTATATATTACAGCCAACATTCTGGCACATAATGATGACCTTCCGGGAGTGGAGGAATATTTTAAAGAATTAAAGGATATCAATCCGGATGCCCTGATCATATCCGATCCGGGTGTTTTTGCCATTGCAAAGCGCATCATTCCGGATATGGAGATCCACATCAGCACCCAGGCCAATAATACCAACTACGGAACTTATCTGTTCTGGTATCAGCTTGGGGCCAAGCGTGTGGTTACTGCCAGAGAGCTTTCTCTTGCGGAGATCAAGGAAATCCGCAGCCGGATTCCGGAGGATATGGAGATTGAAAGCTTTATGCATGGAGCTATGTGCATTTCCTATTCCGGCCGGTGTCTGCTCAGTAACTTTATGGCAGGAAGAGATGCAAACCAGGGCGCCTGCACCCACCCATGCCGCTGGAAATATTCCATTGTGGAGGAACAGCGTCCCGGAGAATATATGCCGGTTTATGAAAATGAACGGGGTACTTATATCTTTAATTCCAAGGATCTCTGCATGATCGAACACATTCCGGAGATGATTGATGCCGGGATCGACAGCTTTAAGATCGAAGGCCGTATGAAGACTGCCTTGTATGTGGCGACTGTGGCAAGGACTTACCGGAAAGCCATTGAAGATTATAAAAAAGATCCCAGGCTCTATGAAGAGAATATGGACTGGTATCGTTCTGAGATCGGCAAATGTACCTATCGGGAGTTTACCACCGGATTTTATTTTGGCAAGGCAGATTCCAGCACACAGATCTATGACAGCAATACCTATGTGAAAAATTACACTTATATCGGAACCATTGAATCCATTGATGAAAGAGGCTATGCCCGGATCGAGCAGAAGAACAAATTCAGCGTAGGAGAGACCATCGAGGTCATGAAGCCTGATGGCAGGAATATCGAAGCCGTAGTAAAGGCGATCTATAATGAAGAGGGCGTTCCTCAGGAAAGTGCTCCTCATGCCAGACAGATCATCTACGTGGATTTGGGGGTGGATATGAAGCAGTATGACATTCTGCGCCGAAGTGAGATGGACGAAGAGAAAGAATAATCCCAAAAGCCAGGTAGACAACAACGTTTGATCATTGTCTTATCTGGCTTTTTCGTTTGCCAATGCCTGACAGCAGTATTTTTTGTGGCAGTTGTAGAAATGGCGTCTTTGTGGTATGCTATAAAGGTATTTTACCCAGAAATTACCTGGATTTAGAACGTGCAGAACGGAGGGCTTCCTATTATGTGGATTTTATGGCTGATCGCTGCGTTATGTGTGATCTATTATGTCATAATTGCTGTTTATTCCGGATTAACGACTTCCTTTTCGGTTATCTGGCTGGTGTTTGCGGCTATTTGTGTATTATTTGGTATTGGCTGGGATGCCTATATGCGGCATAAGGACAAAGTTCCTTTATGGCTGCCGGTGTCGGTGGTGACCGTTTGCTGTACCGCGGTTCTTGTATTTACCGTAGTGGAAATTTTGGTATTTACGGGAGTGACTGTCCGTGATACATCAAGACTCGACTATGTGATCGTATTGGGAGCCAGAGTCAAAGAGACCGGAATCAGCAAATCATTAAAAAAACGTCTGGATAAAGCCATGGAATACCTGGATGAAAATCCCGGAACCATTCTGGTTCTTTCCGGAGCACAAGGAGACGATGAGCCGGTCAGTGAGGCAGAGGCGATGAGAGACTACCTGGTATTTAACGGCGTGAGAGAAGAACAGCTGATTTTGGAGATGCGTTCTCACAGTACGGTAGAAAACATAGCATACAGCCGTGTGGCCATCGAAGAGGATCAGGAGAAAAAGAAGGCAAGGAATCAGAAAAATCCCGTTTTCATGGATCCCGGCACTTTTGAACTGGTTCCGGATAAACCGATTAAGATCGGAGTATTGACCAGTGATTTTCATGTATTCCGCGCCCAGCAGATTGCAAAGAAATGGGGGATTCCCGATATTTACGGGATTTCCTGCGAATCGGACCCCATTCTTTTTGTGCACTTTTGCGTAAGAGAGTGTGCTGCAATATTAAAAGACAAATTAGTGGGCAATATGTAAATAATACTGTTTTGCAGGAGGAATAAACAAAGAATGAATAAATTAAATAACCTGGCAGCCTATGAGGTTGTCGAAGAAAAAGAAATTAAGGAAATTCAAGCTACGGGCCGCGTGCTCCGTCACAAAAAAAGCGGAGCAAGAATCTTTGCCGTATCCTGTGACGACGATAACAAGGTGTTTTCCATCGGATTCCGTACTCCGCCCGCGGACAGTACCGGAGTGGCACACATACTGGAACACAGTGTGCTTTGCGGGTCGGATAAGTTTCCTTTAAAAGATCCTTTTGTGGAATTGGTAAAAGGTTCTTTGAATACCTTTCTAAACGCCATGACTTACCCGGATAAGACCGTGTATCCGGTGGCCAGCTGCAATGAAAAGGATTTTCAGAATTTAATGAACGTTTATATGGATGCGGTGCTGCATCCGAACATTTACAGGGAACCAAAGATATTTATGCAGGAAGGCTGGCATTATGAGCTGGAAAACCCGGAAGCAGATCTGATTTACAACGGTGTTGTATACAATGAGATGAAAGGGGCTTTTTCTTCTCCTGAGGAAGTGCTTGACCGCTTTACCAGAAAGGTCCTGTTTCCGGACAGCTGTTATGGACAGGAGTCCGGAGGTGATCCTGCATTTATTCCGGATCTTACCTATGAAGATTTTTTGGATTTCCATAGAAAATATTATCACCCCTCCAACAGCTATATTTATCTTTACGGCGATATGGATATGGCAGAGAAGCTTACCTGGCTGGATGAGGAATATTTAAGCCATTATGATGAAATTTCCATTGATTCCAGGATCAAAAGCCAGAAACCGTTTGAAAAACCGGTGGAAGCGGAGACTTATTATTCCATCACGGAAGGCGAGTCGGAAGAGAATGCCACATATCTATCCATCAATACGGTTACGGGCAACAACTTAGATCCAAAGCATTACGTGGCATTCCAGATCTTAGAGTACACGCTGCTTGATGCGCCGGGTGCACCGTTAAAGCAGGCGCTGATTGATGCAGGAATCGGACAGGATATCCTGGGGGGCTATGACAGCGGGATTTTACAGCCTTATTTCTCTGTTATTGCAAAGAATGCCAATCCGGATCAAAAGGGAGAATTCCTTGCTGTGGTAAAAGGTACGTTAAGAAAGCTTGCGGATGAAGGGATTAACCGGAAAAGCTTAAAAGCAGGAATGAATTATTATGAATTCCGTTACCGGGAAGCAGATTACGGCTCAGCCCCCAAAGGACTGATGTACGGCCTTCAGTGTTTGGACAGCTGGCTCTATGACGGAGACCCGATGACACATCTGGAATATCAGGAAACCTTTGATTATTTGAAAAAAGTGGTGGATGACGGATATTTTGAACAGCTCATCCGGGAATATCTTCTGGATAATCCGTTTGAGGCAGTGATCACCGTAAGCCCCAAAAAGAACTTGACCGCAGAGGAAGACGAAAAGACAGCCGGAAAACTGGCGGCCTACAAAGCTTCGCTTTCCGAATCTGAGATCAGGCATTTGGTGGAACAGACCCATGCTCTCAGGGAATATCAGGAATCACCGTCTCCCCAGAAGGATTTGGAAAAGATCCCCATGCTTCGCAGAGAGGATATCAGCAGGGAACCCGAAGAAATCATCTGGGCAGAAAAAGAGGCTCACGGGATCAAGGTCATTCACCATGACATGTTTACCTCCGGCATCGGCTATTTAAAGGTCCTGTTTGATACTTCCGCGGTGCCCGTGGAGGATCTGCCTTATGTGGGATTTTTAAAATCCCTGCTTGGCTATGTGAATACGGAAAATTTCTCATATGGAGACTTGACCAGTGAGATTCATTTAAACAGCGGAGGTGTGAGCTTCAGCGTGACCTCTTACCCGGATTTAGTCAACAAGGGAGCGTTTAAGGGATTCTTTGTGGCCAGCGCAAGAGTGCTTTATGATAAGCTGGAATTCGGTTTTTCCATTCTTGCGGAAATCCTGACCCGTTCCATTCTGGATGATGAAAAGCGGGTGGGAGAAGTGATCAGTGAAACAAGGTCCAGGGCAAGGATGAAGCTGGAAGGAGCCTGCCATTCCGCAGCGGTTGCAAGAGCCACCTCCTATTTTTCCGCCACCGCCGCTTACAATGATTTGACCGGAGGAATCGGATATTATGAATTTCTTGAGAAGCTGGAAAAAGAATATGCGTCCGACAAACAGGCTATTATTGCACGTTTTAAATCCGTCATGGAGAAGCTTTTCACCACCGGCAATATGCTTGTCAGCTATACGGCAGATGAAGAAGGGTACAAGCTTCTTCCTGATGCCATGAAAAAGCTGACCGAGGTACTGCCAGGGGGAACAGAAAAACGCTATCCGTTTATCTTTCCGGCCGGCAACAGAAACGAGGGCTTTGCCACGGCGTCTCAGGTCAATTATGTAGCCAGATGCGGCTCATTTTTGGGAAGCGGGGAGGAATATACCGGCGCCCTTAAAATCTTAAAGGTGATTCTAAGCTATGATTATCTTTGGATCAATTTAAGAGTCAAAGGCGGGGCATACGGCTGTATGAGCGGTTTCGGCCGATCCGGGGAAGGTTATTTTGCTTCCTACCGCGACCCGAATTTAAAGGAGACCAATCAGGTCTATGAAGGGGTCGTGGAGTATCTGGAGAACTTCCAGGTAGAGGACCGCGACATGACCAAATATGTCATTGGTACCATCAGTGACATGGACGTTCCATATCCCCCTTCTACCAGAGGCAACAGGGGCCTTTCTGCCTATTTATCCGGAGTGGACCAGGAGATGATGGCAAAGGAGCGGGAAGAAGTATTAAATGCCACACAGGAAGACATCCGCAAACTGGCACCTCTTGTAAAAGCAGTTCTTGCCACAGGAAGTCTCTGTGTGATCGGTAATGAAGACAGAATCGCAGCGGATAAGGATCTCTTTGGAGAGACGAAGAACTTATTCCACTCATAACACGAAGGAGAACCTATATGGAAACAAACTATAAATCAGGCTTTGTTACCCTGATTGGACGGCCCAATGTTGGAAAGTCCACCCTGATGAACCGCTTAATCGGCCAGAAGATCGCCATTACTTCCGATAAGCCCCAGACCACGAGAAACCGGATTCAGACGGTATATACCGATGACAGGGGACAGATTATATTTCTGGACACCCCTGGGATTCACAAGGCCAAGAATAAGCTTGGGGAATATATGGTAAGTGTGGCGGAACACACGTTAAAGGAAGTGGATGTGGTCTTGTGGCTGGTGGAACCCACCACCTACATCGGGGCAGGAGAGCAGCATATTGCAGAGCAGCTTCGTTCCGTAAAGACACCTGTGATTCTTGTCATCAACAAAATTGATACGGTGAAAAACCAGGAGGACATCCTGACCTTTATCAATACCTATAAGGATATCTGCCCGTTTGCAGAGATCGTGCCGGTATCCGCATTAAAGGATAAAAATACAGACTTAATGCTGGAACTGATTTATAAATATCTTCCATACGGACCCCAGTACTACGACGAAGATACCGTGACGGACCAGCCCATGCGTCAGATTTCCGCCGAACTGATCAGGGAGAAAGCCCTCCGTCTGTTAAAGGATGAGATCCCTCATGGAATAGCTGTGACCGTGGAAAAGATGAAGGAACGGGAAAATGGTATCATTGATCTGGAAGCAAACATTATCTGTGAACGGGAATCCCACAAGGGAATCATCATCGGAAAAGGCGGAGCCATGCTGAAACGGATCGGCAGCTCTGCCCGCAGAGAGATCGAGGATCTGCTGGATACTAAGGTTAATTTACAGCTTTGGGTAAAAGTCCGCAAGGAATGGCGGGACAGCGAACTGTATATGAAAAATTATGGATACAATCAAAAAGATATCTAAAAGCGGTGAGAGCAATTGAGGGAAGTTGAAAAGCTGACAGGGATGGTGATTAAAGCCTCCCCTGTGGGAGAAATGGATAAGCGCCTTGTGTTACTTACCAGGGAAAGAGGAAAGATTACAGCATTTGCCAGAGGAGCAAGAAGGCCGGGCAGCCAGCTGATGGGAGCCAGCCGCCCCTTTGCCTTTGGACTGTTTTATCTGTACGAAGGCAGGAATTCCTATACCTTGCAGTCGGCGGAAATTACCAATTATTTTGAGGACCTGGCTCTGGATATGGAGGCGGCCTGTTACGGCTCCTACTTTCTGGAGCTGGCCGATTATTATTCCCGGGAGAATGAGAACGGAACCGGGCTTTTAAAGCTTTTATACCAATCGGTTCGGGCCTTATTAAAACCGTCACTGAAAAATGAGCTGGTACAAAGAGTTTTTGAATTAAAGTCCATGGTAATCAACGGCGAATATACGGAGTCTCCACCCCGTCCGGTCAGTGATTCTGCCAATTATGCATGGGAGTATGTGATCGCTTCTCCGGTAGAACATCTTTATACCTTTACCTTAACAGATCCGGTATTGGAGGAGTTCGGCCGTTGTGTGGAAATCAATAAAAAACGTTATGTAGACCGGGAATTTCATTCTCTGGAGATTTTACAGACCATGAGACAGTAAAGTATTGAAATGACAGAAGGCATTTGGTATAATCCACGTATGCGAGGAGCAGTGCGGAGGAATTCTTTGGATTCCCCCTCCACACCGCGGATTCAATGCAGGAGGAAAATGAATGAAGAAAAGGAAAGCGGTTCTGGCGGCAGTGATTGCTGCAGGAATGCTGACGGGTTGTCTGGGAAGATCCGGCAGCAACGCCCTGAATGCGGAGAGCAGCAGAATTTTTGTAACGGGAGACGGTGTCCTACAAACGGCGACCGTCGAGACATATGCAGAAAAGGATTACTACAATGCAGAAGAACTGAAAGCATATCTGGAGGAAGCAGCTCTGGCCTATAACAAAGCGCATGGAGAAGGAGCCGTTACACTTGATTCCTGCAGCATGGAAAAAGGGACTGCCCGGATGATATTTAACTATAAGTCCGGCGATGACTTATCCGGCTTTGCTTATGAGTATGAGGATAAGGACAATCAGGTGGATTCTATTTCAGTCCATGCTTTTTCTGAAATATTAGGACAGAGCGAGACAGAGGGTATTTCATTTTTAAAAGCTTCGGACGGAAAGCCGGCGGAAAAAAAGGAACTGTCCCATAGGGAGCAGAGCCATGCCGTTGTGGTAGAATCGAAACATCCCGTAACCATACAGACAGAAGGTAAGCTATTATTTGTTTCGGATAACGTTGTCATAAAAGATCAGAATACGGTGCAGACAGCAGAGGGAAAAAGTTACATTATTTTTAAATAAGAGAGGTTAAGATCATGGAAAAGACAATGGAAAAGATTGTAGGACTTGCAAAATCAAGAGGATTCGTTTATCCGGGTTCTGAGATTTACGGCGGTCTTGCCAATACATGGGATTACGGAAACTTGGGCGTTGAGCTTAAGAACAACGTAAAAAAAGCATGGTGGCAGAAATTTATTCAGGAGAGTCCTTATAATGTGGGAGTGGACTGCGCAATTTTAATGAATTCCCAGACCTGGATCGCATCCGGTCATTTAGGGGGATTTTCAGACCCTCTGATGGACTGCAAGGCCTGCAAGGAGCGTTTCCGTGCGGATAAGATCATTGAAGATTATATGGCAGAGAATGGCATCACCATCGAAGGCTCTGTGGATGCATGGTCACAGGAAGAGATGAAGAACTATATTGATGAGAAGAATATCTGCTGTCCAAGCTGCGGCAAGCATGATTTCACCGACATCCGCCAGTTCAACTTAATGTTCAAAACCTTTCAGGGCGTAACCGAAGACGCCAAGAATACTGTATACTTAAGACCTGAGACTGCTCAGGGTATTTTTGTTAATTTTAAAAATGTTCAGAGGACCTCCAGGAAGAAGATTCCGTTTGGGATCGGCCAGGTCGGCAAATCCTTCCGTAACGAGATCACACCTGGAAACTTCACCTTCCGTACCAGAGAATTTGAGCAGATGGAACTGGAGTTCTTCTGTGAGCCGGATACGGATCTGGAGTGGTTTGCATATTGGAAGGACTACTGCATTACCTGGTTAAAGAACCTTGGCATCAAGGAGGAGGAGATGCGTGTCAGGGATCATGAGAAGGAGGAACTTTCCTTTTACAGCAAGGCCACCTCAGACATTGAGTTCCTGTTCCCCTTCGGCTGGGGAGAATTATGGGGAATTGCGGACAGAACTGATTACGATTTAAAACAGCACCAGACCACCTCCGGTCAGGACCTGACTTATTTCGATGATGAAAAGAAAGAACGCTATATTCCATATGTCATTGAGCCATCCCTTGGGGCTGACCGAGTGACCCTTGCGTTCCTTTGTGCCGCTTATGATGAAGAGGAGATCGCAGAGGGGGATGTGCGTACCGTACTTCATTTCCACCCGGCTATCGCACCGGTTAAGATCGGTGTGCTTCCCCTTTCCAAGAAGCTGAACGAGGGAGCAGAAAAGGTATTTGCGGAATTGTGCAAGCACTACAACTGTGAGTTTGATGACAGAGGAAACATCGGTAAGCGATACAGAAGACAGGATGAGATTGGTACTCCCTTCTGTATTACCTATGATTTTGATTCAGAGGAAGATCATGCAGTAACCGTCCGTGACCGTGATACCATGGAGCAGGTAAGGGTTCCGATTGCAGAACTGAAAACTTATTTTGAAGATAAATTTAATTTTTAAGAACAAAAAAGGTGTAGCTTGGGCATGGATGGCCTTATTTCTACACCTTTTTTTCTTCCTTAGAGCATGATAGTTTTGCAGCAGATAGTGGGAAAATATGATAATAGAAGGGCTGCATAATTGGGAGATTCTCCCGGTTGGCAGCTCTCTTTCTACGGTTCTTAATTGGAAAAATTGTCCGATGTGTTACACAAAAATTAGAAAATAAATGATTTTGTTGCAGTTTTTTTGAAATGTGTTACAATGATTGTATGACGTCGTTTGGATTTACGAAGGATATAAAGGAAGAGGGAGCGAATAACATGACAGAGGTATCCAGAATACCGATCGTGCAGCAGGTAGTAAATAGTATGAAAGACTTCATTGCAGCCGATGGAATAGAAGTCGGTGAAAAATTACCTACAGAAAAAGAATGGTGCGAGAAACTCTCGGTAGGACGCGGCACTGTCAGGGAGGCATTCCGTATTCTTGAGGCCAGGGGACTGGTTGAAATCAAGCCTGGACGCGGAGCGTTTCTGGTTAGCAAAAAGGAGCTTGGCCAGGAAGAGCTGGCAGAATGGTTTTTAAAAAATGAAGTGGAATTAATGGATTATATAGAAGTACGAAGTGCAATAGAGCCTTTATGTGCCAGATTGATCGCGAAACGTGCCACGGATGCAGAGCTGGAGCAGATTGAGCGGACTCATATGCGGTTTAAACGTGCGGTAGAGGAAGAGGATTTTGCCGGCATGGCAAAGTACGATGAAAGACTTCACCGCCAGATCGTAGAAGCGAGCAGGAATAAAATGATGATTTTTATCAGTAAGAAAATAGATGAGTGCATACGTGATTTCCGTTTAAAAACATTTCAGGTTCCGCAGAATGCCCGCAATGCCATCAAAGCCCATCAGGACATCATTGATGCTTTAAAGGCGCGGGATGAGGAGGTTGCAGAGCTGTATGCCAAAAGACATATTTCTCTCATTAATACGGATTTGAATGTAATTATCAGGCGGTAGAAAGTATGGATTAAATAAAAAATAAATAGCAAACAGAAGCAGTTTTAAGAACCAAAAGCCAGATTATCAAGGCTTTTTGGTTCTTTTTTTGTTCTTAAAAAAAGTTGTGTTGTATAATGTGCATAAAATTAAAAATACTATTGACAAATTTTAAGTAAAGATGTATCATGAGGATGCCAATATTGTATGACAACATACAAAATACAAACCCGGGAACGTATTAAAGAATGATATCATACAATATTGCTGGCATTTGTTACAAAAATAGGGGATAAAAGCAGAATATATGATAAGAATTCAAATGTTGAGAGGTGGATTACTATTATGAGAAAAGTTACAGCGATCGTCTTATCCGTTATGATGGCATTATCTTTATCTGCTTGTGGTTCTGCAGAGAAGGAAACTACAAGCACAGGCAGCGCAGAAACAACTGCAGCAGCGAAAGAAACAACGAAAGCCGCAGGCACAGAAGCACCTGCAAAACCAATTAAGATTGGTGTATCTGCACCGGATTTAACCAATGTATTTTTCATTCAGATCAAAGAAGCGATGCAGGCTGCTTTAACAGGACCAGATGATGAACTGATTATACAGGACGCTGCCGGTGATCAGAACAAACAGATGAACGACGTTGCCGATATGATCAACCAGGGAGTAGATGTAATCTGTATCTCTGCAATCAACTCTGAAGGTGTACGTGCGACACTGGAAGCTTGTAAAGAAGCCGGTATTCCGGTAATTGCTTTCAATACCGCGGTAAAGAATCCAGAGCTGGTTCAGTGTACGGTTGTTTCCGATAACAAGGAAGCTGGAAAGCTTTGTGCAGCTGCTCTTGCAGAAGCCCTTGGCGGAAAAGGAAAGGTTGTCGAGATTACTTATAGTATCACAGAAGTTTGCTATGACCGTCAGATCGGTTTTGAAGAAGAATTAAAGAAATACCCTGACATTGAGATCATTCAGACAAAGGACGTGGAAAAGCCTAAATCCGATTATTCTCAGCCGATCATGGTTGATTTTCTTAATGCAAACCCAGTAATCGACGGTGTTTTCACCATTAACGATCCAACTGCCCGAGGCGCAATTGCAGCACTGAAGGAAGCTGGAAGATTAGAAGATACAAAAGTCGTTTCAATTGATGGTTCCGACGAGGGAAAAGGCTTCATCCGTTCCGGTGAAATGGTAGCTTCTGCCGCACAGGATCCTGCAGGAATCGGAACCACTTGTATTGAAACTGCATACAGACTGCTGTCAGGCCAGACCATTGAGGAGAAGGTAGTAGTACCAATGTCTATCATTACCAAAGAGAATGTAGATCAGTAATCCGTAAAATGTTGACTTGAGGCAGGAATGCAGATTAGGAGTGGAAAACATGTCAAGGGATTATGTTTTTGAAATGAAAGATATAACCAAGGCTTTTGGTACCAATGTTGTCCTTGACGGAGTCAGTATTTCCATAAAGCCCGGAGAAGTTCGGGCTCTTATGGGAGAAAATGGTGCAGGTAAGTCCACGCTGATGAAAATACTTGGAGGCATTTTCAGTGCTGATTCAGGTACGATTTATATGGAAGGAAAAGAAGCTTCCATAAAAAGTGTGGACGATGCCAGAAAATATGGGGTCAGTTTTATTCATCAGGAGATCACCAACGTTCCTGAGATGACGATTGCTGAAAATATTTTTCTCGGCCGGGAACCAAAGAATCATTTGAAAATGGTGGACTACCGGAAGATGAAGCAGGATGCGCAGGCAGCACTAGATAAGTTAGGACTCATGTTGGATGCCGGAATGCTGATCCGTGGATTATCCGTAGCACAGCAGCAGATGATTGAAATCGCCAGGGCAGTCAATGAGGGAGCAAAGATCCTGATTCTTGATGAGCCGACCGCCTCCTTGTCCCATAGTGAGACGGAAAACTTATTCTCACAGATAGACCGTCTGAAAGAAGCTGGTGTTGCGATGATTTATATTTCCCATCGTATGGAGGAGACTTTTAAGGTATGTGATTCCGTAACCGTACTTCGGGATGGAAAATTCATCGGTACGAGAAACACAGACGAAACCACGGAGAATGAGTTGATCAGCATGATGGTAGGCCGTGAATTCAACAACATTTATGGAAACAAACGTGTGGTTGGCGGCGAAGTCATCATGGAAGTAAAGAACTTAACCACAAGTAAAGTTTCAAATATCAGTTTTACATTAAAAAGAGGAGAAATCCTTGGATTCTCCGGACTGGTGGGAGCGGGACGGACCGAGCTGGCACTTGCTTTGTTTGGCATTGATGCCATTGAGTCAGGGGAGGTCTGGCTGGAAGGAAAGAGGCTTTCTATCACAAAGCCCAGAGATGCCATCCGTGCCGGTATTGCACTGGTACCGGAGGAGCGGAAGGAACAGGGGCTTTTTCTTGGTCACACCATTGGAACCAATTTAACCTTCCAGGTGCTTTCTGAATTTATCCATCATCTGAAAGTGGATAGAAAGAAAGAGGCAGAAATTGTTGATGAGTTTAAACAAAAGCTCTCTATAAAGATGGCTTCCACCGAACAGTCAGCAGGAGAACTTTCAGGAGGAAACCAGCAGAAAATCGTTATATCAAAATGGCTGGCTGCAAAGCCTAAGGTGTTGATTCTTGATGAGCCTACAAGGGGGATCGACGTAGGTGCGAAAGCAGAAATCTATAAGCTGATGCACTCCTTGGCGGAAGAAGGAGTTTCTATTATTATGATATCTTCAGAACTTCCTGAGATCATCAATAACTCCAGCCGGATAGCGATCATGCGGGAAGGCTGTCTGGCAGGGATTCTGGATCAGCAGGAAACAGAGATTTCTCAGGAAACCATCATGTCATATGCAGTAGGAGGAGAACATTCAGTATGTTAAACAGGAAAAATCAAGCAGAGACACCCCAGTTAAAGGCACCAGGCCTTTGGACTACCAATCCTTTTTATATCTGGCTGAGACGCAATATGGCAGCTATGATCGCATTGGTATTCCTGTGTATTGTACTATCTGTTACGACCGATACATTTCTCGTTAAAAACAACCTCTTCAGCGTACTTCGTCAGGTATGTGTCAACTGCTTCATTGCATTTGGTATCACCTGTGTACTGATCTGCGGCGGCATTGACTTATCTGTAGGTTCCGTAGTAGCGGCTGCCGGTGTAATAGCCGTGCGTTGCGGCAATGCAGGATTGCCCTTAATCATCTGCATTCTGGTTCCTTTGCTTTTTGGAGCAGTCATTGGATTATTTAATGGATATATTATCTCACATACCTCGCTGCCTCCCTTTATCGTAACGCTGTCCACCCAGATCATTGTGCGTGGTATCAGTTACATATTAACAGGAGGTCAGCCGGCCCAGTCCAACAACGAGATATTCAACAACATGGGTGTAGGCAGTATCTTTGGAATCCCCATTCCCGTAGTATTTGTAATCGTATCATTTATTATCCTTTATTTCATTATGAATCGTACGTCCTTTGGCCGTCACGTTTATGCGACCGGAGGGAATAAGGAAGCGGCAAAATATGCAGGTGTTGATACCAAATGGATTCAGGTCAGAGTATTTATCATCAGCGGAGTAATGGCAGCCCTTGCCGGAGTTGTTCTGGCAGCAAGACTGTATTCCGGCCAGCCATCCGTAGGGGAAGGATTTGAGCGTGATGCCATTGCAGCTTCTGTTCTTGGCGGTACCAGCTTTAACGGCGGTATCGGTACTCTTGGGGGTACGGTTATCGGTGTACTGATCATTGGAGTATTAAACAATGGAATGAACCTGCTTAAGATAAACAGCTACTGGCAGTTTGTAGTAAAAGGGCTTGTTATTCTTGGAGCGGTATATGTGGATTACTTAAAAAAGAGAGGCTCACTGAAAAAGTGATTGTTCATAAATTAGACGGAGGTACAATAACATGATGGACATAATGGATTTAAAAAAGAAATGCAAAGATATCCGTAAAGATATTATCAATATGACAGCTGATGCAGGCAGCGGCCATCCAGGCGGTTCTTTGTCAGCGGTAGAACTGATGGCAGCATTGTTTTATACTCAGATGCGGGTGGACCCGAAGAATCCTGACATGGAAGACCGGGACCGCTTCGTACTGAGTAAAGGGCATGCAGCTCCCTGTTACTATGCAGTATTAGGGGAGATGGGCTTTTTTGATAAAGCAGAATTTAAAAATTTCAGACAGCTTCACAGCATTCTTCAGGGACATCCGGATGCAAAGAAGGTTCCCGGCATTGACGCTTCCACCGGTTCTTTGGGACAGGGGATATCCATTGCAGTGGGTATGGCACTTGGGGCAAAGGCTCAGAAAAAGGATACAAAAGTTTTTGCTCTTCTTGGAGACGGGGAATTGCAGGAAGGTCAGGTCTGGGAGGCATGTATGGCGGCTGCCAACTATCACCTGGACAACCTGACCATCATCATTGACAACAACGGTCTTCAGATCGACGGAAGCAATGATCAGGTAATGTCTTTAGGAGATCTTCATTCCAAGTTCAAAGCATTTGGCTTTAACGTGCTGGAACTGCCGGATGGCAATAACTTAGAAGAGGTACTGGCCGCTTATTCCATCAGCACCATGGAAGGGAAACCAAAATGCATCCTGGCACATACCGTAAAGGGCAGCGGCATTTCCTTTATGGAGAACCAGGTTGGCTGGCATGGCAAAGCACCGGGCGAAGACGAGAGACAGCAGGCATTAAAGGAACTGGAGGTTTAATGACATGAGTGAATTAAAGGCAATTAGAGTAGCATACGGGGAAGCTTTGGCAGAGCTGGGAGAGGCAAATGAGAAAGTCGTTGTTATGGATGCGGATCTTGCACATGCTACTATGACAGCAACCTTTGCAGCAAAGTTTCCGGAACGTTTTTTCAATGCAGGTATTGCAGAAGCCAACATGGTTGACATGAGTGCAGGACTTTCCACCATGGGTTACATTCCATTTTGCAGCACCTTTGCCATATTTGGGGCAGGCCGTGCGTATGAGCAGGTTCGTAACGGCGTGGCATATCCCAATTTTAACGTAAAGCTGGGCATGACACATTCCGGAATTACTCTTGGAGAAGATGGCGGAAGCCACCAGGCCATTGAAGATCTGGCGCTGATGCGCGTAATCCCTGGCATGACGGTTGTGGTTCCATGCGATGCAAGTGAGACACACCGTGCGGTAAAGGCAGTGGCAGAGATGAAAGGACCGGCTTATCTGCGTCTGGCAAGACTGCCAAGCCCGGTATTTGAAGAGGAAATGCCATTTACCATCGGGAAAGCCAACGTATTAAAAGAAGGTACGGATACGGTCGTATTTGCCTGTGGAATCATGGTGTCTACAGTTTTGGAATGTGCAAAGAAGCTTGAAGCAGAAGGAAAATCCATTACTGTAGTCAATATGCACACCATTAAACCAATTGACAAAGAATGCATTTTAAAGTATGCTTCAAAATGTAGCAATGTCATTACGGTAGAAGAACACAGCACCATCGGCGGGCTTGGCGATGCGGTAGGTGATGTTCTTTTAGAGGGTAAATGCAATGTTACATTTAAAAAGATAGGAGTTCGGGACCGTTTCGGACAGTCTGGCAAGCCAGAGGAACTTTTAGAAGAATACGGACTGAGCGAGAAGCAGGTATACAATCAAATAAAAGGAGTTTTGGAAGCATGAGAATCGCATTAATTAATGAGAACAGCCAGGCGGCTAAAAACGGATTGATTTATAACAGCTTAAAGAAAGTTGCAGATGCAAAGGGGTATGAAGTAGATAACTATGGAATGTATTCTGCAGAGGATGCTTGTTCCCTCACTTATGTACAGAACGGAATCCTGGCAGCAATCCTCTTAAATTCCGGAGCGGCAGATTATGTAATTACCGGATGCGGAACAGGAGAAGGTGCAATGCTTGCATTAAACAGTTTCCCAGGTGTTATCTGCGGTCACGTCTGTGACCCAAGTGACGGATACATGTTTGCACAGATCAACGACGGCAATGCCATTTCAATGCCGTTCGCAAAAGGCTTTGGCTGGGGAGCAGAGCTGAATCTGGAATATACATTTGAGAAATTATTCTCCGAAGAAAGCGGACAGGGCTATCCAAGAGAAAGAGCAGTTCCGGAGCAGAGAAATAAGAAGATATTAGACGTTGTAAGAGAAAACAACTTAAAAGATATCTTAACATGCTTAAAGGGAATTGATCAGGATCTGGTGAAGGGCTCCATCGGTGGAGAGAAGTTTCAAGAATTGTTTTTCGCTAACTGCAAGGACGAAGCTATTGCAGAGTATGTAAAGAGTCTGTTGGCTTAGGAGGCTTGTAATCACCAACCGTTAGTTGTAAACGAATATAAAACCTAAGGAGAGTCCCAATGAGATTTTTTATAGATACAGCAAATACGGAAGACGTAAAGAAAGCAAGTGATATGGGGATCATCTGCGGCGTTACGACCAATCCTTCTCTGATTGCCAAGGAAGGCCGTGACTTCGGCCTGGTTATTAAAGAAATCACTTCTATCGTTGACGGACCGGTCAGCGGAGAAGTAAAGGCTTCCACGGAAGATGCGGAGGGCATGATCGAAGAAGGGCGTGTGATTGCAGCAATTCATAAAAACATGATCGTTAAGATCCCGATGACCGCAGAAGGGCTGAAAGCGGTTAAGGTACTTACTGCAGAAGGAATCAAAACCAATGTGACACTGGTATTTTCCGCCGCTCAGGCCCTATTGGCTGCCCGCGCAGGTGCAGCCTATGTCTCTCCGTTTTTAGGCCGTCTTGACGACATTTCCATGCCAGGTATTGATTTGATCCGTGACATCACAGAAATTTTCCAGATACACGGGATTGAGACAGAGATTATCGCTGCAAGCATCCGTAACCCCATTCACATCATTGACTGTGCAAAAGCAGGGGCTGACATTGCTACCATTCCTTACGGTGTGCTGATGCAGATGATAAAACACCCATTGACTGACCAGGGAATTGAAAAATTCCGTGCGGATGAAGCGGAAGTGTTTGGGAAGTAAGTAGTTCTACAAAAGGTTTGTGAAATACGGAAAAGTGAAAAGCCGTTAAAAACGGCATCAGGAATCAATCCTGGTGCCGTTTTGTCATCCACGGCCTGAATCAATATAGAATCCAAATAGACAGATGCAGCAGGGTGTAGTAAAATGACAGAAGATAGATATAGAAAGGAATTCATCATGGGAAAGACCGCACTGCTCGTTTCCAGGGAGGAGATGCTTTATCAGGCTCATAATATCCTGCAGGAAAAAAAATATGAGATCAACGAAATGAAAGTCATACAAACTGAAGATGCCGTTATCCAGGCAAGGCAGTCCATAGCTAATGGTGCCTCCATCATCATTGCCAGAGGACTTCAGGCTTCCCTGATCAAGCAGTATACGGATATTCCGGTGGTGGAAATCGTCATAACCGCTCAGGAGATGGCATTGCTTATCATTAAGGCAAAGCAGATCCTCGAAAAGGAAACTCCCGTCATCGGTGTGGTAGGATTTCGGAATATGTTCTGTGATATGTCATACTTTGACACCATTTATGACATTGATATGCGGACCTATTTTGCGGAAAAAGGGGATTTACTGGAGGACATGGCAAAACAGGCGGTAGATGACCAGGTGGATTTGATCATTGGAGGAGATACGGCAGTAAGAATCGCTGGGGATGAGGGAATTCCATCCTTGTTTTTATCCAATACGGAGGATTCCTTAAGAAACGCATTTTCTATGGCGGAACGTGTGAACTATGCCATGGAAATCGAAAAGCGCAATGCGGCCCAGATCGAAACACTTTTGGATTATTCCTTTCAAGGAGTGGCCAGGCTGGATGCTTCGGGAACTATTATGGATATCAATGGGGTTATGGAGGATATTCTGGGGAAAGAAAAGGATAAGGTTATCAATCTCCCGGCCGTTGCAGTTTTTGGGGAGCTGGAAGAGGCGCCCTTTCGCCAGGTATTGGAGTATGGAAAGGAATCCTGTTCTTTGTTTCTGCAGATCAACCGAAAGTCCTTATTTGCTGTGGTGGCACCAGTCATGATTGACGGACGGGTGGAGGGGGCGATCTTGACCTGTCAGCCTATGAAAAAGGAACGTTTCCATAGGAGCACTGGCGGAGAAAGGCAGGAACTCAAAGGGTTCGTGGCACTGGGAGAGTTTGAGGATATTTTAAAGGAATCCAGTAAAATGCAGGAATGTGTCCGGCTTTCCAAGCTGTACGCCTTGTCCGGGAAGGCTGTGGCGATCACAGGAGAGACCGGTACGGAAAAAAGGCTTCTGGCCCAGAGCATTCACAATGCCGGCATTTATAAAGAAGGCCCTTTTGTGGTACTGTCCTGTGAGGGCTTGGAAGAAACGGTTCAGTTTGAAACTATTTTCGGAGATAAGGGAGCGGTTGTCCATGCAAAGGGAGGTTCTCTGCTGCTGGAGGAAATCGAGTGTCTGACCAGGGCAAACCAATACCGTCTGTGCCAGCTCATTCGCTATAAGAACCGGATGGGCAGCGGTGCTGTTTCCTATCCGGGAACCCGTGTGCGGGTCATGACTGCTTCCAGATATTCTCTTCCCCAGCTGCTTCAGCGGGGAGTGTTGAGTGAGGAACTGTTTTATCTGTTAAATGGTCTGACCGTTAAAATTCCGCCTTTAAGAGAGCGGAAGGAGGATTTAAAGCAAAGGCTGAAGGCGTGTATGGAATCGTGCAGTGAACGCTATTCCACATTTCATGTCCTTACAAAGAGGGCGGAGACGCTGCTGTTGGAGTATCCATGGGAAGGGAATCTCTATCAGGTGGAAAATTTCTGCGAGCGCTTAATCCTTACGGCCAACAAACGGATTTTAGACGAGGACTTTGTAAAGCAGGTTCTTAATGAGCTGGACCCGGAGCAGGAGATACCAGACCCGGAAAAAGAGAAGGCAGACCGGAAAATGAAGCTGCCGGAAGAAGCCGGAATTATTGAAGAGGCTCTGATGCGGTTTGCAGGAAACCAGGAGGCAGCGGCAAAAGCATTGGGCATGAGCAAAACCACCCTGTGGCGGAAACGGAAAAAGTACCATCTGGATTGAGAAAGAGGATGAAATCATAATTATAAGTGAAATAAAAATGCAATAAAAATGAAATAAATATGGAACGATGGAAGGTTTGTATAAAAAATTAAGTATCATTTAGTAATACCGCCCGTAGTAAAGTTCGTTTCTTTTTTCTATAATCAGAGCATCGATGGCCGGGTCCATTGGTTACTGACAAACAGATTAGAAAAGAGAGGATGAACAAGATGAAAATTGGATTTATCGGATTAGGGATCATGGGGAGACCTATGGCGAAAAACTTGTTAAAAGCAGGTCATGAATTGGTTGTTTATGATCATAACAAAGCAGCCATTGCAGATTTGGTTTCTGCCGGAGCAGCAGGGGCAGAGAGCGGAAAGGAAGTAGCTTCTCTCAGCCAGGTGGTCATCACAATGGTACCAAACTCTCCTCATGTACGGGCAGCGGTTCTGGGTGAAAACGGCGTTGCCGAAGGCGCAAAGCCAGGAACGGTTTTAATTGATATGAGTTCCATTGATCCAACAGAAAGCAAAGCCATCGGTGCAGAGCTTGAGAAATTTGGAATTGAGATGTTAGATGCGCCTGTATCAGGCGGTGAGCCTAAGGCAATTGACGGAACCTTGTCAGTCATGGTAGGCGGAAAAAAAGAGCTGTTTGATAAATACTATGATATGCTGATGGTAATGGCAGGTTCTGTGGTATATGTGGGTGGGCTTGGCTCCGGTAATGTTGCCAAGCTGGCAAACCAGATCGTAGTTGCCGTGAACATTGCTGCTGTTTCCGAAGCCCTGACATTTGCAAGAAAAGCAGGAACAGATCCGGAACTGGTATACCAGGCCATCCGCGGAGGTCTGGCAGGTTCTACGGTGATGGACGCCAAAGCCCCTATGATCTTAAACCGCAGCTTCAAACCCGGTTTCCGTGTAGAGCTTCACATCAAGGATTTAAACAATGCCCTGAATGCAGCCCATGCCATCAGTTCCCCGGTACCTTTGACCGGACAGTTAATGGAGATTTTGCAGGGGTTGAAAGCCGACGGTCTGGAGATGGAGGACCACGCAAGCATTGTAAAATACTATGAAAAGATGGCCAATACCACGGTAAAACCGGGGAAATAAACGGAGAGGGATGGAAAAAAGATGAATACCGATTTTATAAAAGGTGTGATTGTTCCAATCCTCACTCCTGTCGATGAGAATGAATTGATTGATGAGACAAAATTAAGGGATCATGTAGATTATGTCATTGAGGGCGGAGTGCTGGGAATCCTGGCATTTGGAAGCAACGGAGAATTCTATGCCATTGAAGCAGAGGAGATGGAACGTGGTCTGAAAATCATGGTGGACCAGTCTGCCGGCAGAGTGCCTGTCTATTTCGGGATCGGTGCCATCAGCACAAAAAAATGCTGCCGGCTGGCTAAAATGGCAGTCGAAAACGGGGCAGCAGGGGTCTCCGTTTTGCAGCCCATGTTTTTAAGACCAACGGAGGATGAACTGTATTATCATTTTAAAACCATAGCTGAGTCTGTTTGGGAAACTCCCGTGCTTTTATATAATAATCCCGGACGGGTAGGATATACCTTGTCAGTAAATTTAGTGGAACGTCTGGCAACAGAGGTACCAAACATCGTGGGAATGAAGGATACCAGCGGAGACATTACCCTAACCTCGGAATTTATCCGGAGGACCCGTGACAAAGGCTTTAAAGTATTTGGCGGAAAAGATACCCTGCTTTATGCTTCCATGTGCCATGGAGCGGTAGGAGGAGTATGTACTTCAGCCAATTTCATGCCGGAACTGATCACGGATGTGTATAATAAGTACATTGCCGGCGACCTGCCCGGCTCTTTGGAAGCACAGTTTAAGCTGAATCCGGTTCGTCTCTCCATGGATCCGGCAAGCTTTCCGGTGGCTGCAAAGATTATGGCTAATTTAAGGGGAAGGAATGTTGGGGCACCGTACAGGCCCAATCTGGCAACAAGCGAAGGTCCGGTTCTGGAGCGAATCAAAAATGAAATGCAGAGCGCAGGGCTGATCTGATTCAAAGGATTGTTTCAGAAAATTACATAAAACTGGCGGGCAGGCGGGCGGCTACAGATTGGCTGCCCGCCTGTTTTATGCTTTAAATTTTATAGAAATGAGGTATTATATTATGAAATTGTTATTTGCATCAGATTCTTTCAAAGGCTCCCTGTCATCAGAGCAAATTGTGGAAATCCTGACAGAAACTGCAAAAAGCATATTTCCCTCCTGCAGTTGTCAGGGGATTCCGGTTGCGGATGGAGGAGAAGGAACCGTGGAGGCAGTGATAAAAGCGAAAAACGGTCGAATGCGGACTATTTTTGCCCATGGCCCGTTGATGGAGGATATCTCTTGTTCCTACGGGGTTTTTGGGGGAGATCATGCGGTCATTGAGATGGCAGCAGCCTCCGGTCTTCCCCTGGTCCCAAAAGAGAAACGGAACCCCCTTATTACCACTACATATGGCACTGGGGAGATGATCTTTGATGCGCTGGAACAGGGATATCGGAAGATTGCGATTGCCATTGGAGGAAGTGCCACAAATGATGGCGGTATGGGTGCTATGACAGCTCTTGGCATCCGGTTCCTTGATAAGAATGGAAACGTTTTAGCAGGATTCGGTGCTGATTTGGAACAGGTTGACGCCATTGATGTAAGCGGTCTTCATCCAGCCGTTTCTGAGACTGAATTCACGGTGATGTGTGATGTGAAAAACCCTCTTACCGGACCGGACGGAGCCACTTATACCTTTGGAATACAAAAGGGAGGGACCCCGGAGATTCTTGATAAGATGGAAAAGGATATGAAACATTATTCCAGGAAGTTAAAGGAGCTGACGGGGATTGATGTGGAGGAAATTCCCGGTACGGGAGCTGCCGGGGGACTGGGAGCCGCTTTAAAGGTTTTCCTTCATGCAAATATGAAGTCCGGGATTGATACCGTCCTGGACCTTATAGGCTTTGACTCCCTGTTAGAGGGGGTGGACCTGGTGATTACGGGAGAGGGACGTATGGACTGGCAGTCCGCGTTTGGAAAGGTTCCAAGCGGCATCGGTATGCGCTGCAAAACAAAAGGAATACCGGCGATTGCTATTGTGGGAGGCATGGGGGATGGCGCTGAAAAGCTGTATGAATACGGCATTGAAAGTATTGTAACCACCATTTCGGGTATCATGTCCATAGAGGAAGCCATGGAACGGGCAGAAGAATTATACCGGAATGCGGCAGTGCGTTCCTTTCGTATGCTTCGTGCAGGAAAGGGACTGACATACACCGAAAAGAATCGGCCGGACGATCCCTTGGTCTAAGAATAAATTTTATAACAGAAAGGAAAAATATTTACAGTTTTCTTAAAAATATATCCTTTAGCTGTCAAATATTTACATTTCATTTACGCATCTTTACAAATCTATAAACTTCGTTGACTGGATTTATCCCAGGGGGTATACTCTAGCCAAGTCAATAAATCCAATGCATGTAAGGAGGTCAAAAATATGAAAAAAAAATATTTAGCGGCTGCAGTACTCACGATTGCTTTTACAGTAGGAAGTGCCATGTCCTCATTTGCGGAGGGATTTGTATACACACCTGAGGGAGTGAAGTACCAATGGGGATCTGGTGATTACTGTACCAATAACTGGGTCAACTACAAAAGCCATTGGTTCTTTTTCGGCAATGACCAGATAATGCGTACGGGTTGGATTCAAAGGGATAACACTTGGTATTACGCAGCTGACACCGGTGAGCTTCAGGGCGGAATTATGAAAATCAACGGCAATGTATACTACTTCAATACCAGTACCCTTAAAATGGTAACCGGTCCTTATAACTACAATGGTGTCACCTATCACTTTACTGAAAATGGAACAACTGACGGCGGCCCATACGTTTACACAGAATGGAACAGTGACGGCACCATCAGACGGGGCAAAAAATTTGGTGTTCGTTAAACAAAAAAAAGAACCTTGGTTGTCAGTGCAAAGACAACTTCAAGGTCCTTTTTTCTATTACGGTTTTTTATCGCTGTCCTTTATCATAAGGAATTCCCTCTGCTTTGGGAGCCTGAGAATTTCTGGAGGTAAAGATCAGTACGACCAAGGTGATGATATAGGGAACCATCTTATAAAAGTAGCTTGGAATTCCCAGTACACTTAAAAACGGGATACCGGAGTATGCAGAAGCAACTGCCTTCATGAGTCCGAAGAAAAGGGAAGCAAACATGATATTGACCGGTTTCCACTGTCCAAAGATCAACACGGCTAATGCGAGGAATCCATAACCCGCCACATCAGCATTAAAATTGGTGGAGGTAGGAACCACGAATACCAGCCCTCCAAGTCCGCCCAGAGCACCGGAGATAAGAACACCGGCATACTGCATACGGTAAACGTTAATTCCGGCTGCATCGGCTGCCTGGGGGTGTTCTCCGCAGGAACGCAGTCTCAGTCCAAACCGTGTTTTATAAAGGACCACATAGGAAAGAAGAAAAATTCCGATTCCAATGTAAGTGGTGATGTATGCGTTCTGGAATAGAAGAGGCCCGATAAAAGGAATCTTTCCAAGGAACGGAACCGAAGCAATACGGAAGGTATTATTAAATGGAACCTGCTGGACTCCCTGGATCACGCGGGCCACGAAGATGGCAAATGCAGGAGCAAACATATTCAGTGCAGTACCGCTGATGACCTGATTGGATTTCATATTGATGGAAGCATAAGCATGGAACAGGGAAAATATCATACCGGTTGCCATGGAGATAACAACGGCAATAAGAAGCTGGGTCTGTCCGCTCATGGAGGCTCCTGTAAGGCTTAAAAACAGAATTCCTGTAAAAGCTCCCATGGTCATAATTCCTTCCAAAGCAATGTTGATGATTCCGCTCCGCTCGGAGAACATGGCACCCAAAGCGACAATCATAAGAGGGATCATGAAATACATGGTCTGCTGAAAAATAAAATATATGATATTCACGATTTGGTTCCTCCTTCCTTAGCCGCTTCTGTTTTCGTATTTTTGTTTTTCTGGATCTTTGCCATTAAAAGCTTTACCATCAGGGCAAATGCACTGAAATAAATAATGACAGCTACAATGATATCAATGATTTCTGTGGAAAATTCAAACAGCTGCAGATAGAAGCCTCCGGCTGTTAAATAAGCGATAAAGACTCCGGAGAACAGAATCCCGATGGGATTGCTTAGTGCCAGCAGTGCAACGGAAATTCCCGTAAAGCCTTCTGACGGCAGTACATCCTTAATCTCAATATGTTTTCCGGTTCCGGCCAGATATAAAAGGCCGCCCGCCAGTCCTGCGATGGCTCCAGCGATTACCATGGAAAGAATAATGCTTTTTTTCTCATTGATCCCTGCATATTTGCTGGCATCCCGGTTAAATCCAACGGCTTTTAATTCATAGCCGAAGGTTGTTTTATGAAGGAGCAGCCAGATAAGAAGCACCACTATAATGGCGATAAGGATTCCCCCGTTGACACTGGAGCCGGGGAACAGTTTGTCCATTCCCATTTTTGGAATATTGGCGGTGGCTGCTACGTTCCGGGATTCATTCCGTAAGTTATTAAACAGAGGCTTGTAGCTTTTTACGGTCCAGTTGACCAGATACATGCCGATGTAGTTCATCATAATTGAAGCGATTACTTCATTTACATTAAAATACGCCTTTAACAGACCAGGTACCAGGCCCCATAAGGCTCCAAGGATCACACTGGCCAGAAGTGCCGCGATCCAGTGAACGGGTCCTAAAGAGGGAAAAAGGATTCCTACGAACACTGCCCCGAAACCGCCCATGATAAACTGGCCGGGAGTCCCGATGTTGAAAAGACCTGTCTTAAATGCAAACCCAACGGAAAGACCGGTTAAGATGATAGGAGTGGCATAGTAAAAGACCTGCCCCACACCTTTGGCCCCATGGGTAAAAGCACCTGTTAAAATGGTTGCAAATCCAGGAAGTGCCTGACCGGGGTTACAGAAAAACAGAATCATAAGACCGACAATCAGCCCCAGGACAATGGCAAAAATGGAAGATAGGATTCCCGTATAATCGTTTGGATGTTTTTGTTTCATGACCGCTCACCTTCTTTCTTCGCGCCGGCCATGTAAAGGCCCAGTTCCTGAACCGTAATGTTCTTTGGATCTAAATCAGCCACGATCTCTCCTTCAAACATGACTAAAATCCGGTCGCTTAAATTCATTACTTCATCTAATTCCAGGGAAACCAGTAAAATAGCGGCTCCCGCATCTCTTTGCTTGATTAGCTGTGTGTGAATGTATTCAATGGCTCCTACGTCAAGCCCTCTGGTAGGCTGGACCGCTAACAGGATATCGGGAGCTTTGGAGATCTCTCTTGCAATAATCGCCTTTTGCTGATTGCCTCCGGACATGCTTCTGGTGATGGTAAAAGCACCTTCGCTGCTTCGGATATCGTAATCGGAGATCAGCTTTTGGGCATAGTCATAAATCTGATCATTCTTTAAAAAGGTGCCGCTTTGAAAATCCTTTTCAAAATACTGCTGAAGCACAAGGTTATAAGCCAGATTGTATTCCAGTACAAGGCCGTGTTTATGACGGTCCTCCGGAATATGAGATAAGCCATGGGTGTTTTTGTAACGGATGCTCTTTTTGGTCATGTCCTCTCCGTTGACTAAAACCGTTCCGGAACTCAAATCGGAAATGCCGGTAATGGCGTGGATAAGCTCAGTCTGGCCATTGCCGTCAATTCCGGCGATACAGACGATTTCCCCTCTCCGCACCTGAAAGGAAACATCATGAACCAGTTTTTTTGTCTGCCCCTCTCGTTTGGATTTAACGGAAAGACGGTTCACTTCCAATACCACTTCACCGGGAGACGCCGGTTTCTTATCAACGGTTAAATTGACTTTGCGTCCAACCATCATCTCTGACAGTTCTTCGGCTGTTGTATCGGCTACGTCTACAGTACCAATGTATTTCCCGCGGCGCAGGACGCTGCAACGGTCTGCTACCGCCTTGATTTCGTTGAGCTTGTGGGTGATGAACAGAATGGATTTTCCTTCTTTTACCAGGTCTCTCATGATCTGCATCAATTCTTCGATTTCCTGTGGAGTGAGAACCGCAGTAGGTTCATCAAAAATCATAATTTCGTTATCACGGTAAAGCATTTTTAAAATCTCGACCCTTTGCTGCATTCCCACCGTAATATCGGAGATAAGTGCATCCGGGTTTACAAACAGTTTATACTTTTCACTTAATTCCATCACTTTTTTGCGGGCATCATCCATTTTTAAAAAGCCCCGCTTCGTCGTTTCCATACCCAGAACGATGTTCTGCAGTACGGTAAAATTCTCAACCAGCTTGAAATGCTGATGAACCATGCCGATTCCCAGGGAATTGGCATCTTGCGGTCCGGTAATTTTTTCTTCCTTATTACGAACTTTGATAATCCCCTTTTCCGGCTGGTACAGACCAAATAGCACACTCATGAGAGTGGATTTCCCTGCGCCGTTTTCACCAAGCAGGGCGAGAATCTCGCCTTTTTTTAACTGCAGAGTAATGTCATCATTGGCGATGATACCGGGAAATTCTTTTGTGATATGAAGCATCTCAATAATATAATCCATAAAATCCCCCTAACTACGGTACCTGACTATGGGACCCGGTACCAATTCTTTAAAATTTGCAGGCTTTATTATATTTCTTCACAGCGAAAGGAGATGCCGTAAGAAACCATGTCTGTTCTGACTGGTAAATCAAACGGCATCTCCCTCCCTTTTATCTGCCCGTATTCCGGGTATCGTGGTATGCCACCAGGGCTTTTTTGCAGATTATTCTACAAAGGTGATTTTCGCTTTTTCAAGCTTTAAGTCAACATTCGGATTGTTGTTATCCTCCGATGGCTGAACAAGTGTAATTTTACCTTCTTTTAATTCGGCATAGATCTTGTCATAGTCTTCCTTTGTAAACTTTGTGAACTTGGAAGTATCCATGGGAAGACCGATTCCGTCGTTCTTGGCGGAGAAGATGCTTGTCTTGCCGCCTGGGAACTGGTTATCATAAAAAGCCTTTACGCCATCGTAAACAGATACAGAAAGTTCCTTCATGGCAGAGGTGATAACAGATGGGGATTCATAGCTCTGGTCAACGTCTACGCCGATCATCTTCCCGTTCTTTTCTTCCGCAGCAGCCATTACAGAGTTACCTACTGCACCGCCGCATCCGAAGATGACCTGAGTGCCGTTCTGAAACCAGGAAGCAGCCATGGACTGTGCTTCCGGTGTAGCAGCGAATGCACCTGTGTAGTTATACATGATTTCTACGTTATCAAGGCCCATTTCTTTCGCAGCGTAGTCAGCGCCTTCTGCAAATCCGTATCCGAACCGTACAACCGCCGGAACCGCCATACCGCCTAAGAAGCCAAGCTTTGTATTACCGTCTTTTACCGCAGCATAACCGGCTAAGAAGCCAGGCTCGTCCTCCTGGAAAAGAATTGGCATTACGTTTGCTTCTGTTCTTCTTTCTGTGTTGTCGGCGTTGTGAGGTTCACCGTCAAGAAGGATGAAGTGAACGTCCTTATACTGATCCTGTGCAAGGAATACCGGCTCTTCAAATAAGTATCCGGGGCAGACAACCAACTTTGCTCCGCCTTCGATTGCAAGTCCGATGGTCTCAAGGTAAGAGTCCGTGGTTCCTTCCTGTGGCTGATAATACTTATAAGAGATCCCGTTTTCCTCGGCGTACTTTTTCATACCTTCCCAGGCACCCTGGTTAAAAGATTTGTCGTCGATGGTACCAAGGTCTGTTACAAGAGCGATTTCGTATCCGCTGGAAGAATCGGACTTTTTGGAAGTGTCCCCTTTTGTTTCTGCAGTCTTGTCCGCAGCGGCGGTAGTTTCTCCTGGTGCAGCCGTTGTAGCGGTGCCGGAACCGGAAGAGCCACACGCACTTAATGCAGCAGTCATCAATACTGCCATAGCCAATGCTAATGCTCTTTTTTTCATAATTCTGTTTTCCCTCCTGTTATTCAATGATTTTCACAGATATCAATAATGTACCATATTTTTCTTTCTTAGACAATGTTATTTAACGTTATTTTAAGGAAAAAACATAGCGGATTTCTGCTGTTCTTTGAATCTTATCTATTCTATTGAAATTGTTCTTTTTGTAACGATTATTTCCTGTTTATCTTAAACGGACGACTAAGATTATAAGGAAATGAGAAAAGACAATATTGGGAAATATAGAATGTTTATCCCATGTCCCGCATAAGATTTAGACGACTTTTCCAATGCTCTTTCGTATATTCGAGAAAAAATCGCATATAAGAAATAGACAGAATACAAGGGCGATTATGCGATAATTGTATCGAAAAATGCGAAAACTATCCAAAAAAATCAGGTAAAATTCCTTTACTAGTCCTTAAACTATGTTATAATATTTTCAGGACTTTTCCTTATAGGAATCCATTGGAAGAGTAAACGAACCAACACATTTTTGAGGAGGATATTTACTTATGGCAAAAAAATGGGTTTATCTGTTTACCGAAGGCAATGCAGCAATGAGGAATCTTTTAGGGGGCAAAGGTGCAAACCTGGCTGAGATGACGAATTTAGGTCTTCCGGTTCCCCAGGGATTCACAATTACAACGGAAGCCTGCACCCAGTATTATGAAGACGGTGAAAAAATCAACGATGAGATTCAGGGGCAGATCTTGGAGTACATTGTAAAAATGGAAGAAATTACAGGGAAAAAGTTTGGAGACAAGGAAAATCCTCTGCTGGTATCTGTACGGTCCGGAGCCAGAGCATCCATGCCGGGTATGATGGACACCATCTTAAATCTTGGCTTAAATGAAGAGGTGGTGGAAGTTCTGGCAGAAAAATCCTCCAATCCCAGGTGGGCCTGGGACTGTTATCGGAGATTTATCCAGATGTTTTCCGATGTAGTTATGGAGGTTGGGAAAAAATACTTTGAGGTTCTGATCGACCGGGTAAAAGCAGAAAAGGGGATTACGGAAGACGTGGACTTGAATGAAGAGGATTTAAAAAAACTTGCCAATTTATTTAAGGCAGAATACAAAGCAAAAGTGGGCGAGGATTTCCCGGATGACCCGAAAACACAGCTGATGGAGGCTGTAAAGGCGGTGTTCCGTTCCTGGGATAACCCAAGAGCCAATATATACAGACGGGATAATGACATCCCATATTCCTGGGGAACAGCCGTGAATGTTCAGATGATGGTTTTCGGTAACATGGGGGAGACTTCCGGAACCGGTGTGGCATTTACCCGCAACCCTGCAACCGGGGAAAAGAAACTGATGGGAGAGTTCTTAATCAATGCACAGGGGGAAGATGTGGTAGCAGGAGTCAGAACCCCCAAAAAGATCGACCAGTTAAAAGATATCATGCCGGAGGTTTACGAAAAATTCGTGGAAATCTGCAATAAGCTGGAAGACCATTACCGGGATATGCAGGATATGGAATTTACCATTGAAGACAAGAAGTTATACATGCTCCAGACACGAAACGGAAAGCGGACGGCAAAGGCGGCTCTTACCATTGCCTGTGATCTGGTTGATGAGGGAATGATCTCGGAGAAAAAGGCAGTTACCATGATCGACCCCAGGAACTTAGATACTCTGCTCCATCCTCAGTTTGATCTAGAGGTCGTAAATAAAACGGAGCCCGTGGGAAAAGCTCTTGCCGCATCTCCCGGAGCCGCCTGCGGACGGATTGTATTTACTGCTGATGATGCAAAGAAATGGAAGGAAAGAGGAGAAAAGGTAGTTTTGGTTCGCCTTGAGACTTCCCCCGAGGACATCGGAGGAATGAAAGCGGCCCAGGGGATTTTGACTGTCCGCGGAGGCATGACCTCCCATGCGGCCGTTGTTGCCCGCGGAATGGGAACCTGCTGTGTTTCCGGATGTTCGGAAATTGCCATGGACGAAGAAAACCGGAAATTCACCCTGGCAGGAAAAGAATTCCATGAAGGAGACTGGTTATCCATAGACGGCTCCACCGGAAAAATCTATGACGGGATCATTCCGACCACAGATGCAGCCATTGTTGGAGAATTTGGAAGAATCATGGCCTGGGCTGATAAATACAGAAAATTAAAGGTAAGAACCAATGCGGACACTCCGGCAGATGCAAAAAAAGCAAGAGAGCTGGGAGCAGAAGGAATTGGCCTTTGCAGAACGGAGCACATGTTCTTTGAAGGCGACAGAATCGCAGCCTTCCGAGAGATGATCTGTTCCGATACCGTAGAAGAGCGGGAAGCAGCTTTAGAGAAGCTCCTTCCTGTGCAGCAGGGGGATTTTGAAAAACTTTATGAGGCCCTGGAAGGCAATCCGGTCACCATCCGTTTCCTGGACCCTCCTCTTCATGAGTTTGTTCCCACAGAGGAGGAAGACATCAAAAAACTTGCTGAAGCTCAGGGAAAAACGGTGACTCAGATCAAAAACATCATCAATTCCCTTCATGAATTCAACCCCATGATGGGGCACCGCGGCTGCCGTTTGGCTGTTACATATCCGGAAATTGCAAGAATGCAGACGAAAGCTGTGATTCGTGCGGCAATCAACGTGCAGAATGCACACAAGGACTGGAATGTGTGTCCGGAGATCATGATTCCTCTTATCTGTGATGAAAAGGAATTAAAGTTTGTAAAGAAGATTGTTGTTGAAACCGCTGACCAAGAGATTGCTTTTGCAGGCAGCCATTTAAAATATGAAGTAGGAACCATGATTGAAATTCCAAGGGCGGCACTGATTGCGGATGAAATTGCCAAAGAAGCAGAATTCTTCTGCTTTGGCACCAACGATCTGACCCAGATGACTTACGGCTTTTCCCGCGATGACGCCGGGAAGTTCTTAAATGCTTACTATGACACCAAAATTTTTGAAAATGATCCTTTCGCAAAACTGGATCAGGCCGGAGTGGGCAAGCTGATGGAAACTGCGGTTGCATTAGGAAAGGGCGTTCGACCGGATATGCACATCGGCATCTGCGGGGAACATGGAGGAGATCCGTCTTCCGTAGAATTCTGCCACAAGATTGGTCTTGACTATGTTTCCTGCTCTCCGTTCCGCGTACCGATCGCAAGGCTGGCAGCAGCACAGGCGGCACTCAAGGAATAAGGAAAACCACTTTTTTAGATTCAGAGCAAATCCATATCATTCAAAAAAGGAAGCGAAGAGCTTCCTTTTTTGATGGGAGGAAAGCCGCAGAATCTGGAATTATTACATTTAGATCCGATATAATTACGTGGCAGGATTTACAAGAGCAGGAAATGCCATAATTAATATGAGACAGCTATAGCCATAAGTATGTAAGAATAAGATTCCTACCTGGAGGCTGCTTGCCAGGATGCCATAGACTGATCAGTGGAAAGGGTATTCATAGATACCTGGTATGTGGGAGGGGAAACATGAATAAGAATTGGAGTTTATTTCTTTTCCTGTTATTGATTTCGTGTTTTATAATTAGTTGTCAATATTCGGATGACAGAATTCAGGATGAGACAGATCATAAAAGAACCGGAAAGCAAGAGAGCAGCCTGGTTACAGCACAGAATACGCAGGAAGAGAACCGGATGAATGGATCAGAACAAGACGGCAGCTGGCAGTCTGCATACAAAAACATTGTGATTAATTCAAAATATTATCTAACAGACCCTTACCATTTAAGAGGAGAAAATGGATTAAATTTGTGGTTCTACATAGGAATTCATGATTTTAATGATGATACTGTTCCTGAACTGATACTGGGTGATCGCATTTCATTAAGCATTTTTACTTATCGTAATAATACGGTGGAAAAAGTAATTGATTTATACGAGCCTAAAGGCTGGTATTCCATAAATGAGCTCCATTACACGGATAATTGTCTGACTCTTGTGAGCAATGGTTCAGATGGTTCGGGATATGTATGTCTGACCTATCGCGATGGAAACTACATTACAGGGTTTCATGATGTCTATATGCCTGCCATGTCAGTCCTGAATGGAGAAAATACCACGTATGAAGAATTTGAAAAAATTTTTCATATAGAGAACTTGGCTGAGAGCAGTAAAATTTCCTTAATTAAGATGGTTATAGATAAGGATGAATTAGCATTGGAATTAAGAGATGGAGAATCGGCTGTGCCGTTGAGCAAACTGAATTTAGAGGAATTGACCTGGTAGATTAATATATTAAAAAATGTTGCAAATTTCTTGACGGTTTTTTGAACCGATTTACACGTGAAAACATATGCCATAGCTATCCATCACACCAGTAATTTGGTACAATATAATTAGTAGTAATATCAAACGTCATATACACTAGCGTATTTCTTGAAGAATGCTTACAATTAACAAACAGGTATTTTGTCAGAAAGGTAATTTTTATGAAAAATAAAACTTTAATAATAATTGTTTGCAGTTGTCTCCTCTTATGCGGATGTGCGAAAACCATTACCCGTAAATCAACGGACATTGAGACAGTACAAACGGAAGCGGAAAACTATGAGGGATATTCCGGTCTTTGGTCTGAGAATGGTCTCAGTCATAACGCTGTCATATCCAATGGGGGTGTAGAATTTTCCATTGAAATCACCGACAAAAATAATCTGAACGGGTATTTATTCACACAGCAAGGCACCAGTGATCGCATAGCAGAAATTGATAATATTACTGGTAAAATAGACAACGATGAATTTAACTATGAATATAACGATGATGGTTGGGGCGGTTCCGGAATTCTTCATATCACGTTTCGCGATGATACCATTCAAATAGAGGTACAGAATTATAAAATGAGGGATACCAATTTGTCTGGCTATGGAATTTCAGGCGTATACCAGTTAAAACAATCCAAGGAAAATGAAACAGAAAAAAGCGAAAGTGACATGCTGAAGGAAATCGAAGAACGAAAGCAATACCGTGAGAAGTGTTCTTTCTATTCTGAAGTAGAGGAATATTTGGAAAATGTGAGAGAAGTAACAGATATCTCTTCCCTTGTAGAACCTTTGTATTATACTGATATGAAGATTTACCAAAAGCAGGATTTTGACCAAGTTCCTCCATTAATCATTCATCTGGCTAAAAATGAGATTTATGCAAGACATGGATATATATTTAAGAGTGAGGATCTAAATAATTATTTTAAAGGGCAAATATGGTACGAACCATCAGTTTCACCAGAAAACTTTAAGGATAGTTTATTTAATAAAAATGAGCAGGCGAATTTAAAGCTGTTATCCGGTTTGGATACTTACAAGTAAATTCCAGACAGCATTTATATGAACAAAAAAGGGAGCTGTGCACAGATTTAATTATCTAGTGCGGCAGCTCCTTACTCGCTTTTATGGAGCGTTGATTCCAAAACCTGTTAAGCCGGAAGCTGTAATTGATCTTGAAAGTTCTTTGACCGTATCATCAGAGGTATTTCCTTTAATTGTAGAAAACATTTTTGTAGAAGGGTCATAGCCAGTTACAATGCCTACATGGGCTGCTCCATTTGATTTATTTATGAAGATATCCCCCCGCTTAGGAGTATAGTTCGATTTACCTCCAAAGCGGTTTTCTGCCTGATAAAATGAGAGATAATGCATTTCCCTGTCTTTTAGGTATATATAAAAAAGCTAGCTACATTTTTATGATTTTAGTAGCGCCAGCACTGATTATATTATTTATAAATTTTCCGCAGAAATAGGAATGAAATTTCCAAATAAAACAATATTTGCGTTACTAGTTTCCATGTGGCTGATTATAAATGAACTGATTTCCATTTGGAGATCACCAAAGTACAAAAAACCAGAAAGAATATGAGAGTTTCTAACAGAAGATATTTTTCCAGATGAAATAGGAAAAAGCATAAAGCAAATATAAGGCTAAACAGAAGCGTTTTATTTGTTTTTCTCATAAACTTTGCATTTTCTTCTTCGGTGACAGGCCGGTTGGGATGATTGACTGCGCCAGTAAATTTGATGAATAGAAGTAAAATTACATACAGGCAAAAAGATATCGGAGCGGGAATATAAAAATATTTCACGATCAATAAAATAAAGGTCATGGTCATACAAGAAAAAATCAAACAGGAGTAGTAGGATTTTAAATGCAATCCTCCATTATAGGAGCGGAGCGGTATGAAAAATAAAAAGAACAACAGGCATTCCAATTCCATATGTAAGAAAACTGCAATACAGATGCTGCAGATTAAATTAAGTACCAGCTCCAGAAACGTCTGAAACCCATACTGGTAAGCCTCATAATTTTCCTTTGAGATGACCTTTTTCTGCATGATGTAATTTGTAAATACAATTGATAATCGTTCCATAGATTCACCCTCCTAAACGGGTAGTATACCGCATTAATGTTCTAACAAAAATGGGATGTTGAAAATACTGCTTTGCTTGTTATTTTTCCTTTCCTTCATATAAAATAACGACTGCTTTAAAGATTTCTCCGTGTGTTTCCGTAAGCAGCTCTCCGTTATAGGTTGCAACCGCCTGTTCGATGGAAAGAATGCCTAATCCATGTTTGGAGGGATTTGCTTTGGTGGTTTTAAAATGCTTCTGTCCATCGGAATAGCGTTCGCCTTCAAAGGTATTCCAAACTACAATGGACAATATGTCTTTTTGATAGGACATCTGTAATTCAATGAAGCGTTTTCCATTCCTTTTCTGGCGGCAGGCCTCCAGCGCATTTTCCAAAAGGTTGCCGAGAATGATGGTCAGAGTTCCATTTTGAAACGGTAAGATTGGTGGAATAAAAATATTGGCAGTGAATTCAATGCTTTCTTTCTGTGCAAGGGAACATTTATAATTTACGAGAGAATCCACCACGATGTTGCCGCTGCGGGAGATTTCGTAAATTTTTCTGGCCGTCGTCTTTTCCAGGAGAGCGGTGATATAGGCTGTGGCATTTACCTGCTGGCTGGCATTTATCATTCCTAAGATGGTTATCAAATGCTGTTTCATATCATGGCGCAGCATTCTTATTTCGGTATTCTGGATTTCCCGCTCTTTTTCCTGTTGGCTGCAAAGATTTAACTGTTGTTCATAGAGCAGCGTCTTTTTTTGGTATTCCGAATTTTCTGCCAATGATTCAAAGGCCTCAAAAATTACATAATTAATAAAAAGCAGCAAAATTCCTGCAATAAATGAAAACAGCAACTCGTCCGAAGACTGATTGCTGATGACAAAAATGTTATGCATGATATAAATACTTCCGGCAGGTACGGTCAGCAGGATCAACATATAGCGGAGGGAAATATCGGTAAAACTTTTTGGCTGGAGATAAGTACCAGTAAAGATCGCAAACACCAGCATAAGGATCTTTGTAATAATGGCCCCGGAAAAACCCGTTGGGTCCTCCATATGGAGCATACTGAAAATCATATGTACAATTATTTCTACCAACATCCAGATGGCACAGATTAAGAACGAAAAAATGGCGCATTTATTAAGGCTTTCTGCGTGGGAGATGCTGGTGATCAGGAACACAAAAAACATATTCAAAAACAAGGTGATTACTGGTGAAATAAAATGTCCAACGTTTAAGTAAACTTGAAAGAGATAATAGAACCCCCATATGGCATATAAGGAAATTTTCCTGGGCGAAGGGTTAAAAAATGCATTGATACACTTTCGCATGACCAGAATATAAAAAAGTGAAATAAATAGACTGCTGACTTTGGTTGAAATAATATCCATGCTATTAGATCCCTGCCTTTCTGCTGGCCAATTCACATAACTGCATTCTGATTTTTTTCTGCCGGTCCTCGCTTATCTGTAATGTTGTTAATTTCCCGTTGCACTCGATCTCAAGATTTGAAAAATTCATTTTCCGAACGTAATCATAATTCACCAGATAGGACTGGTGGATACGCAGAAAACGCTGGTTTTTTTCATTCAGTTCTTTTTCCACATCATTGAGTTTTCCATAAAAGGATTCTATTTCATCGTTGCTGAGATAGATATGTATGATTCGGTTCCGGCTTTCAAAATAAATCACATCCTTTAAAGCCACTTTTCGGATCTCTTTGTTAAAATTAAATTGATAGTAAGCATTGTTTTCACCAATTCGCTTGCAGGCGTCCTGAAAATAACGGGATAATTTATCATTTTCCAAAGGTTTAGAAAGAAAACGGAAAGGTTCTACCTCAAATAATTCTTTTAAATACTGTTCGTATCCGGAAATATAGATCAGTAGTACGGACTTATCTATTTCTCTGATGTGACGGGCTGCCTCAATGCCATTTTCCTGTTCCATCTCGATGTCTAAATAGATTAAGTCGTATAAATTTCCCTGGCATACATATTTTTCTAACATGGATCCGTCAAAAAACACATCAATTTCAATGTCGATCCCATTGGCCAGGGCTTCCTTTCTTAAAAGTTTTTCTAACATTCCTGTAAAAAGAACGTCATCATCACAAATTGCTATTCTTAACATGGATGCACTTCCTTTATGTATATTCAATTGGTTTATCAACGCGTGTAAATGGTATTATTTATGTAAAATACGATTTCATTTTCTGTTACAAATATAAGAATATACTACATATTATATCGTACTTTTGCAACTTTTTTAAAGAATAAGAGAAGATATTCTGCTTAAATAAATTTTTATCGACCGGTCAGTCTTAAAAATTACCAGGAGTACCGGATTTTCTACAAGATGAATTTTAAGGAATAAAAATATAATACTTTCTTATTGTTTTGAAAACGTTTGAATCAATATGGAGGTAAAAAAGGTGAATCATTATTTCGTTTTAATTATTGGGATTTGTTTGCTGTTTCTGATTGTAAATTTGTTTGTCTTAATTCTGCGCAAAAGTTTTCACCCAAAAACCAATAAAAAAATATATTACATAAACCTGGTCACAACAATGGCTATTTCAAATTATATCGAGTGGAATGAGGTACAGATCGAAAGTTCCAATGTGCTATTAAAAGAAAGTATGATTTCGTTGATCTATTTGGTTAATTTATTGCTTTGCCTGATCTTGCTGCTGATTTTGATTTTTGTGAAAGACAAGGAGGCAAGCCGAAGAAAATAATATAAAAAAAACTCCGGCTGCTACGTTTTTTATGGATACAGGTAAAAGTTACGAACAGTATCGTTTTTTTTACATGGTATAATAGCTTGACTGTTTTGCGACTATAATATGCTCATCTTTAAAAAATAAAATATTGGAGGTAATAAGAATGAAGAGTGGAAAGATTAATTTTGCGAAACTCATGGAAACAGTAGCAAGAAAATCGGTTGAACTGTCATCAGAAAGCAGGTGTATGTATATTTATCATCAGCCCAAAATGCCGCCAGAGTTAAAGATGATTAAAAAGTAGGATTTAGACTGCGGTACATAAGTCTTGCAGACTTTTATGTTTATAGCCTTACCCTTCAGGCCTTGTATGAATCACGTAAAATATCATTGGATAATGATGTGTGGTTTATACAAGGCTATTCATTTGGAGGAAAACGCTGGGGTGGTCCGGCATTTTACAAAGTGGAATTATGGAATGCTCTAAAATGGCTATACTTTCTATAGATATCCAGATAAGGATAAAAGGAGGAAAGAATATGAGAATTCCAAAACACATTGGTATTATACCGGATGGGAACCGCCGGTGGGCCTTGGCAAAGGGGCTGGGAAAAGAGGATGGTTACAACAACGGAATTTTACCGGGGATGGATCTATACCATATCTGCCGGGAATTGGGCATCGAGGAAATGACCTTTTACGGATTTACCGTAGATAATACCAAACGTCCCACCATACAGCGGGAGGCTTTTTCACAGGCCTGTGTAAAAGCGGTCGAAAAGCTGTCCAAAGAAGATGCGGAACTGCTGATATTGGGAAAAACATCCTCGGCCATGTTTCCCGATGTATTAAAGCCTTACACCAGCCGGTACCGGTTTGGGGCAGGAGGAATGAAAATTAACTTTTTGGTTAATTACAGCTGGGAGTGGGACCTGGGACTTCACGAGGGAGTGATTGGCCCAACACTGAAAACTTCCGATGTTTCAAGAATTGATCTGGTCATCCGGTGGGGAGGGCGCAGGCGATTATCTGGTTTTCTGCCGGTCCAGTCTGTTTATTCCGATCTGTATGTTATTGATGATTACTGGCCGGATTTTAAACCTCAGCATATATACGATGCCATTGAATGGTATTCCAAGCAGGATGTGACCCTTGGAGGGTGAGAGACACCTGGGAATAGGGTCAATCTATTTAAATCCCCGTAATTCATCAATGCGCAGGAGCACCGGCATGAGAGAACAGGCGACAATAAGACTGGATAAATTCTGTATCACATTCAGAGGAACATTTACAATGGAGGCAGATGGTCCGTATACGGTTGACTCAAAGAGAAAATATCCTCCTGTAACTACGATGCTGCACACGGTTCCGGCACTTAGAACAGGTAGAAGCTTGAATCCAGCACCTTGATTTTTTGAGGAAGCTCTCCGGTAAAGAATGCCGGCCAAAAAGGCACCCAGTGATTTAATGAGCAGGGTAGCCGGTGCATAGAAGGCATAGCCGGACAGCAGGTCGGCCAGCATAGAACCGATGCCTCCTGCGGCAGCCCCCGCAAAAGGACCAAGGATGAAACTGCTTAACAGCACCATTCCGTCTCCCAGGTGTATGTAACCGTGTAAGGGGGAAGGGATATGGATTACCATAGTTGCTGCGGCAGTCAGTGAAGCCATCAAAGCGGTGAATACGATTTTTTTCGTTTTATTCCGGTTCATTGTTTTTCCTCCTGTTCAACGGGTTTATTCGTGAAAGAATAAAACTATTATACCGAAAAATGGTATTATTCAAATATCCAATTTAAATGAATTCATACATACCAGTTTTGGAACTGTTTTGTTTTTCCATTGGAACGGTTTCACACTTTCCTGGTCTCCCATGGCTGCAGGCTATGTAATAGTTGTATTTCCAGATTATTTGTAGTACAATGCTCTTTGGTATATAGATACAAAAAAGAATGTTATGGTTGTTGCAGGAAGGGGTACCAATGAGATACCGGGCCAAAGGCAGCAATGTGATCCGCAGGATATTTGCGTACATATTCTGCTTCGCACTGCTGGCATCAGAATTTAATATTTTCACCCTTGACCCAGGCCGGAAGCTGCCTCATCCTACGAAAAAGGCGGTGTCGGAACGGGGGGCCGGTCATAAAGGCATCAAGGGCATCGCAGAGTTTCCCGGCAGTTTTGACGAGGAAGCCAATGGAGAGATGATTAATAACTCCAACGGAAGATTTTCTTTTGGAGTTTTACCTATAAAATACCTGATTATAAGAACGGAGCTACTTTTTATTCCGCTGATTCTGTGGACAGTCATTGCTGTTCTGCTGCAGAAGGGCTATATCAACAGAATGTTTCTCATTCGGTTTATTCATGATTCAGACGGGGAAAAAGGAAGCAGGATTTGTCTTTCTAATCTTTGTTAAAAATTAAAAGCAGAAAAGAGGAAATAAAATGAAACCAGGAAAGAAAATGCTTGCGGCGATTTTCGTTGCACTTGCAGCCCTTTGTGCGGTTGCAGTATTTGGTCTTGGAGACGATATTAAGGGCATCCTTGACATGCGTTACGGCATCGATATCCGCGGTGGGGTGGAAGCGATTTTTGAACCTCAGGATTTAAACCGAAAGCCAACGGAACAGGAGCTTCAGACAGCGAGAGAAATTATTGAGACCCGAATGGACAACCAGAATATTTCGGACCGTGAAGTAACCGTGGATAAAAATGCGGGCTACATCATTGTTCAGTTCCCCTGGAAATCCGGTGAAACAAATTTTAACCCGGAAGATGCCATTGCAGAGCTTGGTGAGATGGCGGAGCTTACTTTTAGGGACCCGGACGGCAAAGTGCTGCTCCAGGGAAAGAATGTAAAGAATGCTGCACCGGAGACAACCAACAACAACGGAATCAAGGCTTATGAAGTAGCACTGAGCTTCGATCAGGAGGGAGCTAAGCTTTTTGAAGAGGCGACCGGAAAGCTGATCGGAAAACGAATGAGTATTTACATGGATGAGGACCTGATCTCAAGCCCCACCGTACAGACGAAGATTTCCGGCGGACAGGCTGTTATCACAGGAATGAAAGATTATAATGAAGCAAAAAATCTTGCTGAGAAGATCAATGCAGGTGCGCTTCCTTTCTCTCTGGCAACCTCTAACTTCTCAACCATCAGTCCGGCACTTGGAAATAATGCGCTGACAATCATGATTTATGCAGGAATCTTTTCCTTCTTCTTAATCTGTGTAATGATGATCGGTTTTTATAAGATACCTGGTGTTTCCGCTTGTATCACCTTGTTCATGCAGATGATCATACAGATGCTTGCGATCTCGATTCCTCAGTATACCCTTACACTTCCGGGTATTGCAGGTATTATTCTGACTCTTGGTATGACGGTGGATACTAATATCATCACTTCGGAACGTATCTCCGATGAGTTGAAAAAGGGTGCTTCCATCAAAGGTGCGGTCACTCATGGATATAAAAACGCATTTTCTTCCGTATTTGACGGCAATGTGACGGCAGCCATTATTGCAGTTATCCTTATGGCTCTGGGTTCCGGAACCATGTTGAGCTTTGGCTATACCCTTATGGTCGGTATGATCGTAAACCTGTTTATCGGTATTCCGGTATCCAAGCACCTTCTGTTATCCTTTATTGAGAATGACAAGCTGAATGATGTAAAATATTTCCGCGTCAGAAAAGATACAAAGACACTTCCGTTTTACCGGAAAAAGTATATATTTCTCATTATTTCCGGTGTGATCACCATCGCAGGGATCATAGGCTGCTTCACCAAGGGCGTAGCCTTGGATACCCAGTTCACCGGTGGTGCGGTATTGAGCTATTCCGTATCCAATGAAGCTAACACGGAAAAAATAGAGGCAGCCGTAGAGAAGCAGACCAACAGACCGGTTACGGTTCAGATCAAAGAAGATAATATGACCGGACTTAAGAGACTTTCCCTTACCTTTGCAGGAAATGAAGGAATGTCCCCGGCTGAACAGAAGTCCATCACCGATGCGGTCAACAGCACCTCGGATAAGGTAGATGCAAAGCTTTCTCAAACCTATGTGGTAGAACCTTATATCGGTGCAAAGGCATTGAGAAATGCCGTACTTGCGATTGGTCTTGCACTGCTGTTTATTATTGTTTACGTATGGATCCGGTTCTCAGCCATATCCGGTCTTCCGGCAGGAATTACAGCAATGATCGCGTTGTTCCATGATACCATGGTGGTGTTCTTTGCATTTGTTTTATTTGGAATTCCGTTAAATGATGCATTTGTGGCGGTGGTTCTTACGATCATAGGATATTCCATTAACGATACCATCGTTATCTACGACAGGATTCGTGAGAACAAAAAACTGAACGGAAAGCTTTCCTCTGCGGACCTGGTAGACATCAGTACCAGCCAGACGTTGGGAAGATCCTTAAATACATCATTGGCAACAGGTATTTGTGTGACAGTCATCATGGTTGCCTCCATCTATTTCCAGATTGAATCCATTATTGAATTCTCTCTGCCCATGCTCTTTGGTGTTATCACTGGATGTTATTCATCCATTTGCGTTGCCGGTACTTTATGGGCAATGTGGGAAAAAAGAAAAGAGAAATAAAAACACCAAAACCGGAGGGCCCTATCATAAATGGCCTTCCGGTTTTTTTGTACGATTTGCAATATAAATTCATCTGATTTAAGGAATAAAATAATTACAAAGGAAATTCTTTATTATCTGACGTCAAATTTGAAAAATTCTTTATGATATATGATTGAATAATTTTCATGAAAATGTTAGAATATAGTAACACATGAGGTGGTTTTGCTTCATAATGTATGCCAGGAACCGCCTGTTTGTGCAACCGGACAAGTTATTTCGGAAACTGAAAAAACACATTGGAGTTAAAGGAGGAAGGAATCATGTTAGATAAGATCATTGTAGAAAAAATAAATAAACAGATTAATTTTGAATTCTATTCTGCTTATGTATATCTTGACATATCAAATTATTATGCGGAAAACAATTTAAATGGATTTGCAAACTGGTTTAAGATTCAGACACAGGAAGAGCGGGATCACGCAATGCTGTTTATGAGTTATTTACAGAATAACAGTGCCAAGGTGGAATTAGGGGATATTAAAGCACCTAAATTCGTTTATGAAGATTTCCGCCAGCCAGCGATAGAAGCCTTTGAACATGAGGTCAAGGTAACTGCAGCCATTCATGATATCTATGGGGCGGCTTATGAATTAAAGGACTTCCGAACCATGCAGTTTCTTGACTGGTTTGTAAAAGAACAGAGCGAGGAAGAAAAGAATACGGATGATATCATAAAGAGATATGATTTATTCGGCCATGATGCCAAGGGCTTGTACTTAATTGATTCGGAACTGGCTTCCAGAGTATATACCCCGCCTACGCTTGTAATCTAATCGAACGATCCTACTTTTAAAATAGAGCGGTCTCTGTCATGATGCCATATCATTGCTTTCATGTCAGGGGCCGCCTTTTTGATACAAAAAATTTTTTACTTTCAAAGAATAGGAAAAAACTTATTACTGGGGGAAAATGTATGACAAAGCAGAGAGAAAAGGTAGAATTTCGTTATTATGAGATTCCGCATGGGGAGGTGGTTCTTGCTCTTTTGGGAGAGGTCTGTATCAGAGAGTATGGAAAGCATATTAAGTGTCTTCATTTCCATAATCTATTAGAGATCGGGTACTGTCATTGGGGAACGGGGGAAGTGGTGCTGGGGCAGGAGCACATACCGTTTTGTGCTCATTCTTTTATGATCGTTCCGCCGAGACTTCCTCACACCACCAACAGTGCTCCGGGGACCAAAGGATACTGGGAGTGGCTTTATGTGGATTTGGATAAATTTATTTCTGAATTAAATAACTACGATCCCATGGTCCGCAAGAATATGTTAAAACGGATTAAGCGGACGGGTTATTTGTTATCCAAAGAGGAGAATCCGGTTCTGGCCAAACTGATTCTGGGAATTATGGAAGAATGCCGGAATAAAAAGCCTTACTACAAGGACAGTATTCATGGGATGTTAGGTAGCTGTGTGGTGGAGTTTCTGCGTCTCTCTGATCACGAGGAGCGAATCATGAGACGAAGGGCCAATACGACTCTGATCGCAGGTGCCCTGGATTACGTTTCCAATCACTATACGGAGGAAATACGGATAAGAAGTCTTGCGAAAGCCTGCAATATCAGTGAAAGTCATTTCCGCCGTGTTTTTGAAGAGGGAATGAATATGAAACCGGTGGATTACATCAATTTTATCCGCATTCAAAACGCCTGTGAATTGCTGAAAAAGACGGAAAAAAACATGGAAGAGGTGGCAGCTGACTCCGGATTTGCATCTCTTTCCGCATTTAACCGGAATTTTAAAAAAGTTTTGAATACTTCTCCCTATCAGTGGAAAAAGTCGGCCGAGAATTATGAGAGCAAACTGTTGCATTACAGGATCAGTGCGCAAAAAGGCTGGGATGGATATCAATGAGTGGATTTGCGTTTTTTTTCATTGAATTTAAAAGCTTTGTATCAGAAAAAATTGGTATAATACGGTTATCAAAAGCCTGGATTTTGATAGCTGTATATGCCATTTTTTTATGGGGAAAATAGGAATGATCAGGACAATCCGCCAGTAAGATGAAAAAGATGATTGGATTTACTGGAATCCAGTCTTTTTAAAATTATATGAATTGAGGAGGAGTTTTGCTATGAAGAAAAGAATCACATCCTTACTATTGGCAGGAGCCATGGCGGCTGTCCTGACAGCCTGCGGTACTTCCGGTACTTCGGGGCAATCCGGAGATCAGAAGGGGGAACAGGCTTCCAATGAGCTGACGGTCTGGTGCTGGGACCCGGCATTTAATGTTTATGCTATGGAAGAAGCCGCAAAAATCTATGAGAAGGATCACCCGGATTTCAAATTGAATGTGGTGGAGACTCCCTGGGCCGATCTTCAGACCAAGATCACGACGGCAGCTACTTCTGGAAATATGGATTCCCTTCCGGATATTCTGCTGCTTCAGGACAACGCATTCCAGAAAAATGTCATCAGCTATCCGGATGCATTTGTTGATCTGACGGAAAGCGGAATTGATTTTACAAATTTTGCAAAGTCAAAGACTGGTTATTCTGTGGTGGAGGGAAAAAATTACGGAGTTCCCTTTGATAATGGAACGGTGGTAGGCTGCTATCGTACGGACCTGTTAAAGGAAGCTGGATATACGGTGGAGGATTTTACGGATATTACCTGGAGCGAATATCAGAAAATGGGAGAGGATATTCTGGCGAAGACAGGAAAACCATTATTATCCTGTCAGGCAGGAGAATCCGATTTGATTGTGATGATGCTCCAGTCCGCAGGCGGAAGCCTTTTTGACAAGGAAGGAAATCCCAGTATGGTGGGAAATGATACGTTAAAAAAAGTGATGGAAACCTATGCATCCCTGGTTAAGAGCGGAGTGCTTGTGGAAGTCAATGACTGGGACCAGTATGTGGGAACCATAACCAATGGTACGGTAGCCGGAACCATTAACGGCTGTTGGATCATGGCTAGCATCCAGACCGCAGAAGACCAGTCGGGCAATTGGGCCATTACCAACATGCCGAAGCTTGAGGGCATTGAAGGTGCGACTAATTATTCCAGCAACGGGGGGTCCAGCTGGGCGGTAACGTCTGCCAGCAAAAATCCGGAACTGGCAGTTGATTTTTTAAGTAAGACCTTTGCAGGAAGTACAGCTCTTTATGAAACCATACTACCAAAATCCGGTGCCATGGCTGCCTACCTTCCGGCAGCAGACAGCAAGGTTTATGGAGAGCCGCAGGAGTTTTTCGGCGGAGAAGCCGTCTATTCCATGATCACGGATTTTGCCTCCAAAGCTCCCTCGAACAATACGGGAGTATACTATTATGAAGCCCGTGATGCCATTGCTACGGCTATCACCAAGGTTGTGGCAGGAGGAGACATTGATGCTGAAATCAAAAATGCTGAGGATACCGTAAATTTTGCAATGGGTAAATAAAGGACCGTAGGAGGTGGCGTATTTCGTGGGAAAAATAAATAATAAGCGGTCATTGGGCCAGAAACAGAGCCTGGCCGGCTGGACATTTTTAACTCCGGCAGTTCTTCTGATCGGAATCATGAGCTTTCTGCCTATGATTCAGGCCCTGTTCCTTTCTTTCCAGACGGGGATTGGTGCCAGGATGAAATGGACGGGTGTGACCAATTACATCCGCATGTTTCAGGACCCCATCTTTCTGCAGGCTCTGAAAAATAACTTTATTTACTTAATCATACAGGTACCGATCATGCTGACGGTGGCTCTGGTTCTGGCTTCCCTGTTAAATCATAAGGATTTAAAATTCAAGGGGCTGTTCCGTACCGCCATATTTCTGCCATGTGCCACCTCTTTGGTGTCATATGCCGTCATTTTCCGTTCCCTGTTTGCCGTGGACGGTCTGGTCAATATCATTTTGATGAAGGCGGGGATTCTGACCACCGGGTATAACTTTCTGGGACATCCAAACAGTGCGAGGATCGTGATTATTCTGGCACTGATCTGGAGATGGACCGGTTATAACATGGTATTTTACTTATCCGGCCTGCAAAATATAGAGTATTCCGTCTATGAGGCTGCAAAAATTGACGGGGCATCTCCGGTCCAGTCCTTTTTCCGTATTACGGTTCCGCTTTTAAAACCGACCATTCTTCTCACAGCCATTATGTCAACCAACGGAACGCTGCAGCTGTTTGATGAATCCGTAAACTTAACGAACGGCGGTCCGGCCAATGCCACCATCACCATGTCACACTACATATACAATGTGTCCTTTAAATATGTACCGAATTTTGGGTATGCGGCGGCCATGTCTTATTTGATCCTCCTGTTGGTGGCAGTCCTTGCATTTATCCAGTTGAAGGTAGGTGATAAACGTGACTAAGGGAAAAAAAGTAATTGCATATGCATTTTTAATGATTGTTTCATTAATTTCTGTATTTCCGCTTTACTGGATGATGGCTGCGGCCACCAACCGGAGCGTGGATGTGAGCAGAGGGACCTTGCTGTTTGGAACGGCTCTGTTTGATAACGCAAAAAAGCTGCTGGCGTCCCAGGATGTCAGTACAGCCTTAGTTAATTCCTTCAAATATTCCATTACCATGACCCTCATCTCCTTATTTGTCTGTTCCATCGCCGGATACGGGTTTGAAGTGTTCCATGATAAGGCGAAGGACCGGGTCATGAGTATCATTCTGCTGGCAATGATGGTTCCTTTTGCCGCTACCATGATTCCGCTTTATCAGATGTTTTCAAAAGCAAGACTTTTAAACAGCACGCTGGGATTTATCCTTCCCACCATATCCACCCCGTTTTTGATCATGATGTTCCGCCAGAGTGCCAGATCCTTTCCTTCGGATATTATGGAGGCGGCACGGCTTGACGGCCTGACGGAATTCCAGATCTTTTACCGGATGTTTCTGCCCACCATGCGCTCCACCTATGCGGCAGCCATGACCATCACCTTCATGAATGCATGGAACAGTTATTTATGGCCAAAGGTCATTATGTCCGATGCCAAAAGTATCACCATGCCCATGCTGGTGGCAAACTTAACGGAAGGCTATGTGACGGATTACGGAACCCTGATGCTGGCGGTGTTGATCTGTACCATTCCTACGGTAATCATTTTCTTTCTGCTTCAAAAGAGCTTTGCGGAAGGGATTACAGGTGCGGTTAAATAAGTAAGCCTTATCTTATTGCCTGGAGTGCAGGTTTCATTATCTGGCATTTCGTACTATAAAAACATCGCTTAGTGTCGAATTAAGCGGTTAAACATTTAGGGTGGCTATTGACTACTTGTACAAAAAGTGAGACGATATATTTAGTCATTATATCTCTATAATAATTACTAAAAGATATTTTCAGATGAGAATCTTCAAAATAACTAACAGTATTAAAATATAAAGAAAGGAAAAGTATGATTATAAATTAATAAATATATTATACAAGTAACAACTATGAGAAAATTGATCCCTTCAATTTTGACATGTGCAATTTGCCTGACATCCATTAATTCAACGATTGTTATGGCAGAAACCAATGAAACAACTTAAGGAGTATTTGTTAAATATGCAACCCAAACTCTTACAATTAATAACTTCACTTCAACGCTTAAAACAAATGAAAAGGGACACGTTACAACAGAAACACAGGATTTATTATCAGTAAAAAAATCAGGGTTATTGAATAATAAAACTACATCTTCGTACCTTGCTTCTGGTTCTTATTAAGACTAGGAAGAATAAAATTATGATGTTTATAAAATTAGTTAAATTGTTTATTATATATTTTATAATAAGTACAATCACATTAGTCATATATGATTTAATAATACATAATACATTGATTACTAATTATAATGTGATAAATGATTTACGCATAACTATACCTATAAGTTTGGTATGCAGTATTGCTCAGTTAAAAAAATAATTATTATAAGTAAAAACATATGATATATGGCAATTAGTTCAAAGTGACGAACAGATTTTATCAACTTTTAATGGTAAAAAAATTTAAAATGGCTGCTGCAAACAGGAAACTTCATTCCCGTCTGCAGCAGCCATTCAGTGTTTAAGTGGAGCTTAAAATCTTTGTTCCGCCTTTTTTAAGAGATTCTGATTTTTTTCGCTGAACGGATAAATCCCTTCGTATGGTCATGGCACTCACCTTTCATTCACAGGCAAATTCATCCGCCTGTACACTTCCTCTTATCCGAAAAAAAACGTTTAATATAAGCAGAGAAGCCAGTGATGTGACGCAGCACAGGGTGGAGGGACGGACGATAGTAGTTGAAATAAACAAAATAATAATACGAAATAAGTAATATAGTTATAATATACATAATATTAAATAATAAAAGAAGAAATTTGGGGGTATGGTGTGTGAGTAATTTAAGTTTGTTTTTAATTATTTCCATTATTGTTTCCGCCTGTGCGTTTGGGTTTGCAGTCTGGCTGTACCGTTGGGTTGCAGCTCAGCCGTCTTCAAATAAGAGAGTGGAAGAAATCGGCAGTTACATAAGAAAGGGGGCAAACACCTTTCTGCGAAAAGAATACCTTGTCTTAACAAAATTCTGCGCAGTGGCAGCCATCCTGATCTTTTTGTTTTTACCGGCACCGATCTGGAAGGGCGGTTCTGTGCTGCAAAATCTCATCATTGTTATCGCTTACCTTTGCGGTACTGTTTTTTCCGCATTTGCCGGGAAGATCGGTATACAGGTTGCTACCATTGCAAATATAAAAACGGCGGAATCAGCCAGAAACGGCGGTTTAAAGCCTTCCTTTTTATCGGCCTTTCGAGGCGGCGCGGTTATGGGAATGGCAGTGGTGGGAAGTTCCCTTTTGGGGGTGGCTCTTGTCATGTTTTTCACTCACGATTCGACTGCCTTGCTGGGGTTCAGCTTTGGGGCAAGTTCTCTGGCGCTGTTTGCAAAAGCCGGAGGGGGAATTTTCACCAAAACAGCAGATATCAGTGCAGACCTTGTGGGGAAGGTGGAGCTTGGGATTCCCGAGGACGATCCTAGAAATCCAGCGGTGATTGCGGACAACGTAGGCGATAATGTAGGGGATGTGGCAGGCATGGGAGCAGATTTATTTGACTCCAATGTGGCCTCCATGGCATCAGCCCTCGTTATGGCCATCGCCCTTGGCAATAAAATGGGAACGGATTATGCAGCCATGGTATTCTGTTATGCCTCCCTGGGCCTTTTGTCCTCCATCTTTGGAGTGATGGCGGCCCGTATGGGGAAAAGGAACGATCCTACCATGGCCCTTAACATGAGCACTTACCTTACTACCGGTATTTTCGCAGTTCTGACGGCCGGTGCCACCATGTTCTTCGGATTTGACTGGCGTATCTGGGGAGCAACTGCGATCGGCCTGTTTGTAGGAGTTATCATCGGTATTACCAGTGACTATTTTACCAATGATACCAAAAAGCCTGTCCGCAATGTGGCGAAAGCATCGGAATCAGGACCGGCGTTTACCATTCTCTCCGGAATGTCTTATGGATTTTTAAGTGTACTGCCTTCCATGGTTGGAATCGGAATTTCCGCCATGGTTTCCTATCATCTTTGCGCCTCCATTTCACCGGAGGACCCCATTGCCGGAATGTTTGGAATCTCCATGGCAGCAGTTGGAATGCTGTCCATCGTGGGAATGATCATTTCCAATGATGCATACGGGCCGATTGCAGACAATGCCAGAGGACTTGTGGAAATGGGGAATTTGGGAGACGATGCCCTACAGATCACAGATTCCCTTGACAGTGCAGGAAATACGGTAAAAGCTGTGACGAAGGGGTTTGCAATCGCAGCTGCAGGACTTACCATCATATCGCTGCTAGGCGCTTTTATGAGTGAAGTAAATGAGGCGGCAGGTGCGATTGTATTGACCGGCTTTGATATCATCAATCCTTCCGTATTCTTTGGTATGCTGGTGGGGGCGGCCATTCCCGCCATCTTCTCTGCCATGCTGATGCTTGGGGTTGACCGAAACGCACAGCGTATGGTTTCAGAGATCCACCGCCAGTTCAAGGAGATCAAAGGCTTAAAAGAAGGGACTCCTGGAGTGGTGCCGGAATATGACAAATGCATTGACATTGCAACCCACGGTGCCCTAAAAGAGCTGATTCCGGCAGGATTTGTCAGTATTATCGTCACCATTTTAGTCGGCTTTATAGGCGGAGTGGAGGCGGTGGGGGGATATTTGACCGGAAATATTGTCAGCGGTCTTCTCTTAGCCCTGTTCATGAGCAATTCAGGCGGACTGTGGGATAATGCAAAGAAGTACATTGAAGCAGGCGGCAACGGAGGAAAGGGCAGCGACGCCCATAAAGCAGCGGTGGTGGGCGATACTGTAGGCGATCCGTTTAAAGATACGGCAGGTCCGTCCATCAATACCCAGATTACCGTTGTATCTCTTGTGGCTTCTTTAATGGCTTCTCTGTTTCTGGCTTTCTCCCTGTTTTGATGGCTTTCGTATCAAGATAAATGATGTTCATTTCAAAGGGACGCAGCGGATGCTGCGTCCCTTTTTGCCGTGAGGAATAGGGCGATCCGGTCCGCTGTTACCTGTTTGGTAAATATTATGAAAAAATGACGTACAGTATCGGAAATTTTACATTTCTATTGATAAGTCTTACTGTCATGTTAGACTAATAATAACTTAAATTTTATGTACGGACTGGTAACGTTTGACAAAAAGAGCAGAAGCTATTTTATTATTTCGGGATTTCCATAGAAAGATTTTTTGAAAGAAAAACCATAAATAACAGGAGCAGGGGAAGGAGGGATCATTGGGAACACAGGCGAACCTGTATTTATTGGGCAAATGGGTTCAAAGGGTCTTTTTGGTTAATCAAATAATAGATAAGGGGGTATTATAATGAAACAGTTATTGAAAAAAATGGTAACAGTAGTTTCAGTAATGACACTTACTATTTCTTCCCTGGGCGTTACACAGACAGCAGCGGCTGATCAAACGTTATTAAATACATACGGGAGCAAGTTTGAAAGAGCAGGCACCTGTGTATCCCTAAACCAGTTACAAAATTCCTCCACTTTAAACATCATTAAGCAAAGGTACAATAGTATAACACTTGAAAATGAGATGAAACCGGATGCAATGCTTGGCAGTTCCCCGAAACTGATACCGGTAGCAGAAGCAAGGTCTTTGGGATATTACATTCCGGACAATTATACAGAGGCCACTGTACCGAGAATCAATTTTAATACGGTGGACAAGGTATTAAAGATATGTTATGAAAATGGCTTGGGGGTTCGTGCCCATACTTTGGTTTGGCATAGTCAGACTCCTTCCTGGCTGTTTCGGACAGGCTACAGCGCAGGCGGAGCCTATGTCAGCCAAGCCGTAATGAACGCACGAATGGAATTCTATATCAAGACAGTGATGAATCACATTTACATAAGCGATTACGGCAGTGTAGTTTATGCCTGGGATGTTGTGAATGAATATCTGCATTCTCCAGCCAATTCCGATTGGGTAAGGATCTACGGCAGTGTTACAACAAGTCCGCAGTTTGTAAAGGATGCCTTCCGTTATGCCAATGAAACATTAAACTATTTTAAGCTTACGGATAAAGTCAGCTTATTCTATAACGATTATAATGAATATATGGAAGCGTCCAATATCATTAAAATGATTCAATTTATTAATTCAGATAAAAAGATTTGCAATGGGGTAGGCGGACAGTCCCATCTTGCATCGAACTTCCCCAGTGCTTCTTATTATAAGCAGGCATACACCGCATTTATGAATGCCGGATTGGAAATCCAGATCACAGAATTTGATGCGGGAGCCAATTCCGAACAGGAACAGGCCGCCTATGTATATGATATCATGAAAACAATCTGCGAAGTCAAAAAGGCTGGCGGTAAAATTACAGGCATAACCTGGTGGGGATTGTCAGATGACGTTTCCTGGAGACGGGAAAAGAGCCCGTTGCTCTTCTCCAATCTTTGGACGCCCAAGGCTTCCTATTACAAAACCCTGGATGCTTATACCGATGTATTTAGATAATAAGAAAAAGGAGCGCAGCCTGTCTGCGTTCCTTTTTTGTGTATCGGTACAAACCGGTATATCATAATTGATATGCTTTCAAACGAAATGCTTTCAAACGAAATAGTTGAAATAAATCGAAAAAAATGATATGCTACGAAGGTTGATTAAGAAAAATAGTCTATATTATAGAGTGTCTATTATAAAATTACGATTAATAGGATCATGGTAGAAAGAGCTTATTACAATAGGCTCTTTATTTTGACTAAAGTGTGCGGAGCACACGGATAGGAGTAGATATGATAAAGGCAGACAACCTTTCTTTTTCCTTTCCGGAGAAGGAACTGTATAAAAATATTTCATTTACCCTGGAAGAGGGGCAGCATTGTGCGTTTATAGGCACAAGCGGCAGCGGAAAGACCACCTTGACGGATATGATTATGGAGCCGGACCGCTATATGTTCGATGGTACCCTGGAGATTGACCCGGATTACAGGATCGGATATGTGAGCCAGTTTTCCCAGCTGGACAAAACCAGGGAAATTACGGTCTTTGATTACATGGCAGAAGAGTTCATCAGGCTTCAAAATGAGATAACTGCCATCTGTACGGAAATGGAAACCTCTGAGGATATAGAAACGCTGCTTGTAAAATACCAGGCAGCATTGGATGCATTCGACGCTATGGGCGGTGATGATTATGAAAATAACATCAACAAAAAACTGAATCTGGCGGATTTGAGCAAACATGAAACAGCCATGGTCTCCAGCTTAAGCGGAGGAGAATTCAAGCTGATTCAGGTCATTAAGGTAATGCTTTCCAATCCTCATCTCATCATCATGGATGAACCGGATGCATTTTTAGATTTTGAAAATATCAATTCCTTAAAAAATCTGATCAATTCCCACAAAGGGACCCTGTTAATTATCACTCATAACCGATATTTGCTGGACCATTGCTTTGATAAGATCCTCCATTTGGAAAATAAAGAACTGCAGGAGTTTGACGGAAGATTTATGGATTATAAGCTGTCATTGCTCCAGACAAAGATTGAATTGCAGGAACTTGCTGCGGCGGATACGGCAGAAATCGAAAGAAATAAAGCCATTATCAATAAATTAAGACTTGCAGCCACCTTTCATACGGAAGCGTCCAGAGGGAAATCCCTGCACGCCAGAGAAAAAGTTTTGGAAAGACTGGAAGCCCGCAGAATTAAGGCCCCATTTGTGGAGATCCGGCAGCCGGAAATCGTCCTGCCTGATCTGCCGGAATCCGAAGAGACCACGGTATTAAAGGTCCATGATTACTCTGCGGCGTTTGAGGAGGTCCTTTTGGAACATGTGAGCTTTGAGATGAAATCAACGGATAAAGTTGCCTTAATTGGTCCCAATGGTACAGGGAAAACCACGCTGCTCCGGGACATTTATAAAAACAAAACCCAGTCCATCCAGGTGGGAGACCAGGTTAAAATGGCTTTTTTGTCACAGATCCAGGGGGAAATGCTGGGCGAAGATCATACGGTTCAGGACGAATTCTTTGAAATTGGGTTTAACACCTATGATGAAATTAAGGCGCATATTGCAAAGTATGGTTTCGGTGAAGAAGTCCTCACCCAGAAAATTGGCAATCTTTCCGGAGGAGAGAAAAACCTGCTTCAATTAGCCAAGGTATCTGTCACCAAAGCCAACCTTCTGCTTCTTGATGAGCCGACCAGCCACTTGGACACCTATTCTCAGCTCGCTTTGGAAGAGGCCATAGACAACTATAAGGGTGCTGTTTTCATGGTGTCCCATGATTTTAATACCATAGCAAACTGTGCGGATTATGTGTTGATGGTTGAAGATAAGAACATCCGGAAAATAAGCATAAGAAAATTCAGGAAGATGATCTATGCCAGTCATTTTAATAAAGATTACGTTGAGATTCAGGACAAGAAAAAATCAGTGGAAACAAAGATAGAATCCGCGTTAAAGAAGAATGATTTTGAATTGGCAAAAGGGTTATCCGAAGAACTGGAACGGCTGATAAAGTTACTATAATCTTTAGCTTATGACATGAATTTTATCCATCACTATAAAGTAATCAATAAAAAGCATAGCAGGCATCCGGAAGCAGACCGTAAGATTTGCTTAAAGGATGCCTTTTGTTTGAAAGAAGGATTCATTTTTCAGTCTCTTCGCTTTTGGAGCGGATAAATGGAAAAATTGCAGTTGCATACATAGGACGGCGAACACACCACTGCAAAGAAAGGAAAATACTGGAAGCCAAAAATCTCCGCACCCATAAGCATGGGAGCAATCAATGTATTTGTGGCGCTTCCAAAGACTGCGGCATAACCAAGTGCAGCCGTAAATACCGTAGGAAGTCCCAGCAGTGAGCCGAGAACCACGCCTAAGGATGCACCGATGGAGAACAGGGGAGTGACTTCCCCTCCCTGGAATCCTGCGGACAAGGTCAGTACGGTAAATACCAGTTTAAAGGCAAAATCCCAAGGAAAAATACCTTGTTCAAAACTCATGGAGATCAAATTGGTTCCAAGCCCGGAATAACGTCCCTTCCAACATAGGAGGGAAAATATACTTATGACGATTCCAAGGATAAAAATCCGCAACATAGGATCGGTGATCCATTTGGCAAGAAGCTGTTTGGTTTTATGAAGAGACAGAGAAAACAGTCCTCCGGTAATTCCAAACAAAACGCCCATCAGCAATAGCCTGGGCACCAATTCCCAGGAAAAAAAACGTTGCTCCGTCAGCAAAAAAGAAAATTTTTCAAGTCCCAGTAAGCCGGAAACATAGCTGGCGGTAAAGGAAGCCGTCAGTGCCGGCAAAAGTGCCTTTTGTTCCAAAATGCCCACCGTAAGCACTTCCAGGGCAAAGAATGCAGCAGCAATGGGAGTTCTGAATAAGCCGGAAAATCCGGCTGCCATTCCTGCAATCAGCAGGATCTTTCCGCTGTCCTTTATGGGAAGCCGCCTGCCGAACCAGTGGCCAATGGTTCCGCCTATTTGAATGGCAACGCCTTCTCGTCCGGCACTTCCGCCGAACAAATGGGTGAGCCAGGTGCTTCCGATAGAAAATGGGATGAGGCGCAGGGGAATATCAGGATTGATTCCATGACCGGTTTCAAAAATCAAAGCCATGCCCTTACTGCTTCTGCCCCCGAATTTCTGAAAACACCAGATTAGAAAGACACCGATGAGTGGGAGAAAAGGAAGGAACCAGAACGGATGGCTTGCCCGGATATCCGTAAGGAGGAGGAGCGTCCGGCCAAACAACGTATCAATGAGTCCCGCAGCAATACCGATTGGGACCGTGATCAGACAAAGAAGAATGATATCACGGTAGGATAAAATTATTTTTTTCATTAAAATACCTCCAAAGTAAAAAAGCTGATAATTCCTGCACAAAGCAGAAGTCATCAGCGTAAAAGCAGTTTAGGCAACAGCCATGGGAGAACTTCATTCCCTGTTGGTCAGTATAGCATGGGAAGATATATTTTTCAAGCAGACACGAAAAAACTTTCTAAAAAAAGGAGAACCGTATCCGGTGGTTCTGAAACAAAGCCTTTTCGCATACCTTATAATTATAGGAAAATAGGTGAAAGAATCATCGGTATGAATAAGAGAACAAAGGAGTCTCAACTGCAGGAGGTGCAGCTGCGGCTTTTTTGCTTATCAGAGCCGGATTTTGAGCAGAGACCGGGTTTAAATGGAGAACGAGGAGGTTTTCCCCAGTATTATGATGGGAAAGTCTCCTTTTTTATGTTCCAAACACATTTTATGGCAAAAAACCATGAGGAGGAATTGACTATGACAAAAAGATTATTTTTTCTTGTCCTGACAGCGGCAATGTCCGCCGGTCTTCTTGCCGGCTGTGGCTCATCGGCCCAGCAAAGTGCTGCATGGGGCGGCGCTGCGGATACAACAGCCGCAGCCGGTAACACCGCACAGGGAGATCGAAAGACCATTAAAATCGGAGTGATCTGCTCGCTGACGGGCGGTTCTGCTATTTACGGGGAAGGGGCACAAAATGCCATTTCCATGGCGGCAGAAGAAATCAATGCCAGTGATTCGCAGTACAAGGTGGAGATCGTCAACGGCGGAAAAGTTGTGGATGATGCCAGCGATGCCAAACAGGCAATCAATGCCTACAACAGCCTGCAAAAAGAAAATCCGGATGCCGTCGTTGGCTGTTTTTTTTCCTCAGTCACCCTTCCCATTGCAGAACAGGCATCAAAGGACAACATGCTTTTACTTACCACAGGGGCGACCAATAAAGATATAACATTGAAAGGTCCCACTATTTTCCGTGACTGCTTCATCGACCCTTATCAGGGGAAGATGGCGGCCCAGTTCGCAAAGGAAAAGGGATGGAAAAAGGCAGCCATTATTTATGCCAAGGATGATGATTATTCCAATGGCTTAAAAGATGCCTTCCTGGAACATGCACAAGCCAATGGAATCGAGATTGTCTATACCGGAGAATGTACCACAAAAGATACGGACTTTTCTTCCCAGACTTCCCAGGTGGTGGCAAAGGGAGCAGATTTTCTGTTTTATCCTGCATTTCTCGATACTGTTCCCCTTTTGGTGAGTGCGGCAAGGGATTCCGGCTTTGACGGCGCCATCATGGGAGGTGACGGATGGGATGGAGCGGAGACAAAAGGCTTTGAGGATCAATTCGAGAACTGCTATTTTACCAATCACTATTCCTCCGAGGATACGGCTCCCGCCGTTTCCAACTTTGTTTCCAAATACACCGGAAAATACGGAACGGAAAGCTTAAATGCCTGCGCGGCCCTTTATTATGATGCCATCTACATGCTTGTGGAGGCAGCGAAAAACGGGGGAGCTGCTGATACGGCCTCTTTGGTGAAAGGAATGACCGGGATGACCTTTACCGGAGTGGGCGGAACCTTTACGCTTGATGCAAACGGTGATCCGGAGAAATCCGTAGCCATCAATACCTATGAAGGAGGCAAGGTGAAATGGCTGATGACCCTGTCGCCGGAAGGGACTAAGAAATGACAGAGTAAAAAACAGGATAGAAGGGAAACTGCCTATGACATTTTCATTATTCCTACAAAGTGTGATTAACGGGCTGAACCAGGGGGCCATCTATGCGCTCATCGCTCTGGGTTATACCATGGTTTATGGAATTATCCGCATGATCAATTTTGCACATGGAGATTTCATCATGATCGGGTCCTACACTTTATTTTATACCATCCCCTTAATGGCGCATGCAGGAATGCCGGCCTGGTTATCCGTCATTCTGGCAATTATGGTATGTGCCGCAGTTGGTGTGGTGGTGGAAGTGGTGGCATACAAACCTGTGCGGAAAGCCGGCTCTATGTCCGCCCTTATCACAGCGCTTGCCATGAGTCTGTTTTTAGAAAATCTGGCTATGGTGCTTTTTGGGGCGAAACCTCAGAATATCCAGAAGATTTTCGACCTTCCCACCATCCATGCATTCGGGGCAGCCCTTCCCCTCAATGTCCTACTGACTATTTTGATCGGTGTGGCCATGATGGCGGGTCTTCAGCTCTTTATTAAAAATACCAGAATGGGAAAGGCTATGCGTGCGGTTCCCCAGGACCGGGATGCTTCCCTGCTGGCAGGAATTAATGTCAACAAGGTCATCACCGTAACCTTTGCCATTGGTTCTGCTCTGGCGGCAGTGGCGGCCCTTATGTACTGCACCAAATATCCACGGGTCACCAATGATATGGGTTCCATGATGGGACTAAAGGCATTTATTGCTGCAGTACTGGGCGGGATCGGAATCATTCCGGGAGCCATGCTTGGGGGGATTATAGTAGGGCTTATTGAAATTTTTGTCAAGCTGTTTGCTCCCGGATGGTATGAAGCCATCACTTATGCGATTTTGATTATCATCCTGTTGGTAAAACCGTCCGGCATTCTGGGGAAGAATGTGGGCGAGAAGGTTTAGAGGGAGGCGGATCATGGAAAAACAGTATAAAAGCTCTTATATCCTTAATTTTGCCGGTGTGCTCTTTGTTTTTCTCCTGTTTGTCTTTCTTTTTGAGTCCGGGGTATTTGGAGCATCCACCGAGTATATCAAGGGAATCTGCACGACTGCCTGTTATACCATTATAATGGTAGCTTCCTTAAATCTGGTGGTAGGCTGTATGGGGGAATTTTCCCTGGGCCATGCAGGTTTTGTATCGGTAGGCGCCTATACGTCCGCCATCGTATCAAGTGCTCTTACGGGAAAGGGGCTGCCGGATCTGGTATTGTTTTTGACGGCACTTCTGGCAGGAGGGGCTGCCGCCGGAGCTGCGGGAATCCTGGTGGGTATCCCGGCTCTCCGGTTGAGAGGGGATTATCTTGCCATCGTTACGGTGGCATTTGCGGAAATCATCCGGGTCTGCTTCTGCAATTTTACCATTACCGGAGGGGGAAAGACCATGAGCGGCATCTTAAAACTGTCTGATTTTTACTGGTGCTACTGGATTATGGCTGCCTGTGTTGGCATGATGTACCTGTATGTACGAAGCCGGTTCGGGAGGACCGTCAAAGCCATTCGGGAGGATTATATAGCAGCCTCCGCTTCTGGGATCAATGTGACCTACTATAAGGTGCTGACCTTTACGGCAGCTGCCTTTTTTGCAGGGGTAGGAGGAGGGATCTATGCTCATTACATGACCGCCATGATTCCTACCAATTTCAACTTTATGTATTCCGCAGAGCTGCTCTCAGAGGTCATCATTGGCGGAACCGGTTCTTTTACCGGATCTATGATCGGAGCAGCCTTTTTATCCTCTCTGCCGGAAATGACCCGCCAGTTTTCCCTGTATCGGATGCTCGCTTATTCCGTGATTTTATTGCTGGTCATGATTTTTAAGCCTGGCGGCATCTTTGGAACCTGGGAATTTTCCCTGACGCGTCTGTTAAAGCGACTGCTTAAAATCAAGGACAAAGATAAGAAGCCGGAAAAAGTAAAAGCGAATGGAGGTGCGTGACAATGACAGATCAGGGAAAAGAAACTCCCGTCTTAATGGCTCAGAATTTGGGAATCCAGTTTGGGGGGTTAAAGGCCGTGGACGGATTTGACTTAGAAATCGGCCAATCGGAGCTGGTAGGCTTGATCGGGCCTAACGGGGCAGGGAAAACCACGGTATTTAACTTGATCACCGGAGTTTATAAGCCCACCGAAGGCTCCTTTTATTTAAACGGGCAGCGCATGAACGGAAAAAACACGTATCAGATCGTAGAGGCGGGAATTGCAAGAACATTCCAGAATATTCGGTTATTCAAGAAAATGTCAGTGATCGACAATGTAAAAGCCGCCATGAATTCCAGGTTCTCTTATGGCCTTGTCCATGCAGTATTTCGTACTCCCAGGTACTGGAAGCAGGAAGCCATGTTATCCAGGCAGGCAAAGGAACTGTTAAAAGTAGTCCATTTAAACGGAAAAGAAGACTGGGAAGCCGGGAATCTTCCTTATGGGGAACAGCGCCGCTTAGAGATTGCAAGAGCCCTTGCAACCGATATGAAGCTTCTTCTTTTGGATGAGCCGGCAGCAGGAATGAATCCCACGGAAACAGAGGAGCTACTGGAAATCATCAATTATATCCGAAAGGAATTCAAGATATCGGTCCTTCTCATTGAACACGATATGAGCCTGGTCATGAAGATCTGCCAACGGATCAAGGTTCTTGATTTTGGCACCTCCATTGCCTTTGGAACACCGGAGGAGATTGCCAACAACCAGAAGGTGATCGAGGCGTATCTGGGAAAAGAAGAGGAGGTTACGGAACATGCTTGAGGTTAAAAATCTGGCGGTTTCCTATGGAGCCGTCAAAGCCATTCATGGAGTTTCCTTAAAGGTTAATGACGGAGAAATCGTTTCTCTTATCGGGGCCAACGGTGCAGGTAAGACTACCATATTAAGAACCATATCGGGACTGAAAAAGGCCGACGAGGGCGAGCTTCGTTTTGACGGTACAGATTTAAGAAAAACCGAACCCAGCCGGATCATCGGTTTAAAACTTGCCCATGTGCCGGAGGGAAGACATATTTTTCCACAAATGACAGTCGAGGAAAATCTGGAAATGGGAGCATTTACGGATCAGAAAGATATGTCAGCCACAATGGCTAAGGTGTATGACCGGTTTTCCCGGTTAAAAGAACGCCGCAGACAGCTTGCAGGAACCTTATCCGGCGGAGAACAGCAGATGCTTGCCGTTGGCCGGGCGCTGATGGCAAAGCCTAAGATGATCTTAATGGATGAGCCATCCATGGGACTGTCGCCGCTGTTAGTCAAAGAAATTTTTTCCATTATAAAGGAAGTGAACAAAAACGGCATTACCATTCTTCTGGTAGAACAGAACGCAAAAATGGCATTATCCATTTCCAACCGTGCCTATGTGATGGAAACGGGAAAAATTTCCATGGAAGGAAATGCAGGAGATCTGTTACGGGATGTGCGGGTAAAAAAAGCCTATCTGGGACAATAAGGCGGGAAAGAAAAGAGGGTGAACCTATGAAAGAACTTGCTTATTATGATGGTACGATCGGAACACCGGAGGAAGTAACGGTCCCCTTCAATGACCGGGTGCATTTCTTTGGAGACGGCGTTTATGACGCTTCTGTAGGAGGAAACCACCAGGTTTATCTGCTGGAGGAGCATTTGGACCGTTTTTATTCCAGTGCAAATGCGCTGGGTATTATAATTCCTATGGAAAAAGATAAATTCGGCCGGTTGTTGACAGAACTTCTTTCCAAAGTGGAGGGTAACACTCATTTTGTATACTGGCAGGTCACAAGGGGAGCAGGAGCCAGAAACCATGTGTACGGAGAAGAAATGAGAGGGAAGCTCTGGGTCATGATCCGGCCCAATCTGCTGAAAGATCCCAATGCTCCCATTAAGCTGATTACCATGGAGGATACCAGATTTTTTCACTGCAACATCAAAACCTTAAATCTGATCCCTTCAGTCATGGCAGCCCAGAAAGCCCGTAAGGAGGGGGCGGATGAAACCGTTTTCCACCGCGGGGATATGGTGACGGAATGTGCGCACAGCAATGTTTCCATCCTAAAGGACGGAATCTTTTATTCCCATCCCAATGACAATTACATTCTGAGGGGTATTTCAAAGACCCACATGATTAAGGCTTGTTACCGTCTGGGCATTCCAGTGATAGAACGGCCGTTTTCCGTATCGGAGCTGATGGAGGCAGATGAGATCCTTGTAACCTCTTCCTCCAATTTCTGCCTTCATGCAAATGCAGTAAATGGAAGAACCGTAGGGGGAAAAGATCCGGTAACCTTAAAAAAGCTCCAGGATGAGGTCATCAGGGAGTATCTGACTTACACCGGAAAAGAAAGCCTGTTTGACTGATTGGTATGACGCAGTAAGAAGCGTTTTGGGAGGAGATTATGGAAAGAGCGGAGCTGGAAAAAAGAAATGTAGGAGAAAATCTGGATGCGTTGATGAATCTTGATCCCAGAGGGTATGGGGTGTGCCGGATTCTCTATGCCGGGAGCCGTGCCGGAATGGGAGAGCCGTTGGCCATGAGAGCAGCCCAAAAGCTATGTGAGACCGTAAAGGAGAAGGATCTGGTCTATCTTCTTACGGGATTTGTACTTCTGCCTCATAAAGAGCCGGAGATGGACGGGATGGTCGGCTCCCTTTTGCTGGCCCGGTCCCTGGTTCTGGCATTTGGTGCGAAACCGGTCATCGTGTGTCCGGAGGAATGTGTGGAACCGGTAAAAAACTGTGCCGGAGTGGTGGGACTTCATGTTTATGAGGAACTCAACAAGGTCAAAGAAATGCCTTACAGCATGGGGGTGTTCTCCTTTACCAAAAATCCTGCAAGAGCAAAGATTGAGGCAGAATGGCTCATAAAGGAAGCGATGCCAGCCGCAGTGATTTCGGTAGAAGCCCCTGGGGCCAATATTTTTGGAGTTTACCACAATGCGGCCGGAAAAGATGTATCCGAGCTGGAAGCAAAAAGCGATGTTTTGTGGGAGCTGCTGCGGGAAAAGGGGGTCTTGAATATTGCCATCGGGGATCTGGGAAATGAGATCGGTATGGGAGCCATTGCGGAGCATATTGTGAGATATGTACCATTTACCGGACCGGAAGAATGTATCTGCGGCTGTAAAGGAGGCATCTTGTCTGCAAGCGGCGCCGATCATATCATCACAGCAACCTGCTCCGATTGGGGCTGCTATGCAATGATGGCAGCCATCGCCTATTTAAAGAGGGATATGGAGATCCTTCACCGGGAGGAGCTGGAAGGAGAGGTAATGCGGGCGGCCTCCAGGAGCGGGCTTGTGGATATGACCGGCTCCCTTCTCCCTGGAATCGACGGCTTCAATACCCGGATGAATACAGGGATCGTAAGCCTGATGCGTCAGTGTACGGATTATGCCGTCCGTTATTCAAAGAATTCCGAGCACTGGTTTGGGCCCGTACTGGAAAAAGGATTTTTCCGTGAAAGAGAGGAACACGTATGAGAATTAAGGCGGTAGGAGACCGGGCCGTACTGGCAGAGCTGGGAGATTCCATCAATGAATCGGTAAACCGCAGGGTCATGGAGTTAAACAAAATTGTCCGGTCTTCAGAGCAGGAAGGAATTATGGAAACCGTACCGGCCTTTTGCTCCCTTTTGGTTTACTACGATCCCTTAGTAACGGATTTTAGTAAGGTTTCCCGCTTCTTATGGAATCTGTCTGTAAGTGCCCCAGAACTCAGAGAGCAGTCTGGGGCACTGGTGGAAATACCCGTGTGTTATGGGGGAAGTTTCGGACCGGATCTGGCCTTTGTGGCAAAACACGGGAACTTAAAGGAAGAGCAGGTCATAAGAATCCATTCCGGCAGAGATTACCGCATCTATATGCTTGGTTTTCTCCCTGGGTTTCCCTATCTGGGAGGCATGGATGAACGGATCGCAACCCCCCGCCTGAACGTTCCAAGGACCCTGATTCCGGCAGGCTCTGTAGGCATCGGAGGAGAGCAGACCGGAATCTATCCCATGGACTCTCCCGGAGGCTGGCAGCTGATCGGACGAACCCCTCTTCGTCTATTTGATCCCCAAAACGGACAAAAAAGGCTTTATGAGGCCGGAGACACCATTCGTTTTGTACCCATCAGCCTCCGGGAGTTTGAAAAAATCAGCCGAACACAGGAAAAGAGGTGATGGAATGGCATTAGAAATCGTATTGCCTGGGCCGCTTTCCACCATACAGGATATAGGAAGAAGGGGATATCAAAGCCAGGGATTCCAGGAAAACGGAGCATGCGATAAATATTCCATGAAACTTGCCAACCTGCTTGCAGGAAATCTGACAGAATATGACCAGGCAGCTGTGATAGAATTCACATACAGCGGAGGAGAGATCCGCTTTACTTCCCAGGAGATATTTGCTTTGACCGGTGCGGATATGAACCCCTCCTTAAACGGCAGACCGGTTCCCATGTACGGCCCGGTGATTGCAAACCCAGGAGATATTCTCAGCTTTGGATTTGCTACATCCGGTCTCCGAACGTATCTGGCCGTGTATGGGGGAATTTGCGTTCCGCCCATTATGGGAAGCCGTTCCACCAATTTAAAATGCAGAATCGGTGGATTTGAGGGCAGCCCCCTCCGTGCCGGAGCCATTTTATCTGCCGGGAAAACAAAGGAGCAGGTTCGTTTGCTCATGGAGAGTATAAAAGGAAGAGAAAAGGAATGTTCCATCAAGCAGGAAAAGCCGTGGCTGAAAAGGACCTTCAGCCCCTGGCGATTTTACGGAAATGAACGCTTTGTTCTTTTAAGGGCCGTGGAAGGCCCTCAGGCGGAGGCATTTACTGAAGAAGGAAAAAAGACCTTTGTAAGAAATCCATACCGCCTTCTAAAGGATTGTGACCGGATGGCCTGCAGGCTGGAAGGTCCCCCTATTGAAATGGTGAATGGGGCAGATATTATTTCAGACGGGATTGCAGAAGGTTCCGTCCAGGTATCAGCCTCCGGACTTCCCATGGTCATGATGGCAGATCACCAGACCACCGGCGGGTATGCAAAAATCGCTACGGTTATCAGTGCAGACATTCCTGCGCTGGCCCAGCTGCGCCCCGGAGATTCTGCCGCATTTAAGTTTGTGACGCCAGAGGAAGGGGTGGCTGCCTGCCGTTTGGAGGAAAGAAAACTTTTGAGCTTAAAGAAACGTCTTTGGGATACCATTTATGGATTGACAAAAACTTAACAGGAGGGGAGAAAGAGATGGATTATTATAATTACAAGCCGGCAGAGGTAAGAAAACTTGTTCGGGAAGGGATCATCAAAGGGCCTACCACTGGAATGTGCGGCGGTTACGCTCAGGGAAATCTGGTCATTCTTCCGGAGGAACTGGCATGGGATTTTTTGCTGTTCTGCCAGAGAAATCCACGGGCCTGCCCCCTCTTAGAGGTCTCTGATGCAGGAAGCAAAAGCTTTCCTCTGACTGCTTTGGGCAGCGACTTGACAAAGGATCTTCCCGGTTACCGGATCTACGAAAATGGGATTCTTACAGAGGAAACCGCAGATGTATCCCAACGTTTTGAAAAGTACCAGAAAACCAGGGGAAAGCTGGTCAGCTTTCTGATTGGCTGCAGCTTTTCGTTTGAAGCCGAGCTGATGGAAGCAGGAATACCCGTCAGGCAGATCGAGGAAGGAGTCAATGTTCCCATGTATAATACCAGTATTTCCTGCGCACCGGCCGGAGTATTTTCCGGAAATATGGTGGTCAGTATGAGACCCATTCCCCATAAGCAGGTGCCCACGGCTGTTGCTATTACCGCTGCAATGCCGAACGTACACGGTGCTCCGGTGCAGATCGGATACCCAAAAGCCATTGGAATCAATCATCTGGAGCGGCCGGATTACGGAGATGCTGTGACCATCAGAGAGGGAGAAGTACCGGTGTTCTGGCCCTGCGGAGTGACCCCTCAGGCAGTTGTCATGAACAGCCGTCCTCCCTTTGTGATCACCCATGCTCCGGGACATATGTTTATCACGGATGTCAAAAATGTAACGTTAAAGTACCGTTGATGCATTGATAAGGAAAGGAGATGAATTATGCTGTCCATTGATTTAAACTGTGATTTGGGAGAAAGCTTTGGGGCGTATAAGATGGGAATGGATGAAGAGATCCTGCCGCTAATAACCTCAGCCAACATTGCCTGCGGCTTCCATGCCGGAGATCCTCTGGTAATGGAGCGGTCGGTGGCCCTTTGCAAAGTGCATGGAGTGAGGGCGGGAGCCCATCCGGGCTTTCCTGATCTTTCCGGGTTTGGAAGAAGGAATATGAGCCTTTCCCCCAAAGAGGTGAAAGCCTGTGTGATCTATCAGGTCGGAGCATTGAAAGCCTTTTGCGACCGTGCCTCCATAAAGCTGTATCATGTAAAACCCCATGGTGCTCTGTATAATATGGCCGCTAAGGATTATAAGCTGGCAGAGGCCATCTGTCAGGCCGTCAAAGAGGTCGATGAAACTCTGATTCTCCTTGCTTTAAGCGGCAGTGAAATGCTCCGGGCAGCAAAGGATTATGAGATTACATATGCCAGTGAAATATTTGCAGACCGGGCTTATCAGAGTGACGGCACACTGGTTCCAAGAAGCCGGAAAGGTGCCGTCATCGAGGATGAGGAAAAAGCCGTCAGCCGGGTCCTCCGTATGGTCAAGGAAGGAAAGGTGAAAGCCGAGGATGGAAAAGAAATCCCCCTTAATGCTGATTCCGTCTGCGTCCATGGCGATGGGATAAAAGCCCTTGCCTTTGTAAGGAAGATACGGGAAGGCCTGGCAGTAAACGGAATTGATGTGACTGGTTTTTCTTTTTAGAATTGAAAAAAACTGGCTATGCAGTCTTTCAGACTGTCAGCCAGTTTTTTGCGTTCTGGTTATAACTTTATAGTTAAAATTCCGTTTTTTATGCAAAAGTATCCATGTTTTGGCTTTAAAAAGCAGTTGAGGTTAAAATTTAGAGATAAAAACTTACAAGGAAACGGTTGATTTTTACATCGTTAAAAAAATGACTCTTTTCGTGATAGTATAAAGGTATCGTTAATAAGATTCTGTAAAGCTGGTACTGCTGCGGTGATTTGAACCAAAACATAAAAAGAGACAACAGGAGGATATGAATGCTTACCATAGCTATTTGCGATGATGACACAAATGATACTTTAAGAATAGCAGCTCTGGTGAAAAATTATATGGATGCCAGAAAGATCTCCTATCAAGTGAATACGTTTTCTTCGGGAGAGGAACTGCTGAGAATCCATAAAAATTTTGATTTAATATTTCTTGATATTGGTTTAAATGGGATCAATGGGATATTGGTCGGAAAAAAGATACGGGAAAGGGATCACAATGTAAAAGTCATTTATACCACCAGCTTTCATCAATTCTGCAAGCAGGCGGTCAATCATGTGCATGCGTTCGCATATTTGGTAAAACCCGTCACAAAAGTGAATACAGAAAAACAGCTGGATGATATTTTACAATATATTCAGGAAGAACATGAACCATCAGAAACGGTACGGTTTGAGATTCTGGAAATCACGCAGCAAGGAGAAGTGGAAACCAGAATCAAGGATTTTGAAGTAAAGGATATTTTCTATTTTGAATATTTTAACCGGAAAATCAAAATAAAGCTGGAAAATAAAGAATATTTTTTTAGAGATAAAATGAAAGATTTGGCGGAAAAAATGCTGGAACACCACTTTGAGGTCTGCCATCAGTGTTTTCTGGTCAATTTAAGGCATGTGAAAAAAATAAAAGGGTATGAAGCCTATCTCAATAACAATGATATAATCCCTGTTTCCCAGAAAAAATCAGCGGCTTTCAGAAAAAAGCTGAATCAATTTATACTGAGCAATATTTAGGTGAAAAAATGGAAAAATATATTTTTTTTATGAGTGGAATTGTGGTTTCCTGCCTGATCAATTGTGTGTTGGTGTTCCAGTTTCTGGAAGAACGCAATGAAAGACGATATGAGAGTCACTGGCTGTATTTTTTTATAAAATCAGGCGTATTTTTATTCAGTGTCTTCATGAACCTTTTCAAACAGCCGGTCATTAATATTATCAGCTGGATTGCAGTAATTTGTATTATGAATCTTGCCGTATACTGGAGCAGAAGCAAAACGGTCCTATTCCGGATTGCAGAAGTGATGATCTTGATTTTGCTCCTATCCATAGCCGAAGCTGCCGGTGTGGAACTGCTGGATTTTATTTTATTTAAATTCCAGATATCAAATATTCACACCGTCATGGCAGAAAGTATGGAAATAACATTTTCTAAATTGATTGTACTGGTGTTTTATTATCTGGTGATCACAAAGTTTTGGAGAGAAGATTTGAATGTGAAGCTCACCATGACCCAATGCCTGATTGAACTGATCATCATTCTCTTCAGCAGTGCCAATCTGGCGGTGATCCTAATGGTTATTTCCAAGGCGACCAGTAAAGCGGAGCACGTCTTAATCCTGGTGAATATGGGTTGTATGCTGGTGGCAGATCTGTACTTTTTATATTTTGCCAGATTTGCGGAAGAGAACAACCAGCTGAAAGTGAAACTGAAACTTTTGGAACAGCAGTCCCTGCTCCAATATGAATTTTACGAAGAGCAGGAAGTAAAGTACAATGAATCCATTAAAATCCTTCATGATGTGAATAAGCACTTGCAGATGATAGAAACCATCTATCAGACCAATCAAAAGGAACTGGCCGTAACCTATGCACAGGAAATCAGTCAGATGCTGCTTCCCCTGACCATGCAGGAATATACAAACAATCCGATTTTAAATGTTTTACTGAATGATAAAAAGAAAATTGCAAACCTCCATGCCATTTCATTTCAAATGGATATCGGCCCGGTTGATTTAAGTTTCATGGAACCCATAGAGGTCACTACCGTATTTGGTAACCTGCTGGATAACGCCATGGAAGCCTGTAAGGCTGTGGAAACGAACAAATACATTCATATGAAGCTGGATAACTATCATGATTTTATTGTCATTATAATCAGCAACAGCACAATGCCCATTGAGAAGTGGCATCTTGGAAAACCAGTGTCAAAAAAAGGCAAAAATCATGGAATCGGCCTATTGAATGTAGAAAATGTCATCAAAAAGTATCATGGGAGCATGATTCTGGAGGAAAACAACCAGGAATTCAGCTGCAAAATCATTTTTAATAAAGAGGACGGTTTCCAATAAATTGGAAATTATGATCTGGGAGCTAATCCAAGGATTAGCTCCTTTTTCTGTAAATCAGACACTAAAAACTGTAAGTTATTCCCTTAATATTGAATTTGAATATTCAGAGTAGGAAAATATCCTTATCAATCAAACACAGACAGAAAGGAGAGGATGTTGTGACACAGAAAAACTTGAAAAGAAGAGGATTTAAGATAACTGACCACAAAACGAAAGGATGAATGACTATGAAAAAAGTAGCATTAGTAAGCCCGGTAAGAACCGCTGTCGGTTCGTTTAACGGAACTCTCTCCTCCCTGGATGCTCCGTCTATGGGTGCAGCTGTAATCAAAGCATGTCTTGATCGAAGCAAGTTGGAGAGTTCTCTCATTGATGGAGTTTATTTTGGAAATGTCCTCCAGGCCGGCAACGGCCAGAATCCCGCCAGGCAGGCTGCAATACAGGCAGGCGTGCCGGTTGAAACTCCTGCCTCCACCATTAATACTGTCTGTGGCTCCGGACTGCATGCCGTCGCATTGGCTTATGATTCCATTTTGGCGGAAGAAAGCAATCTCATGATGGCTGGCGGTATGGAAAATATGTCAAGTGCCCCTTATCTTTTAAAGAATGCCAGAAAGGGCTACCGCCTTGGAAACGGCGAGTTGGTGGATAGTTTGATCAATGACGGTCTTACCTGTCCTATCAACCAATACCATATGGGGATTACTGCAGAAAATGTTGCAGAGAAATATAAAATTTCCAGGCTGGAACAGGATGAATTTTCTTATGAAAGCCATAGAAAGGCAGCTGATGCCCAGAACAGAAAGGCTTTTGATCAGGAGATCGTACCCATAAGCATCAAAAAGAAGAAGGAAGAAATCTGCTTTTCCCAGGACGAACATGTAAAACCGGATACCACAAAGGAAAAGCTTTCCGGGTTAAGGACCGTATTCAAACAAGATGGGACCGTTACCGCGGGAAATGCCTCCCCCATCAGCGATGGGGCTGCAGCAATGCTGGTGGCATCAGAAGAGACATGCAGGGAGCATGATTTAAAGCCTTCCGTTTATATTAAAGGATATTCTCTGGTGGGTGTGGACCCTGCCTACATGGGAATGGGTCCGTTAAAAGCAGTTTCCACTCTTCTTAAAAAACAAGGATTATCCATAGATGAAATCGACCTTTTTGAATTAAATGAAGCCTTTGCGGCTCAGGCCCTTGCCGTATCAAAGGAGCTTGGGGTGGATAAAGAAAAAGTCAATGTAAATGGAGGGGCCATTGCAATCGGTCATCCTTTAGGGGCAAGCGGAGCACGGATATTGGTGACTCTGGTCCATGAGATGATGGAACGGTCCGCACATTACGGCATCGCCTCCTTATGCATTGGAGGAGGTATGGGAATCGCCATGCTGGTTGAGAATGCCCTTGTTTAATAAGTTTTCAGGGAAAGGAAGATGATTATGAAACAAGATGAAATACGTTCTTTACAATCCATGCCCGCAGCCAGTCCCAGTTATGGCCGTCCCCCATGCCGTTTTATCAACCGGGAATATTTCACAATTCGTTATGAATCAGATCCCGATGCCATCCGCCAGGCCGTTCCCGAACCCCTGGAACCCGATGGAAGCAACACGGTTGTCTATGAATTTATCAAAATGCCTGATTCATCAGGTTTGGGTGACTACGAAGAAAGCGGGATCGTAATCCCCTGTACCTTCCACGGAGAACCCTGTAATTTTACCGCTCAGATGTACTTAAATAACGGCCCTGCCATTCTTGGCGGACGTGAAATCTGGGGGTTTCCAAAAAAATGGGGCTGTCCCACGCTCAAGGTGGAAGAAACCGAGACTTTAACCGGAACCTTAGTTTACAACAATATTCTGGTAGCCATGGGAACCATGCCTTTTAAATACAATACAGTGGATGAGCATGAGGTGGAAAAAACCATAGGCAAAACCCAGGTGAATTTAAAATTGATCCCTGATGTTGACGGAAGTCTTAAAATTGCCCAGCTGGCAGCTTATAATCTGGATCACATTACCGTAAAAGGTGCCTGGTCGGGACCAGCCAGATTAAGTCTGATTCCTCATGTCAATGCACCCGTGGCAGATCTGCCTGTGAAAACCTGTATCGAAGGAATGCATTTTATTGCAGACTTAACCTTGCCCTATGCAAGGGTGATACATGATTATCTCAAGGAGAACGGAGGATACATAAGAAATGAAAAATAAAACAATTTCAGCTCAGGAAGCAGTGGAACATGTAAAAGATGGGGATACGCTCATGATCGGCGGTTTTTTAGCAGGAGGCCATCCCGAACATTTGGTAAATGCTCTTTTAAAAACCAACAATTCTTCCAACTTAACCATTATTTCCAATGACACCGGAACACCGGAGCTATCCATTTGTGAATTGGTAAAAAGCGGCAGGGTAACACGTATTTTTGCTTCTTATATCGGGGCCAATCCGGAAACCGGAAGACTTTTAATGACAGGAGAAGCCCAGGTCCAGTTATTCCCCCAGGGGACTCTGGCTGAAAAAATACGTGCGGGAGGTGCAGGACTCGGCGGTGTGCTGACCCCTGTGGGCTTAGGTACCGTTGTAGAAGATGGAAAGAAGAAAATAAAGATTGGCGAGAAAGAGTATTTACTTGAACTGCCTCTGAAAGCCAATGTGGCATTGATCAAAGCCAATCAGGCAGATGAAACAGGCAATCTGGTAATCAACGGTTCATCCCGTAATTTTAATATGGTTATGGCAACTGCTGCGGACTATGTCATTGCAGAGGTTGATGAAATTGTGAAAACAGGGGAAATAGATCCAAATCATGTCAATGTACCTGGAATCTTTGTAGACGCAGTTGTAAAGGTGGGATGATGGATATGAATAAAAGAGAATTTATAGCGAAAAGGATAGCAAGGGAACTCAAAGACGGCGATGTTGTAAATCTTGGTATTGGTATGCCGACCATGGTTGCAAATTATGTACCAAAGGACATTGATATCGTGCTGCAGGCTGAAAATGGAATCCTTGGCGTGGGACCTAACGCAAAGGAGGAAGAGAAAACCATTGATTGCATCGACGCAGGAGGAAACTTCATTACTACTGTGAAGGGAGCCAGTTTTTTTGACAGCACCATGTCCTTTTGCATCATACGGGGAGGCCACGTAGATGTGACCGTTTTAGGAGCGTTGGAGGTTGATGAGGAAGGCAATGTGGCAAACTGGATGGTACCAGGGAAAAAGGTACCGGGAATGGGGGGAGCCATGGATCTGGTGGTCGGAGCCAAAAAGGTGATTCTGGCCATGGAGCACGTGAACAAGAACGGATCACCAAAGATTGTAAAAAGATGTAAGCTGCCCCTGACCGCAGTAAAAGTAGTAAAGACCATTGTCACGGATATGGCAGTTATTGATGTGGTTCCCGAAAAAGGCCTGGTGTTAAAAGAAATCGCGCCAGATCTTTCGGTAGATGACGTTCAAAGGGCAACCGATGTAAAGCTTACCGTTGCACCGGATTTAAAGCTGATTGAAGTATAAATGATATATTTGAACTCATGTATGATTCATTGTTACATATAATGAAATATAGAATAATAAAAAAAAGGAGAATTAATATTATGAAACGTCAATTAAAAAAATTAACACTGGAAATGGCATCAAAAGTAATTTTTAATTCAGCTAAAACTGAAGTAAACAGTTCCTGCTTTTTTATCGGATACCAGCCAAAACTGCCGGAAACTGCAAAAAAATTACGGAAATTCTAAGGTGATATAACAAATGTCAAATTGGGAAAAATCCTTCATGGAAAAACTAATATCCAATCACATCATCAGAAAAGAGGAGGAAGAAATATATAGATTCGGGATGGAGTGTCTGCTCTTAAAAACACTGCATTGCATTTCCTATCTATGGATTGGGGCCTGTTTTCATATGATGCCCGAATTGATTGTTATTGGATGCGTGTTGATTCCATTAAGAAGAAGTGCAGGCGGGTATCATGCGAAGACTAAAACCGGATGTTATATATTTTCCTGCAGTTACATTTTTATAATCCTATGGCTGTTCCAGGCCGGCATAAGCCAGTCTTTATGGTGGGCAGCACTTGGGATCGCTGACTTGGCTGTTTTTGTTTTAAGTCCTGCAGATAATGAAAATAAAAGGCTGGATGAGAAAGAAAACCAGCATTACAGAAAAAAAGCAAGGCAGATTTTAATTCTGGCAAATATTAGCTGTATGGTACTGACTGCATTTCATTTCCCTTACATAAACAGTCTGGTACGAAGCGGGATTATCGGGGCCGCATTTTTGCTCATTCTACAGAAGCTGTTAAACGCAGTTACGCAAAAATTCCCAGGAAAAACCGTACTTTATAACAAAATTTAAAACAAAATCAGAAACAAAACGAAAAAGCCCTCTTGTGATCCTCACTTTGAAAGTGAAGTCACAAGAGGGTTTTTATTGCAGTTAAATATTATAAAGTTTGAGCAATGGCATCTGCCATAGCTGTAATATCCGCAAGCTGGTCTTCTTTCACAGAAGATTTGATGGTAATCATGTTATCAAGTATGGTCATATTCTTCATCTCAGAAATGATTTCGGTCATTTTCTTACCGGCTAAAACACCCCAGGAACCATTCTCCATCAGGGCAACCGTACGGTTTTGCACATTGTGTGACTTCATATCGAGAAGCAGATGCTCCATACTGCTGAACACGCCCCCATTATAGGTGGCAGAAGCAAATACCAGATGACTGCATCGGAATGCTTCTGAAATGATTACGGACGGGTGAGTGACGGATACATCATACATGGCAATGTTTCGTACCCCATGTTCCGCCAGACGGCTGGCAAGGATGTTTGCCGCGTTTTCCGTGTTTCCGTAAATAGAACCGTAAGCGATCATGACCGCCTGTTCCTCCGGTGCGTAGCTGCTCCAGGTCTGGTATTTCTCCACGTACCAGCAAATATCAGAACGCCACACCGGACCATGCAGAGGACAAAGGATCTGGATATCCAGAGGAGTCACCTTTTTCAGAAGTGTCTGTACCGACGGACCGTATTTTCCAACGATATTGGAATAGTATCTTCTGGCATCGTCAAGCCAGTCACGCTCAAAGTTCACTTCGTCTGCGAATAAGTTCCCGTTCATTGCCCCAAAGGTACCAAAGGCATCAGCGGAAAACAGGATCTTATCGGTCATATCATAAGTAACCATGACTTCCGGCCAGTGGACCATGGGTGCCAGATAAAAGGTAAAGGTGTGCTTCCCGGTATTGAGTGTGTCCCCCTCTTTTATGACAATGGCTCTGGAATCAACGCTGAATTCATAAAACTGATTGATAATAGGGACAGTCTTGGCATTGCAGACAACCTTTACATCCGGATATCTTCTTACGATCTCTCCCAACGTGGCACAATGATCGGGTTCCATATGATTGACAACGATATAATCCAAGTTCCGTCCGTCAAGAACCGCCTCCACATTCTCGATAAACTGTCCGGTGATCGCCCGGTCAACGGTATCGAAAAGGACTGTTTTCTCATCAAGCAGGACATAAGAATTATAAGAAATCCCTCTCGGAATCGGGTAAGCGTTTTCAAACAAAGCCAGACGGCGGTCACTTCCCCCGACCCAGAATAAGTCATCTTTGATTTTTTTTACACAATACATGTTGCAGCCTTCCTTTCTTTCGTTCGTTCTATCCTATCGATAAGAAGTATACTATATTTTTAAGAAAATGTCATTGTTTTTTCTACAGAAATAGTAGGATTTCCGGGGATGACAGGCCTTTTTGAATAATTTTATCTACATCAGATTTTAAATCATCAGACCTTGTTCCAATATCATATGGATAATGGCGAAAAATAACCGCTTTTTTTATTAAGACAATCGGAATAGGAGTTGCTATAATAGATACAAAGCATGGAGGACCCAACATGGATGAGAAGAAAAAGGTAGTAAAAAATATTATTGAGTATGTGGAAAAGCAGTTGTCTTTGGAGGAAGGACTGAATCTGGACACCATTGCCAATTATGCCGGTTATTCCCGCTTCCATTTAAACCGGATGTTTTCCGAGGTGACCGGTTGTACGCTTCACCGGTATATCAAAGAGCGGAGGCTTACAAAAGCGGCAGAAAAGCTTGTAAGGAAAGAAGACTTTCCCATTGCAGATATTGCACAGGAAGCGTCGTACCAGTCACAGCAGGCGTTTACCTATGCCTTTAAAAAAGCCTATGGCTGTACGCCCAAGACGTACAGGGAACAAGGAATCCACAAAGAATTAAGAACCATGGAAGAAATCTTAAAACGGACAGAACAAAGGAGGTGTGCCGCATGAATTTTATTCCTCATGTCATTGAACAGACAGCAGCAGGGGAGCGAAGCTATGATCTTTTTTCCCGACTCATGAAAGAACGGATTATATTTCTTGGAGATGAGGTGAATGACGATTCCGCAAGGCTGATCATCGCCCAGCTTTTGTTCTTGGAATCCGAAGACCCGTCAAAGGATATTTCCTTTTATATCAACAGTCCGGGCGGTTCCATAACTGCGGGGCTGGCCATATATGACACCATGCAGTTTATCAAATGCGATGTTTCCACCATCTGCCTTGGCCTGGCAGCCAGCTTTGGGGCTTTTTTACTGGCAGGAGGAGCCAGGGGAAAGCGGTTTGCCCTTCCCAACGCGGAAATTATGATTCACCAGGTGGCGGTTCAGAGCATTGGAGGCAAGGCTGCAGATATCTCTATTTTTTCCAAAAAGCTTCAGGCGGATAAGCTGCGGTTAAACCGGCTCATGGCTGAAAATACCGGGCATACCATCGAAGAAATTGACCGGGATACAGACCGTGACAATTACATGTCAGCAGTCCAAGCAAAGGCTTACGGCATAATAGATGACATTTTGGAACGGAGAAATTAACGCTGTTTCAGGGTTCAATCCGAAAAAGGGATTGAACCCTTTTGTGTTTTTTGGTACAGTAGATTTTATGGAAGGAGGCGGGATGAATGGGCCAGACAAGGGAGAACATTCTGGTAAGCGCCTGTCTGCTGGGAATCAACTGCCGTTACGACGGCGGAAACGGCAGAAGGGAATGGGTGGTTTCGCTGATGGAGCGGTACAATCTGATCCCGGTCTGCCCGGAGCAGCTTGGCGGTCTAAAGACCCCCAGGGAGCCTGCGGAGAGACAAGGGACGGACTCTGTGATGGACCGGACCGGCAAAGATGTGACGGAGTATTTTATTAGAGGTGCAGAAGAAACCTTAAAAATTGCAGAGCTTTACGGCTGCAAACGGGCCATATTGAAGGAACGAAGTCCATCCTGCGGCCATGGAATGATTTATGACGGTACATTTTCAGGGAAAAGGGTTCCGGGAAGCGGGGTCACTGCCAGCCTTTTGGAAGAAAACGGAATTACCGTAATGGGAGAGAGCAGCATCAGGAAACCATTGGAAACAGACATTTGATGAAAGGATAAGGAGACAGATCACCATGAAAACAGCAATTGAAAGACAACAGGCACTTCAGTTACTCATGAAATACAACAAAGAACCTTTTCATCTGCTTCATGGGCTTACGGTGGAAGGGGTTATGCGGTGGTATGCAAAGGAACTGGGATACGGGGAGGAAGAAGATTTCTGGGGCATTGCCGGCCTTCTTCATGACGTGGATTTTGAAAAATTTCCGGAAGAACACTGCAAAAAAGCACCGGAGCTTCTCGCTGAAATCGGGGCGGAGGAGGAACTGGTACATGCCATCTGCAGCCATGGATACGGAATTTGTGCAGACATCAGACCGGAACATGAGATGGAAAAGCTTCTGTTTGCAGCCGATGAACTGACCGGACTGATCGGGGCTGCGGCAAAGATGCGTCCCTCCAAAAGCGTTATGGATATGGAAGTAAGCAGTCTGAAGAAAAAATACAAAGACAAAAAATTTGCAGCAGGCTGTTCCAGAGACGTGATATCTTCCGGAGCAGAAAATCTGGGCTGGACTCTGGAAGCATTGATGGAAAAAACGATTCTAGCCATGCGCTCCTGCGAAGAACGGGTGAATCAGGAAATGGAAACGTACGGCTCAAAAGATTAATTATGCATAAAAATGGAAATTTATGCATTCTTTTTCAAAAATACTTGACAGCAGGTAGTAATTGGGATATCATTTCCGATAAATATCCAGACAAAAACCTGTATCAGAGGAGAATGACGCTATGAAAAAAGTTGTGAAATTCGGGGGAAGCTCTTTGGCCAGCGCAAAGCAGTTTAAGAAGGCAGGCGATATCATCCGCGGCGATCAGTCGAGACGGTATGTGGTTCCTTCCGCACCGGGAAAAAGAAACGACAAGGATGAGAAAGTAACGGATTTGCTGTATCAGTGCTATGAAGCGGCAGCAGGCGGAAAAAGCTACAAAAAGATTTTGGAAAAGATCCGGGAACGGTATGAGGAAATCATCGACGGCCTTAACCTAAACTTAAATCTGGACTTTGAATTTTCCATGATTGAAGAAAATTTCCTAAAAAAAGCCGGCCGGGATTATGCGGCCTCCAGAGGCGAATACTTAAACGGTTTGGTAATGGCGGAGTATTTGGGCTTTGAATTCATTGACGCAGCAGAAGTGATCTTTTTTGATGCAGACGGGAACTTTGAGACAGAATTAACAAACAAAGAACTGGGAGAACGTCTGGAACATGTGGAAAAAGCGGTCATTCCAGGCTTTTACGGTGCAAAGCATGACGGAACCATCAAGACATTTTCCAGGGGCGGTTCCGATATAACAGGGTCCATCGTTGCAAAGGCCATTCATGCCGACATGTATGAGAACTGGACCGATGTATCCGGATTTCTGGTGGCCGACCCAAGGATCATTAAGGACCCGGAAGTGATCGAGACCATTACATACAGGGAACTGAGGGAACTGGCTTATATGGGGGCCAGCGTTCTTCACGAGGATGCCATCTTTCCCGTAAGAAAAGAAGGCATCCCCATTAATATCCGAAATACCAACAAGCCGGAAGACAAGGGAACCCTGATCGTGGAAAGCACCTGCAGAAAGCCCAACTATACCATTACGGGGATCGCAGGAAAGAAGGGATTCTGTTCCATCAATATCGAAAAGGCCATGATGAATGCGGAGGTTGGTTTTGGGAGAAAAGTGCTGGAGGTGTTTGAAAAGTTCGGCGTTTCCTTTGAGCATATGCCGTCTGGCATTGATACCATGACCGTGTTTGTCCATCAGTCGGAATTTGAAGAGTTTGAGCAGTCTGTGATCGCCGGAATCCACCGGGCGGTGGAACCGGATTATCTGGAGATGGAATCCGATCTTGCCCTGATTGCAGTGGTAGGACGGGGGATGAAGGCGACCAGAGGGACTGCCGGAAGAATTTTCTCCGCGCTGGCCCATTCCAGGGTCAACGTAAAGATGATCGACCAGGGCTCCAGTGAACTCAACATCATCATTGGTGTAAAAAATGCAGATTTTGAAGAGGCCATTAAGGCCATCTATGATATGTTTATCATGACAGAAGCATAAAGGAGAAGACAGGAAAAAAGCGGAGGCTTTCTATCCTGTCTTTTGCTTTTTTTAATAAAAAAGTATATGGAATCAAAGGAAATTATGGTACAATCTCATTATAAAAAAAACATCATGCGGAGGTAACTATGCAGTATCGTAAATTTGGAAAAACAGGATTGAACGTATCAGCATTAGGGTTTGGAGCCATGAGACTTCCCGTTTTAGAAGACGGCCGGGTCGATGAATCACGGGCAGTCGCCATGATCCGTCATGCCATTGACGAAGGCGTCAACTACGTGGATACGGCATATCCTTATCATCAGGGAGAGAGTGAACGGATCGTAGGAAAAGCGCTGTCAGACGGTTACCGGGAGAAAACCTATCTGGCCACCAAGTGTCCGGTGTGGAAGCTTGAAAAAGCAGAAGATTTTGAGCTTATTCTCAATGAACAGCTGGAAAAGCTTCAGACAGACCATGTGGATTTTTATCTGCTTCATGCGCTGAGCAGAGAACGTTTTGAAGAGAAGGTCAAAAAATTCGATCTTGTGAAACAGATGGAAAAAGCAAGAAAAGATGGAAAAATTAAATATCTTGGATTTTCCTTCCATGATTCATATGACGTATTTCAGGATATCCTAGATTATTATGATGGATGGGATTTTTGCCAGATCCAGTATAACTATGTGGATCTGACTCATCAGGCAGGAGCAAAAGGGTTGAAGGAGGCCGCCTCCCGAGGACTGGCTGTAGTGATTATGGAACCTCTTCTTGGGGGAAAGCTGGCTAATCCGGCGGAACACGTCAAGAAACTATTCCCGGAGGATAAGTCCTGTGTGGAATATGCCCTGGATTTTTTATGGGACCAGCCGGAGGTTAGCCTGCTTTTAAGCGGTATGAGCGACGAAGCGCAGTTAGAGGACAATCTTCTCTATGCGGACAGAAGCCATGTCCATATGGTGACGGAAGAGGAAAGGGAGACATACAAAAAAGCAAAGGAAGTATATGATTCCATGGCTTTGGTGGGCTGTACCGGCTGCCGCTACTGTGTTCCTTGTCCCTTCGGACTTCCGATCCCGGATATTTTCACCCTTTATAACATGACTGCCGCGCACAAAGAAAAGGAAGCAAAAGAGGGATATCGTTCCATTTCCGTCAATGCGGAAGGCTGCAGAGCCTGTCACCGCTGTGAAAAGGAATGTCCCCAGATGATAAAGATCAGTCAGGTCATGCCGGAGGTGGCAAAGGTGTTTGCAAAACTGGAGGCCTGATCACTTTAAGAAGGAGGAACGGTTTTATGCTGGAAAAAATAGACCTGTCAAAAGAGATTGGTCAGGATACCTATAAAAAAAGAATCGGAGAGCAAAAGGAGAAACTGGGAGTCTTGCAGCGGAAATGCAAGGAGGCAGGGATTCCCGTGATGATCGTGTTTGAGGGAATGGGAGCATCCGGAAAAGGCACTCAGATCAATCACCTGATACAGGCTCTGGACCCGAGAGGGTTTGATGTGTATGCCAATGATAAATCCACCCGAGAGGAGCGTCTGCACCCGTTTTTATGGCGCTTCTGGACAAAAATCCCTGCCCAGGGAAGAATCGCCATCTTTGACAGAAGCTGGTACCGGCAGGTGACCATGGAACGGTTTGACGGGAAAATCCCTGAGACCGCAATGCCGGGAGCATTGAGGGATATCCAGTCCTTTGAACGCCAGCTGACGGATGACGGTATGGTCATAATAAAGCTGTTCCTCTACATCTCGGAGAAAGAACAGAAAAAACGGTTTCAAAAGCTGGAAAGCTCCAAAGATACCAGCTGGCGTGTGTCCAAGGATGACTGGCGCAGGAACAAAGACTACAGCCGGTTTTTAAGCATTTGTGAGGAGATGCTTGAAAAGACGGATATGGACTATGCTCCCTGGACCATCATTGAAGCCACTGACAAGAAATATGCCGCTGTAAAGATCATGACCCATGTGACGGACATTCTAGAAGAAGCTCTAAGACAACGCCAGCTTCGTGGAGAGCGTAAGGAAAAAGAAGTTTTGACCCGCTCCGTCAAGTATCAGAATGACGTTCTCTCCGGTGTGGATTTAAACAAGTCCCTCTCAAAGGAAGATTACAAAAAGAAAATCGACTTCCTGCAGGAACGTCTTGAGCACCTGCACAGCCAGGTCTATCGTTTAAAGATACCGGTGGTTCTTGGATTTGAGGGCTGGGATGCCGCCGGAAAGGGAGGAGCCATCAGACGCCTTACCAGCCATCTGGACCCGAGAGGCTATAAGGTTTACCCCACGTCCGCTCCCAATGATATAGAACGGGTCCATCATTATCTGTGGCGTTTCTGGAACCATGTGCCAAAGGCAGGCCACATCGCCATCTTTGACCGGACCTGGTATGGCCGTGTGCTGGTGGAGCGGATCGAAGGCTTTTGCAGCGAAGAGGAGTGGAAACAGGCTTACCAGGAGATCAATGAGATGGAGGAGCATATGGCCAATGCGGGAGCAGTGGTCTTGAAGTTCTGGCTTCACATTGATAAAGACGAGCAGGAACGCCGTTTCCTGGCGCGCCAGCAAAATCCTCTCAAACAGTGGAAAATAACGGAAGAAGACTGGAGAAACCGGGAAAAGTGGGACCAGTATGAAGACGCGGTCAATGAAATGCTGGTGCGCACCTCAACCACGGATGCTCCCTGGATTGTGGTGGAAGGAAACTGCAAATATTATGCCAGAGTAAAGATTTTAAAAACGGTAGTGGATGCCCTGGAAACAAAGATCAGGGAGGCAAAGAAAAATTCGTGACCGCTTGTATTTTCCTCTCTTTTCGTGTAAAGTAGAAAAGGAGTGAATGAACCAGGAGGAAACGGTATGAATACGGTTTTAGTCGTGGGCGGGGGCGCTGCAGGGATGCTGGCTGGTATAGCAGCAGCCATGAAGGGCAGTACCGTCCATATTTTTGAGAAAAATGAAAAACTTGGCAAAAAAGTTTACATTACAGGAAAGGGACGCTGCAACGTGACCAATGCCTGTGACACCGAAGAATTATTCGGTAATGTGGTGACCAATGCCAAATTTTTATATAGCAGCTTTTATGGATTTACCAATTTTGATATGATGAACCTTTTGGAAAGCCTTGGCTGTCCGTTGAAGACCGAGAGGGGCAACCGGGTATTTCCGGTGACAGACAAGTCCTCCGACGTGATCCGGGCCTTAAACCAGAGACTTCTGGAGCTGGGAGTTACCATTCACTACCGGTCTCAGGCAGAACATCTCCTCATGGAAAACGGCGCAGTAACGGGCCTTGTCATAAAGAACGGGGGAAAGAAGGAAACGGTTTTCGCAGATGCGGTGATCGTTGCCTGCGGCGGTTTTTCCTACCAGGCCACCGGCTCCACCGGAGATGGCTATGAACTGGCAAAGGAAGCAGGACATACGGTTACGCCGCTGTCTCCGGCCCTGGTTCCCTTTGTGGCAGAGGAACCGGTGGTAAAAGAACTTCAGGGATTGTCTCTGCGCAATGTGGAAGCCACGGTTTCCAGGGGAAAGAAGGTCATTTATAAAGAATTCGGAGAGATGCTTTTTACCCATTACGGTGTCAGCGGCCCTGTACTTTTGAGCGCCAGCTGCTATGCGGCAAAAGAGTTAAAAAAAGGCCCTCTGACTCTTTCCATTGATTTAAAGCCTGCTCTTTCGGCAGAGCAGCTTGATGCCAGACTTTTGCGTGAATTTGAAGAGTCCATCAACCGGCAGTTTAAAAATGCTTTGAATCATTTATATCCGGCCAAGCTGGTTCCGGTCATGGTAGACCGAAGCGGTATACCGCCGGAAAAAAAGGTCAATGAGATCACAAAGGAAGAACGGCAGAAGATCATTCAGTCAACCAAAGCATTTACCCTCACGCTTACCGGGCTCCGGGCCTATAACGAGGCCATCATCACTCAGGGAGGTATTTCAGTAAAAGAGGTCAACCCCTCCACCATGGAATCAAAACTCATCTCAGGACTTTATTTCGCAGGGGAAGTGCTTGATTTGGATGCGGTGACCGGAGGGTTTAATCTGCAGATTGCCTGGTCCACCGGCTGGGCCGCAGGGAGTGCTGCCGGAGAGGAGAAAGACGAACGATGAAAAAGGTTTATAACATAGCGATCGACGGACCTGCCGGAGCAGGAAAAAGCACCATTGCCAGATCCGTTGCAGAAAGGCTTCATTTCGTATATGTTGATACAGGAGCCATGTACCGTGCCATGGCACTTTATTTTTTGAGGAATGGGATTCCTTCTTCCGATGAGGCCGCCATATCACGGGCTGCCGAAGAGGTGAATGTGACCATTGCCTACAAAAACGGAGAGCAGCAGGTGCTTTTAAACGGAGAGAATGTTTCCGGCTTGATCCGGACAGGAGAAGTCAGCGCCATGGCCTCCGCCACCTCAGTCTATCTTCCGGTGCGCAAAAAGCTGGTGGAGCTCCAGAAGAAACTGGCAGAAAAAGAAAATGTCATTATGGATGGCAGAGATATCGGAACCTGCGTCCTTCCGGATGCAGATCTTAAAATCTATCTGACCGCAAGCAGCAAGGTGCGTGCCAGAAGACGGTTTGGCCAGCTTCGTAACAGCGGAACAGAGTATACGTTAGAGGACATAGAAAAAGATATCATTGAGAGGGACAACCGGGATATGAACCGGGAAGTCTCCCCGTTAAAGCAGGCAGAAGATGCCGTTTTTGTGGATTCTTCATCCATGACAGCCAGACAAGTGGAAGAGCAGATCGTGGAATTATTCAAGCAGAAGAAAGAGAGAGGGGAGAAGTAGACATGGAAGTTGTGATTGCGAAATCAGCAGGATTCTGTTTTGGCGTGAAACGGGCCGTGGAGCAGGTCTATGAACAACTGAATCGAAACGATAAGCCCATCTATACCTATGGTCCCATTATCCACAACGAAGAAGTGGTAAAGGATTTAGAGGAAAAGGGAGTAAAGGTCATAAATACCGAAGAGGAATTAAAGCAGATCCGGGACGCTGTGGTTGTCATAAGATCCCATGGAGTAGGCAGACAGATTTATAAAATCATGGAAGAAAACGGAATCGAAATCATTGATGCCACATGTCCTTATGTGAGAAAGATCCACCGCATCGCAGAAGAACAGAATCAGGCCGGAAGACGCCTGATCATCATTGGAAATGAATCGCATCCGGAAGTACAGGGTATTAAAGGCTGGGGAAATGTCAATACTCTAGTATTGGAAACACCCGAACAAGTGGAAACCTTACCTTTGTCAGAAGGAGAAAGGCTGTGTATTGTATCACAGACGACATTTAATTACAATAAATTTCAAGATTTAGTTGAAAAAATTTCTAAAACGAGGTATGATATACTTGTTTTAAATACGATTTGCAATGCAACACAGGAAAGACAGGTGGAAGCAAAGCGGATAGCTTCAGAAGTGGATGCCATGATTGTCATTGGCGGAAAGAGCAGTTCTAATACCCAGAAGCTGTACGACATATGCCGAAGGGAATGTAAGAATACTTACTATATCCAGACACTAGGTGATTTAGATCCTGATTGTGTAAATTCTGTGCGCAGCGTAGGTATTACAGCCGGGGCTTCAACCCCGAATCATATTATCGAGGAGGTTCATACTAATGTCAGAATTAAGTTTTGAACAAATGTTAGAAGAATCATTAAAAACCATACGTACAGGAGAGATCGTCACTGGTAAAGTCATCGACGTAAAAGAAGATGAAATAGTCTTGAATATAGGTTACAAGTCTGACGGCATTATTCCGCGTAGCGAGTACACGGATGACCAGAATTTCGATCTCACAACTGTTGTTCAGGTTGGAGAAGAGATGGAAGCCAAAGTCATCAAGGTAAACGACGGCGAAGGCCAGGTTGCACTGTCTTACAAGAGACTGGCTGCAGACAGAGGCAATAAAAAACTGGAAGAAGCATTTGAAAACCACGAAGTACTTACTGCAAAAGTTGCACAGGTGCTTGACGGTGGGTTGAGTGTTGTTGTAGAGGGCGCAAGAGTCTTTATTCCTGCAAGTCTGGTATCTGATACTTACGAAAAAGATTTATCCAAATATGCAGACAAGGAAATCGATTTCATCATTACAGAATTCAATCCCAGAAGAAGAAGAATCATTGGCGACAGAAAACAGCTCATGGTTGCTAAGAGAGCAGAGCTGCAGAAGGAATTATTCAGCAGAATCAAGCCAGGAGATGTGGTAGAAGGTACGATCAAGAACGTAACGGATTTCGGTGCATTCATTGATCTTGGCGGAGCAGACGGTCTGCTTCATATCTCTGAGATGAGCTGGGGCAGAGTAGAAAGCCCGAAAAAGGCATTCAAGGCCGGAGAAAAGATTAAAGTTTTAATCAAGGACATCAATGGCGATAAGATCGCATTAAGCTTAAAGTTCCCTGAGACAAATCCCTGGAAAGATGCATCTGATAAGTATGCAGTAGGAAATGTAGTAAGCGGAAGAGTTGCACGTATGACGGATTTCGGTGCTTTCGTAGAACTGGAACCAGGTGTTGACGCACTGCTTCATGTATCCCAGATTTCCAGAGAACATGTAGAAAAGCCTTCCGATGTACTTTCTATCGGTCAGGAGATCGAAGCAAGAGTCGTTGATTTCAACGAAGATGATAAAAAAATCAGTTTAAGCATCAAAGCACTTCAGGTGCAGGAAGATATGGAAGATTCTTCTGTATATTCTGACGAAGCTTAAACATAATAAGAGATAGATCAGATAAGGAAGTGGAGCGATCCACTTCCTTTTTTGAATACCAAAATCCAGTAAGAACAGGAAAGGGAAATTATGAAAAGAAAAACCAGTTTGTGTCTGGCACTTCTGCTGATGCTGTCTTTTCTGATGTCGGGCTGCAGGAGCCAGAAGGAAGTTTTGCCGGAAGAGACCAATGCTCAGCCGGTCAATGTGCAGGGGGAGGCGAAACGGGAAGAAAAACAGACCGGAGATAAGGTGAAATTGGCAGATGATTTTTATGAATATGTAAATCAAAAGGTATTAAAAGAAAAAGAGATCCCAAAGGATTCCAATCACTGGAGCTATTTTTATGAACTGGACAAAAAGGCTTATGAGGACCTTCATGAGACCCTGACCGGGACGGTCAAAAACCGGAGTAACGAAGCACCTGGATCACTCCAGCAAAAGATTGCAGACCTGTATCTGACCGCCCTGGATACGAATGGGAGAGAAGCGGCTGGATTTGGTCAGTTAAAGCCTTATATGGACAGCATAAAAAATGCGTCCAGCCTGGATGAGTACTTACGCGCTGCAGGAACCATCTATTCGGATATCGGCTTTGGCAGCATCATTCTGCCTCAGTGGTATGAAGATTTAAAGGATTCCACCCGGTACGCCCTGTACTTAGACGGAGCAGACTTGGGACCGGGAAAGGAAACCCTGGAGGATGAGTCACAGGCGGAATTGATAAAAAGTTACGAGGCATATATGGAAAGGACCCTCAAATATTCCGGCATGGGCCAGGAGGAGGCAAAAAAGGCAGCGGCAGATATTCTTGCATTTCAGAAAGATCTGGCAAAAAGCGCCCTCCCTTTAAGCAAGCAGAATGATCCTGGGGTCATTTATAATCCTTATAGCCTGGAAGAACTGAAAAAACTTTTCCCGGAGGGAACCATAGACCGTTTTATCCAGTCAGCCGGACTCTCCGGCCTTGACACATATGTGGTCAGCCAGGAAGAACAGATGAAAAAGCTGGGCAGCTATCTGACGGAGGACTCTCTGCCGCTTCTTAAAAATTACACCATATTCTGCCTGGTCAATGATTTTGGGATCTATCTTACACCGGAGATCCGTGACAATTACAGAGACTGGCACAATCTTCAAAACGGGATCAAGGAAAACAAATCCGATGAGAAAATGGCCAGTGAAATGACTCAGGACATGCTGGGCTTTGAATTCGGCCAGCTCTATGTGGAGAAACAGTTTTCCCAAGAAGAGAAAAAGGCCATTGAAGAAATGGTCCGGCAGATTCTAAATGCCTATAAAAGCCAAATTCTGGCGCTGGACTGGATGGGAGAGGAAACCAAAGAAGCCGCAGTCCGGAAGCTGGACCACATGACACTGAAAATCGGATATCCCGATCAATGGCCCGATGATTATAAAAATGCTTCTGTCCGGCCGGCAGAGCAGGGAGGGAATTTTATTGATAACATCCTGTCCCTTGTGAAGGCCAGGCATGGGGTGCAAAAGGAAAAGGTACGCAGGCCCGTGGATAAAGGAGAATGGGCCATGACCCCTCAGACCGTCAATGCCTATTATAATCCTACAGGCAATGAGATCGTATTTCCGGCGGCAATACTTCAGGCTCCTTTTTATGATCCCAATGCAGCGTATGCGTCAAATCTTGGAGGAATAGGAATGGTCATCGCCCATGAAGTCAGCCATGCCTTTGATTCCTCCGGTTCCCAATATGATGAAAATGGAAACTATCACGTATGGTGGTCCGGAGAAGACCGTGCAGCATTTAAGGAGAGGGCGGACCGGGTGGCGGCTTACTACAATGCACAGGAAGGATTTGAGGGACGGAAGGTAAACGGTCTGCAGACCCTTGATGAAAATATAGCAGATCTTGGTTCCCTGGCCTGCATCACTCAGATCGCAGGAGAGGACACGGAGGCATTAAAGCTTTTGTTTCGCCAGTATGCCACCATTTGGGCCTCCAAATATACCCCGGAAGCCATGATTAAGAGACTGAACACCGATGTTCACTCTCCGGCAAAGGTGAGAGTCAATGCCGTTCTTCGTGCCACAGATGCCTTTTATAAGGCATATCCGGAGATAAAGGAAGGCGATGGCATGTATGCGGCGCCGGATAAACGGGTAAAGATCTGGTAAAAAAATAAAAAGGCCGTATCCGGAAGGCAATGTCCGGATACGGTCCTTTTGTCATTTAATATGGTTTTTCAGCGCATCAAAGCTTTCCTGACTGATGACATGTTCGATCCGGCAGGCATCTTCATCTGCGGTCTCCCTGGATACGCCCAGTTTCACCAGCCATCCAGAAAGAAGTTCATGCCGTTCATAGATCATCTCAGCGATTGCCCTTCCGGCATCGGTCAGATAGATATAGCCCTCCTTTGTAACCGTAATATGATTTCTTTCCCGAAGATTTTTCATGGCAACGCTGACGCTGGATTTTTTAAAACCAAGCTCCTCGGCCACGTCCACGGAGCGTACCACCGGGCGGGTCTTGCTCAAAATCAGTATGACTTCCAAATAGTTTTCCGATGATTCATTCGTATGCATAGATCGCGTCACCTCAATTTAAATTGATAGTTTCAGTATAGCATAAGGAAGGAACAACATCAAATGATAATTTATTGATAAAATAAATCAATAAAAATCTTGACAACTCCCTCAAGTTAGCATATACTAACCTTCAGGAAATGGAAATGATTATCAATAATATAAAAAGAAAGAAGATGACGAATGATGCCTTTGACAATGGTAAAGGCCGGTGAGCCAAATATAATCCGTAAGGTTGGAGGAAAAGAAGAAACAAGACGTTTTTTGGAAAACCTGGGGTTTGTTACCGGCGGGGTCGTGACTGTTGTGTCTGAAATCGGAGGAAACATGATTGTTAATGTGAAAGATTCCAGAGTTGCAATTGGAAAAGATATGGCCAACAAAATCATGGTAGGATAAAAAGGAGAAAAGAAGATGACGATGACATTGAAGGAAGTTCCATGCGGAAGAACCGTAAAGGTAATCAAGCTGACCGGTGAAGGCCCGGTAAAAAGAAGGATTATGGACATGGGGATCACGAAAGGAGTCGATGTTTTCGTAAGAAAAGTTGCCCCTCTTGGTGATCCTGTTGAAGTTACCGTGAGAGGTTATGAATTATCCCTCCGAAGAGCGGATGCGGAAATGATTGTTGTGGAGTAGTTTTTTTTACATAAGAGTTAGGTAAAACTAATGCCAAACAAATTAATGCTTACAGGCAGAAAGAGGTAGAGTATGTCAATTAAGATTGCATTAGCAGGTAATCCAAACTGCGGAAAGACAACGCTGTTTAATGCGCTTACGGGATCCAACCAGTTTGTGGGGAACTGGCCCGGAGTTACAGTGGAGAAAAAGGAAGGAAAGTTAAAAGGGCATAAGGATGTTATCATCATGGACCTTCCTGGTATTTATTCCCTTTCTCCGTACACACTGGAAGAAGTAGTAGCCAGAAATTATTTGATCGGAGAACGTCCGGATGCGATTTTAAATATCGTGGACGGTACCAACATTGAACGTAACTTATACTTATCCACCCAGCTTATGGAACTGGGAATCCCTGTAGTCATGGCTATCAATATGATGGACATCGTTGAGAAGAACGGAGACAAGATACATATCAGCAAGCTGAGTCAGAAGCTGGGCTGTGAGGTCGTAGAAATCTCCGCACTAAAGGGAACCGGGATTCAGCAGGCCGCTGAAAGGGCTGTTGCCGTTGCCAAGCAGAAAAAGAGCAGCATTCCCGTTCACAAATTCCAGGCGGAATTGGAAAGCGTATTAGATTCTATAGAAGAAAAGTTAGGAAATGATGTTCCTGAGGAACAGAAACGTTTCTTTGCAATCAAACTTTTGGAAAAGGACAGCAAGATCGGAAGCCAGTTAAAGCGGGTTCCTGATGTATCCGAAGAGATCCGCATGATTGAGCGGGAGTTGGATGATGATACGGAGAGTATTATTACCAATGAGCGCTATGTGTTCATCTCCTCTATCATAAATGAATGCTTTACAAGAAACAAAACCGAAAGGCTTACGGTATCGGATAAAATCGACCGTATTGTTACAAACCGTTTTCTGGCATTGCCGATCTTTGCGGCGGTTATGTTCCTTGTATATTATGTGTCCGTTACAACGGTAGGTACCTGGGCAACAGACTGGGCCAATGATGGTGTATTTGGCGATGGCTTCAGCTTCTTTGGCATTGATGTTCCAGGTGTTCCGGTTGTTGTTGAAGGCATTTTGACAGCTGTAGGCTGTGCAGACTGGCTCCAGGGCCTGATTCTTGACGGAATCGTGGCTGGTGTTGGTGCTGTTTTAGGTTTCGTACCTCAGATGCTGGTTCTCTTTATTTTCCTTGCTTTCCTTGAGAGCTGCGGATATATGGCAAGAGTTGCCTTTATTATGGACCGTATTTTCCGTAAGTTCGGTCTTTCCGGTAAATCCTTTATTCCGATGTTAATCGGTACCGGATGCGGCGTTCCAGGTGTTATGGCTTCCCGTACCATTGAAAATGACCGTGACCGTAAGATGACCATCATGACTACCACATTTATTCCGTGTGGAGCCAAACTTCCGATCATTGCCCTGATCTCAGGTGCATTATTCGGAGGTGCAGCATGGGTAGCTCCAAGTGCCTACTTTGTAGGTATTGCAGCAATTATCTGCTCTGGTATTATTCTGAAAAAGACCAAAAGATTTTCTGGCGATCCGGCTCCTTTCGTTATGGAACTTCCGGCTTATCATATGCCTACCGTTGGTAACATTTTAAGGAGCATGTGGGAACGCGGCTGGTCCTTTATTAAGAAAGCTGGAACGATCATTCTTTTAGCTACCATTTTTGTGTGGTTTACCTCTTACTTCGGCTGGGTAGACGGAAAATTCAGAATGTTGGATACCATGGAACTTGATCACAGTATTCTGGCAGCGATCGGCGGAACCATCAGCTGGATATTTACTCCTCTGGGCTGGGGGGACTGGAAATCTGCAGTTGCCGCAATTACGGGTCTGATTGCAAAAGAGAACGTTGTCGGAACCTTTGGAGTTCTTTACGGATTTGCAGAGGTTGCAGAAGATGGCAGCGAGATCTGGGGAACTCTTGCAGGAAGCATGACAACCATTGCTGCTTATTCCTTCCTGGTATTTAATCTTCTTTGCGCTCCATGTTTTGCAGCTATGGGTGCAATCAAAAGAGAAATGAATAATATGAGCTGGTTCTGGTTTGCAATTGGTTATCAGACACTTCTTGCCTATGTGGTAGCACTTTGTGTTTACCAGATTGGTATGCTGATCACAACTGGAACATTCGGAATCTTTACAGCAGTAGCCTTTGTTCTGATTGCAGGATTCATTTACCTGTTGGTAAGACCAGCGAAGGATACTAAAAGATCAAAAGCAAATTTCAAAAGTGTAGCAGGCGCAAAATAAGCGGCAGTACACGTTAATATGAGCCTGCATGATATGTGCAGGCTCGAAATATAAGGAGGTTCTCTATGGGAACAATGGTTGTGTTATTGGTTGTCGTCGGCGCGGTGGCGTTGATTGTTAAGAGTATGATTCGTGACAAGAAAAACGGAAAATCCATTCAATGCGGTGTGTCATGCAAAGATTGCGGAGGACATTGCAGTCACTAAAGACTGCATCCGGAAGGTGAATGGTTAAAATCCCTTATTACAGTAAATGGAGGTGCCCAAATGGAAGACCGCAATATTATCAGTGAAAAAAGAAAAGTGACTGATTCCAGAAGCTATCACAGATCAAAAATGCAGAAAGAGCTTATCATTGAAAAGCTGAAGGAAAAAGGATGCAGAATAACAAAACAGCGCCTCACGCTGCTGGATATTATTCTGGAACATGAATGCTCCAGTTGTAAGGAGATATATTATAAAGCATCGAAGGTTGACGAGAGCATCGGTGCCGCAACCGTTTACCGGATGGTAAATGTCCTGGAAGAAATCGGAGCAATCAGCCGCAAGAACATGTACAAGATCGCTTACTCAGAAACCTGTTCCATGGAGGATGCATGTACCGTGGTACTGGATGATGAGACCACATATCACTTGTCTGCAAAAAACTGGAATTCGGTGGTGAGGGCAGGACTTTCTGCGTGCGGCTATTTGAATGACCAGAAGATCACATCCATATCGGTAAAACCATGTGAATGTGAGCAGGCCGGCTGCTATTAATCTTGTTGATCTGAAGTTAGCTAATACTAACCAAAGAAATGAGCATGTAAAATATGAATACAGGAACAGGATTTGAGTTATGCAGGGATGGGATTGATTACCATGAAATCATCGAGTGCATTGTAAGTGCACTCGATGCAAAAGACCCTTATACGGCAGGGCATTCTCAAAGGGTCAGCGATATGGCGCTGACCCTTTCTGCGCGGTTGGGACTTCCCCAGGACGAGGTGGAGAAGATCCACATTGCGGCTCATCTTCATGACATCGGTAAGATCGGTGTTCCCGACGCGGTCCTTAATAAGCCGGACAGACTTTCCAGAGAAGAATGGAATGCCATGAAAAAACACCCCAGGATAGGTGCCGATATTTTAAGCAAATCCAGGCATTTGAATGAACTAAAAGATATTGTTTTATATCACCATGAGCGATACGACGGCAAAGGGTATCCGGAGGGCCTAAAGGGAAAGGAAATCCCTATGGGAGCCAGAATCATTGCCATCTGCGATTCCATTGATGCCATGACCTCTGACCGGGGGTACCGGACTGCCTATTCCTTGGAATACTGCTATAAAGAGATCAAAGACAATCTGGGACTGATGTATGACCCGGAGATCGGAGCTTTGGCACTGCTGCATTGGTCTGAGGTAACGGCTGCTGCACGAAAATGAGAAAAATTATCACATAAAACAATTATCTTTGACTAACCGAAAACACACCTGCTATGATGATGTAATAATAGGAAATAATTGGTAATTCAAAGGAGGATACAAAAGATGTTGGATATTTCTAAAATTAAAAATATGGGGATTTTTATTGGAGGAATCCTGTTTGGAACTGCCGGTATTAAGCTTCTTGCCAGCAAGGATGCAAAAAAAGTTTATACCAACTGTACCGCAGCCGCTCTTCGGGCAAAGGATTGTGTGATGAAGACTGCAACAACCATTCAGGAGAATGCGGAAGATATTCTTGCAGAAGCAAAGCAGATCAATGAAGAACGTGAATTAAAGGAAGCTGCCGCCGTGGAAGAAGCTGAAGGTGCACAAGCATAAAGGTTAAAACCGCCAGACTACAAAAGAATATGACAGAGCGGGGCCGGTGGTTTTTGGCCCCGTTTTCTGTACGGAGGTGCAGACGTGAAGTTTATCATAAAACATGAAATACCAGGACGGCTAAGAATCCATTTGGTGCAGAGACGGATGACTTACCGGGAAGCGGATACACTGCTTTATTATCTGCATGGAATAAAAACAATAACATCCGTGAAGGTCCGGGAGCGGACAGCGGATGCAGTTATTACTTATACCGACAGACGGGAAGAGGTCATAAAGGCGCTGAAGCAGTTTGATTATCAAAGGGTGGAAGTGCCGCCGGCGGTTCTGGAACATTCCGGACGGGAGCTGAATGCACTTTATCAGGAAAAGCTGGTCTTAAAGGTACTTTTCAGAGCAGCGGGAAAGCTGTTAGTTCCCGCTTCCATACGGCCTTTTGCCATTGGCATAAAATCCATAAAATACATCATAAGAGGACTGAAATGCCTTTTGCTCCGAAAGATGGAAGTGGCGGTTTTAGATGCCATAGCCATTGGCGTTTCTCTCATAAGAGGGGAAGCGGAGACCGCCGGTTCTGTCATGTTCCTGCTTGGGATCGGGGAACTGTTAGAAGAATGGACCCATAAAAAATCGGTAGGAGATCTGGCCAGAAGCATGTCCCTGCATGTGGACAGGGTATGGCTTGTAAGCGGCGCCCAGGAGGTGCTTGTAGATGCTTCCTCCGTCAGACAGAACGATAAAGTCGTGGTCCATATGGGGAATGTCATTCCATTTGACGGCACTGTGGCTTCGGGTGAGGCAATGGTCAACCAGGCTTCCCTTACGGGAGAATCCCTTCCGGTGAAAAAAGAAGCCGGAGGCTATGTATATGCCGGAACGGTGGTAGAAGAAGGCGAGCTTGTCATCACAGTCCGGGAGGTGTCCGGTTCCACCCGGTTTGAAAAGATCGTTACCATGATAGAAGAGTCAGAAAAACTGAAGTCTTCCCTGGAAAGCAAGGCAGGCCATCTGGCAGACCGGCTGGTGCCCTATACTCTTTTAGGGACCGGCCTGACCTGGCTGCTCACCAGAAATGTATCCAGAGCCATCTCTGTTCTTATGGTGGACTTTTCCTGTGCCTTAAAGCTTGCCATGCCTATCTCTGTGCTTTCTGCCATTCGCGAGGCCAGCATGTATCACATGACCGTAAAAGGAGGAAAATACCTGGAGGCAGTGGCCGATGCCGCTGTGGTGGTTTTTGATAAGACCGGGACTCTGACAAAGGCAAGACCTACGGTAAAGGAAGTGGTGACGTTTGGCAGGGAAAGCAAGGAAGAGATGCTTCGGATCGCAGCCTGTCTGGAGGAACATTTTCCCCATTCCATGGCAAAGGCTGTGGTGAAAGCAGCCAGGGATATGGGCTTGGAGCATGAAGAAATGCATTCTAAAGTGGATTATATTGTAGCCCATGGCATTGCCTCCTATATTGAGGGCAGGAAGGTGGTCATTGGCAGCTATCATTTTGTATTTGAAGATGAGGCCTGTACGGTGGATGAAGCTTACCGGGAGACCTTTGACCAGCTTCCGTCAGACTGCAGCCATCTATACCTTGCCATGGACCAGAAGCTGGCAGCCGTGATCTGTGTGGAGGACCCTCTCCGGGAAGAGGCAGGAGCGGTAATCAATTCCTTAAAGAAAGCAGGAATCCGCAAGGTGGTCATGATGACCGGAGACAGTGAGCGGACGGCCAGGGCGGTAGCAGCCAGAGTCGGCGTGGATGAGTATTACTCAGAAGTCCTGCCGGAGCAGAAGGCCCGTTTTATCGAGCAGGAAAAAGCGGCAGGCAATGTGGTAATCATGGTGGGAGACGGGATCAATGATTCTCCGGCCCTTTCTGCCGCAGATGTGGGCATTGCCATCAGTGACGGAGCGGAGATCGCAAGAGAGATAGCGGATATCACCCTTGCAGCGGACAATCTTTTTGAGATCGTCACCTTAAAGCTGTTGAGTGACAGTCTGATGAAACGGATCCACAGCAATTACCGGAATATCGTTGGCATCAACACCAGCCTCATCCTTTTGGGCGCGGCAGGGATTATAGCGCCCACGACTTCTGCCCTTCTCCACAATCTGTCCACGATTGGGATCAGCCTGGGAGGAATGCAGAATCTGTTAGAGGAGTGATTGGTGCCGCTTGACTTTCCTGCCGGTTCGATGTATACTTGCAATGAAAATAAAAAGGGGTGCTGGAGAAAGTCCGGCTGAGATGGAACAGAATTGTTCCGAACCCTGTAACCTGATCTGGATAATGCCAGCGTAGGAGACTTTAAGGCACAGCCTGTAGACCCGCCCGGATATCCGGACGGGTTTTCTGTATTTATAAAAAAGGAGAGAAAATATATGAATGCAAGCGTAGCGATCCAGTCACTTCCGGAAGCAAAAAATGATGAGGAATTAATTCGTATTGTAGATCAGGTGATTGATTATATCAAAAGCACCGGACTTAATTATTATGTAGGACCTTTTGAAACAGCCATAGAAGGCGATTACGACGAACTGATGGATGTGGTAAAGGAATGCCAGCATATTGCCATCCGCGCAGGTGCTCCGTCTGTGGCCGCTTATATCAAAGTTACTTACCGGCCGGAAGGAGAGGTATTAACGATTGAAAAGAAAGTCACGAAGCATCACCAATAACCTGTGGTCCTGTTCGGCGGTTTTGGGGCTTCTTTTTCTGTGGCAGGGGATCTCTTACTTCGGGCTGGTGGATTCTTACCTGCTGCCATCGCCCATAAGTGTGGGAAATGCGTTTCTGACCGAATTCCCGGCACTTATGGAGCATGCAAAGATAACACTGACAGAGGCGTTTGCCGGACTTTTTCTGGGTGTGGCCACCGGTTTTGTCATTGCCGTGGTGATGGACCATTTTGCTGGACTTTACCGGGCGTTTTACCCCCTGATCGTGTTGACACAGACCGTACCCACGGTAGCTCTGGCTCCGCTTTTGGTGTTATGGTTCGGCTATGAGATGACTCCAAAGGTCATCCTGATTGTATTGACCACATTTTTCCCGGTCACCATAGGGCTTTTAAACGGTTTTCAATCCGCAGATCCGGATGCGGTAAATCTTTTAAGGTCTATGGGAGCCGGAACCATCAGCATTTTCCGTTACATCAAGCTTCCCGGAGCCATGGGGCAGTTTTTTTCCAGTCTCCGGATCTCCGCCTCCTATGCGGTTGTGGGGGCAGTCATTTCGGAATGGCTGGGAGGCTTTGGCGGGCTGGGCGTATATATGACCCGGGTGAAGAAGGCATTTGCCTTTGATAAGATGTTTGCAGTTATTTTTCTTATATCTGTCATCAGTCTCCTGCTTATGAAAGGCGTGGACATGCTGGCGAAAAAATGCATGCCTTGGGAGGACCGTTGACAGACAGTTTCAGACTATGGAGGAAAGCATGAAAAAAACAGGCTTGGCAATTCTTATTGCAGCGGCTTTTGCCGCATCACTGACCGGCTGCCAGAAGCAGGAAAAGCAGGCAGCCAATGGAGAAACAGGGTCTTTGAAAAAGGTTACTTTTGTCCTTGACTGGACGCCCAACACCAATCATACCGGCCTTTATGTGGCACAGGAAAAGGGATATTTTAAAGATGCAGGACTGTCCGTTGAGATCGTTCAGCCGCCGGAGGATGGCGCAGAGGTGCTGGTCGCTTCAGGAAAAGCGGACTTTGGCATGTCCTTCCAGGACACCATGGCACCTGCACTGGTGGGAGATGACGCTCTTCCCATCACAGCAGTGGCTGCGGTGATTCAGCACAACACCTCTGGAATCATATCCCGGAAAGGGGAAGGCATGGCCTCCCCCAAGGGGCTGGAAGGAAAGAAATATGCCACCTGGGACAATCCGGTGGAAAAAGCTATGATCAAAGATGTAATGGAGTCCGACGGAGGCGATTTTTCCAAGGTCGAGATGATTCCAAGTACAGTGACCGATGAAGTTTCTGCCTTAAAAACAAAATCTGTGGACGCGATCTGGATCTTTTATGCCTGGGCTGGCATAAAGATGGATCTGGAAGGCTTGGATACCGACTATTTCGCCTTTAAGGATATAAACCCTGTATTTGATTACTATACCCCTGTCATTATTGCGGGCAATGATTTTTTGGAAAGGGATCCTGAGACTGCAAGGGCATTTCTGGGTGCTTTGAGCAAGGGCTATGAAGATGCGGTAAAGAATCCGGAAGAAGCGGCAGAAATTTTACTTAAAGCAGCCCCGGAGCTTGATGAAAAACTTGTAATGAAAAGCCAGAAATATCTGGCCGATCAATATCAGGCAGACGTGGATGTCTGGGGATATATTGACCCGGAACGTTGGAACCGGTTCTATAACTGGCTCAATGAAAAGGGGCTGTCAAAAGCTGAGATTCCGGAAAATACCGGTTTTTCAAACGATTATCTGCCCCAGTAAAAGATGAGGAGGAGCCAATGGTACAATTAAAGGCGGAAGGCATAAAAAAATCCTTTGACGGAAGAACTGTTCTGGAAGGAGTTTCTCTGGAACTTCGGAAAGGGGAACTGGTTTCGCTTCTCGGTGCCAGCGGCGGAGGAAAGACCACGCTGTTCCAGATCCTTGCAGGTCTTAGCCTGCCCGATGAGGGGCATGTGTATATGGAGGGGCAAGAAGTAACCGGAAAGCCGGGAAAGGTCAGCTATATGCTTCAGAAGGATTTACTCCTTCCTTACCGTACCGTGATAGATAATGTTGCCCTTCCTCTGCTGCTTTCAGGAGTGAAAAAGGCAGAAGCCAGAAAAAAGGCTGCCGGATATTTTCCGATGTTTGGCTTAGAGGGGACGGAGAAGAAATATCCTTCCCAGCTGTCCGGCGGTATGCGGCAGAGAGCGGCCCTTTTGAGGACTTATTTATCTTCAAAGCCAATTGCTCTTCTTGATGAACCATTTTCCGCTCTCGATATGCTGACCAAGCATACCTTGCATGAGTGGTATTTAAGGGTGATGGAAGAAATCAAGCTTTCCACTCTGTTTATCACCCATGACATCGACGAGGCTATTTTACTTTCTGACCGGATATGCATTCTCACCGGGTCTCCGGGGAAAATTACCAGGGAGATCCTCATAAAAGAACCAAAACCAAGAAGCAAAGACTTTCCCGTTTCAGAAGAATTTCTGGAATATAAGAAGGAGATTTTAAAACATTTGGAACAGCGGTAATTACAGGCGGGCTTTTTTACAGGCTCGCTTTTTTGCGGTTTTTCTTAAAATAAAATATGGGAAACTGGTATCTGTCAGGAAATTTAGGCGATTTTTATGCTTGTTATTCCGCAGAAATCATGTTACCCTAGGAGGTATGGAAGTGATTTCCATAAAAAAGAGAAAAGGATTTGAACGGAATGAACACGAAACGAAATCATGCAGGTACGATAGGAAGAATCATGTTACTGGCAGCGTTATTTATGCTGGCAGGAGCGACGATTGCACTGGCAGATGATGCTTCAAAATTTGTGCCCGGAACCAAGATCAACGGTGTCCTTGTGGGCGGCATGACCATCGAAGAAGCAAAAGTACAGATAGAGGGTTTTTATGGCAGAGAATACAACCTTACCGTCAAAGGAAAAGGGAACAAAACGGAAGTAATCAAAGGGACGGATATCGGATATCAGGTGCTGGTCACAGACGGATTAAAGAAGGTTCTGGAAGATCAGAACGCCTCCGGACGTGTGGCAGGGCCTGCAGAGGATAACAGTCATGCTTTAAAAAGCACCGTATCCTTTGATGAGCAGAAGTTAAAAGAAAAACTCAATGGATTATCCTTTGTAAGCGGACAAAGTGTTGTAGCCACAGTCAATGCCAGAGTTTCAGACTGGAAGCAGGGAGAGCCGTTTACCATCATTCCGGAAGTGCAGGGAAACAGTGTCAATGCAGGAAAGCTGGAAGCGGTTGTAAAAAGTGCTTTGAATCAGGAACTGAAAGAAGTGGACTTAGAAGAGTCCGGCTGCTATGACAGCATCACAGTCACAAAAGAGGATGAAGGCTTAAAGGCCCAATGTGATGCACTTAACCGGGTGAGAGAGATGGAGATCACCTATGCCTTTGGCAGCAAGTCAGAAGTGCTGAAGGGGGAGGAGATATCTTCCTGGATCACCGGCCTGACCGACGGGGTCATTCAGGTGAGCACAGAGAAAGCGGCAGCCTATGTGAAATCTCTTGCGGATAAGTACGATACAGTAGGAAGAGGAAGGAATTTCCATACCACAAGCGGCAGGGACCTGACTCTTTCCGGTGCTTACGGCTGGCAGATCAATCAGCCTGCGGAGATCGGGGAATTGATTGCGGTCATACGTACCGGCCAGAGCCAGACCAGGGAACCCAATTATGTAAAGAGAGCGGCTGACCGCAACGTTGACTGGGGCGGAACCTATGTGGAAGCAGATATGGCAGCCCAGCATGTCTATATGTATAAGGATGGCGTTTTAGTATGGGAGGCACCCTGTGTGACCGGCAACGTATCAAAGAACCATACCACACCGGAGGGAATCTACACCCTGGCTTACAAACAGACAGACCGTATCCTTCGTGGAGCCAAGCAGGCCGACGGGACCTATGAGTATGAAAGCCATGTGGATTACTGGATGCCTTTTAACGGCGGAATCGGTTTCCACGATGCCAACTGGAGAAGCAGGTTCGGCGGTACGATCTACAAGAACAACGGAAGCCATGGCTGTGTCAACCTTCCCCCTAAGAAGGCAAGGGATTTATACAGCCTTGTGTATGCAGGAATCCCTGTCATCTGCCATTACTAGAGTAAGAAACCATGGGAATTCCTTTGAACCGCAAAACAATTCGAGGAAAAGGCAGGGATCAACAGAAATTGGATGGAACCGAACGCAGAAAAAAAATCCTGGAGATCTTAAATCAGGAGAAAGGGCCTGTTTCAGGGACAGAGCTGGCAAAAAGAGTTGGAGTGAGCAGACAGGTTGTGGTTCAGGATGTGGCACTTATGAGGGCGGAACAGGAAGAGATCCTCTCAACCAACAAAGGCTATATCCTTCGCCGTGAGACCTCTAAGGAGGGGGCTGACTGCGTCAGGGTTTTCTGTGCCAACCATACGACGGAGGATACATTAAGCGAGCTGCAGACCATCGTGGATTATGGCGGCAGGCTTCTGGACGTATTCATTGAGCATGAGGTTTATGGACAGATCCATGTGGATTTAATTATCAATAACCGGTTGGATGCAGAGGAATTCATGGAAGCTCTGAAGCAATCCGGGGATCAGCCGCTTAAAATTCTGACCAATGGCTGTCACTATCATACGGTTGCGGCAGATTCCGTGAAACATTTAGACAGAATTGAGCTGGAATTAAAAAAGAAGGGATACCTTGCGGACTCATAGCATATACAGACTTCTTCAAAAGAGAGCTGTAATGACAAAGGAAATCCGTCTGGATCCTGACAGGATACCCCCATATAGGGCGATGAAACAATAAGCCCTGTATGGAGGTGTTTTTTTGTCCGCTGCATCCTTATTCTTCTTGGGAACAAAAGACAATCACTTTATCCGGTGTGGTGATTGCCGGAATGCTGCGGGTGGTAAACATATATAAAACGAACAGGTAATGATTTCCCGGCATGTAAAAAAACGTCTGACCGTTAGGAAGCAGGAGTTCTGAAAAATCCGAATCCGGAATATTAAGCTTCAGGGTTTCCTCTGTATTTAAAAGGTTTTCGTCAAAATAATCAAACATAGCCAAGTATCCGTCGTCATTTTCTGCAAGTATGATGGGGGAGTACTGAGGAGGATAGATGAGAGGAACGGGGACTTGCGTATCATAAATGGCAATAATGGGCTCTCCTTTTTCAAACGTATGCTGGTCTAAAACATAAGTATCGGGATGGACCACAAATTTTACCTCTCCAAGGTTTTGGCTCATAACAGAAATAAGCAGGGAGCAGCTGTGGGAGAGGGCAGAAGTTTCTAACGGATTAACGGAAGTGACCGTTCCGTAGACAGAAGAAAAACGTGTCATGAAGGTGTCCTTTGGAACATTCTTATTTTCAGTTTATGAGAGAAAAAGGTCTGTTGTGATCCCCCATAAAATCTATTTATGAAAAATCGTAATAAAAAAGTTAAGAAATGTACCGGAAAACTTTAGACATATTTCGCGGTTTTCAGTTATAATTAATTCTGAAAGTAAAGGCTAGTAAAGAGGTAGGAAATAAATGGAAAAACAAAATCAGCGCAGCAGAAAGAAAAGGTCCTTTGGATTAAAGGAATGGGCAGCCATCGGTGGCGCAGCTGTTGCAGCGGCAGGGTTAATTTCTGCTTTGGCATATATCCAGATGAGCAGAGCATACGAGAAGGTGTTTTTCCCTAATACCACCATTAATGAGATGGATGTGTCCAAAAAGTCCGTTGAGGAAGTGAAGAATATGATCGCTTCAAGCATTGGCGGTTATAAGCTTACCATTCAGGAACGGGGAGGAGACACGGAAGAATTAAAGGGCAGTGACATCGGTCTGGAATCGGAATTTGACGGAACTCTTGAGAAATTGCTGGCAGAGCAGAAGCCTCTTTCCTGGGGAAAGCACTTGAAGAAGCATCAGTCTTTTGAACTTGGTACTATGATCCGGTACCACGAGGATAAATTTAATAAAGCCGTCTCTGCCTTATCCTGCATGACGGAGGAACCGGAAGAAAAGGTGCGGGATGCAGCCGTATCGGAATATGTTTCCGGGCAGGGATATCACATTATACCGGCAGCAGAAGGAAAACAAGTAGATCCGGAAAAGATAAAGGCAGTGATTTCTGATGCGGTCATGAATCTAAAACCCGAGATTTCCCTTGATGAAGCAGGTGTCTATATATCCCCTAAGGTTCGGACCGATGACCCGAAGCTGGTGGAAAAGGTCCAGACCATGAACAGATATGTCAATACGACCATTACATATAAATTTGGAAATGAAAAAAAGGTTTTAAATGGAGATACCATATCCAAGTGGATCAAAACCGATGAAAGCGGCAAGGTCTATCTGGACAGCAAATCCGTCCTTGCATTTGTAAAAAAACTGGCAGATCAGTACGATACGGCGTATAAAGCGAAGAACTTAAAGACCTCCTATGGGCAGAGCGTCAGGATAACAGGAGGAAACTATGGGTGGAGGATAAACCAGAGCTCAGAGGCGAATGAGCTGGCAGAACTGATAAGGACCGGGAACAGTCAGTCAAGAGAGCCGGTTTATAAACAAAAGGCTGCCAGCCACGGCAGCCAAGACTACGGAAACACTTATGTGGAGATCAATTTAACGGCCCAGCATCTGTATTTCTATAAAGATGGGAAACTGGTTGTGGAATCAGATTTTGTATCAGGCAATGAATCCAAAGGCTGGTCAACCCCGGCAGGAGCCTATTCCCTTACCTATAAGGAAAGGAACGCCACACTTAAGGGAGAAAATTACAGAACTCCGGTTTCATACTGGATGCCATTTAACGGGAACATCGGCCTTCATGATGCCAAATGGAGAAGCAGCTTCGGAGGTTCCATCTTTAAGACCAGCGGTTCTCATGGCTGCATCAATCTACCTCCCGCAGTTGCTAAGACAATTTTTGAAAATATAAGTGCAGGAATCCCGGTTCTCTGTTACCACCTGCCGGGAACCGAATCAAAGACCACTTCGGGGGCGGCAGGAAAGCCTGAGGAGACAACGGCTCCCACCACTGCGGCACCAACGACAGCTGCACCCACAACGACTGCCGCACCACCGGCCTCTGAGCCAACGACAGCGGCACCAACCACAGCACCTGTCCCGACTACAGCGGTTTCAACCAGGGAGAATGAAAAGGAACCTTCTACGACTGCTGCATCCTGGGAACAGGAAGCCGGACCTGGTGTACAAAATGGTGCCGGAAAGAAGAAAAACGGCCCTGGGATGTAACGATGCCTTGGCAGAATAGAGAATAAAAATAGGAAAGCCATAGGGCTGCTGCATCAGAAGATCTGAAAACGCTGATGCAGCAGCCTTAAATTTATAGAGAGTTGGACCGATGAAAGTAATAGAGAAACAGGTTTTCCATAAAAAGGAGGTCAGACGATGTTAAAGAAAGAAACTTTTGTACCCATGCAGTTTTTTAAAAAAGAAGCCTATACCGGAAGCATGAATGGAATGCGTTACCGGGTCAGTAAGGTGGAAGAAGAATTGGAGGCTGCCGTATATCCGGAACCTTACTGCTATGAAGCCACACCGGAAGAGCAGAAGACCAAAATGAAGTTTCCTTTTTCGGAGGAAGGAAGAGAACAGGCGGTAAACTGGATCAATCAGCAGTATGAAGAAAAATCGGCAATTTGGAAATCTGCTTCAAGAAAATAATCCCCCTTTTCTAAATGGATGAAGTATGGTATGATAATGTATTATTGGAATTACTGACATGGAGGAAGAAAAATGGAAGAGAACAAGGAAGAAGTGGTTTCTAAGAACTTTATCGAACAGGAGATAGACAAGGATCTTGCAGAAGGTGTTTATAATCATGTACAGACCAGATTTCCACCGGAGCCAAATGGCTATCTGCACATTGGACATGCAAAGTCCATCTTACTTAACTATGGCCTGGCGCAAAAGTATGGTGGAAAGTTCAACCTCCGTTTTGATGATACAAACCCGACCAAGGAGAAGACAGAATTCGTAGAATCCATTATAGAAGATGTGAAGTGGCTGGGCGCAGATTTTGAAGACCGCCTGTTCTTTGCCTCCAATTACTTTGAGGAGATGTACGATCGTGCCGTTCTTTTAATAAAGAAGGGAAAGGCATATGTCTGTGATCTGACTGCAGAAGAGATTCGGGAATACCGGGGCGATTTTAAGACTCCGGGTAAAGAAAGTCCTTACCGGAACCGCAGCGTGGAAGAAAACCTGACACTTTTTAAAGAGATGAAAGAGGGCAAATATAAGGATGGAGAGAAAGTTCTCCGTGCGAAGATTGATATGGCATCCCCCAACATCAATATGCGTGATCCGGTCATCTACCGAGTGGCCCATATGACCCATCATAACACCGGGGATGCATGGTGTATTTATCCCATGTATGACTTTGCTCATCCAATCGAAGATGCCATTGAAAACGTCACTCATTCCATCTGCACCCTGGAATTTGAAGATCACAGACCGCTGTATGACTGGGTGGTGAAGGAATGTGAATTTGTAAGTCCTCCCCGTCAGATCGAATTTGCAAAGCTGTATTTGACCAATGTGATAACCGGAAAGCGTTATATCAAAAAGCTGGTAGAGGACAACGTGGTAGACGGCTGGGACGACCCTCGTCTTGTGTCCATTGCAGCATTAAGAAGAAGAGGCTATACCCCGGAAGCACTACGGATGTTCGTGGACCTGGTAGGCGTTTCCAAGGCAAACAGTTCTGTGGATTATGCCATGCTTGAATACTGTATCCGGGAAGATTTAAAGTTAAAGAGACCGAGAATGATGGCGGTTTTAGACCCGGTCAAACTGGTAATTGACAATTATCCGGAGGAAACCATAGAATATCTGGATGCCGCCAACAATCTGGAAAATCCCGAACTGGGAGAGAGAAAACTGCCGTTTGGCAGGGAGCTTTATATCGAACGGGAAGATTTTATGGAAGAACCCATTAAAAAGTATTTCCGTCTGTTCCCAGGCAATGAAGTCCGCTTGATGAATGCCTATTTTGTAACCTGTACCGGATGTGAGAAGGATGCCGAGGGCAATGTGACCGTAGTTCACTGTACCTACGACCCGGAGACAAAGAGCGGTTCCGGTTTTGAAGGAAGAAAAGTAAAGGGCACCATTCACTGGGTGGCAGCAGCTACCGCAGTTCAGGCAGAGTGCCGTCTGTATGAGAATATTGTGGATGAAGAGAAGGGCAAGTTAAACGAGGACGGAAGCCTGAATTTAAATCCCAATTCTTTGACCATATTAAATAATTGTTATGTGGAGCCAAGCTTTGAGGGCGCAAAGGCTTATGACAGTTTCCAGTTTGTCAGAAACGGATTTTTCTGCATTGACTGCAAAGACAGTACTCCCGAACATCTGGTATTCAACCGGATCGTTTCCTTAAAGAGTTCATTTAAAATTAAAAAATAATGGTGACAGGCTGGAATGCCGGTCAAAGGAAGAATGCTGCATGACCGAGTAAAGAGAGGGCGTGCGGCATTTTTCCATTTCCGAGAAGAAAGGAGGCATTTCTTTCTATGGAACTGATGATACCTTTAAAAAATCAGGCAGGACTGCCTTTATACAGTCAGATATACAGCTATATCAAAGAAGAAATAAAAAAGGGGAATTTAAAGCCTGCTACCCGGCTCCCCTCTACCCGCCTTCTTGCGGAGAACCTAAAGATCAGCCGCAGCACCACCCAGATGGCTTATGAACAGCTGCTTTCGGAAGGATACATTGAAGCCGTTCCCTGCAAGGGATATTTTGTATTGAAAATTGAAGGTCTGGTCCATACCGGACAGGAAAAAGGGGATAACAAAACCTCTTTTTTTCACACAGATTCTTCGGAGACAGATGGTGAACCGGATTGGAGTGTGGATTTTTCCCCAAGAGGAATTGATCTTTGTGCCTTCCCCTTTAACACCTGGAGAAAATTATCAAAAAATACTCTGGTGGATGACAACCGGGAGATGTTTCTGGCCGGAGATCCCCAGGGAGAGGCTGTTTTTAGGGAAGCCCTCCGGGAATATCTTCACTCTGCCCGTGGTGTAAACTGTTGTGCGGAGCAGATCATTGTGGGAGCAGGAAGCGAATATCTGCTTATGCTTTTATCTCAGATATTATCGAATGACCGGGTGATTGCCATGGAAAATCCAACCTACAAGCAGGCATACCGTGTTTTTCACAGCCTGAACTACAAGGTGGTTCCCGTTCTCATGGACCAGCAGGGGCTAAATGCAGAGCTGTTGGAGAAAAGCGGAGCGGATACCGCTTACGTCATGCCCTCCCATCAGTATCCGACCGGCATCGTTATGCCTGTCAAACGCAGGCAGGAGCTTTTAAGCTGGGCTTATGAAAAGGAAGGCAGGTATCTGATCGAAGACGATTACGACAGTGAATTCCGCTATAAGGGGCAGCCCATACCTGCCCTTCAGGGAATGGACCAGAAGGACCGGGTCATCTATCTCGGCACCTTTTCCAAGTCCATAGC